>CBDUGK010000111.1:0-12731 GCA_965366875.1 uncultured Desulfobulbaceae bacterium | reverse complement strand
ATGCCCAGGCGCTCTGCGGTGTTCCGCTCAGCAGGAACGCCGGCAGGTGCCAGAATCCCCAAATAATGCCGAGAATCAACCCGGCCCAAATGGGCGCGAACTTTCGTTGCAGTAGAGGCAAAGCCAGCCCCCGCCAACCGAATTCCTCCACTGGGCCCTTGATCGCAGTTAGAAGCAATGCCACCGTTAGCGACTGAGATATAGAAAGAGGTAGCGATTGTTCGAAAAAATTTCCTTTAACCGCAGCTCCGCCGATATAGAGAAGTGGAATACCAATAAATAAAAAAACATACCAGGAGATGGAACAACGCCAGAGCAGCAGCCTCGCCAGGTAACTCCGTAAACCTCCAACGCCCCCGTAGTGGACAACAATTATGAAAGAAGCTATTGCCGGTGCATACACCGCCAGGAAAAAGAGCGGATGTTCTCCAGTCAGTTCACCAGATATCTCAACGACCTCCTGGGGGAAGAGGATAAAAAGCGCAAAGATCCCCCACGCTATTCCAAAAGCAATAAGAAGAAACGGCACGAGGGACGTAACGGGGAGCTGATCTCGATTAATATCCGGTCTGGCGGTGATCATGGCCTGTCTCCGGCCCCATCAACACTGCATTTCTCAGGTGCTCTGCTCCGCTGTCTCCTCACAAACCCTTTACTACCAAAACATCACAGGGCGGGGTGGTAAGAATGTCTTTTGCAGTGCCACCAAGCTTATAGGGCATCAGACTGGTATTGCTGTGCGTGCCAATGGCAATGAGGTCTGATTTAAGCTCTTCAGCTTCACGGATCAGGGTGGCGGAGGACTCTCCTATCACGTTTTTATAGTGGAAATTTTGCGGCTTAACGTTGTACTTTTTCAGCACCTTTTTATTCTCTTTGACAAATTCCTCCAGCCTGTCGGCAACATACCTCTTATTATACTCTTTCGTATAGATAATCATGTCTTCACCACCATAATCTTGAAAAACAAGGTAGGAGTGAACGAGATGCAAAACACTCGCTGGGGCCATTGCGGCGGCAACATGGAGGGCTTGCTTTGATCCATAAGAAAAATCCGTGCCGACCAATACATTTCTGTAATCATTCACCGGCTTATCTCTGACCATCAGCACAGGTCTCATTCCTTTACGGATAACCCTTTCAATTGTTGTACCGACAAACATATCCAGGACATTCGCCTTGCCATGCATGCCCATGACAATCAGCCCGGCTCTCACTTTCTCAGCACGCTTGATGATTTCGGCAAAGGGTTCTCCACCCTCTTTTACGGTAATGGATGTTTTTATGTTTTTTATTCCTTTGAGGGTACCAAGGAAGTTATGGATCATATCCTCAGCGTCCTGCTTCAGGGAAATTCGCTGCTTTTTTTTTCCGGTGAACGAATACAGAGGACAGACATGCAGAATATGAAGTTTGCTCTTCAAGGTTGACGCGAGTCTTATTGCCCGTTCAAAAGCGCGTATGGAATCAGGTGAGAGGTCTGTGGCGAGAAGTATATTTTTCATTTTTGGAGTCCTCCTCACGTAATACTTACGTGGAAAAATGGTTGCTGTGTTATCACATACCTCAGGTTCAAGGATGCAATGAATGTCTAAGCCGCTTTTCTCTGTTGATGCAGAGAATATGCCAGTTATGCGAAATCAAAAAAGTGTATTGATTCCTATATTTTACAAAAACAATGCAGAGTAAGAACGTGAACGAGGCGACGATCTACAAAAAATTGCAGACACATGCGGTTTTCGCACGACGGAGGGACAATGACAGCCAGGGGCTTATTTCACATCTCACGGTATATTGAGCATCCTTCGGCGGTAGCGAAACGTAGAATACTTAAAGTGGAGAAGCTCGGCAGCCTTGGTCTCATTGTTCTTTGTGATCCTCAAGGCTTCTTCAATATAGTGTCTTTCTATCGATTCCAAAAAGGAAGGCAAATCAGTTCCAGTTTGAGAAAGTGCAGGAGTTAATTCGTCAGGCAGATGTTTTTGTTCATCGGCACGAACAGCCTCCTGTATCCCAAGGTCCAGCAGGGTAAGTTCCGGCCCTTTGCCAATAAGTGCTGCTCTTTCTATGATATTTTTTAATTCACGAACATTTCCGCGCCAGTGAAAGCGCAGCAAGGCTCGCTCTGCTTCTGAGGTCAGGCCGCTAAACGATTTACCGAATTTGTTGCTGAATTCCATCAGAAAATGTTTGGCTATAGGCAGAATATCTTCAGGGCGATCATGCAAAGAAGGAACTTCAAGTTTGACAACCCCGATCCGGAAATAGAGATCTTCTCGAAACAACCCGTCCTCTATCATTTTTAGGAGATCCTTGTTGGTTGCCGATACGACTCTTGTCTGGACGTGTACTGTTTTGGTTCCACCAACTTTATAAAACTCACCTGATTCAAGAAATCGCAAAAGTTTCGCCTGGGCATCAATATCCAGGTCACCAATCTCATCGAGAAAAAGGGTACCCCCTGCTGCCTGTTCGATAAGGCCTTTTTTACCAGTCGATTTTGCCCCGCTAAAAGCACCTCTCTCGTAGCCGAACAGCTCGCTCTCGAGAAGGTCTTTGGGAATAGCGGCACAGTTGACCGGGATTAACGGCCCTTTGAAATTTGGACTTCTGAAATGGATAGCGCTGGCAATGAGTTCTTTGCCTGTACCTGATTCGCCGAGAACAAGAATCGGGGTATCAGAGCTCTTCGCGACGTTTTCAATATACTGCATCACCTCCTGGATGACCTTGCTTTCACCAACAAAAAAAGGCAGGTTCTCCGTGAGATATTGTTCCTGTAAGGCATGAACCTCTTTTCTCAGCCTGATGCTTTCCAGCGCGTTCCTTACCGTTATCTCCAGGCTGTCCATCTGGATGGGTTTAACAATATAATCATAAGCTCCCAACCGCATCGCCGAAATAACTGTTTTGATATCCTCAAAAGCAGTTATCATTATGACCACAATATCAGGATAATCCTTTTTTATCGTACGTAATGCTTCAACGCCATTCATTCCAGGCAGCCCGATATCAAGCAGGACGAGGTCCGGAGTATTCTTCGTCATCGATTGAAGCGCCGTTTCAGCAGTCGTAAATGACATGGTCCGATAGTCCTTTGATAAACTCAGGGCTATTCCCCTGGCTAACGACTGCTCATCATCGACTATATAGATGGAAAAGGTCAGCATCAGTTTACCGCCTCTTTTTTGACAGGAAATTCCGCCGCAAAGAGCGCACCTCCCCATTTGCTGGTTGAAACGTGAAAACTACCCTGGTGGTCACTGATAATTCTGTGGCAGATACTAAGTCCGATACCTGAACCATAATGTTTGGTTGTGAAAAATGGATCAAAGATCTTGTCACGCAGCTCTGGAACCACTCCTGAGCCGGAATCGGCTACTGTGATAACAATGGACGACTCGCCTTCCCCCAGATCCCTTTCCGCTGTTTCCACCAGCAGTCGTTTGTCCCCTTCACTCTCCGTCAGCTCTTCTATGGCATTGGTGATCAGGTTAAGCATCACCTGTTCAATCAGCAAACTATCCATATAACACTCAGGCAGGTTCTTATTCAGTTTCAACTCCAGCAAAACCCCGCTCTTTCTTAAAGTAACCGCTGAAAGGTCAACGGCATTTCTGACACATTGGTTAACGTTCATTAATTGCATCTTATGTGGACTCGGCTTTGAGAAATCCATGACCCGCTTAACAACCGTTTCAATTTTATGGGATGCACAATCCATTTCTTCAATGGATTCCTTGATGTTCGTCAAATTGACCGAATCGAATTCAGCACTTTCAAGAAGCCGCTTCAAAGTACTCAGGTAGACGTTAATCGTCGATAAAGGATTTCTAATTTCATGGGCAATTCCGGCAGCCACGCGTCCAAGTGAGCCCATTTTGTCCTGGATCGCCACAAGGCGTTCCAGTTCCCTGCGCTCGGTAATATCACGGGCGAACACGCAATTGTATTTCCTGCCGCTGAATTCGATCTGATTGATGTCTATTTCTACAGGAATAGCCTCCCCGTCCTTGCAATAGTGGCTGCTTTCCACTCTCCAGACTTCATGCTTCTTGATGTTCTCCCAGTCTTCCTGAAATCTTTCAGGCGTCACGCTGGGGTCTATATCCATGACCGTCATCAACAGGAGTTCCTCCCTTGAACAGCGCAATTTACGGCAGGTCGTTTCATTAACGTCGACAATTCTGCCGCCGGAATCGACCCAGTAGATCATATCATTTGCGTGGTCAATAGAAAAACGGGTAAACAGTAAGGCCTCATCAGCTCTGTGTTTTTCGGTGACATCCTGGACTGTTGAAATCATCAGGTCTTGTTCGAAGAGCGGAATATTTATGGCATTGACAACCCGCTGTTCTTTGTTCCGGGTGGTGGGAAGTAAATTTTCCCATATCATTTTTGACGGATCACGACTGGCAATATCTTCAATCACCTTGTTTTTTATGACCGTTCTATATTCCGGATCGGGGTAGACATGCTTAAATAACGCATCAAAACTGTGGAGGATCTCTTTTGGCCAACCATATATCTCAGAGAACTTTGAATTAATGTAATGAATCACACCATCAGAGATCGTGTTGACTGCCAGCCCTATCGGCAATTTATCCAAAATGATTTCGATGAATTCTTTACGCTTTCTCAGCTCTTCCTCACTCTCTTTCAGGATTGCATATGCTGCTATGCGTTCCTCCACTTCTCCCTGGAGACTGTCGTAGGCTGCTGAAAGCTGCTCGGTTCGTTCCTTCACACGCATCTCAAGCGTTTCACGTTCCTTTTGCAGGATTGCTTCCATCTGTTTACGTTTTGTGATGTCCCGATTACTTACCCGCCGGCCAAGATGATTGCCGCCGTCATCAAATACGGGTTGGCAGAAATGGGATATCCAACGTTCTTCACCGGTGCGCGTGATGATTCTGAAATCCATGTGATAGACCTCTTGATTCATCACTTCTTGATCAAGATGTTGGAGTAGCATCGTCTGCTCGTCAGGGTGAGTTATAGAGACGAGCAAGTCTGCATTCCTGTTGAAATCTTCCGGTCCATAACCGGTGACCCGCTCACAGGAAGGAGTAATATAATTAAAATGTCCCTCCGGGGATATCCAATATTCCCAGTCATACGTGAAATTTGCTACGGTGCGGAATTTACTTTCGCTGAGTTGCAGCTCATCTTCAACTCGCCTGCGGTTGACGATCTCTTGTTTTAAATCCTCATTTGTTTTTGTAAGATCAGCGGTACGCTCCTCAACACGTCTCTCCAATTCTTCCTGCACTAGTATCAAGGCTTTTTCTGTCTGCTTTCCGGCAGAGACATCCTGCAGTGTTTCAATTGCACCTATGATTGCCCCTTGTTCATCCGTTAAAGGAGAGGCAGTAAAAAATAACCATTTCCCCTCTTCCCCCAGATCCGGGAAAAAACCTTCAGTCTGATAGGCTCCTGCCACGGTAGTGGACGTTTGAACGTCATCACCAAAATGACTGACAAATACTTCCCGGGATGCCCCTCCAACGATAAGATCAGCCATTACCGGTTTCTCTTTTTTATAGAAGGCAAGCCACTGTTTTCTTGTGCCAATCATTTCATTTGCAGCAAGCCCCGTCAGCTGCTCACAGGCACTATTCCAGTGTGTAATGACATGGTCGTTGTCTATTGCAAACGTTGGGATTAAAATTCCTTGCAGGATTTGGGTAATCATTTTTTCATCCTCAGAAATACTCTTCCCACATGTTCAACGTGAGACCCTGGCTCTTCAGGCCAGCACAATTTTAGTTTTGTTACACGACACCCCCACATTACACCTCCCCCAGGTAATCTGCAAAAAATTGTAAATCAAGAATGAAATTTTTTGTAGGTGACTGTAGTCGAACAAAACCATGCAACGCACGAAACCCAGAAAAAGCTGAAAAAGTAACACGTAACATGAGAAACAAGGATTGGCATGGTTTCTGCTTCTTTCGTTACTGAGAAAATAATTTCGAAAGGGATGGGACCTTCTTCCTTATAAAAATGAAGCACCTCACATGCTAACAAATCAGAGAATGCTCCTTGTGGATGGTGATGAAGGGATCAGAAAGTCTTTATCATTGTTTTTCAGGGCTCGTAATTGCCACCTGCAGACATTTGAAAATGCTTCGCAAGCACTCCTCGCTATCCAGAAAGACCCGTACGACATAATTCTTTGTGAAGAGTTATTGCCGGATATGAACGGTTTGGTTTTTTTCAAAATCCTAAACAGCAGAAGGAATAAGGCCATCAAGATTCTCATATCCCCATATGGAAACAGGACACATTCTGAGAACATCCAAAACAAAGATATCGACTATTTGCTCACCAAACCGTTTTCCGGCGATGAGATAGAGGCAATGCTGCTCAAACTGATCCAGTCAAAGTATTGTAAAAACAAGCAGGCATAGCCTGCAGACGGAGGCCTGTCAAGCAAACAGCAGGAGAGAATACAATGGAATATACTGATGTTTTAATCGTAGGCGGCGGAGCTGCCGGTCTTGTTACGGCAACTACTGGAAAATCACATTATCCGGATAAGACGTTTCTTCTCATCCGCAAGGAGAGACAGGCTCTTGTTCCGTGTGGAATTCCTTACATGTTTGGTTCCCTGGCAAACAGTAATCAGAACCTGCTTCCTGATGCCCTGCTCTCAAATGTTGATGTTTCCATAAGAGTTGGTGAAGTACTCTCCGTCAACCAGGAAGACAAGGTGTGTGTGTTGGCTGACGGCACCGAAATCGGCTTTGAAAAGTTGGTTTTTGCTCTTGGATCTATCCCGGTTATACCCCGATGGCTTAAAGGCCGGGATCTCGACAACGTATTTACTATCCCGAAAGATAAGGAATATCTTGATCACATGCTGGAAAAACTCAATGGGCACAAAAACATTGTTACCATTGGAGGAGGTTTTATAGGAATCGAGGTGTCGAGCGAACTCAATAAACGGAATAAGAATGTCACGGTTGTCGAGATATTGCCAAACATTATGAGCCTCGCATTTGATAAAGAACTCTCAGATAAAGCCGAAGAAATTCTTCAGGCCAGTGGTGTAACATTGAATACCGGAAGTGGGGTCAAGGAAATCATCGGAAACGACAGAGCTGGCGGGGTTCTCTTGAATGACGGCACGGAACTGGCAGCTGATGCTGTTATTTTATCCGTTGGATACCAACCCAACACAAATATCGCCGAACAGACAGGGGTAAAAATTTCTGAGCGCGGATTCATTATTGTTGATGAGTATATGCGCACAGAGAATCCGGATATCTTTGCTGTCGGAGATTGCGCTGAAAAAAGAGATTTTTTCACGAGAAAACCAACGGGAGTGATGCTTGCCTCGACTGCTTGTGCAGAGGCACGAATAGCCGGAATGAATTTATACAAGTTGTCCACCTTAAAAACATTCAACGGGACCCTTGCTATTTTTTCAACAGAGATTGAAGGTGTCGGCTTTGGTGCAGCAGGATTATCAGAAATTCAAGCTGTACATGAAGGATTTGATGTCGTTACCGGGACTTTTGAGGGCATCGACAAGCATCCTGGGACACTGGCAAACACGCACAAGCAGACGGTAAAATTAGTTGCCGGACGAGACGGCGGGGTGATTATCGGTGGTGAAGTTATCGGTGGGCCAAGTATTGGTGAACTGACCAATTTTATAGGATGTATCATTGAAAACCGAATGACCATCAATTCAATTTTGACATCCCAGATTGGTACACATCCATTACTGACTGCATCACCCGCAGGCTATCCGCTTATTAAGGCTGCTGAAATTGTATCACTAGCTATTTCGCAGGTACCATAAGAGTGCAGCTCTGGTTATAAACGTCTTTCGTTTTATGCATAAAGTTCCTGCCCGACATATACATACCATGCCATTCGGCCCCCAGGTACTCTCTGACGATACGGTATTATTCCGTATCTGGGCACCTTCTGCCAACTCGGTTGACCTTTGCCTGGAAAATGATGGCATTCAGACCTTTTATTCCATGGACATCCTGCCTGGCAGATGGTTTCAAAAACAGGTATCTTCCGTAAAAGAAAATTCCCTTTATCGTTTCCGTATTGATTCCAGCCTGCTGGTTCCGGACCCGGCTTCCCGCGCTCAGCTTGATGATATCAATAGCCCAAGCATAGTCATCGATCCAGCCGATTTCCGCTGGCAGGATGATACATGGCTGGGAAAGCCATGGGAAGAGACAATCATCTATGAAATACACACCGGCACCTTTTCCCCTGCAGGCACTTTTGCAGGAATTACCGAACGACTTCACTACCTCGCTGAACTCGGCGTAACCGCCATAGAACTCATGCCGCTTGCCGATTTTCCGGGAAGCAGGAACTGGGGCTATGACGGAGTTCTTCTTTTTGCTCCGGACACCTCCTATGGCAGCCCGCACGAGCTGAAACAGCTTATCCAGACTGCCCACAGCATGGACATAATGGTTTTTCTGGATGTGGTCTACAACCATTTCGGCCCGGAAGGCAACTACCTCCATGTCTATGCCAGGGAGGCATTTTTTACAGAAAAACATCAGACGCCCTGGGGAGCCGCCATTGACTTCTTGGGCAGACACCGTCGCACGGTTCGCGACTTTTTCATCAACAATGCCCTCTATTGGCTCGAAGAGTATCGTTTTGACGGTCTTCGCCTGGATGCGGTACATGCTATTTTCGACGATTCAGAACCTCATATCCTTGAGGAAATTGCCGCCTCAGTGCGAGCCGGTCCCGGTAAAACCAGGCATATTCATCTTATGCTGGAAAATGATAATAACCAATCACGCTATCTCTCCAGAGACCAAAATGGTGCTCCCAACTATTATGTCGCCCAGTGGAATGATGATCTGCATCACGCCTGCCATGTTCTTTTAACTGGTGAGAAAGCAGGTTACTACGTTGATTACACAAATGAACCGCTCCATCATTTAGGCCGGTGCCTGACAGAAGGTTTTGCTTACCAGGGAGAACCCTCAGGCTATCGCCACAATCCTTTGTCTCTTTTTTGCAAAATCATGATCAAGTAGGCAACCGGGCACAGGGTGATCGGCTGACAACGCTGGCAGCCGAGCCACTCCTGCGTCTTGCTGTCGCCTTAATACTGCTGGCCCCATCTCCACCGCTCTTATTCATGGGAGAAGAATTTGGCGCCACGACTCCATTTCTTTTTTTCTGTGATTTTGGGGTGGAGCTCGCTGATCGGGTTACGGAAGGAAGGCGTAAAGAGTTTGCCGGGTTTCCTGAATTTTCAGATCCGGCAGCCCAGGTTGCCATCCCGGACCCTCAAGCCAGTGACACCTACCATCGATCATGCCTGAACTGGCTGGAAAAAGAATGCAGAAAAGGCCAGCGCTTCAATTCGCTCTATCAGGACCTCCTTACCCTGCGACACAGCACCATAATACCCCGCTTGACCGGTATGCAGGGAGGCAAGGCCGGTTATCAGATAATTGGCTGCAAGGCATTGCTGGCCGACTGGGTCCTCGGTGATGGTTCCCTGCTCCAGGTAGTCGTCAATTTTGCGCTGGATTCTGTTGACGATCATCCACCACTCTCAGGAAAACGGTTTTATGCCGATGCATGGGCCGCTCAATACCCGCTGGATCAACATGTTTTACCACCTCAAAGTATTGCCTGGTTCCTTGACTGGTGAGGAGACGATGTACACACAACTTTATCAGGAACTCTGTCGCTTTTATTCCATTGAGCCCTATTGCCTGGATGCAGATGGGCGCAAGCAGCCCCTTTCCCCTGATGTTCAAAAGGAGCTGTTAAAAGCGTTCGGATTGAATGCTGATGAAAAAGATCCAGATCAGCTCCGTGCTGAGCTGGAACGGCGCACCTGGCAGCAGATAGTTGCGCCATGTCTGGTTGTTCAGGGAAAAACCGAGCATTTCAGTTTTCATCTGAAACTGCCTGAGTCAGCCTTACACAATACCATTTACTGGGATATCTCTGAAGAAAACGGCAAAAGACATACAGGGCAATGTTCTCTTGACTCAGGTGTGATTATAGCATGCCATGAGAGCCTGGAGGGGAATTATGTTGCCGTTGATCTGCAGTTGTCCTGTGACCTTCCCTGTGGATACCACACTATTTCTTTCATGGTAAAGGCTCGAGACGACCTGGAACTCAATGCCGCAAGCACCATCATCAGAACCCCTGCAACCTGCTATGTGCCTCCCGGCCTGCAGCAGGAAGGTATGATCTGGGGTGTCGCCTGCCGGCTCGATACCCTCAGTTCAAGGAGAAACTGGGGCATCGGAGATTTTTCCGACCTGAAAAATCTCCTTCGCTGGTCTTCTCAGCACGGGGCCGGGACAGTCAGCATAAATCCTTTGCAGGCAGAGTCATCCCCTGCAACCGGTAAGTCTTACCCGCATTATTTTTCAACCCTCCGCTTTCTCAATCCTCTGTACCTTGACCCTGAAAAAATAGCTGATTTTGCTGAAAGTGAAGCAGCTGGAGGATTTTTCAATGATCCTGTCCTCAAGGTGCGCCTTGCTTCTCTTCGCGACAGGCTCTGTCCTGATTTCATAGAGGTTGCAAATGTCAAAGAAGATATTTTTGCAATTCTTTGGCAGCACTTCCTCCAGAACCATCTCCACCCGGATACCGAGAGAGGAAGAGAGTTCCGCGCCTTTGTGCAGCGGGGAGGAGAGGAGCTCAAGGCATATGCTCTTTTTGAGACATTACGGGAACATTTCAAGGATAAGGGCGAAACAGGCTGGTCGGCATGGCCGGAAGAATATCGTCACAACCATGCTGACGAGCTTTCTCAATTTGCAGGTAACAACATTGACCGGATTGAATATCATCAATATCTGCAGTGGCAGGCTGAACTCCAGCTGGCAGCAATCGGCCGACGCTCCATGGAGCTTGGCCTGAAAGTAGGCCTGCTGCAGACCCTGCCCGAAAGCTTGATTCGTGACAGCTTTGAGGCATGGTACCGTCCCAGCCTCTACGCCGGTAATATGGAATCCGGCGCTTTACCCGGCAGATTGAAGATAACCAGCATATCCGGCAGCAAGCCACTTGTTGCGCAGAGACTGACTGAATGGGGGTACGCTCCTTTTATTACCGCCCTGAAGGCTAATATGCGGCATTCAGGAGCCCTGTTTATTCCTTACGCACTTATTGCGGAGCAACAATGCTGGCTGCCGCAATCAGACGTATGCAGTGAAGCAATTTACCTGGAAACCCCTCTTCCTGAACTTCTGGCCATCATCTGCCTGGAGAGCCAAAGAAACAAATGTTTGGTTGGTTGTGAACATGACGAGAAACTTCCTGAGGAGTTTTGCAACACCTTGCTTGCCAGATCTGTTTTTTTATACAACCCCGGCCACTTCAAGGCAGACCCCGGAGGAAACTTGCTTCCTCCGGATCAATATCCGCCGCAAGCGGCTATAGCGGCCAGCAATAGCCGGTTAACCTGTTTGAACGGATTCTGGCTGGGCAAAGACATTGAACTTAAAAGTGAAATGCTACAGGGAAATGCAACAGAATGGCAGGAACAGCAAATAATCGCCCGGTCAGCTACCCGGGCGCACCTTCTGGTCGCCCTGCATCGTCAAAAACTGCTGCCGAAGGGGTATGAGCTGGATCCGTCCACCGTATCCCGCCTGTCTTCTGAGTTGCTGCGGGCCGTTCATCTCTTTCTGGCCAAAACACCCGCCAAGATCCTCCTGTTACCGATGCAGGATCTGCCGATCTTCCATGAACCTGGCTTTTTTGATGAAAAAACAGCGTCCAGTCCCGTCTGGATGCGAAAACTGCCGATAGCCCTTGAGTCTATTGAGGAAGACAGCCAGCTGCAGACCCTGTTCCGGTCAATATGTCAAGAGAGGGGACTGGGTGTCATCAGACCGTCAGCCCTGTTGACCGATCGCAAGGAGAAAAAAACAGCGCAGATTCCTACCTCTTTTTATCGCCTGCAGCTCAGCGGCAGGTTTACCTTCAAACAGGCAGCAGAAGTTGTGCCTTACCTCAGCAGGCTGGGAATCAGCCACTGCTATACATCTCCCTTTCTGGCAGCCCGTCCGGGCAGTCCGCATGGATATGATATTATAGACCACTCAGCATTGAACCCGGAAATCGGCACCCGGGAAGAGTATGAAGCGTTTGTTGCCGCCCTTGACCGGCACAGCATGGCCCATATTGTTGATATGGTGCCAAATCACATGGGTGTGGGCTCGGACAACAAATGGTGGATGGATGTGCTGGAAAACGGTCAGGCATCTCTCTACGCCGACTACTTTGATATCAACTGGGACCCGCAGCAACAGGAACTCAAAGGCCGGGTGCTCCTGCCGATACTTGGTGATCATTACGGCTCTGTGCTTGAAGGTGGACAATTACGTCTCGACTTCAAGAAAGAAAAAGGAGCTTTTTCCATAAGCTATTTTGAACATTGTTTTCCTGTCGGTCCAAGCACCTATCCCTTTATCCTCGGGCATGACCTGCAAAGACTTGGTGCTCTGCTCGGGGACCAGCACAATGGGTTTCTCGAGCTGCAAAACCTGATCTCATCCTTTGGCAACTTACCCAGCCGCCGGGATACACAACCGGAACAAGTTTCAATGCGCCGGGGCAACAAGGAGGTGTTGAAAAGACTCTTGGCCCGTCTCTGCAGCGAAGTTCCCGAAATTGAAACATTCATCCAGGAAAATAGTATCGTTTTTAATGGCGAGAAGGGCCGGCCGGAGAGTTTCGATCTCCTGCAT
>CBDUGK010000110.1:0-12799 GCA_965366875.1 uncultured Desulfobulbaceae bacterium | reverse complement strand
TCTTGTTGATGAAGGCCAGTCGCGGGATGGCATACCGGTCAGCCTGTCTCCAGACAGTTTCCGACTGGGGCTCGACCCCGCCTACCGCACAGAAGACAGCGATAACGCCATCCAGCACCCGCAGGCACCGTTCCACCTCAACAGTGAAATCGACATGCCCGGGAGTGTCGATTATATTTATCTTATGGTCCTTCCAGGTACAGGTTGTAGCCGCCGAGGTGATGGTTATACCCCGCTCCTGTTCCTGTTCCATCCAGTCCATAACGGCATTGCCGTTGTGAACCTCGCCCATCTTGTATGAACGGCCCGTGTAATAGAGTATCCGTTCGGTTGTTGTCGTCTTTCCGGCATCAATATGGGCCATGATGCCTATATTGCGCACATGGGCTAACTCATTCTGGGCTGACATCAACAGACCTCAATCGCTCTTTTGTGCTGACCTCAGCTCCCGCTTGATAAAAAGGCGCTACCCCTTACCAACGATAGTGCGCAAACGCTTTGTTAGCCTCTGCCATACGATGAGTATCGTCACGCTTCTTAACGGCAGCCCCGCGCTCGTTGTAAGCATCGAGCAACTCCGCTGCCAGCTTTTCAGACATCGACCTGCCCGCACGACTCTGGGCAAACCCGATGATCCACCTGATAGCCAGTGCGTTTCTGCGCGTCTGGCGAACTTCCATCGGCACCTGGTAGGTTGCACCACCGACGCGTCTGGATTTAACCTCTACCCGCGGACGAACTTTGTCCATCGCCTCTTCAAATACGAGCAGCGGCTCTTCTTCCGGCAGTTTGGCGGCAATGATATCCATTGCATCATAAAAAATCCGCCTGGCAACACTTTTCTTGCCCCGTTCCATCAAGCCATTGGTAAACTTGGAAACAAGCACACTCTGAAAGCGAGCATCCGGCTCAGTCGGTCGTTTTTCTGCAGCTTTTCTACGTGACATTTCTTTTCTCTCCCGTATGAGCCATTATCAGGACGGTTTCTTCGCGCCGTACTTCGAGCGACCCTGACGTCGATCTGAAACACCAAGCGTGTCGAGCGTTCCACGAATAACGTGGTACCGGACACCGGGAAGGTCTTTCACCCTGCCGCCACGTATCATTACAACTGAGTGCTCCTGCAGATTATGCCCAATACCTGGAATATATGAAGTAACTTCAATACCGTTCGTCAACCTTACCCTTGCCACCTTCCTCAACGCTGAGTTCGGTTTTTTCGGAGTCGTTGTATAAACCCTTACACACACACCCCGTTTCTGGGGCGAGCCTTTCAGGGCCGGTGTATTTGTCTTTTTGACTATTTTCTTCCTGCCCTGGCGAACCAGTTGGTTAATCGTTGGCATTACCTATACTTCTCCTGTTCTATTAATCTTCTTGTAATCCCACCGTAACAAAAAGCCACGGTGCTACGGCGGAAAAAGACATATTTACATCACTGTTATTTGAGTGTCAAGATTAAAAGCATCAGTGATGTTTTTTATTGTGCCTCGAACACAGGGGTGCAGCCATTAGGCTGCACCCCTGTCAGCACTCTCCTAGTTAACCAAATTTCCCTTAATGCCCGTACCTGCAGAGATCAGTCGGCCCATAATGACGTTCTCCTTGAGGCCGGCAAGCTCGTCTACTTTGCCTGCCATGGCCGCATTTGTCAGGACCTTGGTGGTCTCCTGGAAGGATGCCGCGGAAATAAAGCTTTCCGTTGACAGGGACGCCTTGGTGACCCCGAGAAGCAGCGGTTCTGCAACCGGTGGCGCCTTGCCTTCTGCAAACAGGCGATCACGTTCGTCTTCGAAAGACCACCATTCGATCTGTTCCCCGATCATGAATTTTGAATCTCCGGCAACGGTGATCATTACCCGGCGCATCATCTGACGGACAATAACTTCAATGTGCTTGTCATTGATTTTTACGCCCTGCAGACGATAAACTTCCTGAATTTCATTCACCAGAAACTTTGCCAGTTCCTTGACCCCGAGCACCCTGAGAATGTCATTGGGGACGATCGTTCCCTCCATCAAGCGCTCCCCTGCCTGAACATAATCGCCCTCATGGACGATGATGTGTTTTGACTTCGGTACCAGGTATTCCTGTGGGTCGCCATACTCTGGAGTAACGACTACCCTTCGCTTGCCCTTTAGTTCCTTGCCGAAACTGACGCGCCCGTCAATCTCTGAAATAATTGCCGGCTCCTTGGGTTTTCTGACTTCAAAGAGTTCAGCAACACGGGGCAGTCCGCCGGTAATATCTTTGGTTTTTGAGGTTTCTCTTGGAATCTTGCCGACTATTGTTCCCGGCTTGATTAATGCGCCTTCCTCGACGGAGATGATGGAGCCGACCGGCAGTGAATAACGGGCAGCAATGTCTGAATCGGGCAGTTTCAATGTTTTTCTGCCGCCCTCGTCTTTTACCGATACACGTGGGTTCAGCTGGGCACCTCCGGCGGAATGGACGATAACCTTGGATGATTTTCCGGTAACGGCATCAACTTTTTCCTGCATGGTAATGCCTTCAAGAATATCCCCGTACTTGATGATACCGCCAACTTCAGCGACAATCGGTATGGTGTAGGCATCCCAGTCCGCCAGAGTCGTACCCGGCGGCACCTCACTATCCGGCTGGACCATTATCTGGGCGCCATAGTTCACTTTGAATCGTTCACGCTCCCGGCCAAGCTCGTCCTGAACGACGATCTCGGCGTTACGGTTCATGACAATCTTGACCCCTGCTGCGTTTTCAACAAAATGCAGGTTCTTGAAACCAACGGTACCACCGCGCTGAGTGACAAGTTCAGCCTGTTCTACGGACCTGCTTGCGGTACCGCCTATATGGAAGGTACGCATGGTCAGCTGGGTTCCCGGTTCACCAATGGACTGTGCGGCGATAACCCCGATAGCCTCACCGATATTAACCATATGCCCGCGGCCAAGATCACGACCGTAGCAGGAGGCACAGACGC
Source organism: uncultured Desulfobulbaceae bacterium (assembly GCA_965366875.1). Classification (GTDB taxonomy): domain Bacteria; phylum Desulfobacterota; class Desulfobulbia; order Desulfobulbales; family Desulfocapsaceae; genus MADRE3. The sequence continues at coordinate 9,840 of CBDUGK010000110.1, read as the reverse complement.
CTCGTTTTGAACGGCAGGTGAGAACTGAGCGAATCATGACCCGGTCAATGCCCGCTGCTTCGATCACCCCAACAGTTGTCTCGGTAATCTCTTTGCCTGCCTTGACAATCACTTCATCACTGAATGGGTCCTTGACATCTCCGAGGGCAACCCTTCCCAGGATCCTGTCACCGATCGGAACAATGATCTCGCCACCGTCAATAAGCGGTTCGGCGATAATACCATCAATTGTCATACAGTCGGTTTCAACAATGGTCGACTCCTGGGCCACGTCAACCAGACGCCGCGTCAGATAACCGGAGTTAGCTGTCTTCAGGGCTGTATCGGCAAGACCTTTTCGGGCGCCGTGAGTCGAAATGAAATATTCCAGTACACCCAGCCCCTCACGGAAATTAGCCTTGATCGGCGTTTCAATAATCTCACCGGAAGGTTTGGCCATCAAGCCGCGCATTCCGGCAAGCTGCCTGATCTGGTCGCGAGAGCCCCTGGCCCCCGAATCCGCCATAATGAAGATCGAGTTGAAGCTGGGGGTCTCGATGAGCTTGTTATCCTTGTCACGGACATAATCCACCTTGATCTCGTCCATCATTTCATTGGCGACATCCTCGGTGACCTTGGACCAGATATCCACGATCTTGTTGTATTTTTCACCTGAAGTTATCAAGCCGTCGGAGTATTGCTGATCAACGTCAAAAACCTCTTTCTCGGCATTTTCGACGAAATCTTCCTTGGATAGCGGAATTTTCATGTCGTTGATGCAGATTGAAATTCCAGCCCGCGTTGCATACTCGTAGCCGGTGTCTTTCAGGCGGTCCGCCAGAATAACCGTATCTTTTGTACCGGCATGCCGGTAGGTGTAATCGATCAGCTTGGCGAGCGCTTTCTTGCTCAGCACCTTGTTTAATTCATTAAACGGTACTGATTTCGGCAGCAGATCTCCAAGTATCACTCTTCCCATGGTCGTTTCCACCAGGACCCCATCCATGCGGACTTTGATTTTGGCCTGCAGGTCAACTGCACCATGATCATACGCAATTCGCGCCTCGTCAACACCGGAGAAAACATGCCCTTCCCCGGCAACGTTAATGCGCTCACGAGTCATATAGTAGAGACCAAGGACAATATCCTGAGATGGAATGATGATCGGCTCGCCATTGGCAGGGGAGAGGATATTGTTGGTGGACATCATCAGCACTCGTGCTTCCACCTGGGCCTCAACCGACAGCGGCACATGAACCGCCATCTGATCGCCGTCAAAGTCGGCATTAAAAGCCGCACAGACAAGCGGGTGCAGCTGAATGGCCTTGCCCTCGATCAGCACCGCTTCGAACGCCTGCATACCGAGGCGATGAAGCGTCGGTGCCCGGTTGAGAATCACCGGATACTCGGTTACCACCTCTTCAAGGACATCCCAGACTTCCTTGACCCCTTTTTCGACCATTTTCCTGGCACTCTTGATGGTCGTTACAAAACCACGACGCTCGAGCTTGTTATAGATGAACGGCTTGAACAGTTCGAGCGCCATCTTTTTAGGAATTCCACATTGATGAAGACGTAGATTCGGCCCGACAACAATGACTGAACGGCCGGAATAATCGACACGCTTACCGAGCAGGTTCTGGCGAAAACGTCCCTGCTTCCCCTTCAGCATATCGGCAAGTGACTTCAGCGGCCGCTTGTTAGCACCGGTGATAACCCTGCCGCGCCGCCCATTATCAAACAGGACGTCGACAGCCTCCTGGAGCATGCGCTTCTCGTTTCGAATAATGATGTCGGGCGCGTCAAGCTCAAGAAGCCGCTTCAAGCGGTTATTGCGATTGATAACGCGGCGATAGAGATCATTGAGGTCTGAGGTTGCAAAGCGACCCCCTTCGAGCGGAACAAGCGGGCGCAGATCCGGCGGCAGCACGGGGATAACTTCCAGCACCATCCATTCAGGTTTGTTTCCCGAATCAAGAAATGCCTCGATTACATAGAGCCGCTTGCCGAGTTTCTGCCGTTTTGTCTGGGAGCCGGTTGTGAGCATCTCCGCCCTGAGTTCCTTTGACAGCTCGGCAAGGTCCTGGCCTGCAAGCAGTTCACGGATGGCCTCGGCTCCGATCCCTACTTTGAACTGACCGGGAAAATCTTCCCGTGCCTGGCGATATTTTTCTTCACTCAGCAGGGAAGCACGCGGGATCTCTTCAACCTCGGATTCAACAACCGCATACTGCTCGAAATAGAGAATCTTCTCCAACTGCTTCAAGGTCATGTCAAGTACAGCACCGATCTTGCTGGGCAGGCTTTTCAGAAACCAGATATGGGCAACCGGGGCAGCAAGTTTTATATGCCCGAGCCGCTCACGGCGAACCTTTGACTGGATGACCTCGACACCGCACTTCTCGCAGACGACACCACGGTGCTTCATGCGTTTATATTTGCCGCAGTTACACTCGAAATCTTTGACCGGACCAAATATTTTCGCACAGAAAAGCCCATCCCGTTCCGGCTTAAAGGTCCTGTAGTTTATCGTCTCAGGCTTTTTCACCTCACCATGGGACCAGTCCATGATCTTTTCAGGCGATGCCAAAGAAATTTTTACCGCTTTAAATCTGGTAGGAGTTTTCGGTTTTTGAAAAAAATTGAATAACTCTTCCACGTAATCACCTCTCCTTCAAGTTGTTGGTTACCCGGCTTGACAGTGCCGGGTTTTGAAGAGATTATTTTAATAGCTCACCAACACGCAGACTGCCGTGTCTGGAGTTTCTTATTCCTCAATCAGCTCCATGTTCAGGCATAATCCCTGCAGCTCTTTCACCAGAACGTGAAAAGATTCCGGCAGGCCGGTGGTCAGGAAATTATCACCTTTTACGATACGCTCGTACATGGAGGTACGCCCTTCCACATCATCCGACTTGGCTGTCAGGAATTCTTTCAGGGTATAGGCAGCGCCATATGCTTCCATCGCCCAGACCTCCATTTCGCCAAGTCTCTGCCCGCCGAACTGCGCTTTTCCGCCGAGCGGCTGCTGGGTAACAAGGGAATAAGGGCCGGTGGATCTGGCATGAATTTTATTGTCAACAAGATGGTGGAGTTTCAGCATGTACATCACTCCGACCGTTACCTTGTTGGCAAAGGCTTCTCCGGTAAGACCGTCATACAGCTGAGCCTGGCCGACCTCATCCATGCCGGCTTCGACAAGCAGGCTGCGGATCTGGTCTTCGCGCGCACCATCGAATACCGGGGTGGACATGTGCAGACCGTCCTTGTGCTCCCGGGCCCAGTCGATGACCTGCTCATCTGTTTGTCCCTTGAGGATCGCGCTGCACTCAGATTTTGAGTAGATCTTTGCAAGCTTTCCCTTGATCAGATCCACCGCCTGATTCCGGGCCAGGGCCTCTATCTGCTCGCCAAGTCGCCTGGCGGCATAACCAAGATGTACTTCGAGTACCTGCCCGACATTCATACGAGAGGGTACGCCAAGCGGATTCAGCACAATATCAACGGTCCCGCCATTGGCAAAATAAGGCATATCCTCTTCCGGAAGGATGCACGAAATGACACCCTTGTTGCCATGACGCCCGGCCATCTTGTCGCCGACAGACATTTTACGCTTGGTGGCGACATAAACCTTGACCATTTTTACCACTCCCGGAGGCAGGTCATCACCTTTCTTCAAGCGATCGATGATACCGTCGTAGCGCTCGGTGATCAAACGCGCCTGCCGGTCATAGCGTTCATAGACAGCTTCAATCTTATCAAGATATTTGGCGCGTTCGGAAAATTCGAGCTTGCGCAGGTCATGGAAGCCGATCTCGGCTGAAATGTCCTCGTTGAATTTCTTGCCGAGCTTGACAAGGATGGTCCCGTCCTTTGCTCTCACATCCTCCTTTACCGTGCGGCCGTGAACGATCTTTCCAACCTCGCGGCAGACCCCTTTTTTCAGGCTGCCGATCTCGTCAAGCTTATCCTGATTGAGCCGCTCGATTTCAACGTCTTCGATCATCAGGGAGCGTTCATCTTTGTCGACACCTTTGCGGGAAAAAACTTTAGCATCAATGACAACCCCCTCGACACCGGGGGGAACACGAAGAGAAGAATCTTTGACATCCTGTGCCTTTTCACCGAAGATAGCCCGCAGCAGTTTTTCCTCGGGAGAGAGCACCGTCTCACCTTTCGGGGTAACTTTCCCAACAAGGGTGTCACCAGCTCCGACCTCTGCACCGACCCTGACGATGCCCGACTCGTCGAGATTCCTCAAGGTATCCTCGCTGACATTGGGGATGTCCCTGGTTATCTCCTCTTTTCCGAGTTTCGTGTCACGGGCCATCGTCTCAAAAACTTCTATGTGCAGAGAGGTGAAGGTATCTTCTTTCAGGAGCCGCTCGTTTACCAGGATTGAATCCTCGAAGTTGAACCCGCGCCATGGCATGAAAGCAATCGTCACATTTTTGCCGAGTGCAAGCTCACCGTTGTCACATGAAGAACCGTCGGCAAGAACGTCACCTTCTGTTACCCGGACACCGGGCGTAACCAGAGGCTTTTGGTTGAAGCAGGTATTCTGGTTGGATTTCTTGTATTTTTCAAGCCTGTAGACGGCAACGCCGGTTTCATGACCATCGATACCCGGCTTGTCGTAACGTACGACAATCCGATTCGCATCAACCTCCTCGACGATTCCATCCCCGCCGGCCAGCAGACAGGCCCCTGAATCCCTGGCGACATAGCGTTCCATGCCGGTGCCGACAAAAGGAGCCCTCGTTATCATCAGCGGCACCGCCTGGCGCTGCATGTTCGAGCCCATAAGTGCGCGGTTGGCATCATCATTTTCCAGGAACGGAATCAGTGAAGCCGCCACACTGACGAGCTGATTCGGGGCAATGTCCATGTAGGTTACATTGTCCGCAATTGAGGTGATAACTTCACCATCTTCGCGAACGATCAACGAATCCGGAACGAGGCGATTGGCCTTGTCAAGCGGCACCAGTGCCGGAGCGATGTAGTTGTTCTGCTCCTGAAGCGCACTGAGGTAGTCGATCTGGTCATCGTAAACAATACGGTCCTTGACCCTGCGGTACGGTGTTTCTATGAAGCCGTAGGGGTTAATCCGGGCATAGGTTGCCAGTGAGACAATGAGCCCGATATTTGGTCCTTCCGGGGTTTCAACCGGACAGATTCGACCATAGTGAGTGGGATGAACGTCACGAACCTCAAAACCCGCACGCTCACGTGATAGACCACCAGGTCCAAGTGCACTGAGCCGCCTTTTATGAGTCACCTCGGAAAGCGGGTTGGTCTGGTCCATGAACTGCGACAGCTGGCTTGTCCCGAAAAATTCCTTGATGGCTGCCGAAATTGGTTTGGGATTTACAAGGTCATGCGGCATCAGGGTTTCAACATCCTGCAGCGTCATGCGTTCCTTGATCGCCCGCTCCATGCGGACAAGTCCCATGCGATACTGGTTCTCAACCAGCTCACCGACCGTGCGAACCCGGCGGTTGCCGAGATGATCGATATCATCTACCGCACCCTGGCTGTCCTTTAGGCGTACAAGGAATTTCACTGCCTTGATGATGTCCTCGCGGGTAAGCGCACGCTGGCTGATATCGATATCGAGCTTGAGCTTGGCATTGATTTTATAACGGCCGACCTCCGAGAGGTCATAAAGCTCGGGATTGAAGAACAGGTTCTCAAAGAACCCTTCTGCAACCTCTATCGTCGGCGGGCTTGACGGTCGAAGTCGACGATAGATCTCAAGAAGCGCTTCCTCAGTTGAGATCACCTTGTCGAGAGCAAGGGTCTTTCTGAAAGACTCGGAATAGTTGACGCCATCGATGGCAAGCACCTTAAACTCACTGATGCCTGCGCCGTCAAGGGTCTCCAGAATCGACTCGCTGACCTCAGTATTGTGCATTACCAGCGGCTGCTCCGCTTCGGCATCAGCAATGTCTTCAGCGAAAACCTTGCCAAGAAGCAGCTCTTCGGATATCTGCAGCCACTCGATTTTCGCCTCTTCAATCCGGCGGCACAGCGCTTTTGATATTTTCCGTCCCTTTTTACCGAGTACCTCACCATCCTTTGGGTTTATGAGGTCAAATTCAAGCCGCTGACCTAGCGCCGTCCTCTCGCTGAAATCGATGAAGTAACCGGCTTTCTTCTTCTTGACGCGGTTAACCGGATAAAACTCTGCAAGGAGTTCTTCAGCACTATGCCCAAGGGCTTTGAGCAGCGTTGTTACCGGAAATTTTCTTCTCCGGTCAATCCGGACATGGAGAATGTCCTTGATATCAAATTCAAGATCGATCCAGGAGCCGCGAACAGGAATTATTCTCGCTGAATAGAGAAGTTTGCCGCTGGCGTGGCTCTTTCCCTGGTCATGGGTATAAAAAAGACCGGGAGAACGCTGGAGCTGGGAAACAATTACCCGCTCCGTTCCGTTGATGACAAAGACGCCATCGCCGGTCATCAGCGGCAATGCACCGAAAAAGACCTCCTGCTCCTTGATGTCCCGGATAGACTGTACACCAGTCTCCTCATCGACATCGAAGGTTATCAGCCGTACGACAATTTTAAGCGGAATATCGTAGGTCATCCCCCGCTGCTGACACTCCTGAACGGTATACTTTGGTTCACCGAATTTATAGCGGACAAACTCCAGGGAGCATAAACCGTTGAAATCGTTAATCGGGAATATATCCTTAAGAATTGCCTGCAACCCGAAATCTTCGCGACTGTCGGCTTCACGATCAATCTGGAGAAAGCTTTCGTATGATTTCCTCTGCATGGAAATCAGGTGAGGTGGCTCCAGGATGCTCGCTACGCTGGCAAATTGCTTTCTGACTCTTTCCATAATTGTCCTCAAGATTGTCTAAAGACAGTGATAGTGCGGTTAATTTTTCTCACCAGAGGTACACTCTGGATGTGCCGTATGATCGTGCTGATCAGTTCACGTGCGAAAATGAAAAATGGGATGTTTCTGCTGAAATCTTGGTCACAGCTCGAGCAGCAGAAGGCAGCAACCGGCAGTGCAGCAAAGCAAACGGTGCATCGAGTATGCATCCTGGTGAACTTTGTTACCACCGGGCCCAACTACGGGCCACCGAAAGATCCAGCGTAACTACCTGTTTTTTAATAACATTGTGATTTGGCTAAAGCAAGCCACTGGAAACACGACACGCCACGCACCAAAGTGCGTAGCGTGTTGAATTCCAAGCAGTGCCCGAATTATGGGGCACCCTGTCGGCGTCATGATTATTTTATCTCAACAGCTCCGCCGACAGCTTCTATTTTCCCTTTGATTTCTTCAGCTTCTTCCTTGGTGACGCCTTCCTTCAGAGGCAGGGGTGCACCCTCAACGAGCTCTTTTGCTTCCTTGAGACCGAGGCTGGTGATTGCCCGAACTTCCTTGATCACCTTGATTTTCTGGTCACCGGCACCGGCCAGGATCACATCAAACTCAGTCTGCTCTTCAGCAGGAGCGGCCTCTGCACCGGCAGCGCCGGCAGCAGCAACGGCAACAGGAGCTGCTGCTGAAACGCCGAATTTCTCTTCGAGCTCTTTGATCATATCAGCCAGCTCAAGAACGCTCATGTTTGAAATAAACTCAATTACATCGTCTTTTGTAACAGCCATTTTTTTCCTCTTTTATCTATGATGATTGTAAAATGTTTTTTGAAAGACCAGTGAACAGGTACAACCTATGCCTGCTCTTTCTGCTCCTTAACCGCCTGCAAACCATAAAGAAATGTTCTCGGCACTCCTGAGAGGACCCGAACAAGAGCTGTGGGCACGCCATTCATCACTGACAGTAACTGACCAAGAAGGACCTCTTTGGTCGGTAATTTCGACAAAGCGATAATCTTGTCGATAGTGATTTTTTCTCCCTCAAGAACAGCAGACCGCAACTCAAATTTCTTATGATCCTCGGCAAACTTGGCCAGTACTCTGGCTGGAGATACCGGATCATCATAAGCCACAACAATGGCTGTAGTCCCTGAAAAGTCTTCGGCTAAAGACTCACAGGCGGTGTCGGCAACTGCTCTTTTCAGAAGAGTATTTTTGGCAATGCGGATCTCAGTGTCAAAGCCACGAAGTTCTTTCCTGACTTTTTCAAGCTCTGAGACCTTTAATCCACAATAGTCTGCGACGACAGAAAACTTCGCCCGGTTGAACATTTCGTTCAATTCAGCGACTATTGCTGATTTTTGATCACGATTCAAATTACCCTCCTACGTCTTGTTAAGATTAACACGTTCTCGAAACAGCAGTTACAAAATGACTGGTTATCATCAGACGAAACACCACTCAACTTGAGTCTCGGCAGGGCGGCTTTTACGCCAATTAAACTGTCGTGCCTGCTGTCTTCGACTTGAAGTGTCTGCCAGCCAGGGCAGACGTCTTCGCTTACCTACTTGTAGGCTCTATTTAACACGGGTTCTGACGTCAAGTGTATCGATCTTGAAGCCAGGCCCCATTGTTGATGAAACAGCAATGGACCTCAGGTAAATTCCCTTGCTTGACGACGGCTTGAGCTGCACCAGTTTCTCGACAAAGGCAAGAGCATTTTCATATACTTTTTCAGGACCAAAAGAAATTTTGCCGATTCCCGCATGGACAATACCGGCCTTATCAACACGAAAGTCAACCTTGCCGCCTTTGATTTCTTTTATGATATTGGCAAGATCAAAGGTGACGGTACCGAGTTTTGCATTCGGCATAAGGTTCCGTGGTCCGAGGACTCTACCAAGCTTACCAACGGTACCCATCATATCCGGGGTTGCAACCGTTTTGTCAAATTCAAGCCAGCCGCCCTGAATTTTTTCTACCAGTTCGTCTGAACCGACATAATCGGCCCCGGCTTCGGTGGCCTCTGCTTCCTTGGGTCCTTTTGCAAAGACGAGAACACGGGTCGTTTTTCCCGTTCCATGAGGCAGGACAACTGATGAGCGCACCATCTGATCGGCATGACGTGGATCGACACCAAGCTTTACGGCAATATCCACCGTCTCGTCAAACTTGGCGTATGAGGAATCGATCATGATTTTGACCGCCTCCTCAATGGTTCGCAAGGCCCCTTTATCAATATCTTTTAGTTTGTTTCTGTAGTTTTTTCCATGTTTCGGCATGGCAGCCTCCTACTGCACGAGTACCGACGACAAGCCGGCCGCGTACGTAGTAAATGGTTAGTCTTACTCGGTTTGCTAGTCTACGATGGTAATGCCTGCACTGCGTGCAGTGCCTTCAACAATACGCATGGCTCCTTCAATGTCGTATGCATTCAGATCAGGCATCTTGATCTCAGCAATCTCACGGACCTTGTCCCGGCTCAACTCTGCAACACGTTCGCGTTTCGGATTTCCTGAACCTTTGGAAACATTTGCAGCCTTAAGCAGCAAAACCGCTGCGGGGGGAGTCTTGGTGATGTAACTGAAAGAGCGGTCCTGAAATACGGTGATGACAACAGGAACTATGGTATCTCCCATGGACTGGGTTTTGGCATTAAACGCCTTACAGAATTCCATGATGTTGACGCCGTGCTGTCCAAGGGCCGGACCGACCGGCGGAGATGGGTTTGCTTTACCGGCAGGAATCTGAAGCTTTATGTATGCCATTACTTTCTTGGCCATTTTTCTACTCCAACAAGGGTGATATTCTCACAGAGAATGTAACAGGGAAATCCACGCTGCGGAATCCCTGTATTTTTTATCAGGTATTTGATACCTGGACAAATTCCAATTCAACAGGTGTTTCCCGGCCAAAAATTGAAACCATGACCCTGACCCGTCCCTTTTCAGGAAAAACCTCATCAACAACACCTTGAAAATTGGCAAACGGGCCATCGATAACCCTGACCACTTCGCC
>CBDUGK010000109.1:0-12823 GCA_965366875.1 uncultured Desulfobulbaceae bacterium | reverse complement strand
AATGTTTCCTTGATCTCGTCAGCGGTAAAATCGGTGATGTGCAGAAAATCACGTTTCACGGGTACTCCTCCTGTCTGCAGTCGCGTTGTTTCAGGTAATGGGAAATAAATGTAATAATAGTGCAAAAAGGCCTGTCAGACAGGTATTGCCACACGTCTGTTTGGCAAGCCTTCAATTTTTTCTGGAAAAGTGTCTGTAAGAAGAAGCTGGGCTCTGATCAGACGTGAATATGCGCACCTATAATATACCGCTGGCGGTAAAAATCAATACTCTAATCAGTATACTTTTTTCCTGCTGATTTAAGCGGTACGTTATAACGATGCTGAGAAATAGTCTCAGGAATCCTCCGGGATAACCCAGTCCTTATCTGCTGTCAGGTTTGCGTCAAGACAGAGAACCTCTTCAAACTCGTTTATGCAGTTCAGGTCCAGTCCCATAGAGATATTGGTGACCGGTTCGAGCATGCATTCGATGACGACAGGCACCTGGTGCTTCTCAATTAACCGTTCTGCTTCGGCAAAGGCTTCCCTGAATTCTTCAGGCTTGTGCACCCGGATAGCTTTACAGCCGAGCGCTTCGGAAAGCGCAACATGATCCACACCATAGCTTGCGATGGCGTCATCATCCGCAGCGACATTAATATTGTCAAAAGCCAGGCTCACCTGGAATTCCATCTCGAAGCTCTGCTGTGATTGACGAATCAGGCCAAGGTAGGAGTTGTTTACCAGTACATGGATATAGGGCAGTTTGTGCTGGGCGCCGACAGCCAGCTCCTCGACGAGAAACTGGAAGTCGTAATCACCGGACAGGGCAACAATTTTTTTATCCGGCAGGGCTGCACGGACGCCCAGCGCCGCAGGCATTGTCCAGCCCAGCGGCCCCGCCTGGGCTGCATTTATCCAGTTTCTCGGATTGTATACCTTTAAAAATTGGGAACCGGCAATTTGCGATAAACCGATTGTTGTTACGTAACAGGTGTCGCGGTCAAGAATCGAGTTCATCTCCTGGTAGACGCGTTGGGGCTTCATTGGCACCTGGTCATAGTCGGTCTTGCGGAGCATGTGTTTTTTGCGATATTCACACTCTTCGACCCATTTGGACCTGTCGGGCAGCAGGTCTTCTTTTTTTCGCTCTTCTGCCGCCTCGATAAATATTTCCAGTGCGGCTTTCGCATCTGAGACAATGCCGAGATCGGGTGAAAAGATGCGTCCAATCTGCGTCGGTTCGATGTCTACATGGATGAAGGTCCTGCCTTTCGTGTAGGTCGGAATTGAACCGGTGTGCCGATTGGCCCAGCGGTTACCGATACCGAAGACAAAATCGGACCTGAGGAAGGTAGCGTTGCCGTAGCGGTCGCTTGTCTGCAGTCCGGCTCGCCCCTGCATGAGCCGATGGTCATCAGGGATCGCTCCCCATCCCATGAGTGTTGGAATTACCGGAGTGTCGGTCAACTCTGCAAAGGCGACCAGCAAGTCGGCAGCATCACCGTTGATAATGCCGCCGCCGGCTATAATCAGGGGACGCTTGGCCGAACTCAGCATGTCCAGGGCCATCTCTGCCTGTCTGCGGGTGGCCCTGGGTTTACTGGGGGTGAGTGAGACATAGCCGTCAGGATTGAAATTGATTTCTGCAACTTGAACATCTATCGGGATGTCTATCAGTACAGGGCCCGGGCGGTCCGAGCGCATCAGATAAAATGCTTTTTGCAGAATGCTTACCAGCTGTCCCGGTTCCATTACCGTCACCGACATCTTGGTGAGCGGACTGGTGATGGCTGCGATATCAACCGCCTGAAAATCTTCCTTGTCAAGCTTGTCACGGGGGGCCTGTCCGGTTATGCACAGAATTGGGATTGAGTCTGCCGCGGCGGAATAGAGTCCGGTAACCATATCGGTGCCGGCAGGTCCTGACGTGCCGATACAGACACCGATATTGCCGGCGGCAGCCCTGGTATATCCCTCCGCCATATGGGAGGCTCCTTCGACATGGCGGGCAAGAATATGCCGGATTGTGCCGTTCTGTTTCAGCGCATGATAGAGCGGGTTTATCGCTGCCCCGGGAACCCCGAAGGCGCATGAGATATGTTCCTTCACCAGGACGTGGACTGCAGCATCGATGGCTTTCATTTTCGGCATCGCTTTCTCTCCGGAAGTAGTGTGGTTTGCTGGTAATACCAGAAAATAAAATTTGTATTACACCTTTATTACATGATTATCTCTGGTAGGACCACGTTAACGAGTCGCTCTTTTCCTGTCAATGCAAAAGGTAACGGAAACGCTGCAGACACGGAGTCGTCCTTTTTTTCAGATGACCTCGGTAACAGTTTTAACATTTTGAGATTATACGGCATGGTTTTTCAGCTGTTCATCATGAAAACAACCATGTACATATGATGAAAAAGGAATAGAATGGTACGGGAGGCGCCAGGGATACGTTTCATTTCCGGAACCGGCCAGACTGTCGAGCCGGGAGTCGAAAAAGAGGTGAAGCTGTATTTTGTTCCCGGTAGAACTGATCAACAGGAAAACGAAGGAGCTCCCGGCCTCAGGTTTTTTTGAAAAACACATCCTTTGAAGCGCCGCAGATTGGGCATTGCCAATCGTCGGGGATTGTTTCAAACGGGGTTCCGGGCGGAATGCCTTCGTCACTGTCTCCTTCTGCCGGATCATACACATAACCGCAAAGCGGGCAAACATATTGACTCATTTTTTATACCACCGGAGATTTTATTAAAGGTATGATCTGATCGTTCTGCCGATCAGAATTCCTTAAACTATCACCCTTATACAAAATGAAACAGATGATCAAGAAGATAAACGGCAGCTCAACGTTGATGACAGGTGCTGTCACGGTGAACAGGCAGAGAGATCATGGAAAATAAAAGAATCGCTGTTCCCCTGATAATTACACTCCTTGTTCAGGCAATGGTTTCCATGGTCGCCGTGACTGTTCCTGTCCTCGCTGCATCGGCAGCGGTTGATCTTCGTATCTCTGCAACGTACGCCGGAGTATTTGTTTCGCTGATGTATGTCGGGGGCATGCTTTCGAGCCTGTGGAGCGGTGACTTCATTCTGCGATATGGCGCACTGAGAGTCAGCCAGGTATCCTTGTGCCTGACAGGCATCGGCCTGATTCTCGCCTCACTGGCAACAATTCCGGCGATGATCCTCAGCGCTTTTGTCATCGGTTTCGGGTATGGTCCGGTTACCCCGGCCAGTTCACATATCCTTGTTAAAAATTCCCCTCCGCACATGATGTCTTTTGTCTTTTCTCTCAAGCAGACAGGAGTGCCGATCGGCGGTGCTCTCGCAGGAGCTGTTGTGCCGCCTCTTGTCATTGCTGCCGGCTGGCAGAACGCCTTGATCTATATCGGGCTGTTTACCGTTGGTCTGGTTTTTTTGCTCAGCCCGTTTCACTCGATCCTTGATAGTGATCGCCAGTCACTTCGAAAGATTTCTTTTCGGGGCGTAACCGAACCATTGCTGATGGTCATCTCTCTTCGTCCACTGAGGAGATTGGCAATTATCTCATTTTTTTACGCCGGGATGCAGCTCTGTCTGATTACCTATCTTGTCATCTATCTGACCGAGGATGTCGGTATGGCTTTTATTGCCGCCGGCCTCACCCTGTCTGCAGCCCAGATGTCGGGTACCGTCGGCCGTATTATCTGGGGCATACTTGCTGATCGATATATAAAACCACGCAGTCTCCTGGGATTGCTGGGAATCGGTATGTCACTCGGGGCGCTTGCCACCGCCCTGATTCGGAGCGATTGGCCGCTGTCGGCGATGATCGGGGTCACCATACTCTTTGGTGCCACGGCAATCGGCTGGAACGGTGTCTATCTGGCCGAAGCGGCACGCTGCGCGCCTGAAGGCAAGGTAAGTGCCGCCACCGGGGGCACCCTTTTTTTTACGTTCTTCGGCGTGGTCCTGGGTCCGCCCCTTTTTGGCGGAGTGGTCTCTGTCACCGACAGCTATCCCATGGCATTTCTTTCTTTTGCCGCTCTCACCCTTCTCGGCGGGATCCTGACACTTTTAAACAGGCTCGAGCATGATGAGCGTCGCTGATGCCTGCAAAGCCCATTTGCACCTTGACCCCGAAGGAGCTGAATGGCAGTGTGAGCCCTCGGCGCAGCAGCTATGTCCGGCAGTTTCCTGATTTGAGAATGGTTGTCAATCTGTCCACCTCGACAGGCTTGGAGAAATAGTAACCCTGGTAGATCGAACAGTCCTTCCTGCTGAGGTAGGCAAGTTCCTGTTCTGTTTCAACGCCTTCGGCGATTACTTCAAGACCGAGATTTCGAGCCATCATTATGATGGTGTCAACGAGAACGACATCCTTTGTCCCATCCTCGATGCAGTTGACGAAGGAGCGATCGATTTTCAGGGTGTTCAGGGGAAGTGTCTGCAGATAATTCAGCGATGAATAGCCGGTGCCGAAATCATCGACAGAAAACTTGATTCCCAGCTGCCGGAGGGTGATGATCTTGTCAACAATATCTCTTACGGTAGACACCAGGCTGCCTTCGGTAAGCTCTATGCCCAGATGATTGGGGTCGGCACCGGATTCTTCAATAATAGTTCGGACAGCCTGGACAAATGCGGGAGCGCTGAATTCTTTTCCGCTGATGTTAACTGAGATAATCATTGGCTCTTTGAGTAATCCGCCAGCATCCCAACGGCTGATCTGTTCACAGGTGGAGCGCAGCACCCGTTGACCGATATCCCACATGAGCCCGGTCTCTTCGGCAATTTTCAGGAAGGCTCCCGGGGCTATGAGTCCCCGCTCCGGGTGATGCCAGCGAACCAGTGCCTCGGCTCCGAGAATTTCGCCTGATTCGTTAACCTGCGGCTGGTACCAGACCGCAAACTCGTCATTGAGCAGGGCTTTTCTTATGTCAGTTGTGAGACGGAGTTGTTCATCGGCCGCCTTCTGCATGCTCGGCAGAAAAAAACGAATTTCATTGCTGCCCGCTCCTTTTGCCTTGTACATGGCAGCATCAGCCTGTTTGAGGATATCATCGGCCCCCTTGTCCGGTTTGGGAAAAAGAGATACGCCGATACTTGGTGTGATATGCATCTCATATCCCTCAATTTTACACGCAGCAGACAGGTAGTTACGTATGTTTTCAGCGCCTTTTCTTGCCTTTTCTACGGCCCTGTCCAGGTCGCCGTCCAGCTCCGTCAGAATAATGATAAATTCATCTCCGCCCATACGTGCGACGCAATCTTCCTGGCGGACATTGTCGGTTAGTCGTTTCGATATTAATTTGAGCAGCTTATCGCCAACTGAATGACCGAGTGAGTCGTTGATTGTCTTGAAGTTATCCAGATCAAGAAATATCAGGGCCCCATATCTTCCATGCCTGGTGGCCCTGGATATTTCATTACTGAGTTGCCTCATCAACAAGCGTCGATTGGGAAGTCCTGTGAGCACATCGTAGGTCGTGTGATATTGAATCTGCTGCTCGGAAAGACGTCGCTCGGTAAAATCCTCAAGAATCCCGACGCCGCCGACAATCGTCTGGTCAGTATTTCGAATTGCCTTGAAGAAAGCGCGAATTGGGGTGGTCTTGTCGCTGGTGATGGAAACATAATCGCCTTCGAAAAAACCATCACCTCTGCTCAGTGAGGCCTTGATGGCATCGACCGTCCCTCTCTGTTTGATGTTTGCCAGCATGTTGAAGTTCACCAGTGTATCTTTAGGGGAGCCGATAATGTCGGCAAAGGCGCTGTTGCAGCTGACAATGGTACTGTCTGAGTCATAGTGGAAAATTCCCAGCGGGGCGTTGTCAAAGATATGCTGATAGCGGTCCTGGCTGGCTTTGAGTATTGTTTCACGATGCATGCTCTGGAAACGCAACTTGATATTCTCGCGTATGTTTCTGTTTATTCTGATCACTCCAGAGAGGCAGATAGCCAGAAAGAGCAGAACCAGCAGGGCCAGGAATACGGATTCACTTGTGTCATGATGTATCAAGGTGCCGACCAATGGCAGCAAAATCATGACAAGATACCCTGAGACAACAGGGAGACTCGATCCCAGTGAGGCTATCGCGCCGGCCGACATGCCGGTCATCGCCAGGATGAAAATTACTTGAGCCTGAGGGAAATGGTGCGGATAGACAGAGAATGAGGCTACCCCCCAGGAAGCAGCTGCTGCATAGGCGCCGATCAGGAAATAGAGGTGCCACTTCCTGATATCTGCTGTTGCCGGCCTCTGCTTGTAGAAGAGATAGAGAAGAAGAAGCCTGAACGTCGAAATGCTGAGGAACAAGCTGAGCCAGCCAGCTAAAATGGTGTTGTCGGCCGTATCCCAGAGTGTCCAGCAGACAATGACACCCACAGATACTGATACAAATATCGGTATCGTCGAGTTGACATAGAGAAGTCGAACCTGCTCGGCAAATATTTTGAGAGAATTGTTTTCAGAGTTATCCATCAAGAACTGAAAAAAATAAAATTATCTAAAAAAATTATAGCCATTAAAGAGTATCCGATGGAAAGTAAAAAGTAAAATGTTGCACAGATTCTAATGGCGGGATACTCCTCAATATACAATGACGGGGCGCTGTGGTTGTGTGATAACAGGCAGCGTGCTGCGGGGGGAGCGGGAAAAAAAATGAACCAGCACGGCTGCAGGAGCGGGAAATGAACATGATGACTCTGCCTGCTACAAAATTTCAGATCACGTAGCTGACGAGCCAGACAAAAAGTCCTGCTATAATCCAGGCGAGGCCTGAAGAAGTTTGTTTTGCTGCGGTGCTGCGCCCTGGAATCAGCCGTTGCTGGGGCGCTTGATGTGAGGTTACCTCAGTACTTTGGTCGTTCCGTTCTCCCCTGCTGGAGATACCTCCTAAAATGGTGATGGAGAAGAGGGCGATCGGGAAAGCACCGACCCAGAACAAGATATCCTTGAGGGATAGTGCTGATTCACCTGCTGCATAAGAAATCAGAAGACTGAGCATAACAAGCAAAAGGGTCAGCATTAGAATGCGGAGAGCTAATCTCTTGATCTGTTGTATCATCGCAGCCTCTGTTTTGTGCGCTGAAGGGCATCATTGATATCGTTTCATAATAGCTTGTTACGAGCAATGCTTCCATAAAATTTCAGATTTTCCCCAAACGCTGCCGCGTCCCTCTCCCATGTCAACTGATTGGCTGTTTTTCTGACTCCGCTCGATAGTAATAAATATCTGTCTTGACATCCATTCTATCAGAAACTACTATGCAACAATATTATTTGCCTAAATATTGTATTGTGCAATACAATACGGCGAGCTGCCATTTCTGCATGACGTCAATATGTTCCATGGCGCCTTGCACTACCCCTCTTACTTACGTTTTCGTAACGGAAAAGAATATGACCAAGATTGTTATTAAAAACCTGTATAAAGTTTTCGGCAGCAACCCTGCTCTGGGGCTGAAGCTGATTAAACAAGGCATCTCAAAAGACAAAATTTACGAGCAGACGGGTCTTACCGTTGGCGTACAGGACGCAAGTTTCGAAGTTCAGCAGGGAGAAGTTTTTGTTGTCATGGGGTTGTCCGGCTCCGGTAAATCCACACTGGTGAGGATGCTCAACCGGCTGATCGAGCCAACTTCAGGAGAGGTACTGGTTGACGATGAAAACATACTGAAAATGAATCGAAATGAACTCGTTAATTTCCGTAGAAGTAAAACCAGTATGGTCTTTCAGTCATTTGCTCTGATGCCGCACCAGACCGTGATTGAGAATGTCGGCTTCGGGCTGGAGATGGCTGGGGTTGATAAAAATCAGAGGAATGAGCGTTCGCTTGACGCCTTGAAACAGGTTGGTCTTGATGGCTGGGAAAATGCCTATCCCGAAGAGTTGAGCGGAGGGATGCAGCAGCGGGTTGGTCTGGCCAGAGGATTGGCTGTTGACCCGGATATCCTGCTTATGGATGAGGCCTTTTCAGCCCTGGATCCACTTATCCGCGCGGAAATGCAGGATGAACTGCTCAAGCTGCAGGATCGCCAGGAGCGCACAATTATTTTTATTTCCCATGACCTTGATGAAGCGCTGCGAATCGGAGATCGAATTGCAATCATGGAGGGAGGACGGGTTGTTCAGGTGGGCACTCCGGAGGAAATTCTGCAGAACCCTGCTGATGACTATGTTCGTGCCTTTTTCCGGGGTGTTGATCCGACCGGTGTAATCGCCGCAGGAGATATTGCCAAGGACACGCAGCCGACGGTTATCTGGCATACACCACAGGGCAGCCTGCGGGCCACGCTTGAGATGCTGAATAATCGTGACAGGGAATTTGCCTATATTCTCGACTCGGAGCGTCGTTTCTACGGAGTGGTTTCAACAGACACGCTGCACAGGGCGATTGAGAGAGGTGAGTCGAAAATTGCCGAGGCCTTCATTGCTGAAGCAAAAGCGGTACTGGTGACCGACAGTATGCAGGATTTCCTGCCTGAAGTAGCCTCACACACCTGGCCGATTCCAGTGATCGATGAGAATAAAATCTTTCGCGGTGTCGTCTCCAAGAATCGTTTTCTCCGAACGCTCCATCGAGCAGAAGATAATAGCCACGCTGAACAGTAACA
Source organism: uncultured Desulfobulbaceae bacterium (assembly GCA_965366875.1). Lineage (GTDB taxonomy): Bacteria > Desulfobacterota > Desulfobulbia > Desulfobulbales > Desulfocapsaceae > MADRE3. The sequence goes on along the minus strand of CBDUGK010000109.1, from coordinate 4,244 downwards.
CCTCAGTAAAAAATTGAATCAGGGAGTTTATTGATGTTGACCTTTGAGGATAAAATTATCCCGCTCGATGCCTGGATAACCAGTTTTATTGACTGGCTGGTGGAAGGATATCGCTGGTTTTTTCAGGCAATCAAGTGGCCTGTTCAGGTTACCCTTTCCGGTATAGAAAACGGACTTGTCGATTTGTCTCCATGGATTGTCATCGGTGTGCTAGGCCTTATCGCCTGGCGGGTATCAGGTATAAGACTCGGTATTTTTACCGTTTTGACAATGGTATTTATCGGCCTTCTCGGTTTGTGGGAGGATACGATGATTACCCTTGCCATGGTGTTCTGTTCGGTTGTGTTTTGTACCATCGTTGGCATACCACTGGGGATTTGGGGCGGACGCAGTGATCGGTTTGATGCGGCTCTTCGCCCGGTATTGGACGCCATGCAGACGACGCCTGCATTTGTCTACCTCGTTCCGATCGTCATGCTGTTCTCGATTGGCAATGTTGCCGGAGTCCTTGCCACTATTGTCTTTTCCCTGCCGCCGATTATCAGGCTTACCAGTCTTGGTCTTCGTCAGGTGCATCCGGAACTGGTTGAAGCAGCTCGAGCCTTCGGGGCGACAAACCAGCAAGTCTTGCTCAAAGTTCAGATTCCCCTTGCCTTGCCGACGATCATGGCCGGGCTGAACCAGACGATGATGATGGCGCTTTCAATGGTTGTCATTGCCGCCTTGATCGGAGCCGGTGGACTCGGAGCTCCCGTTGTTCTCGGCTTAAACACCCTCGATATCGGCCTTGCCACCATCGGGGGACTGGCAATTGTCTTAATGGCAATCGTATTGGATAGAATTACCCAGTCAATGGGGACCAAGAAGAAAAAATAAAGGAGGATGTCTCATGTTGAAGAGAGCATTGTTAAGTGTTGCAGCGGTCATTGTCGTTTTAACCATTGGTATATCTGCTCAGGCAGATGGCCATAAACCCGGAGATGGCGTAACGGTCCAGCCGGCGCGGGCAACCTGGAATACCGGCTTTTTCCAGGAAGCACTGGTTCGGCGCGGGTTGGGCGAGCTTGGCTACGATGTCAAGAAACCCAAGGATCTGCAAAACCCGATATTTTATAAATCTGTCGTACTCGGAGATGTTGATTACTGGACAAACGGCTGGTTTCCCAACCATGATGGCCAGTTGCCAAAAGGATTTTACGATAAAGCTGAAAAGGCCGGATTTGTTGTCAAAGCAGGGGGCCTCCAGGGATACCTCGTTTCAAAAAAGCATGTTGAGCAGTTCAACATAAAATCGCTTGACGATTTCAAGCGTGATGATGTCAAGAAAGCCTTCGATAAAAATGGTGACGGTAAAGCTGACTTGACCGCCTGTCCTCCCGGCTGGGGCTGTGAACAGGTCATTGCCCACCATATGGAGGTATACGACCTCGACGCTCATGTGAATCCGGTAAAGGCAGCATATGAGGCTGGAATGGCCTCCTCTCTGGCTGAGTACAAAGCGGGAGAGCCGATATTCTTTTACACCTGGGCGCCAAACTGGACAATCTTCAAGCTGAAGCCGGGTGAGGACGTCATGTGGATCAACGTGCCGGAAATTTTACCGAAAGAATCGCAGATGGCGGGAAAAGACCGCATGGAGGTAAGCGGCATTGAAGGCGCTGTCTCCGATCCGATTAAACTCGGCTTTGTTGTTTCAGATATCCAGATTGTAGCCAATAAGGACTTTATGGCTAAAAATCCGGCAGCAAAGAGATTTTTTGAAGTATTCACCTTGCCGCTTGGAGATATCAACGAGCAGAACACAAAAATGAATGAAGGAGAGAAGAGTCAGAAAGATATTGAAGGCCATGTTGATCAGTGGATTTCAAATAATCAAGAAACCTGGGACGGTTGGCTGGCGGAGGCTCGCGCAGCAGCCAAGTAGACAGGAACTCGTTTTTTCGTAGAGGGGGACGGGCGAGTCCGTCCCCCTGTAATTCCTGTTTTCAGTCTAAATCAATAGCCTCTATAAAAATATGGAACAGATTTCTGAAATAGTTTATCAATCTGCAACGGTTCTTGTGCGGTGGAGGGCTGATGGCAGATAGGCACGAACAGGAAAAAGTTATAACACAGCAGTTGCGTACTATATTCAAAGCGGCTCAGGCGCACTCAAAAATTATTGAAAAAGAGTGCGGCTTGAGCAGTGCCAAGCTTTGGATGCTGTACGAAATCTCCGTAAAGCCGGGCATTCTGGTATCCCAACTGGCCAGAGAACTTTCCATACACCCGTCAACGTGCTCAAATATGCTCGACAAGATTGAGGAAGAGGAACTTATTCATCGGAACCGCAGTAAAGTGGACCAGCGTTCAGTTCATTTGTTCATGACAGACAAGGGGCAGAAATTACTCGCAAAAGCACCGTACCCTCCGCAGGGGAAGTTGATCAGCACGTTGCAGGCGCTCTCTCAGGATCAGCTTGCCAGGCTTGAAGCCTGCCTGAAGACGTTCATTGAAGCATTGCACTTTGACGAAAACAAAGTCACCCTGCCCCCGATAATCAGTGATTAGCCCAGCCAGAAATTTCGAAACATCGCTCTACATCAACTTCAACAGCTAACAGGCTGCAATGGGTTTGCTGGACATATAAATCCCATTTTGTTTTCAAATGCACCGTAAAGCCGGAACAGTTTTCAGATCTGTCGGATACAGGTGCCAACAGAGCCACCCCCGCAAGATTTTGGCCCGTACGGATAAGAGCTGTTTCAACGGTTTTTAGTTTTTTCGAAAAGATAGCTTTTTATTTGTTAAGGCTTATCGTATCCAGAAGGCGTTAAAATCATTTCAAGGAGATACTCATGACAACAATTTTGCTTAAGGGTGAAAAAGTTCGGCATAACAAGAGAGCAAATTGGGGCATCGGCAAAATTGTTTCAGTTGACCGCTGTGGCACAATTCAGGTAGTGTTTGAAGGAGATCGAAAAGTGTCGATCGCCAAAGGTTCTAAATTCCTCGTCAAAACCTCATAGCTTTAGGTACACAGGCTGAGCCAAAGAAATAATTATATTAGATGCTTATCTGCTTAACTGTCGAATAATCTCATCTTTCATTGCCGTTTTTTGGATTTGTTTGAGCATATCTGGTATGCTGTGTTTATCAAGCAAATCAATAATTGCAGGATCCTGATAGATCCACATTCTAGTGTAAATCTCATAACTATAAAAAATTGGAGGTGTTTTTTGCAAACGGTGGTAAAAAAATGGTTTCGCGATAAGGATTCCGGTTTCCTTGAAAACGGAAGCGGACCGGATATACTCGTAGACAAAGCCGACCTTGTCGGCTGCCAGTTTCTGAAGGTTGGCGTCAAGGTAGAATTTGAGTGCCATGTGGATAATCAGGAGTTGGTTGCCAAAAAAGTCAAGCTATGGAGACAGAAAAAATCAAAAGGCACGAAAAGCGGAAACAAGGGGCACAAACCGTTCCCATTCGGTGTCATGACCTGATAATCTCATAGATCCATAGTTCCGGGGACAGTATATTTATTATTGTAATTCGTCTCTGTTCTGATATGATATGCGCATGGCAAGAATCGCGCGTGTCATAGCCCCCAGCTATCCTCATCACATCATTCAAAGAGGCAATCGTCGCCAGCAGACTTTTCTCTGCAGCGATGACTACACCGTCTATATCGAACTGATGGCGCACTGGTGTAAAAAACATGCAGTTGCTATCTGGGCCTGGTGTCTGATGCCAAATCACGTTCACCTGATTGCTGTTCCGCAGACTCCCGATGGTCTTGCCAGAGCTGTCGGTGAGGCTCACCGGCGTTATACGAGACACGTTAATTTTCGAGAGAAATGGAGAGGCCACCTTTGGCAGGAACGATTTGCGTCTTTTCCGATGGATGAAACGCATCTCCTGGCAGCAGCACGCTATATCGAGATGAATCCTGTAGCGGCGAAACTGGTGAGAAAAGCAGAAGATTATCGCTGGAGCAGTGCGCGTGCTCATCTAAAAGGCCAGGATGATGAACTGACTTCTGTCGCTCCGCTGCTGGCCCTGGCACCTGACTGGAAGGCTTTTCTGCAACTCTCTGAAGAGAGCGAAGTGGAGCTGCTTCACCGTCACGAGCGCACCGGTCGCCCACTTGGGGAGGACGGCTTTCTCAAAAAGCTGGAGAATCAGCTCAAGAGAAGCTTGCGACCGCAAAAGCCAGGCCCCAAGAAAAAGATACCTGACAATTAGGTATACTGTCCCCGGAACTG
>CBDUGK010000108.1:0-12862 GCA_965366875.1 uncultured Desulfobulbaceae bacterium | reverse complement strand
CATGCAGTCGTTGGGATGATCCGAGAGCAGCAGTTCCACCGTGGTCTTTCTCAATCGCTCCAGATAATCACTCCTCGTTTTTACCACCATCCTGTCCTCTGCAGGAGTGGTGCAGGAGGTGACCGGCCGGGGCATGCCTTCTATCTCGACGAGGCAGAGACGGCAGGCGCCATGGGGTTCAAGCCGGGGGTCGGCACAAAGCGTGGGAACATCTATTTTCAACTGCCGGGCGGCCTCGAGAACCGTCGCTCCTGGTGCAACCTTGACCATTCTTTCATCTATGGTAAGCGTAATCATGGCAGCTACTCCTTGAGAACCGCGTTGAATTTACAGGCATCAAAACAGGCACCGCACTGAATGCATTTCTCCTGGTCGATGAGGTGGGGCTGTTTCTTCTCACCGGCAACGGCGTTGACCGAGCAGGCGCGTGCGCACAGCGTACAGCCCACGCACATATCCGCTCGGATAAAAAACGTCAGCAGCCGGTTGCACACCTTGGCGGGACATTTCTTGCGATGGATGTGCGCCTCGTATTCGTGGCGGAAATATTTGATGGTGCTCAGCACCGGGTTCGGCGCCGACATGCCGAGACCGCAGAGACTCGAATCCCGTACATCCTCTGCGAGGTCATGGAGAAGCTCAATATCCCCCTGCCTGCCGTCACCCTCGGTGATTCTTGTCAGGATCTCGAGCAGTCTTTTGGTGCCGATCCGGCACGGTGTGCATTTTCCGCAGGACTCCTGCTGGGTGAAGGTGAGGAAGAACTTGGCGATGGAGACCATGCAGTCAGTCTCATCGAGAACGACCATACCGCCCGAGCCCATCATTGAGCCGACCGACCGGAGACCTTCATAATCCACGGGAAGATCGATGTGCTGCTGCGGAATACACCCTCCTGACGGGCCGCCTGTCTGGACCGCCTTGAACAGCCTGTCGTCCTCAATGCCGCCGCCTATGTCATAAATGATTTGTTTGAGCGGCATACCCATGGGGATTTCGATCAGGCCGGTATTTCTGATCTTGCCGGTCAGGGCGATGACTTTGGTCCCCTTGCTCTTCTCGGAGCCGAAAGAACTGAACCATTCGGCCCCTTTGACGATGATCTGCGGCACATTGGCCAGGGTCTCAACATTGTTGATAATGGTGGGTTTTCCCCACAGCCCTTTGTTTGCGGGAAATGGCGGTTTGGCCCTGGGCATTCCGCGATCGCCCTCAATGGAGGCGATAAGAGCCGTCTCCTCACCGCAGACGAATGCGCCTGCCCCGAGTTTTACCTTAATGTCAAAAGAGAAGTCCGTTCCATAGAGATTCCGGCCAAGATGCCCTTTGTTCCTGGCTTGCTGCAAGGCGATGCGAAGTCGCTCCACAGCCAGCGGGTATTCTGCACGAATATAGACATAACCGGACGTTGCGCCAATTGCATAGGCTCCGATTATCAGACCTTCAATGACCGCATGAGGATTGCCCTCGACAATGGAGCGATCCATGAAGGCTCCGGGATCACCTTCATCAGCATTGCAGATAATATACCTCGCCTCGGCTTCCGTCTGCGCGCAGAACTCCCATTTGAGACCGGCAGGGAAGCCCCCGCCTCCACGCCCCCTGAGCCCGGAGCGTTTTATACAGCTGATAACCTCCTCCGGGTTCATCTCGGCAACGGCCTTTTTTGCTCCGCTATAGCCATCCACCCCGAGATACTCTTCGATGTCTTCGGGATCGATCTTACCGAGATCGTTGAGAATGATTTTTGTCTGGGTATCGTGGAAGGTGTGGTAATCTTCTCCGACAAGCCACTCCTGAACCGGCTTGCGGTCAATGACGTGATCTGTGACAAGCTGCTTTACCATCCCAGGTTCAATATACTGATAGGTGGACACCTCACCGTCGATGGTGATATCGACCAGCACGTCCCGCGCGCAGAATCCGCGACAGCCCACTTGGTGCAGCCTGCAGTTCTCCAGCACAGCTGCATTCTCGATACCGGCTTCCTTGAATTCATGCCTGAACGCCTGTATCACCTGATCGCCACCGGCCGCTATGCTCCCGGTTCCCATGCATACGTTGACTGTTACCTGGCTGTTCACACCGCTAGTCCTTGTAGGATTTTATGTTCTTGACCATCTTCTCCGCAGTCTGCTTGCCGAAGACCTTGTCGTTGACTAATACAACGGGAGCAATACTGCAGGCACCAACACAGTTGACATTTTCCAGGGTAAAAGACATGTCTCGAGTGGTCCGCTCGTCACCTTTGAGTTTCAAGTCTTCCCTGAGTTTGGCAATGATCTTCTCAGCCCCCTTGACATGGCAGACAGTCCCGGAGCAGACGGTGATGATGCTTTTCCCCCGTGGACTGAGATGAAACTGGGAATAAAATGTTGTCACGCCGTAAAATCTGGCCGCCGGGATCCGTGTTTTCTTCGCAAACCACTCAACAGCCTCCTCCTGGATATATCCGAGTTCGTTCTGGATCTCCTGCAGCATGGTGATGATATTATCCTCATTTTCAACACATCTCTGATGGATGGCCTCAAGGATTTCTTCAGTGTGCTTCTCCATGGATATCTCCGGTAAAACAGGGTCGATGCCCCGGTCAGTCCGTCTAAGGCAACAACACAATACCACTATGTAGTAGTGTCATATTCCAATATACCCCCCCGTGGATGTAATTTCCACAAAATAGAGCGTGTATCGTTTAACTGATTTTCCTTTGATAGCTGATGAAGGATTGCAAGAATCCTGAAGTTCGCATCACCATCAAAGCGCAGCCGATTCGGTGCCCGCCGCGGCGCTATCCCGACCAGCGTTTTCCTCTGTTTCACTGTTCTCCCCGAGGTCCCGGTCTTTAGCGTGATTCTTGGCAATCAGCATATAGATGGAAGGAATAACAAAGAGTGTAAACAGCGTTCCAATGGCCATGCCCCCAACCAGCACGAGACCAATTGAGTTGCGTGCTGCCGCGCCGGCGCCGCTGACCAGGGTTAAAGGAAAATGGCCGGCGATGGTGGCACCCGTTGTCATCAGGATTGGCCGCAATCTGGTAATGGCGGCTTCATACACAGCCTCGCGCTTGGCAACGCCGTTCATCTGCTGTTTGTTGGCAAACTCAACGATGAGAATACCATTTTTAGAGACCAGGCCAACAAGGGTGACCAGTCCCACCTGAGAGTAGATGTTCATGGTAGTGGTCCATCCCTGAGTCCAGAACGACACGCTGGGGTCCGGCATCTTCAGGAAGGTGAAAATCATCGCACCAAACATGGCAAGAGGCACTGATCCTACCAGGATCACGAAGGGATCGCGGAAGCTGTTGAACTGGGCAGCCAGCACCAGAAAAATCAACACCACCGCCAGGCCGAAGGCCTGGACAAATTTATTACCCTCTTTACGAAGCTGGCGGGATTCCCCGGTATAATCAAGAACGTATCCACTCGGCAAAATAGCTGTCGCCTGGTCTTCCAGAAAGCGCAGGGCCTCGTCCAGGGGGCGCAGCGCCACCCCGCTGATCTTGACCGCATTGAGTTGCTGAAAACGATTGAGGGAGCGCGGCACCGTGCTGTTTGTGATCGTGGCGATGGTACTCAGAGGCACCAGCTGACCGCCTCCCCCAGTGACATAAATGTCACGCAGCTGGTCCGGGTTGAGCCGGTCCATGCGCTGAATCTGCGGGATAACCTTATAACTGCGGCCTCCGATGTTGAAGCGGTTGACAAAATTACCACCCACCATGGAGGCCAGGTCGGCCCCTACCTGCTGCAGGTTAAGACCAAGATCTGCCACCTTGTCCCGGTCAATAACCAGTTCCGACTGGGGCTGGTCGATCTTGACATCGATGATGGGCGGAAAGGCAAACATGCCGCTGTTCATCGCAGCAAACTGGATCTGGTTGGCAAAACCAAGAATCTGTTCCGGCTCGGCGGTGGAAGCGAGGACGAACTCCACCGGAAACTGCCCACCACCCGGCAGGGCAGGCGGCGTTACCGGAAACATACTAATGCCGGTAATACCATGCAGCTTCTGCTGCACTTCGGGCATGATTTGAAAGATAGTGCGTTCCCGCTGCTGCCAGGGTTTCACCACCATGCCGCCAAAGCCGGATGAGGGGAAGGTTATCTGGAAGACAAACTCGGTTTCAGGCACGCTCAGAAACGCCTCATTGACCGCCGCAGCATAGTGACTGGTTTGGTCGAGGGTGGAGTTGGCGGCTGCATCGAGAATGCCGAAAATAACGCCCTGGTCCTCGGCAGGTGCCAGTTCCTTGGCCGACATGGTAAACATCGGAACAGTACAGAGGGTCACCAAAAACCAGACCATGTAGACGGCTGGTCGGGCGTTGAGCGTTTTATTGAGTAACCTTCCGTAGAGATTGCGAATTTTTGAAAAATCCCGTTCAATTTTTCCAGCAAAACCACGCTCGGTCATGCCCGCCTTGAGCAGCCGCGAAGCCATCATCGGCGAGAGGGTTATGGCGACGATGCCGGAAATGGTTACGGCTCCTGCCAGGGTAAAGGCAAACTCCCGAAAGAGAGAGCCGGTCAGGCCGCCCTGCAGACCGATCGGCGCATAGACGGCGGCCAGGGTGATGGTCATGGAGATCAGCGGGCTCACCAGTTCCCGGGCACCGAGGATGGCAGCCTGCATTGGCGATCGGCCCTTGCCGAGATGGCGTTCAACGTTTTCCACCACCACAATGGCATCGTCCACCACCAGTCCTACCGAGAGTACCACTGCCAGCAGGGTCAGCAGGTTGATGGTGAACCCGAACACCTGCATAAGAAAAATCGCCCCGATAAGAGACAGCGGAATGACGATGACGGGAATGATTGCCGCCCGCATCGACCCCAGAAACATAAAAATGATAAAAATAACGATAAGCAGGGTTTCACTCAGCGTCTTGATCACCTCATGAATGGCGTCGTCGATATAGGCGGTGCCGTCATAGGCGATACGACCTTCCAGGCCGTTAGGCAGCTGTTTGTCGATCGCATCCATCTCACTCCGCACGAGCTTTATCACATCCAGGGAGTTGGCGTTCGGCAAGGGCCAGATGCCCATGAATACCGCAGTTTTTCCGGAAAACCTTACTTCTGCGTCATAATTCTCGGCACCCAGGACCACCTCGGCAATATCCTCGAGCCGTATGACTGCCCCGTTCTCTTCCCGGATCACCAGTCGCTTGAACTCTCCCACCGACTGCAGATCGGTGTTGGCAGTAAGGTTGACCTGAATCAGTGAACCTTTCGTGCTGCCCACGGCAGCCAGAAAGTTGTTGGCGGCGAGGGCCTCGCGCACCTGCACCGGACTGATATTGAAGGCAGCCATGCGGTCGGGTTTGAGCCAGACACGCATGGCAAAGGTCCTCGCCCCCAGGATGTCGGCGCGCTGCACACCTTCGAGGGCGGACAGCCGCGGCTGGACGACACGCACCAGATAGTCGGTAATTTCATTCTGCTTGAGAGCCCCGCCGGTAAAGCTCAGATAGGCAGAAGCAAACTGGCTGTCGGCCGATTCAACATTGATGATCGGCACCTCGGCCTCTGGAGGGAGGTCGCCTCGCACCTGGTCAACCTTGGAGCTGATCTCCGAGAGGGCCTTGATCGGGTCGTAGTTAATTCTCAGACGGGCGTTGATGGTGGAGAGCCCCTGAACGCTCTTGGATTCGAGGTAGTCAATACCGTCAGCGGCGGCAATCGCACGTTCCATGGGACTGGTAATGAAACCGCGCACCAGGTCGGCACTGGCACCGACATAGACCGTTGTAACGGTCACTACTGCATTATCGCTGCGGGGATACTGACGCACGTTCAGAGAGCCTATAGCCTGCAATCCTGCTATGATGATCAGGAAGCTGATGACCAGTGCCAGGACTGGTCGGCGAATAAAAATGTCGGTGAACTTCATGGTTAGCTCTCGTCAGGCTTCGGGGCCAGCTTGAATTCCGGGGCGAGACTGTTGTCGATCACGACCTCCTGCCCGTTGCGAAGCTTGAAGGCTCCCGTACTCACCACGGTCTCTGTGGCTTTTATACCGGAGAGAACTGCAACGAAGTCCCCGCGCTTTTCTCCGAGACGCACGAATTCCTGGCGCACTACCTTAGCCGCAGCTGAGCCGTTTTCAGCTTTTTTATCATCTATGACGAAAACCGAGTCACCATACGGAGCATAGAGTACGGCCGTGGCCGGAATAGTCAGCACCTCCTGCTTTGCCGGCAAGACCACAGCCACATTGACATACATTCCGGCGCGTAACGTTTCATCGGGGTTGGCAAGCGTCGCCTGTACGCGAATATTGCGGGTGGCAGTATCGACCTCCGGGCTTATGGCAGTGATTGTCGAGGTAACAACCTGATCGGGCAGGGCATCGGAAATCACGCGGACCGGGAAACCGGTGCCAATCTGGCCCAGCAGCTGCTGGGGCAGGAGAAAATTGACATAGATAGGATCCAGAGACTGCAGCGTCACTATGGCCTCACCATCGTTTATAACCTGGCCAAGACTGATCTGGCGGATTCCCAGGCGGCCATCAAATGGGGCGCGAATGGTTTTCCTGGCAATCACGGCTCGAATATTGTCGGCCTGGGCCAGGGCCTGGGTGAGCTGGGCCTTGGAGCTGTCAAAATCAGACGGGGAGATGACATTGTTGGCCAGCAGTTTTTTCGATCGGTCAAACTCGATACGGGCCAGCTCCGCCACTGACTCCGCCGAACGGAGCTGGGCCTGCTCAACGCTGACGTCCTGCTGGACCAGCAGGTCCCCGGCAGATACCCTGGCACCGGATTCAAAAGCGATCTCGACCACTTTGCCGGCGATCTCTGCCGTTATGGTCAAGCCCTGCACCGCATCCAGGGAACCAAACGCTGTGAGCAGCGTCTCCCAGGAACTTGCGGTAACCGGCGCGGCGGTGACGATTTCGGGCGGTGGAACGAATTGTTTCCCCTGTTCGATCATCTTTTGGATCTGCAGAGCCTTGATCCCGGCCAGGGTGCCAATGACTGCGAGCAGACCCAGGATGGCCAGGAAAATCGCTTTTTTCATAATGTGCACTTCCTCGAAAATTTGGCTTGAGCAGTTTTGTCAAAGACAATGCTGCAATCCGTTTAAGATAAATGCATACCTATGGATGTCAATTCAGCCGACCCGGTTTGTCGGCGATACGATGCAGGACTGCAGGTGAAGCAGCTGCAGAAATCAGCTGCTTCAATGACGGCATGAAAGTCTTCCGATATCATTACAAGTGACAGCAAATTCTGTTAAATACATTTCATCCCAAATCTGTTTCATCCCTCCATTTGCCTCTCAGACTCTCATAGATTTGAAATAATTCATCCGGAATGCTTCGAACAAGCCTGGTGACGCTTTCTCCTGATAAGTGAATGCCGGCGAGAATAAAGTTGTGCCGGACAAATCTGATAAAATCATCCCCCTTGGGGTTGTTATCCTTTTCCCAGACATCACTATAGAGATGACGAATGAGCATTTCCCGCGGTTCATTTTCAGATATTGTCATGGCACGGGGAAGTTCCATCTGTGACATTCTCTCAAGCATAGCAATCGTACACAGGAGCTGCTGCCGTAAATGCTCGCATTTGTCCAGCTCAAGATAATCGCACAACTGATCTGCAACCGAAACATAGGAGCAACCGGTATTGAGCAGTAAAACAATCTCTTCGGCTCGAACCCTGATCTTTTCAAAGTGGTGGTCCCGTTCTTTTTTGCTTTTCTGTTCAGCAATTCGACTGATTGTTTCCCTGTACTGCCTGATGATCTGTTCCGCCGTCAAGCGCTTTCTTTTTTCCATTATGCAGTCCTCTGAAAATATACTATCCATAAGTTGTACTTCGACACCCATAATAGCCTATTGAAATCGTTTATTCTAATCTCAAATTTGAGGCTGGGATGTGACATTGTAAACCTATGTCCTTCTGAGTTTTTTTGGAGAAGAATGTCGATTTCCCTATCGTTCAATCCTCCGAACCCGGTCGATTAATCGCTCGAGAGCCCCGTCAATGGATGATTTTGAGTTCCAGGGGATAAAATGATCTTTATTTTTCAGAATTTCTCTGTCGAGCAGGGTATTCACCAGTTTCTGTTGTAAATAATGTACATTAGCTACCGGTACCAGCGGGTCCATATCTCCGTGTACAGTGCTGACGGGTATTGTGATCTGAGTCAATCTGCTAGCTTGAGCTAACAGATCACGTTTTAAGCCTAAAAGCTCCTGATTGGCATTATGTATGCTTCGCGGCAATAGGTATGAAAACGGTTTGAGCGTTCCGACAGGTTGGAGCCAATGGGCCTCTTCAAGATCAGGGTCGAACGCTCCGGCCAAGAGCAAAAGGCCACCAACCCTTTCGGGAAAGTCCAATACCGTCTGGATAGCAACAGAAGCTCCCAGCGAGTGGCCGACCAGGATGGCTTTACGATTATTGAGGGTTTTCAGGAGTGGAAGAATTGCCTGCGCCTGGCGCTTGAGGGAAACAACACTGTTCCGGGGGGCGCTTAATCCGTATCCGGGACGGTCCAGGGCGAAATAGGTATGACCATCCGGGACATTCAGCAGGTAATCGGCCCATCCCCTTGCACTTCCCGGGGTTCCATGTACAAAAATTACTCGCCGTCCATCACCTGAGCCCGTTTGCAGGTAACTGACGACCCCTTTGCCAGACGGTGGAAGCTTGACTGATTTACGCTCAATGGTGGCAATCTGCTGATCTGAGGCAACCGTGCTGACGGGAGAACTGCGTCCATTCAAACAGGAAAACAACACTTTGCAGGCATCAAATGGAGGCAGCATCCGTAAACGGGGATGCACGCTGATACGCTTATCTTTTTTCATTGTAACGGCAGATTTAGAGTAGAAAAGTGGAAACGCATCTCATTATCAACAGCTCCGGCTGTGCCGCACAGCGCTAGAACTGTGTCTTGAAAGAGCTGCAATCTTGCAGGCTCTTGAAACATGAGTAGGCTCTTCAGCGAGGTTGAGCGACCCTGTTTTCTGTTTTACGATTAGTTCGTTACTTTGTGACATGAGGGTTATCTCCTGCTGTTTTGATTGTTGGCATGCACCGTTATCAAAACTGGGAACCCTGATGTTTTCAAGTGAGGTGTCGAATCGAGCCGAAACTATTTCAGATTATACCGTTAGAAGATAATCCTTCAGGAATCCACCTCTTTATTTACCTGTATATCCTCGTGCCATTTTATCATTATGGTTTAGAACCAGGAGCGGTGGCTCCAGATATCTTCTTCAAGAGATTTTTTATCCTCCTGGAGCTGCAGGTACATGGAAGCGTTCTGAATAGCCAGACCACCCTGGTGAGCAAGGGCTTTAACCATCATTATTTCATCTTCGGCAAATTCGCGTTTCACATCACTGTAGAGACGCAGGACGCCAATTACTTTTTCACGCGCAAGTATGGGCGTAACAATCATAGAAACCAAGCCTTCCTCCTGCATGGCCTCTTTCAAGGTGATGCTGTTGTCGGTTGCGGTGTCACTGATAATGAAGGTTTCTCCTTTTAACGCACGTTGAGAAGTATTTGTTGAAATCGTGGCGAGGGTCTTCTGGAGAAAATCTTCACTGAGGCCGTGACTCGCGACCAATTTCAATTCATTTTGGTCATCATGAAGAAGGCGTATGACAGCCCCTTTCAGATCAAACTTGTCACACACATTGTCCGTCAGATTTTTTAGTATCTGCTTGATGTCAAGGGATGAGTTAATGTTTGAGGCCAACTCCAAAAACAACAGGGCATTTCTCTGCATACGCCTGTGCAGCCGATTGTTTTCAATGGCAATGCCGCCATGATCAGCCAGGGCGCATAAAAACTCAATTTCTTCAGTCTGGAACTCTCTTCGAGTTTCGGTATACAATGACAATATGCCGATGGTACGGTTTTTAACTTTAACCGGTACGGTGAGTAATGAAGCGATTCCCTCCTGTTTTTTTGCCTCGTGATTTTCCAGGAGCGGATCCGTCGTGGCATCGGGAAAGGCCAGAAACCCTTTTTTGTTGAGGGCGGCAACTAATTTGCCGGCCTTGATGGGGTTTGCATGAATGTACGTGTCTGACAGGCCTGTTTGCGCCATAGCCACAAACCTATCCTCTCGCTCATCTGCCAGAAACAAACAGGCAGCTTTGCCTTCCATTGAATTGACGGCACTTTCGACAATCAGCGTAAGCAACTCTTCTCTACCTGCCGCCGTTCCAAAAGCGGAACTGATTGAACAAAACGATTTAAAATAGTCAGCATCCCTTTTCATCGGGCTCTCTCCTGGCAAAGTGATCTATGCACATTAATGGTTAATGGAAGTCTGATACGTAGAGTATTTGTTATGCCTTCCTATTTCGCGACTTTTGCAGCTTTGTTTTTTGTTGACCGCGACGCCGTATCTGGTGCTGCACCCTTTTTAGAAACCCTGGCCTTTTTACGCGGTGCCCGCACCCTGGGGATACGGTCACGTTCTTTTAACCACCCGGCAATCTTGGGAACAAACTCTTCCTGATATTTCGAGCTGACATATATGCCTATGTGGCCGGTGTTCAGACAGATGTCCTCGGTGTCCTTGCTGCCCACATGATGAACAAGTTTTTCACAGGCTTCCGGCGGAACCAGGTGATCATACTTACCATATATATTAAGCAGCGGCATGGTCAGTTTTTTAAGATCCACCCTGTTGCCTCCAACTTCCAGCTCGTTTTTTAAAAGTTTGTTTCCCTGATAGCAGTCTCTGATAAATTGACGGAACACCTCACCCGGTAGATCGGGGCTGTCGAAGATCCACTTCTCCATGCGCACAAAATTCTCGACAAACTGTTTATTGTCCATGTGTTCCATGAACCCGATATATTTATCGATCATCAGACGGGCAGGATTAAGAAGGAGAAAACCGAGGTTCATAATATCTGCCGGAAGATTACCGTATGTATCCACGACACGATCAACATCCATATTTTCCATCCAGACATGAAGCAGCCCCTTTTTGGTATCAAAGTTGGTCGGTGTGACTGTGGTGACCAGGTTTTTGATTTTTTCCGGGTGCAGTGCCGAGTAAATGACACTGAAGGTACCCCCCATGCAGATACCCATGAGATTGATTTTTTCGACCTTGTGCTTCTTGCGGATGAAATCGACAACATTGTCCATATAGCCGTTGATATGATCATCAAAACCAAGGAATCGGTCTTTTCGCTTGGGATAACCCCAGTCGATCATGTATAAATCAATACCGCTGTCCAAAAAACGCTCAACCACACTGCGCCCGGGCTGCAGGTCCAGCATTGTTTCACGGTTTATCAAGGCATAAACGACCAGTAACGGTGTTTTGTAGCGGCTTTTGGTTCGGGGAACATAGTGTTTCAGTTTGACCCGGTCTTCCTGATACACTACTTCGTAAGCTGTTTTGGCAATCTCAGTATCCAGGTTCTCAAGCAGCACCTCAGATGCTTTTTTGGCGCGGGATTGAACCTTTTCGGCTTCTTCTGCCATTTTTGACAGAATCAAATCTACAGGAATTTTAACTTGTGGCATGTGCTTCCCCCATATGGACCAGAACTAATTAATTTCACTGCTTGAAAAGAAAAACGCTTCTGGCCTCAGGCAACCCCCTGCACCCGAGTAATCTTTACCGCGCTCTGTCTCGGAAAAATGGACAGATATGCTGCATACCCGGATAAGGGTTATTTGGTTTGTTCCTTCTCAAGCTTGCGGACCCGCTTTTTCAATTCATACAGTTCGCGGGCCATGTCGTCCATTTCTGACTCTTTGGCCACCGGAAGGCTGTCCAGTAAGTCCTCCAGTGCACTATTCCGAGCAGCCGTAAAATCAGCCAGGGCATTGATCGTTCTGGCCAGTGTTTCTGTATATTCAGGCGTTTGAAAAAGGGTCATGTAATGCCCCTCGAGCACTTTGACCCACATGTTGTAATACTCTTTGGTCTCCTCCGGCAAGCCGTCACCTTGGGCCATTTCGGCGAGTTTTTCCTGCATTACCGGTAGTGTCCGGTTGAACGGAAGGCCCAAAAGACATAAAAACTCAGAAAGGATCGACTGGAAAAGGCTGTATTTATCAGCCACGAGATTGACTTTTTCCTGATAGTTGCGCATTAATCCCAGTTGCGGAATCTGGAAAAACTGACTGAATTCCTTTTCATAGGTATCAGTCCAGGCCCGAAAGATATTTTCATCAATATCCTCAAATTTATACGCCTCTGCCGTCTCCCCCATTCGACCAAGCCGCTCAACAAATTTTTGCTGCATTTCGAAAAAACTATCAAAAGAGCCCAGAGACAGCTTCATCAAAACTTCGGGCATTGTCCCACTGCCTTTCAGCAGTGCAGCCATAGATTCCGGCGTTGCCATGGCTCCGGTCATGGCTTTGAAATTTTTAAGTGTTGATTCCATGGCGGCCTGGGCTTTGGGATTATGAAACTGGCTCCCCATTGAACCGGTTTTCTGCTGTTCCTGGGAGGTAATCCATTGATCAGCCATGTTTCCCAAAAGTTCGCCCATGGATTTCATCCAGACGGTTGCCATCGACCCCATGCCAAACGGATCTTCATTTTTTTCATTCATGCAAGACCTTTTCCTTCATTAAGAGATATGGTATTGCGGCATCATCCCTTGGATCCCATACGCAGCCCACCGTGGATGAAAAAAACATCACCGCTTAACGCTTCGTTCTTGTATATATCCCCGACAAACATGGCCACCTCTTCAGGTTCTACCAGTCGGCCAATGGGGACCTGGGCAACAATTTTATCTAAGGCTTTCTGGTTCATGCCCTTGACCATGGCCGTACCCACATAACCTGGTGCCACGGCTACGCAGCGGATACGATCAGCTAACCCCCGCCGGAAAAATTCGG
>CBDUGK010000107.1:0-12989 GCA_965366875.1 uncultured Desulfobulbaceae bacterium | reverse complement strand
CGCATGATTGGCGTCAATGCAATCGGCAGCAAAACCACAGCTCTTTTGATATTGATCGGCATCATTTACCAGCGTGTCGAGATGTTTGTCGACATCGCCCTGGCATATGCCTGCCTGAATTTTATCGCCGTCCTGGCGGCTTCCAGATACTTCCAGAAAAGAAAGGGGTTGTATGACGAGAGCCACTAGTGGCGAAGAGCAGTTGAAATAGTACTGAAAGGTTGGAAACCATGACAACACTGGCTGTTATTTTTATTGTGCTGGGACTTTTTTTCTTCACCGGCGGATCAATCGGCATCTTGAGGTTTCCCGATTTTTATTCCAGGCTGCATCCGGCAGGCAAGCTTGACACAATGGGACTGTTGATGAGCATGACGGGCATGGCGCTCCACACGGTTCAGGATTTTTCTCTTGCCGCCACATTCACCGCCTTAAAAATCATGCTGATTGTTGTTTTTGTTTTCATCACCAGCCCTACCGCAGCGCATGCCATCCTGGATGCCGGTGTTCGGGCGGGTTTGTTGCCATGGACGGCTTCAAAACAGGAAGAGAACAGATGATCTGGCCCCTCGATATTATTATTCTTTCGATCGTTATTATTTGCGGTTTCGCCGCCATCTCAATCAAGGATCTATTGGGGGCTGCGATCATGTTTGGTGCCTACAGTTTTATGATGTGTCTGCTCTGGTCCATCATGGGGGCTGTTGATGTTGCTTTTACAGAAGCTTCAGTCGGTGCCGGAGTGAGTACGGTGTTCTTTGTCGCGGCGGTTTTCCGGACTTCACGGAGGACTAAAGATTGAAAATATTGGGGCTTATCAGCGCTTTCTGTTTCGGAGCGCTTCTTTTCTACATCTCCTTCGATTTTCCCAATTGGGGGGATAGTTCGTCACCGGCCAGTCAACACGTGTCACCCTATTACATCGAACACACTATGGAAGACACCTCGGTTCCCAATATCGTCACCGCAGTTCTGGCAGATTATCGTAGTTATGACACCCTGTTTGAGACTGCAGTGATTTTTTCTGCCGGCCTTGCCTGTTTTTTTCTGTTGCGGGTTGGCGAGCGACAGGCGCCAGCCGCCCGGTTTTACCGTCACCTGTCGACCGGAATTACCTTTCGAATAGAAAAGGGAGGCCGCCTTCCTGAGAGCACCGGAGAGTTTGAGAGGATCGACAGCGTCTGGGTGCCCTATGACGTCATCATCAGGATGACCTGCCGCCTGGTGGTACCTTTTATCCAGCTGTTCGCACTCTATGTGATTGCTCACGGCCATCACAGTCCAGGCGGAGGCTTTCAGGGGGGTGTAATTTTCGGCGCGGCAATCATCCTTTTCGCCATTTCCAACAACCTCAGGCAGGCGCTGAGAAGAATGAGTGAGAGAGCAACTACCCTGCTCAGTTCACTGGGAGTGATGATTTATGCCGGTACCGGGATGTTCTGCATACTTCTGGGGGCCGGCTTTCTTAATTACCGGGCATTGACATCTTTTCTGGGCGTTGACCCGGTAACCGCAAGATCGCACGGCATCCTCATCGTCGAGATTGGGGTAGCTATCGCTGTAACGGCAGTAATGGTATGGATTTATCACATTCTTTCTTCAGCCGGCAGACAGGACGAAGGGTTATAGCATGGACGGAATTGGCAGCTTAATCATTGCAAAATATAACTTCTGGGCGGTAATTGTCCTGCTTCTCATCGGGTTCTATGCGATGATTGCCAAGCAGAATATAGTCAAAAAGATTATCGGCATGAACATTTTCCAGACCGCGATCATTTTGTTTTATGTCTCTATCGGTTCAAAGAAAGGTGCAACAATACCTATTATTATTCACGGTCAGGAGGGTTTGAACCATGCAGTTCAGGCCGCGGATTATATTAATCCCCTTCCACATGTGCTTATGCTCACCGCCATTGTCGTCTCAGTAGCCACCCTTGGCGTAGCGCTGGCTCTGAGCATGAAAATTTATGCTCGCTACGGAACACTCGAGGAAGATGAGATCCAGGAAAAATTAATGGAATCGGAACCCGGGTAAAATCAGACTCCTGGTTATCGCTTCGCAAGCGTTCGCTGCACTGGTGGCTTGACGGAAGACTCAACCCTTAAAGGCAGAGGATATGGCAGCACATTTTCCAGTTATTATTGTGACTGTTCCCCTCTTTGGGGCCCTTATCATAACCGCCCTCTGGTGGTTTGATAAAAGGCTTTGTTTCCCGGTTTCAATTTTTGCGGGGACTGTTTCCCTGGCGGCTTCCGTGGGCCTGCTTCTAGACGTTTTGTCCAGCGGTGTAATTGAATACCGCCTGGGGGGCTGGCCCCCTCCCTTTGGCATCGTTTATCGGATAGATCACCTCAACGGCCTGATTCTTGTAGCCGTCTCCCTGGTTTCCCTGTTGAATCTGGCAGGCTCCAGAACGATTGCGGAAAAAGAATTCAGGGACAAGGTCGGCGCCTTTTATGCTCTGTATCTGCTCTTTACTACAGGTCTTCTCGGCATTCTCCTTACCGGAGACGCCTTCAACCTCTACGTCCTGCTGGAAATTGCTTCCCTTACTGGTTATGCCCTCATTGGAATGGGATCGGGGCGCGCCTCACTGTCCGGCCTTAATTACCTGCTCATGGGAACGATCGGTGCCAGCCTGTATCTCCTGGGAATTGGCTGCCTCTACCTGATGACCGGATCCCTCAACATGACCGATATCGCCCGAATTCTTCCCACTATTGTGCCATCCAACGTTGTTTTATTGGCCTTTGTCCTTTGCCTGAGCGGTCTTTTTGTGAAGATGGCCCTTTTCCCCCTGCACGCCTGGCTGCCCAATGCCTACACCTACTCGCCATCTGTGGTGAGCAGTCTCGTTGCTCCGCTTACAACCAAGGTGATGATCTATGCGATGTTCCGGGTGACGCTGACAATTTTCACCTTCGATTTTGCTTTCAACAGTATCGCTGTCCGCCTGCCCATCATCTGGCTTGCCATTGCAGCCATTGTGGTTGGCTCGCTGATGGCCCTCTCACAAAAACGTCTGAAGAAGATGCTCGCTTTTATCGTTGTCGCAGAAGTCGGCTACATGGTAGGCGGCTTCTGGCTTGGCAACAGGGCTGGCATGAGCGGTGCTGTTTTGCATATCATAAACGATGCGGTCATGACGCTGTGTGTCTTCATGGCAGCCGGGGCAATCGTTCATAAGCTCGAAGATGACCGGCTTTCCAGCATGAAAGGTGTTTTTCGAAAAATGCCCGTTACCATGGCAGCTATGGTAGTCGGTGGACTGTCGCTTATCGGCGTACCTCCCACCTGCGGTTTTTTTTCCAAATGGTATCTGATTTCAGGCGGGATCGCTGCCGGTCAGTATCCTTTTGTCGCGGCATTGATTTTCAGCAGCCTGGTCAATATCATTCTGTTTTTTCGATTATTTGAAATTGGTTACTTTCTGCCATTTGAGCAGCTAAAGAGATACCAGCAACATGACCATAACAGTCATTACCGTCGTTACGGCACAAGAGCAGAGGCACCGGTGGACCTGCTCGTGCCTCTTGTTATGACCGCAATCCTCCTGATAGTTATGGGTATCCTCTCAGGAGAGATTGTAACAAGGGTTATTTCGCATGTGATTCCGGCAACCATCGGCTGAGCCGCCACAGCCTTTGTGTTATGCCGATATTGAAAGTCTGCTGTTGACGAGTTCAACGGCTTTGCAGATTGTACCGGTAATCAGACAGTGACGTTTAAACTATGACACCTCAAACGATTGTCTCGATAAAGCCCCTGATAGCCATCCTGGCTTCACTTCTTGTTGTACCATGTATTATCCTGTCGAGGCGGAGACCGAATGTGCGAGAAGCCTGGACCTTTGCGGCAGCCGGCCTGAAGCTTTTCATGGTGGCCTCTCTGCTGCCGCTCATCCTGTCAGGATCACGAGTTGAATACACCATTGCCCGGGTATTGCCCGACTTTGCGCTTCAATTGCGTGTTGACGCGATGGGGATGCTCTTTGCCCTGGTATCCTCCTTTCTCTGGATTATCACATCCCTCTATTCGATCGGATATATGCGCGGGCTGCAGGAACATTCCCAGACACGTTATTTCTGTTTTTTCTCTCTGTCTTTGTCTGCTACTATCGGTGTCGCTTTTTCGGCAAACCTTTTGACGCTCTACCTTTTCTACGAAATGCTCTCACTTTCCACCTACCCGCTGGTAACCCATCACCAGGATAAACAAGCCCGCAGTTCGGGTCGGAAGTACCTCTTTTTTATTCTGGGGACCTCTATTGGCATGGTGTTACCGGCAATGATTTTCATTGCGGTCAAAACAGGTTCACTGGAATTTAGCCCCCAGGGAATCATTTCAGACAAAATTGATCCGCAGGCAGTTGCGGTACTTCTGCTTCTCTTTGTTTTTGGCTTTGCCAAGGCCGCCATCATGCCGTTTCATGCCTGGCTCCCTGCAGCGATGGTGGCGCCGACCCCGGTAAGCGCCCTGCTGCATGCGGTAGCTGTTGTAAAAGTTGGCGTATTCTGTATTGCCAGGGTGATAACCGGTATTTTCGGCACCGAGCTCCTGGTTTCGTTGGAGCTTTCGACAATTCTCTGCATCATTGCCGCTGTCACCATACTTTTATCTTCACTTATCGCGCTCTCTCAGGACGACTTGAAGCGCAGACTCGCCTTTTCTACAATCGGTCAGCTCTCATACATTGTATTGGGAATGGCACTGCTATCCAAAAGCGCCATGACCGGCGGACTGCTGCATATCGCCATGCACGCATTCGGCAAGATCACGCTGTTTTTCTGTGCCGGTGCCATTTTCGTCGCAACAGGCGTCAAAAATATTTCCGGGATGGTGGGCATCGGCAGGCGAATGCCACTGACCATGTCTGCATTTTTTATCGGGGCCCTGAGTGTTATCGGGTTACCCCCGTGCGGTGGTTTTATCAGCAAATGGCACCTGGCAATAGGAACGGTGGAAGCAGGACAGTACGCCATGCTGGCGGTTCTTCTGGTCAGTTCGCTGCTGAATGCGGCCTATTTTTTACCCATTGTCTACTACTCTTTTTTCTACCACCCGGAAGAAGGCATGTTTGAGGGCCCAATGGCTGAAGCACCGCTCTGGTGCCTGCTTCCCCCATTGCTGACCGCAGGCCTGTCCATTGCACTCTTTTTTTATCCCCAGCCGTTTTTAAGACTGGCCCGGCTTGCGGTTCTGGGGATTTTTGGAGGATAAGCGAGAATGCAGGAAAAAAAGGAAAAAATGATACTCAGTCATAAACCGTTGCCCGGTTATCGCCCGGCCTTTTACATCACCCTGGTAATCGGAGTTGTTTACCTGGCCATTGTTTTTATCCGGGCTCTTTTCTGAGGGTATCAACACAGGTTTAAAGGAGGACGCGAAGTGAAAAAGGAACTGACGCTGTTTGATAAGCCAAAGAATGTCAAACGTTTTCTGTACCTCTTCTACGGGTGTCTTATCGCTCTGCTGCTGATTGATCCCTTTATCCACAAACATGGCGATTTTGGCTGGGAAGACTCACCGGGCTTCTTTGCCGCCTATGGGTTTGTTTCATGTGTCGCATTGATATTTATTGCAAAACTGCTGCGCCTCTGGGTTAAACGCGATGAAAATTATTATGGGTAGCGCTCTCTGCTGCTATTGGCCGCTGTTGTTTTTAAAAGCATGATTTGTCAGAGGGAAGCTGAATGGATCTCTCACTAATGATAAACGGATTTCCGCCGGCTTTGCTTTTTACTGCCGGAGCCCTGTTCATTCCATTTCTGGGTGGAAAAATTAAACCGGGACTGATGCTGGCACTGCCGGTTCTCGCCCTGATTTCTATTGCCTATACGCCTGACGGCAGCCACTGGAGCTTTCAGGCACTGGGCTACGACCTGTTTCTCAACAAGGTTGATGCGTTAAGCCGGGTCTTTGGTTACATCTTCTGCATCGTAACATTTCTGGGGATTATTTTTGCCCTTAACATTGATGATGATCTCCAGTTTTGCGCCGCCTACGTCTATGCCGGCGGTGCATTGGGAGTCTGCTTCGCCGGAGATATATTTTCTCTCTATATCTTCTGGGAGATCATGGCCATTGCCTCCACCTTCCTGATTCTCGCCAGGCGGACCAGACGTGCCCAGGCGGCGGCAATGCGCTATATACTGGTTCACATCTTTGGCGGATTATGCCTGCTTGCTGGAATAATTCTCTACGTTCAGCGCACCGGGTCGACATCATTGGGACTGATGCAGCTCTCCGGGATCGATTCATATCTGATCTTTTTCGGCATTGCCGTTAACGCCGCCATTCCGCCGCTTCATCCCTGGCTCAGCGACGCCTACCCGGAGGCAACCGTTGCCGGTGCCGTTTTCCTGAGCGCCTTTACTACCAAAAGCGCTGTTTATCTCATGGCCAGGATGTTTCCTGGAACAGAACTCCTTATCTGGCTGGGAGCCGGAATGACGACGATTCCGATATTTTATGCGGTGCTGGAGAACGACATCCGCCGGGTGCTGGCCTACAGCCTCATCAACCAGGTAGGATTTATGATGTGCGGTATCGGCATAGGAACAGCCCTTGCGATCAATGGAGTCGTGTCTCATGCCTTTTGCCATATCCTCTACAAAGCACTTTTATTCATGGCGGCAGGCTCTGTCCTGCACGTTACCGGGAAAATCCGCTGTACTGATCTGGGCGGGCTCTACAAGACCATGCCCCTGACCTGTTTTTTTTGCATCGTCGGAGCGGCCTCCATATCAGCTTTTCCGCTGTTCAGCGGTTTTGTGAGTAAATCGATGATCATCAGCGCCGCCGCCTACGACAAACTCATCATCGTCTGGCTGGTACTGCAGTTTGCGTCTGCCGGGGTCTTTCATCATGCCGGCATCAAGGTTCCGTTTTTCATGTTTTTTGGCCACGATTCGGGAATACGTGCAAAGGAACCACCGCTGAATATGCTGATTGCCATGGGACTGGGGGCCTTCGTCTGCATACTCCTGGGCGTTTACCCGTATCCCCTCTACGCTGTTCTGCCGTACCCGGTGGATTATATACCCTACACTGGAGCCCATGTCGTAGGTCAGCTTCAACTCCTGATGTTTGGGGCACTGGCATTTTGCCTGCTGATTCTTTCCGGATATTATCCGGCTGAGATGCGGGCAATCAATCTGGATACGGACTGGTTTTACCGAACACTTTCGCTTCGCTTGTACAAGGTATCCGACACCATTCTAAATGCAGTAAACCGCGTATGTGAAACTGTTTTTATTCAGGAATTTACCGGTAAGCTGGCAACATGGGCGGAAAATGGTGCCGCCCGTGTGCTGCTGACCCTGATGCTCCCGATATGGAAGCTTATGCGGATATCGGAAGACAGGAAGACCCAGATAAGCAGTCGCATCAACACGCTGCTCAAGGAGGGTGCAGCGCCCATCGGCATCAGTGTGGCGGGAGTAGGAATACTGTTGTGTGGATTGTACATTTTCCATTAACTGAAAAGGTGGAGCAGAGTTTTCCCACCAGGATACGGGTACCTCTTTACCCTGACCCGGTAATCCAGTGATTGATTCATTAGTGTGTAATTTCAGGCGTATGTATAATTTGTGGAGAAAGACAGATGGTATCACGTGTTGATGTAGAGAATATTGTAATCCTTAATTATCTCACAGAAGAGATGGTCCAGAGGCTCTTGCCGGAAATCGAACTTTTTCGCTTTGGCGAGGGGGAGATCATTTTTCACAGTGGCGATCCGGCGGATATGTTTTATATGCTCAAACGCGGCAAGATTCTGCTTGAACAGCGGATTTCGGATAAGGTCACCATCTCGATGGGAACAGTTAAACCGGGATTCTCATTCGGCTGGTCAGCAATGCTGGGAGATGAGAAATTCACGCTGGACACGGTCTGCGCCGAGCCATGCGAGGTATTGAGAATCAGGGCCAGAATCCTCTTTGAAATGATAGAAGAGGACCACAGTATGGGATATATATTTATGAAGCGGCTGCTGCATATATTGAGAAGCCGTCTGGATATGCGCACAGAGTTGTTCTTGAAATTGATCAGGAATCACCCCGACATCAACCCCCTGATGAGGTAAGGCTGATATCAGGAACGGTCAGGCCAAAAAGCGCGAGGCCCGTTTGGCGGCTGCCTTGACATCGATACCCTGGCTGCACTGGACCGTGCATTCTTTGCACTGGCTGCAGGTTTTCACGGCCTGGGCAACTTCGGCGGCCCTTTCAGCTGCCAGGCGCTGATCACCATAGCCCTCGGAATACATGGCAATACGGACAGCATCCAGGCCACCGGTACCATACCTGCACTGGTTGATACACTGTGAACAGAAAGCGCAGGACTTCCCGTCTAATGCCATTTTGTAGGAATCAAGCCGCAGGATGTCGGCGAGACCCGTTTTTCCTTTTACTGCTGACAGATTTTCCTCTACCATCTTCCGGCTCACCATGCCCGGAACGGCAAGATGCACACCGGGTTTTTCGACCACGAAACGAAGGGCTGCCTGATGGGGGGTAAGCTCAGGGAGCAGACTCTCCGTGTACCCTCCATTCTGGGTCTTCATCGCGATGATGCCCACCCCTGCGGCAGCGGCCTTTTCAATAGCCTCAAACAGGGAAGGTGGAGAGCGAAAGTTGACTGCGACGAGAACAGCGTCATAGAAGCCATCCTCCACCACTGCCGCAAGCACTTCCTCCTGGTTGCTGTGTGTAGTGACAGCCGCAAATCGGAACTTACCCTCATCCTTCATGGCCTTCATGGTCTGCTTGACGTCCCGGTTGAGAATCTGGTCTCTGGAATGCAGACTGTGCAGCTGCATGAGATCCACCCTGTCCACCCCGAGAGACGAAAGGCTTCGCTCCACTGATTTTCGCATCCTCGATTCCCTGGAGATGTGAACCTTGGTTGCGATAACCAGCCGGTCTCTGATTCCAGAGATGGATTGCCCCACAATCTTTTCGTTTCGACCGCCCATATAGCAGTCTGCCGTGTCGATATAGTTGATCCCCTGATCAAGGCCGTAACGGATAGTATCAGAATCCGAGCACTGCATGGCACCATAGCCGAGCACCGAGACCTTCAAACCAGTCCTGCCGAGGATTCTTGTCGGCATCTCTTCAGGCTGAGCGGCAATGGTTCGCCTCGGCATAAGCCCCGCACCGAAAGAGGCGAGCGCTCCTTTCAAAAAATCTCGTCTTTTGATGTGCATGAGATCCCCCATTTTTGCTCTATACAGCAAGACGTGACTGAAATGCTTGTGGGTATATTGCAAATCCAGCTATAATATTATTGTTCCTTCACCGTTCTCAAAACGTCATTCAAGTAGCTTGTCGTCTCCTCAGCAGGGAGATGAGACCATGACACCGCGTTGCCTCTGCTCAGAACTGTCAAGACACCCTTTTTTCTCAGCGCTGCAGCGTAATGTTCAGCCTCATCCGGGGACTCGAGAAACCTGAGGAAATACTTCTCGTCGTCCGGCCCGGTCCAGAGGAACCCCGGCCCGGTTTCCAGATCATAGTCCAGATGCTCCGGGTGATAGCCAACCTCACACGGCTGTCCGGCAATTTTTTTCAGGAGACCAACCGTTTCAGGGAGCGGTTGAGAACGCGGCAGAACCCTCTGAAGTGTCGACAGAAAATCATCGACAAGCTTTTTCCCTTCCTCACTGTCTCCGCTGAGATCGAAATCAATCCTCATGAAATAGCGGTCCAGCATCACGTAGTAGGTAAAATCCCCGGAGAGAACAGTAGCACCATAAGCGTTGTATTCGTCACCGTCACAACCGGCGTACAGACTGTACAACCCGAAAGCGTTGAGTGATGCTCCCATGTCCAGGATATCTGCTGACAGGTAATCACCGCCCACACTCTCGTAGGCGGCATAGGTGAGGCTGACCGCACCGTATCGTTTGAGAAGCTCAGCTTCACCGTTGACATGCTCGTACATGGTGTCAGGATTCCAGAGCGTGGGTCCGTCGACTCTGGTCAAGACGGGGTTCACTCCGATTGAATCAGGCAGGGCCAGGATATCAGCAGCAGACCCGGCCAGAGGAAAGAGGAGCGTTACAGCAAGGAAAATGAATGGAAAGATTCGCATACATCTGATTGTAAAGGTTTTGAAATAGGGTAGCAACCGGAAAATGTGGGGTCAGAAAATGTGGGGTCAGGCTTGACAATTGGGTATTTATTTTTCAAAGAAAATGTGGGGTCAGGCTTTGCAAAATGCGGGGTCAGGCTTGACAATTGGGTATTTATCTCTATCTTATAATAAATTGGGATTTTGCCAGAAGCGAGGTTAATTCATCCGGAGGCAGCGGGTGGGAGTAGTAGAAGCCTTGAATAATATCGCAACCGAGCTGTCTCAGTTTTTCCAGTTGGCTTTGTGTTTCGACCCCTTCTGCAACGACGGTAAGGCCCAGTCCGTGTCCCATTGTTATTATTGTCCTGGCCAGACCTTCGTCTTTTCTATTCCGGTCAATATCATCAACAAATGATTTGTCAATTTTGAGTTTGTCCAGGGGAAACTGTTTCAGATACGAAAGTGAAGAATAACCTGTTCCAAAATCATCAATTGAAACCGTACCGCCCAGCAACTTGAAATCACGCATAATTGTTATCGACCGATCAATATCCTGCATGATCAGACCCTCGGTTATTTCGAGGTCAATGTTTTGCGGATTGATTCCTGTGTCACTGATTACCTTGACTAACTGCCCGGGAAGGTTGCCCTCTCTGAAGTGTCTTGGGGAGATGTTTATCGACATGCGAAGAGATTCGCTGATTTGATCCTGCCAGATTTTTGCCTGTCCGCAGGCCGTTTGCAGCACCCATTCACTCAAGGGGAGGATAAGACCGCTTTCTTCCGCTACGGGAATAAATAACGTTGGTGGGATGATTCTGCCGTCATCTTTTGTCCAGCGCAACAGCGCTTCAACACCGATTACCCTGTTGTCACTGAGACGTATCTGGGGCTGGTAATGGAGCTCAAGTTCTGAACGATCCAGTGCGTTTCGGAGCTCTGTCTCAAGCCTCAATCGCTTCTGGATAAATTCGTTCATCCTGTCGGAAAAAAAAAGATAATTGTTGCGGCCCCGTTTCTTCACTTCGTACATTGCAATGTCAGCATTTTTCATCAACATATCAACATCGGTTCCATCTTTTGGAAAAACACTGATACCTATACTTGCTGTGAGAAACAGATCGTGGCCAGCCACCGTGAAAGGGGGTTTAAGGAGGTGGATAAACTTTTCCGCCAGTGTCGCTGCAATACGCAGATCCGTTACTTCTTCCAGCAGTACAACAAACTCATCACCTCCCAGGCGGGCGACAGTATCTCCACTCCTGCAGGCCTTCTTGAGGCGTTCTCCAACCATCTGCAGCAGACGGTCTCCACCGGAGTGCCCCAACTGGTCATTTACTTTCTTGAAATTATCAAGATCCAGGAAAAGAATGGCCACAGACTGTTCTGACCGCTGAGTGCGGAGAATAGCCTGGCGCAGCCGATCAAAAAGCAGTGATCGATTTGGCAGGTTGGTAATGAAATCGTGTGTCGCCTGATAGGTGAGCTTCTCCAGGGCGTATTTCTTTTCTGTAACATCGCTGATGCCAAGTACTGCACCCATCGCGTTACCAGCATAGTCTTTGAGTGGGCCAGCGGTCACGCAGGCAATATGTTTCTTTCCGGATCTGTCATGGAACACGGCTTCATCCTGCTGCTGTATTATCTCAGCTTTCTCTATACATTGCCGGACAAAGGCAAACGGCTCTGCTTCCTTACCTCTATCTGCAACCTGCAGTATCGTCTCGAGCAGGCATCCTGCTGCTTCACTACTTGAGTATCCGGTTAATTTTTCTGCTGCGGGGTTCATGTACTTGACCCGGCAGGAAGCATCGGTTGTTATAACACCATCACCGATTGACTTGAGGGTTATATCGGCATGATCACGTTCCTGAAACAGTTTTCTCACAAGCTGGGCAAGCCTGTTCCAGACCCAGACCGGATAACTGAGCAACAGTATCAGCATGGCCGCTGCCGGCGGATACCAGATGTTCATTTTCACAAGGAGAAGAGCAGCTGTCAGCGGAATAATAACCAGGAAGCTTCCTGCCACGATCTGCACCGTTTTGTTCGAGAGAAGCGCAAAGGCGAGCAGAGGGAACAGGAGCAGAATTGCAGTGAACGTCATTCTGCCAGCAGTGCCAATGGGTATCACTGCCAATCCGTTTTCCAGAGCGTCGAGCAGATTTGCATTTATCTCAACCCCCGACATCGGAACCGATTCCCCTGAAACGGGAGTTGGTAAAGCATCACTGAGGCCTGATGCGGTGGTGCCGACAAGAACGAATTTATCCCTGACAATATACGGGTCAAAATCAGGATCAAGAAACTGGGCATAGGAGATTCTTTTGTACTGTCCGGGCTTCCCGGTGAAAGGCAGCAAAATCTCGTAGTCGCGCACCCAGTTCCGGGGAGATGCTGAATCCAGGTTGGTGTTTCTTAGACCCGGCAACGGCTTGGTCAGAGGGAAACCTGCAAACAGCAGCATTTCAAGGGAAAACGCATTCCACTCTGGAAAGCCGAGCCCAGCATTCAGGAAGGTGCGACGCATTATTCCATCCGAGTCCAGTTCGAAATCTACATGCCCGAGTCCAGCAGCAGCCTCTGAAACTGATGAAATGGGCTTTCTGACCTGTAATCGATTGAGGACCGGGTTCCATTCAGCGAAAACCGGCATAATGACACGCCCGCTGCGCACCAGGGCCTCGGAGAAGAGCGTGTCATCTTGACTGCCCTCTCTGCCCGGTTCCGAAATAATAATATCAAAACCGATCACCCTGGCCCCGCCAACCGAAAGCTTGTCTATTAAATCCCCATGAATGTGCCGTGGCCATGGCCATTGACCGTATTTGGTCAGGCTTTCTTCATCAATAGCTATGATGACGATGTTATCGGCTGGCGGCCGGGTTATATGGCGGGAGAGCGAGTC
>CBDUGK010000106.1:0-13012 GCA_965366875.1 uncultured Desulfobulbaceae bacterium | reverse complement strand
AAGGCCGAAGGGCAGCATCCGGAAGCGATGTGCTTCGCCGGTTCTACCCCCTCAAAATCTGCAGAGTACGCTTTATCCGGATGATCCTTATAAAAACATGGCGATTCAAGAATTCTCATTCAAAACTGCTGGAGTGGAGCTTTGCCAGTGTGGAAATCGCCTATTCCCAACTGCCCCATCCGGAAGAAGAAAATGACTGTCCATCGCGGGAAATGAGGTAGCATTCACAGTCTGGTCGGCGGTTTATGAAGCTCATCCCTGATTCAGGCTCGAGAACGAAGACTGCAGTTGAGAGGGCGTCTGCTTCCACTACCGTGGAGGCCGCGATCGAGACGCTTGCTGATATTTGAGGAGAGAGGCCGGTAAATGGGTTGATGATATGATGAAATACTTTTTCCTGGTCATAAAAAACTTCATAATTCCCTGAGGTTGCGATCGCCCCATCAGACATTTTAATGACGTCTGGATAACTTTTCTTTTTGCCGGGATCCTGAATTGCAACCGTCCAGCGTTTTCCCCTGGCTGCTGTTCCAGAAGTCCTGATGTCGCCTCCGGCATTAACCAGGTGATTTTCGATCCCCTTTCTCTTCAGGATATCAGACGCCCGGTCGACGATGTATCCCTTGGCAATTCCGTCAAGCGTTATTTCCATACCCTCTTTTGCAAAAGAGATGGTTTTGCCGTTAACGCGAATGTGTCTGCTGCCGATTAAATCAACTGCCTGCTCTATCTGTTTCCGGTCCGGAGAAGCTCCTGCCTCAAAAGAGCTCTGATACAGGTCAAGAAGCGGTTTTACGGTAATATCAAAGCTTCCTGATGTTTCTCTGTTGAACAGAAGAGAACGGGAAACCACATCCAGAACCTCGGCAGGACTCTCTTCAAGCAGTCCGGTCTGGTTGAGGTTGCTTACCGGAGAGAGCGGGGAATGCCTGCTCAACAGTCTGCTGAGACGATCGATCTCGTCAAAGGCAAGTCCGAAAGCATCTTCCGCCTGGTCCCTGGAAGCGTGGATTGCGGTCATGGCCACGAAAGTGCCCATTGCCAGACGGGTTTTGCTGACCTTGTACTCTTTTCTGCCAAAGAGAAAGGCATCGGCGCCTTCAGCATGCAACAGAAAGGTTGCCAGACTGCCGATTCCAATCAACCCGGACAGCTTTAAAAAGGATCGTCTTCCTTCACTGGTACGATTGGTGTCCACAATATTCAGAGGAAGGTTGTTCAACCGGCCATTTTCAAACCACTTGACACATCCCGCGCGATAATCTGACGACCATCATAAATCTTGAAAATATCGCGTGGGCATTTTTCAACACACGCCTCTTCGCACGAAGACCCATAGGCAATGCAGGCCTTGTGGTCGATCTTTATCAGGTTATTTTCGTAGGTTACGGCATCGGCGGGGCAGGCCTTGACGCACATCTTGCAGCCGATACAACCAACCTCGCAGACACTCATCACCACCTTGCCCAGATCTTTTGAAGAGCACGGTACCCATACCCTGGCTTTGATTGACTGGATCTCGATGATCTTCTTCGGGCAGGTCTTCACGCAGACGCCGCAGCTGACACATTTATCAGGATCAATGACCGGAAAATTCTCTACCATCTTGATAGCGCCAAAGGGACACGCTTCAGCGCACTCACCAAGCCCGATGCAGGCATATTGACAGGCTGACGGGCCGCCAAAACCAAGGCCGGCCGCAGTACAGGAGGAAAATCCTATATAACGGTGCTTATGGCTGACTCTGCCTTCTATGCGCGAGCAGCGGACCACTGCAACCGTATCTTCAACAGCCGCCATTTTCTTACCGGTCAAAGCTGCTACTTTCTCGGCGACCTTTTCTTTTCCGGGAAAACAAAGATTCGGGGGAACATCCGGATCGGTTACGACTGCGATCGCGTAGCCTTCGCACCCCGGATAACCGCAGCCACCGCAGTTTGCAAGCGGCAAAGATTCGAGGACCTCTTCTATCAGCGGATTGGATTCCACGGCAAATTTTTGCGCGGCGATTGCCAGCCCGATTCCAAAAAACAGGCCGATGCAGCCAAGGAGAACCAGGCCGCCAATTGCAAGTTTTACTAATTCAATTTCCATAACCGTTTCAAATCTCCTGTTTGAGACGAAAATTCTTTGGTGCTATCAGAACAGCTGCAGACCGGAAAAGCCAAGAAATGCCATGGCAAACTGGCCTGCGACGATAAAAGCGATGGGCAGCCCCTTGAATGACGGCGGAATCTTGGCAAGCTCAAGCCGCTCACTGACTGAACTCATCAGGTACAGGGCAAGCAGAAAACCGCCGCCGGCACCGAGACTCAGCATGAACGTCTCAAAATAGTTATATTCATTGCTGGCCATAAACAATGGAACGGCAATAATGATACAGTTGGCAATGACCAGAACCAGATAGACACCGAAGGACTTGAACAGAACAGGGTTAACCTTCCTCAGTACCGTATCAACCGCCTGCACCGTCAACGACGTGAGGCCGATAAAAATAACGATCTGCAGGTAATCCAGATCAAACGGCTTCATCACGTAATTATAAAGCACCCAGCTCATGGAACAGGCAACCACGATGACAATGGTAAAAACAACGCCCATCCCCTTGGCTGTCTGTTTTCGTTTTGATGTTCCAAAAAAGACACAGAGCCCGAGATACTTGGTAAAGACAAAGTTATTGATCAGCAGAGCGGAGATCAGTATCGAGAAAAGATAACCAAGGTAGGACTTGCTCACTGAAAAAGACGCCTCCGCCACATTACCGATACCGGCAGTGTTAACGATATGGGTCTGCGTCGTATTCAATGGCTCGGCAAAAGAGATGATCGCCTGCTCACCGTCAGAGGAGACCTCAATTTTCGTGATTTCCAGCCTGATATCCGGATCAGCCGCTTCAAAAATGGTATAGCGCATGGGATCTGCTGCTTCACCGAGATCGACGCCATGGCTGAACGTAACAATAATCTCATTTTCCGCACCGAACTCTGTGGAAGCTACCAGGCCTGCCGCTTCAGAAAGGTTTGAAAACCCGAGCGTGAACAGCGCAACTGCCAAAAAAATCAGTTTTTTTGTCCGTATCATAAATTACCCCTTTTCCGTTGCGCATAGGCTGCTTCGATCCAGTTGAAAAAGGCCATCATCAAGCCAACCACAAAAAAGCCGGCACTTGGCAGGATGAAGAACAGCAGCGGTTTGAAGCCGAGTACGTCATAGCCGAGAATCGCACCTGAACCCAGCAGTTCACGGACAAAACCGATGACCACCATGCCGACAAGAAAACCAAGTCCCATGCCAAGCCCATCCCAGAAGGAATCTGAAACAGGCTCTTTACAGGCAAACATCTCCAGGCGCATGGTGATAATGGCAAAGGCAACAATGATTTTGACAAAGATGCCCATCTTCATATAGGCCGCAGGAAAATATGCTGCCAGGCTCAGATCGATTACCGTTACCCAGGTGGCAATGGTCAATGTGTAGGTCGGTATCCGGATACGCGGGTGGATAAAATTTTTCAGCAGTGAAATCGTCACACTTGAAAAAACCTGGACGAAGAGAACGGCTGTACCGAGCAGCAAACCGTTCATGACCGTTGTCGAAATACCGACTGCCGGACACATGGAGAGTGCAAGTTTAAATATCGGATTCTCTTTAAGAATGCCGTTGGCGAGCAATTGGAAACTGGAATATTCGTTGGCCACGTTCCTTTCCTCTCTGTTATTTAAAAGGGAACCGCAATCTGCTGTTCATTGATTACATGATCAAGGATATCAAGACGATAGGCAAATTTTCTGGTCATCGCCCTGACCCCCGAGCTTACCGCTGCGGATGATATCGTTGCCCCGGTCAGTGCATAGATGTCCCTGTCGCTGTACTGTTTCATCAAATCCTCGGCAGCAGATTTGTCAATCTTGCCCTCAAGTGCCTCAAAATACTCGTCCGGCAGCGGCGACTTGACGACTTCGATTGATTTCACCTTTTCAAACGGCTTGTAGACGAACTGATTCTTGAAATAATCCTGCTCAATCTCAGCCCCAAGACCCGGGTCTTCCTCGTGTTCCATTACTTCCAGGCCGAGTATCGAATAGCTCGGATCAAGCGCCAGCATAATTGCTATATGCGTTTTGAAACCGGGAAATTTACCGCCGAGCAGATAGGCAAGCCTGCTGCCGTTATCGGTAACAACAATTGTCCCATCGACAAAACGCACATACTTTCCGGCTCCGAGAGCGCTCTGCACCGCCGCATCCCGGTCTTTCTGGTCCCTGACCTTTTCCTCGGAAATCGAAACACTGTTGCTGTCAAGAAAATCCCCGTCCAGGTCGATGCGGACAAAATTGAACCGGCCTTCACCTTCACCGTGCGACTCCGACGGCAGCAGGTAACCTATTGACTGGGTATCTCCATCGCTGACAACATATCGGAAGATCTCATGCAGTCCCATTGATTCGGGAATAGGATTTTCCCTGGAGTAGCCGAGCAGTGAATACATCACTTTTTCTTCACGGGCAAATTCGTTTGCTTTTTTCGCCTGATTGGTGAAAACAAAAGTCGTTCCCATCACCAGCCCGGCAACGATGCAGGAAACGGTCAAGCGGAATATGATTGTAAGGATATTTTTCATTTTTCACCCCCGATCGGCGGCGCAAAACGCTTCGGCTTGAGCAGGCCGTCCAATACGGTACTCAGCGGGTTCAACAGCAGTATCGCATAACATATGCCCTCCGGATAACCGCCTTTCAGCCGAATTAATACCGTCAGGGCGCCAATCCCTGCACCATAGACCAGCTGAGCGTTTTTCCCTGTTGGCGACGTTACATAGTCCGTTGCCATGTAGAAGGCGCCAAGCAGTGCGCCACCGGTAATCACAGCCAGCAGGGGATCTCCGGAAAAAAGTGTTTCACCGCCGAAAATCCAGCTCAGCAGGGCGATAGTGCCAAGCAGAGAGACTGGAATATGCCAGGTTATATAGCGGCGGTACATGAGGTAGAGGCCACCGAGAACAATGAGTATTCCGGATGTCTCACCGATACAGCCGGGCCGCCAGCCCATAAAGAAGCTGCCATATATTTCAGACGGCGCCCCGAACATCTCAGTGAATACTGCCATCCCCTGTTCCTTCAGGACCGCCAGCGGGGTTGCCGTTGAGACTGCATCCACGCCACTGCCGAAATACGAGAAGATAGCTCCATCCGTCAGCGGCGGGAGCCAGGCTGAGGTCATCGCCACCGGAAATGTCGCGAGCAGAAACGCTCTTCCCAGCAGAGCCGGATTGAAAATATTGTAACCAAGCCCCCCAAGCAGATGCTTGCCGATATAGATCGCCATGACCGCACCGAGAATGGGCAATAGAGATGAGACACCGGGAGGAATCACAAAGGCCATGAGCATCCCGGTAAGGGCGGCGCTCCCGTCCATAAACGTTACCGGCCTGCCAAGGGCTTTCTGGCTGATGGCTTCAACCGCCATACAGCTCAAGACAGATACGCCGGTAATCAGCAGTACCTGGAAGCCAAAGATAAAAACCGATAAAATCAGTGGTGGTACCAGACAAGCCACCACGGTCCACATTATCTTTTCTACCGACTCTGAACTGCGGACATGTGGAGATATTGATACATTCCACAGCGCAGCTGGTGCCGATGTCTGATTTTCCGTTGCTTGCGGTTCGATGGCGACTCTCCTTGCTACGGTAGTTAATGATTTGCGTTCAGCTGATTTATGAACGCTTTGCTTTCATTTTTGCCAGGCGCACAAACTGCACCAGCGGCCGCTTCGCCGGGCACACATAGGCGCAGCTGCCGCATTCAAAACATTCGAAGATGCCAAACTGCTCGGTATCTTCAGCCCGGTTGGCTTCCACATAAATACCAATTTCCTTGGGCTCAATCCCCATGGGACATGCTTCCAGGCACCATCCGCACCTGATGCATGCGGAATGCGGGCTGCTGTCAATTTCGTCATCAGTCAAAAACAGCACGGAGGATGTTGTTTTCGTGACCGGAATATCAAGATTTGAGACGGCAAATCCCATCATCGGACCGCCCATCACAACACGAGCAAGACCGGCTTTCGTACCACCGCAGAATTCAACGATATCACTGACCTTGGTACCGATTTTGACCAGCAGATTAGCCGGTCGCGCAATACCCCTGCCGGAAATGGTTACAACTTTTTCGATAAGGGGTTTTTCACAGGCAACCGCGTCGTAGACGGCTTTTGTTGTCGACACGTTGTGAACCACCACCCCTACAGCGCTCGGCAGCGCCATGGCAGGAACCTTCCTCCCTGTCAGGGCTTGAATGAGCTGTTTCTCAGATCCCTGGGGGTACTTGACCTGAAGTGTTTCAACCCGGATAGTAAACTCGTTGCATGTCGCAGCATTCGCTGCATTTTTCATGATTTTGATGGCGTCAGGTTTATTGTTTTCGATGCCGATAATACACTCCCTGATCCCGAGTATCCTGAGCAGAATCTTTGCACCCTCGACGATCTCCAGGGTTTTTTCAAGCATCATGCGATGATCAGCCGTGATATACGGTTCACATTCCGCGCCGTTGAGCAAAAGA
Source organism: uncultured Desulfobulbaceae bacterium (assembly GCA_965366875.1). Taxonomy (GTDB): domain Bacteria; phylum Desulfobacterota; class Desulfobulbia; order Desulfobulbales; family Desulfocapsaceae; genus MADRE3. The sequence goes on along the minus strand of CBDUGK010000106.1, from coordinate 6,446 downwards.
GTATCGACAGGATTGTCCGCCGGCGGCTTTAATTTCACATGGGTTGGAAATCCCGCACCGCCAATACCAACGATACCCGCATTGTGCACCTTTTTAAGCAGTTCCTCAGCGGAGGATGACCGCCAGTCCTGGGGAGGCCACGATCTTGGTTCTGCTTCCCTGTCAACCTGTATCGTTATCGAAGGTGCCGTTACCCGGATCGGATGACCTGAGGTGCCAATTGCCTTGATTTTCCCTGCTGCCGGAGCATGAATCGGCACGCCGAGCCCCCTGGAAACTTCACCGATCAAATCGCCCTCGCTGATCTCTGCACGTTTTGCAACCGTCGGGCTGCAGGGTGCGCCGATATGCTGCCCGAGAATGATTTCAAGCTCCGAGGGCAGAGGCATAACCTCAACCGACAGATTCTCGGTCAGGTGCTTCGACTCAGGCGGATGCACACCGCCTTTTGGGAATGTGAAAGTAGATGCCATAATTCCTGCAATTCAAGCTGTTGGGTTTTAGGCGCGAAAACGCCTGATTATGAGCCGTGCAGCCGTTGGTCGACTCCGGCCGCTTCATTTCCTCGGTTGTCAACAACCTAATTATGCTATTCCAGAGTAATGCTTCATGAACTGGATTCGTTCAAAATGGGATTGATCATCCTGCTTTTCATAAGAAAGCCGTCCCCTGAACGCATCGATACGGTCAAAAGAGTGGTCAGTCATCCAGCTTTCAAGACCTGAAATGATCTCAGCAGCCTTTTCCGCCCCATGGTGATAAAGCGTTGAGACAACCTGGACAGCCGAAGCGCCGGCAAGCAGCATCTTGATTGCGCCTTCACTGTCGTGCACACCGGTAGAGGCGGCAAAATCACTCTCTACCGTACCGGAAAGCAGGGCAACCCAGCGCAGCGGTGTTGATATCTCGGTCGGCTCGCTGAAAACTCCTGCAGACATTATCTCCATGCTGTTTATATCAATATCCGGCTGGTAGTAACGGTTGAAGAGAACAAAACCGGCGACCTTTCCGGTCCAGTGAAGTCGTGAGACAAGGTGGGCAAGCGACGACGAGTAGCTGCTCATTTTCAGTGCAACCGGGATTGACAGTCCCTTTGTTACCTTGTCGATTACATCAAAATAGACCTGCTCATAGTCACTGCATGAGCGTCTTGGATCGCTCGGCAGCAGCGAAATATTTATCTCGAGAGCGTCCGCCCCGGCCTTCTCTATCTTTTTGGCATAAGAAGTCCATTCTGCCGCGGTGACACAGTTGAGGCTGGCAATAACTGGTATGTCAACTGCCTTTTTGGCATCACTGATCATGTCAAAATATTCAGTAACTGCTGAGTCCCGGGTATATTCGCGGATATAGTCATATGCTCCGGGATAGTCGGTCTGGTAGGTGTCGATATTCTGCTTGAGATCAGCTTCGATCTGCTCCTCGAATAACGATTTCAGGACAACGGCGCCGACACCTGCTTCTGCCAGCTCCTTTATCTTCATTAATGATCCGGTAAGGCCACAGCTCCCTGTAATAATGGGGTTTTTAAGTTCTAAACCCAGATATTTCGTGGTTAAGTTCGCCATTTTTTCTCGCCCGGTAAAGGTTATGTGTTGAATTTAGTTCTTCATCTTTTATCCAGTGAAGAAAAAAATCACGGCACCATGCAACCGTCCAGCAACCCTGACCCGATAACAAATAGTTGCTTAAAAATCAAGTTGGAAATAAAAGAGAAACATTGATGCTGCTCATAACATACTGAAACAAAATACATTATCAGATCTGGTAATACCAGTCTATTTGTGTATATTCACGCACCCTTCGGCGTTACACCATGAAGATAAAACACTTTATCTCATCACCGACGCTTTTTACTTCCCGTCACCGCAGGAGATTGTTATCATCCCCGCTCACTATCATACAAAACGATCATGCACCAATTGCCCAAGACCAGAAATCCTCTCATCTTTATACTCATCGGCGCGACGTTCATCAGCTTTTCCGGGATCTGGGTTGCCTGGGCGGCTCTGGATCCGACAGTCTCAGCCTTTTACCGGGTCTTTTTCGGAACGATCTTCCTTTTTTTGGGGTGCCTCTGGAAAAAAGAATTTTATAAAATTGATTACGGATCGAGCTTTCTGCTTATTTTGTGCAGTTTGTCCTTTGCCGCCGATCTTGTCTGCTGGCATGCCGCCATCAGTTTTATCGGTCCGGGCCTGGCAACGATAATCGGTAATTTTCAGGTCTTTATCCTGAGCTTTATTTCAATCACCTTCATGGGTGAGCGGCTTTCCACCAGATTCATCATCTCCGTACCGCTGGCAATCTCCGGACTGCTGCTGGTTATCGGCTTCAACTGGGGGTCGCTTCCTGAAAACTATCTGCTCGGGATTTCCCTGTCACTTTTGACGGCACTGTTTTATTCCATATTTATTCTCGCCATGCGCCGGCTCCAGGCAAACCAGCCTCAGGTCTCATTGTTTTTCAACCTGATGATCGTCTCACTGATCACCTCGCTGCTGTTGATCCCGGCAATCCTGCTGTCTGGTGCCTCCTTTGCCATTCCAGCGCTCTCTTCACTGGCTGCCCTTATCTGCCTCGCCCTGTTCAGCCAAACCATCGGCTGGGTATTGATTGCCAACAGCCTTCCCAGGATCAGGGCGTCGATCGCAGGACTGCTCCTGCTGCTGCAGCCGGCGCTGTCTTTTGTCTGGGATGTCTTGATCTTTAACCGGTATACGACGCTATTGAACTGGACCGGGGTTGCGCTTGTTCTCGTGGCTATTTATCTTGGCATGAGCAGTTCACCAAAAACCGGACGCTGAAAATAATCAAACGGTTCGAACGGGGCAGTTAAGCAACAGGAACATGGAAGAATGAAACCTGGTAAAAACGCGGCTCACGATTTTTAATTCAGGAATTAGAGCAGGCCTGTAATCAAAAGTAACGCTGCCGCAAAGGAAAACCATGAAAATAGGCTCACCTTACTCCGCCACCCCGCATCGGGAATTCAAGGGAGAGCGGCCCACGGCGTAAGCGGTCCTGCTGTTATCGGCAAGGATGACGGAGCGGCCAATTTCTGCATGCGGATTTTTACGCTTGCACCGGGTGGTTTCATGCCTCGTCATTCACACGAATGGGAACATGAAATTCTCATTCACGAAGGAAATGGCCAGGTATTGAAAGAACGCCAGCGGGCAGATAAAAAGAGCTCCGGAACACTAACCGCAATCACCCCCCGCCGGCTGGGTCTTTCTCCTGTCAGCCCGGCGGGGCAGCCGTGAGTCTGCTGCCGGAAATAGCTTTTTCTCTGTTCCCGGGTGTTTTCCCAGTGGAGCTAGATGCCGAGCAGATCATCTCGAAGATCTTTGCCAACCGGCTCTTTCCCAAGCCAGATTGACAGCAGCAGATCGTTAAAGGGCTTTCCTTCAATAACACCTTTTTCCTCACCTCGAATTACTACCGCCGTTCCCTTTCCGACCACGTAGTCGAGTACGATCTGATCACCTTTTTTTACCGTCTCAAACAGCGCGTTGAAGGCACTGATCTGATCAGAAAGCTCGTTTAGCTGTTCGGCAGAGCCGTTTTTCTGAAAACCATCGTTCCAGGACTCGACCAGATCCTTCTCAGAGACCTCATCATAGAGAAAATGCATCACGACACGCCTGCCGCCATCCTCGGCGAGAAGCGCTGATACCTCGTTTTGCTTTTTCTGCAGATATAATTCAGCGATGTAGATCTTAAAGAAAAATTTTGACCGGATTCCTGCCCCATTCAGCTCCAGCATGGTTCCATCCGCCTGGCTGAGCGTCTCGGGAACATCAACACCCGCAATCTCTCGGCCATAGGCAGACGTCGATACCAGCAGCGCCAACAGTACAACTGCAATTCTTATAGCCATGTTTCCCCCCTCATGTAATTCATTTTTCAATGAAAACCTCTGCCTCTTTGTTTCTCTCCCCTTCTTAGTTCCATGATACGAAAGAAAAGGCAACAGATACATAGAGAGCAGTAAAAATGCTTAAAAGGGAAAAAAACACCTATGGGGGGTCACTCTATGATACCCCGGCAATGTTAAGCTTCCGGCAACCATTCCTTTTTACAAGGGGCTTATTATGAAACAGGCGCACAACCTGGGTGCAGGAACAATTATTTCAGAAACGTTATGCTGGACTTCGATCATCAGACCGATACGCATCTCATTGAAGGTGCTGAGAAAACAGATGGCCGATTGCATCAGCCACTACCGGTCTCATGTTTTCTCACTGGCGGCGACACTGCTCATCGGAGCCTTGTTTCTGTCAGGCAGCTATCTTTTTCTACTGCAACTGGCAAAACATGGCTGGTAGGATTGCCATACCAGCCATCTTCCACTCGCTTACTCTTTCCAGTCCGGGCGCAGATAGAGCTCCGTCAGCTGCTTGCGGTCCACCGGCGAGGGAGCATCGGTCAACGGGCAGGTTGCTTTCTGTGTTTTCGGGAAAGCAATGACATTCCTGATTGAATCACTGCCGGTTATAATCATCAGCAGCCGGTCCAGGCCGAAGGCGATCCCGCCATGGGGAGGTGCACCAAACTCCAGCGCCCGGAGCAAAAAGCCGAATTTTTCTGCTGCCTCCTTCTCGGAAATCGACAGCATCTTCAAGACTTTCAGCTGTGTTTCTGGATTGTGAATACGAATCGATCCGCCCCCGATCTCGGTACCGTTCAGTACCAGGTCGTAGGCCCGGCTGTAGACTGCCTGGGGATTTGAGTCAAGTTTGTCCAGGTCCTCTTCACGCGGGGCCGTGAACGGGTGATGCAGAGCCTGAAATCGTTTTTCCTTATCGTCATATTCAACCAGCGGAAAATCTGTAACCCAGACAAAATGAAAAATACTCTTGTCGAGCAGGTTCAGTCTGCGGGCAAGCTCAACGCGAAGCTCACCGAGAACCTGGCAGACAACCGGGATCGCATCGGCGCCAAAAAACAGCAGGTCGCCAGGCTCTGCCTGAAGTGCAGCGGCTATTTTCAGCTGCTCTTCAGCGGAGAAAAATTTGGCGATCGGAGACTGCCATGAGCCATCTTCTTTTACCTTTACCCAGGCAAGCCCCCTGGCTCCGAACTGTACCGCGTAGTCAGTGAGGTCATCGAGCTCTTTGCGGGTAAAGGAACCACAGCCTTTGGCGTTAAGCGCACGAACCGTTCCACCGGTATCTGCGGCACCTCTGAAAACCTTGAATTCACATGTCGAGGCAATCCCGGTCAAGTCGACCAGCTCCATGCCAAATCGAGTATCCGGCCGGTCCGTGCCGTAACGGTCCATCGACTCATCATAACTGATCCTTGCAAACGGAGGGTCGACATCAAAATCTTTGGTTGCCTTAAAAAGAGCTGCGATCATCCCTTCGACAATTTCGATGATCTGCTCTTCATCGACGAAAGAAAGCTCCATGTCTATCTGAGTAAACTCGGGCTGCCTGTCCGCGCGAAGATCCTCATCCCGAAAACATTTGACAATCTGGTAATAACGATCCATTCCGGAAATCATCAACAGCTGTTTGAAAAGCTGTGGCGATTGAGGAAGGGCATAAAACCTCCCCTCGTTTACCCGGCTTGGGACCAGGTAGTCGCGCGCACCTTCGGGAGTTGATTTGGTAAGCATCGGTGTCTCGATATCCAGGAAACCGTTGTCATTCAGATAGGATCGCACAGCCTGTACCGCGTGGTGACGGGTTATCAGGTTTGCAGCCATCTCCGGTCTTCTCAGGTCAAGGTAGCGATATTGAAGGCGGAGTATGTCCGAGACATCACTCTCCTCGTCCAGGGGAAATGGCGGTGTTTCACTTGTATTGAGAATCAACAGCTGATCAACGAGCACTTCAATCTCCCCGGTAACCAGTTTTGGGTTTGCCATATCGCCCGGCCGGGGTTCGACCTTGCCCTGCACGGCGAGAACCCATTCACTCCGGAGTCTGTGTGCTTTTTCATGAACCTGCGGATTAATTTCAGGATTAAAGACAACCTGGGTAATCCCCTGGCGGTCACGCAGATCAATAAAAATCACGCCGCCATGATCGCGCCGGCGCAGGACCCAGCCCATCAGCGTTACTCTGTCGCCAACATTTTCAATGCCAAGCTCATTACAATGATGAGACCGGCGCAAACTTCCCATTGAGTCCATAATTAGTCCACTCACATCCCGGGGCTGTTCTCCCCTTTGCTCTATTTTCGTTGCGTTACCGTACGTAACGTTTTATTAACTGCCGCTTGTATGTCCCTGATGTCAATTGGTACATCAACCTGCTCTTTGCTCGCCATATCGCGCAACACCGCGCGCTCCTGCTCCAGTTCCTGATCACCGAGGATCAGGACAAAAGCGGCTCCTGACTTGTCCGCCTGCTTCATCTGGCTCTTCAGACTTCGAGCTTCCATATCCATGTCGACCCTGAGTCCTTCTTTCCGCAGATCATTCATCAGTTGAT
>CBDUGK010000105.1:0-13195 GCA_965366875.1 uncultured Desulfobulbaceae bacterium | reverse complement strand
TTCTGAAACACCGAAAAATCCAATCATGGCTATGACAAAATGAACTCCCCCTAACAAGGAAACCGTACCGAAAGTAAAACGGCCTGCCGCTGTCAATGGATCCATTCCCACCAAACCAAGAATCACGCCAAAGGCGCCGGCAAATATCCCTTTGGCCAGCGACTCTCCAGACAGGCTTCCGACGAGAAGCAACCCCATAATGGCGAGGAGCAGATAATCCCTCGGGGCAAATTTTAAAGCGAACTCCGCAACTTTTGGTGCCGCCAGGGCAAGGACCGCTATACCGATGAAACCGCCCATGACCGAGACAATGGTACTAACACCGATGGCCCGGCCGGCTTCCCCCCTCTGAGCAAGAGGAAAACCATCAAAGGCCGTGGCGATGGCGGCGGGTGCACCTGGTATGTTGAGCAATATTGCGGTGCGTGACCCACCATACACGCCACCGCAATAAACACCGACCATCAGGGCAAGGGCGCTATTCACATCCCAGGAAAATGTGAATGAAATTAAAATGGATACTGCCATCGTCACCGACAGTCCCGGAATTGCTCCTACATATATGCCGGCAAACGTACCGGCGGCGGTAAGCATCAAAAGATATGGATCGAGCCATGCCATAAAAAAATATGAAAGGGTTGATTCGGTCACAACGCCGCCTTCTGCATCAGGGCAGAACTACCCTGAAAAAATATTGAAATATCACGTAAATAAAACCCAGGGTGACAGTTGATATGATCAGTGATTTTAGTGCATTACCTCCTTTGAGATAAATCATGGATACGAGTAGAAAGACAAAGGAACTTGGCAGGAAATGCAGCGGCTTAATGAGAATCATATAAACGATGACGATGATCGCATAGATGATAAAGACATTGGGTAAAACTATTGTGACTGCCTGGCGCAGCTCATGTTTCAAACCACCGGTAACGATTCTTTTTAATTTAAGATTGTTCAAGAGGATGAAAATCATGGCGAGAACCATGAGGGCAGACGCACCCATGGGGAACGTGCCTGCCGAACTCAGGGAAGAAAAACCGGATATCAGGTACGCTTGAGCCAGAACGAAAAGGCTGAGCAGCAGCATGAGCCAGCTGAAAGCATTTTCTCCTGCACGCAGCTTTCTATTATCTTTCATATGCTCGGGACCGAGGGCCTCTCTGAACAATAGCAGAGAGGCCATTTCCAGGTTTTGGGCTACGGCTTGGGAATATCAAGTTCAGCCGGAGACACCTCGGTCGCACCGGCATATTCGTACATCCAGTTGGTGACAGATTGCCATTTTTTCAGAAATTCATCAGCCTCGTCACCGCTGATGTTCATTGGTACGGTGTCAAAATCTTGTAAAAATTTCTGGAACTTGGGTTGTTCCGCACCTTCTTTGAAGGCCGCCACAAGTTTCATCTTAATGTCGTCAGGGACATCTCTTTTACACCACACACCGTAAAAAGGCCCCCAAGGCAGGTAGCGTTCGAAATCTGGATAATCCTGAGTTATCAGAGGGATTTCTTCCGATCCTGGAATTGCTGTGTTAGAGACGATTGCCAGGGCCTTTATCCTGCCGGCTCTAATATGTTCGCGTGCGGCTGTAATACCGACCGGCATAAAATCCACATGCCCTCCCAGCAGGGCGGTGACACCGGGTCCTTCACCCTTGAACGGTACCGAAGTAACGTCAAAGTCGGTTACTGTTTTTATCATGGCTCCGACCGTATAGGGAAGCCCACCGGGACCGGTTGAGCCCATCTTAATTTCTCCCGGACGGTTTTTGGCATCTTCAACCAGATCTTTAAACGAATTCCAGGGTGTATCGTTGTTTGCAACAATTACCCCAACCCCGCGTCCCAGGATGTTGATCGGATAGAAATCTTTGTAGTCCATATCAGAGAGTTTAAGTATCCGATGAACCTGAGGGTTTTCTGCCCCAATCAGAAGCGTGTAGCCATCAGCCGGTTGGCTGTAGACGTATTGGGTTGAAATCGCACCAGTACCTCCCGGCTTATTGATCAGGATAATTTGTTTTTTCAGGAAAGGTTCCACGTTGGGGGTTATGGCTCGGGCAACATTATCTGTCGCACCGCCCGCACCCCACATGATTACTCCCTGCAGATCTCTCTCCGGATAGTCTGCTGCAGAAGCCGCTGATAATGCACCTGCTAATGTAAAGGCAAAAAATAACATGAAAAAAGTTCGTTTCATTTTTTCTCCTCCTTCATTGAGTAAAGGATTAACGGGATGGATAAGGTCCAGGCGGATATCAATAAAACCCGCCAGGCGCTGCTGTGTGTCTGACCAGCTGCTTTTCCTGTTATATAAGCTTTGAAAATTATGCCGGACAAAGCTTGTACTTGACATTTTATTCTAAGCTTGATTGTCCAACGAACAACGTATCGCATTCCACACAGAAGAACATACTTTTGACCTGCAGTATATCGTGCGAAAAGATATTGTCAACAATTGTCTAAATGAATTCGATTTACCAGTATCCGGCAGATAAACCAACCTTAGCACCTGTGAATTGTTGCGGAACGGTGGTGTCTGAAACAAAAAATTAAAAGGCCTGGATCAGGCGTCTGCTTTACAGAAACAACAGGCCGGAGATTCCCAGGGCTGCATATACTCAGACAGCAGAAAAAGTGCTGCAATTATAGCTTCCCGGGACGAAGCGTTAGGGCTTTGGGAAATTATCCATGCCGGATATCGGACACGTGTGCGTGGATTGGACCGCGTCATCAGAGATCATTAATATACCGCGCGGCCCCCTGAGACGTCGAACGTAAAACCGGTTGTAAAACTGCACTCAGGGCTCGCTATCCAGGCCACCATCCTGGCAACGTCCTCAATTTTAACAGCACGTCCCATGGGAATTTTAGCTGTCATTGCTTTTATGTGCTCGGGGGTCATCTGGGCAAACAGTTCGGTCTCAGTCAATGCCGGTGCGACAGCATTCACAAAGACCCCGCTGCTAGCCAATTCTCGGGCGACTGTCTTGGTGAATGCGATGAGGCCACCCTTGGCGGCAGCATAGGCACAAATACCGGGAACGCCATTCTTGCCGGCCATGGAAGCGATATTGATTATGCGTCCGCTCTTGCGGGCACGCATATCCGGAACAACAGTCTTAGTGCAATAAAATACACCGGTCAGGTTTGTCTGAAGGACCTTATCCCAAGCTTCTGTCGGGTATTCCCAGCTGTCAATCACCGGGCCGTTAATGCCCGCATTATTGACGAAAATATCTATTTTTTCCAAAACTTTTTTACTTTTTGCATACCCTTCCTGCACAGCCGCCAGATCAGTTATATCTGCCTCTTGCAGCAGGGCCGGGCTAAAACCAGCATTATCGCCAGCAAACGAATCGAAGGAGAGGTCCCACAGAGCGACCCTGCAACCCCGGTCTGCAAGTTCTCTGGCAATCCCCAAGCCAATACCGCGTGCGCCTCCGGTTACGATAGCCGTTTTTCCAGACAAATTTTTTTCCATCTTTCATTCCTTTAAATAGTTGTATTCCTGGTTAGGCGTCATGCCCGTGCCAGATGTCCGATTATTTGGGATAGCACACGTTCATCAGCAGCGCTGTCGCTTAGCTCAAATATGATTCATGCCTCATATACTTCAGTCGATGCAACTGACCATTATCAGGCTGTGCAACAGGGGTGTCCATAGCACGTTGTTTTTTTCGGGTTTGCTGCAGCAGAAGTCACCTTATCTTACAGGAGCTCCAAGCAACTCGGAGATTCTGCCTGTTGCCTGCAAAAGGCTTTTTGCAATGGTATCTTCGCGCTCGCTTGAAAAACGCTGAACCGGGCCGACGATCGCAAGTGCTGAATATACTTTATTGTCATGATTAAAGATAGGTGCAGCGATGGCGGCCACTTCAAGTTCCCGTTCTCCTCTGTTGACCGCGTATCCGTGTTTTTTGATGAGATCAAACTCTTTCTTTAAGGTTTTGGGGTCGGTAATGGTCTCGGAAGTAAACTTCTCGAATTTGTTTTGACTGAGAATTTTCTTGCGAAGCTCCGCGGAGCCATAGGTCAGCAAAACTCTGCCGGCAGCAGAGGCATGCAGTTCCATGTTATCCCCTTCCTGTATTGAAAACACGAGACTTGAAGATCCGTATTCACGCGAGATGCAAAAGGATGTTTCTCCATCGAGTTGGAAGAGCGCGACAGACTCGCCTGCGTCTTCCGCCAAGTGCTTCATGATAGGCTGAGAGATCGTCACGAGGGTGTTGGTGTTCTCATAAATTTTTCCAAGAGCCATGAGTTTTGGACCGAGCCGATATGTTGACGAGGGCATACGGGTGAGAAAATCACACAGAACAAGCGTACCGCACAGCCTGTGAATACGGCTTTTATAGAGACCTGATTTTTCACTTAACTCGCGAAGAGAAAGTTCTGGTTCTCTGATCGTAAAATAATCAAGAAGACCGAGAGCCGTTGCTAGACTTTCAACAACGGGCGCTGATGATGTATTTTTCTTTCTGGTTTTTTGCATCGGAGTCGAATTCCAATAGTTATCTTTGCGTTATGTGACTGATTCTTTGGGGCTCACAGGTACTAACACCAGAAACCGGTTAAATATTTTCCAAACTAAGCCGGCAGACATTTTTTCTCTTTATAAAACAGTGCGAAGGAACAGTCTCATTAAAAACAACAAGACGTTCTGCCTGGTAGGATAATCCTGTTGGTTAGCAAAAGCAATCCAAAACGACCACCGAAGAGGATTATATCAAGATTGAAAAAATATATACTGGTTCAGTCAGCAAGCTGGTTTATTCGCAGGCACCATTTTGCTTGTTCATCTCACCAGATCCTGAAATGGATAATCGGTAACCGAAGTCTCGCCCTCTGTGGGCCCTGTACCATTCGGTTTCTTATGAGTGTGAGGGGGCATTGTGATAACAAAAAGCCAAGCCCAACCCCATCAAGCCGGACAACCTCTCTGTCACGAAGCTATCTGCTGGAAAAAATTGCCCAGATGAAGTTCAATGGACGCGCAGCATTTATTAAAATCCCTGTCGAGAGCGGCTTCGAGAATATCCTTGTGCTCCTTGATTATGGCACCGCCTCGAAATCCATTCGTCTTCAGGTCCACCATTACATATTGACGGTACTGCTCAAACACGCGTCGATGGAAGTCGATGTGCAGTTCTGATCCACAAGCGGATATTAATGAGTTGTGAAAGTCCCGGTCACACTCGTACCAATTGATACCGTGCGCTTCCTCGTCCTTCTGCATTTTGTTTTCAATATATTCAAGCTTGTGATAGGCTGCCACGAGACTTGTCTCCCAGTCGATGCCGCCGTTTTCAATAGAGTGTTTCACTCCGTCAGTTTCGAACAGGATGCGCAGTCGAACCAGATCCTTCAGCCGACTCACCGAGGTTCGGGCTACCCTGAAACCTTTCTGGTTCTCCGCATCGACGAGGTCTTCGGTCGCCAGCCGGGCAAGACTTTCCCTGATAACGTTGACGCCCATACCGTACCGCGCCTTGAGCATTTCCATCTTGAGTTTGCTGCCCGGAGAAAGATTCCCCATCACGATATCATTCTTTAACGCCTCATAAACATTCATGGTTCCAGTCTGAATCATAATTATTGACCCGCCAACCCCGTTTTCTCAGATTCGCGGCTCCTCATCCTCCTAGCTCGAGGCAGACCGCCTGGTTGGATGTATTAATTCCAGCCAGGCGGCGCCTGTTATCATGGCGGACCGACAGGCGTCCGAATTTCCCAATTAAGCGGTGCTCACATGGGAAATGTTTTTGCCCGGCGAGTAGATGTCCAAAATATTCCAGTGGCCATCGGTCGGTACCGGGTTGTTGATCATCGGTACCTCTAAAACAACTGGTTTGTTTAATGAAATCGATTTGATAAGGGCCGGTTTGAACTCCTCTGCCGTGTTGACTCGTATGCCCTCCACGCCGTATGCCCGGGCAATCGCTGCATAATCCGGCGAGCTTGACTGCCCGTCTTTAACAAAAACGGTCCCGTGGGTCGTACTGAAATGTGCCTTCTGCAGTCCGGCAATTGTGCCGAATGCATCATTATCCATGATCAGAAAGATAACTGCGATATTTTCATGCCGGGCAGTCGCGAGCAACGCCGGATTCTGCCCGAAACCTCCATCGCCAATCAAGGCGACGACAACTTTCCCCGGGTTGGCCAGCTTGGCGCCGAGCGCCGCTGCCCCGCCAAAACCCATGGTGGCGAAGCCGCCCGGAGTGAGGATACCGCCGGGTTCGTAGATGGGGAACTGCTGGCCGACACCGTTCTTGTTCCAGCCGACATCGGTGGTGATTATGGCGTCCCGGGGCAGCACTTCACGCACCTCGGCGAGTATCCGCTCGGGCATCATCGGAAAGGCATTGGATTGTTCCATTTCGATATTGCGTTGTTTGAATTCCGCCCTGTCTCGAGCGATCTCGCCTTTCAGTTCCTCTTTGCCAACGCCTTGCGGCACTCGTGATCGGGCAACCTTTACCAATGTGCCAAGCGCCTGCTTGAGGTCGGCAACCGCTCCGATATCTACGGGATAATTGCGGCCTATCTCACTTGGTTCGATGTCGATCTGTATAAAGGCGGTCCTGGAAATGTCGAAGGTATACTCCGGATACCAGGAACTGCAGTCCGCCTCTTTGAAGCGGGTTCCCAACCCGAGGATGAGGTCCGCGGTACGGCATGCTTCGTTGATATACCTGGTACCCCAGAAACCGGTCATGCCGAGAATGAAGGGATGATCGTCCGGCAGCGCACCCTTGCCCATCAGGCTGTGCGCAACAGGCAGACTGAGATGATCGACCAGTTCCCGCAGTTCCGCCGAGGCGTTGGCAAGCAGTACGCCTCCTCCGGCGTAGATAACCGGCCTCTTCGCCTCCAGCAGACGATCGACAATCTCCTCTGCAGTTGCTCTATCAAGGGCTGGTTTACCGAGATTCCTGGTGTTCTTTTTCTGGCGTTCGAACAGTTCAGCATCAACTTCCAGGGAGAAGATATCCATCGGTACATCAACCAGCACCGGCCCTGGCTGGCCGTTTTCAGCCAGTTGGAAGGCCTTCTCCATGATTTCCGGCAGAAGTTCGGGGCGCTCAACCCGCCACACCCTCTTGACGAAGGGTCGATATATTTCACACTGGGCTCCGTCCGCGTGCAGGTTCACCTCCTGGTGCGGATGCTTGCCGTAGTAGTGACTTGGTATATCACCGGCAATAACCACCATCGGGATGCAGTCCAGTGCTGCATTGGCAACCCCCGTTGCAGCGTTGGTCAGCCCCGGTCCCAGGTGAGTCAGGACCACAGAAGCCTCTCCGGTAACCCTGGCATAACCGTCTGCCATATGCGAGGCTATCTGCTCGTGACGGACATTGATGAATTTGATCGCACTGTTCTCCAGTGCGGACAGCACGGCAATATTCGTGTGACCGCATAGCCCGAAGATATGTTTGACTCCGCGGTCTTCAAGATAGTCAACTAATAAGTTTGCGACAGGACCCTTCATGGTTTCCTCCGTTTAGCCGGCGTTCGCTGCCGGGATTAAAGGGTTTGTGAAAAACAGCACGACAAGCATCAGGCAGCCCGCACTTGTTGGCCGTTGCGGCGACCAATGTTCTGATTGTTGCTAGTACCGTCCTCACCACGTCTCGGTATTGTAGAATTCGCCGTATAACTCTTCGTCGCTTGGTCTGTCCTCGGGGATTGGCCGGGATACCCAGGTATAATTCAGATAGTGCTTCAGTGAGATATTCTCGTTGCTGATGTTGCCGGCCCAGACCCCGCAGCCCAGGCTCGAAGTCATTGGCATACCGTTGTTGAAGCTGCCGGCATTGGCCTTCGATTGCGGCTGGCGAACCATCATCCTGCTTACCGGTGCAATGAGCGCCAGTTGATGGATATGTTCGTCATTAAAACTGTAGATGCCGCAGGAATGTCCCCTGCCCTGGGTTGTGTAGATCTGTTCAACCATTTTAAGAGCGTTCTCAAACCCGCTGTATTTGAATATTGACAGCAGGGTAGTGAGTTTCTCGGTAGAAAACGGATAGTCCTTGCCTATCCGCTCTTCCCTGACAATCAGGAACTTCTTGTCTTCAGGGATCGCAAAACCGGCTTTCTCTGCGATTACCCGGGCAGGGCAGGCGATGGTGTCGATGGTTCTATGGCCGTCCTGCCAGAGCACCGGTTCAAGCTTCGCCTTTTCTTCATCCGATACCAGGTAGCCACCTTCCTCCTGCAGTTGCTTGAGAAACGCATTGTAAATGGTGGCCTCGACGACAAGGTTGCCGTCAGCCGAGCAGCCGGAGCCGAAATCGGACATCTTGCTGAGCATGGTGTTATGAGCCGCCTCTTTTATATCGGCCGTCTCATCGATTACCATCGTCGAGTTTCCCTGCCCGGCGGCATAGGCTGGCTTTCCCGAACTGTGAGCCGATTTGGCCATGGCCGGCCCGCCGGTGGCGATGGTGAGGTCACAGATCGCCATCAACTCTTGAGCCAGCGGGATAGAAGGGCGCTCGGCACAGACATACAGATCTTCCGGCAAACCTATTTTCTTCAGGACTTTGCGCATAATGGCGACGGTTTCAATAGTGGTTTTCTTGGCGCGGGGATGCGGCGAAAACACCACAGCATTCTTCGCTTTCAACGAGTAGATACCCATACCGGGGGGAGTGAGAGCCGGGTTTGTCGTTGGCACCAGGGCGGCAATAACACCAACCGGCTTGGCATACTTGACCAGACCTTTTTCAGGAATCTCTTCAACCGCACCCACACTTTTCTGACGCAGGGCATCGCGGAGTATTCCTTTGATCTTAAAGCGTTTGTTCGGCCTGCCCTCCCAGTCCCCTAAACCGCTCTCATCCACCCCCATGCGGGCAAGCCGGGTAAAGGTTTTCTCATTTGAAGTCGCCCAGGCTACCGCCTGAATTGCACGGTCAACAGCAGCTTGATCCAGCGCGTCAATCTGCTTCTGGGCCCGCCGCGCCCGTGCGAGCAACTCCTGGGCGTATTGTTTTTCCTCGTCTGTTATTGCTCGTGCCATCTTTTGTCTCCCTATCTTTGTTTACTTATTTTCGACTGCGGGTTTGCTCGTCACGAAAAAGAGATCTCGGCAAACCAGATCCTCTGCACTGACTTTTCTGCCGACACTATTCTATTGCACGTTTATTACCATTTTTTCAATGACCATACAAATAATAAGTGATATTTTTTGTAATAGTGGCGATTATGTTTTTATTGGGTTAAAAAACAAAATGGCATAATTATTCTTTTTTCAATTAATTTCTATTAACAATTTGTAATTATATACTTATTCTGAATTCACCTTCGCCCATTAAAGAATAAACAGTGATTGCGGTTCTGGGTCGCAAAGCAGGGGGACATAATCGTGCGGAACAAACGGCAGCAAACAGACCTTATTCTGGAAGAGGAGGTGATGCGGGATGGACTTCAGCTCGAGTCACAGATTTTTACCCTCGATGAAAAAATAAAGCTCTTCAATCTCCTGCTCGAAGCCGGTCTCAAGAGAATTCAGGTCGGCTCGTTCGTTCACCCGAAGATCGTGCCGCAAATGGCGGATACCGATGAGCTTATTCAGGCCATCGGACCGCAGAAGGCAACAAAAATAACGGGGCTTATTCTTAACAGCAAAGGACTTGATCGGGCCCTGGAGAGCGGCATCACCCACGTGAGCATGTCCGTGTCAGTGAGCGATAGTCACAGTAGAAAAAACGCCAATAGATCAGCAGCCGAAGCCTTGGCTGCAATGGCCGAGTTAATCAAGAGCGCCTTGAATCAGGGTCTTGAGGTACGTGCTGGGCTACAGAGTGCGTTTGGGTGTGTCTATGAGGGAACTATTGCCGAGCGTACTGTTCTCGAGGCGGCGCTGAGGATGGCGGATGCGGGCGTTCAGGAGATTAACCTGGCCGACAGCACCGGCATGGCCACTCCCCTTTCTATTCGCTCCATGGTTTCGCTTGTTTCCAGAGAACTGCCCAACGTTCAAATTTCGCTGCATCTTCATGATACGAGAGGGCTCGGAGTGGCGAACATGTTCGCCGGATACGAGGCCGGCGTGCGAATATTCGACGTGTGCGCCGGGGGGATGGGCGGCTGCCCGTTCATCAAGGGCGCAGCCGGCAATGTCCCGACCGAGGATGCGGTGCACATGTTTGAGTCGGTGGGGATCGACACCGGCATTGATGTGTCGCGAGTCGTTGAGGCCGTCAGGTTCCTTGAAAAAACGTTGAACCGAGATCTGCCCGGTAAAATGAAGCGCGTGCTGGATTTTAAAGAATCGGGAACTTGCTAGGGAGCGATTAACTCTTCTCAACCCCTGTATCCCATTACCTCAGGCAGCCAGAGAACCGTTTCGGGTACGAAGGTCACAACGACCAGAACGAGCAGGGCCGCCAACAGAAATGGCAGGCATTCGCGCACAATGGACATCAGCGGCTGCCTGGTCAGGTTGGCGACGACAAAGAGCAGCAGACCAAACGGCGGTGTGACGAGTCCGAGCATGATGTTGATAACGACAACAACCCCGAAATGAACGAGATCGATACCCAACAGCTTCGCCGTGGGTATGAGGATTGGTACGATAACCAGCAGTATCGTGCTCCCCTCCAGCAGACAGCCGAGCCCGAGAAGCAGAATATTGACCAACAGGAGAAAGCCGTTAGATGACAAGTGAAATCCGCTGACGAAGTGCTGAACCGTAAGCGGAATATTCTCGATGGTGACCACGTAGTTGAACGCCAGCGCCCCGACAAAAAGCATGCCGATCGCGGTCGAAGTCTTGGCACTGGAGCGCAGGACTCCATAGAGCTGGCGAAGCGAAATGGCGCGATAGAAAACTGCCGCTGCAAAAAGCGCATAGGCAGCAGCAGCGGCAGCCCCCTCGGTCGGGGTCATGATGCCGCCGTAGATGCCGAAAAGAAGAATTACGGGGAGCATAAGGGCAGGGAATGCATTCCAGGCGATACGGGGAATTTTACGCATGGGGACCGCCTCCTCGACCGGGTACTTCCTGTGGCGGGAGATTATCGTGTTCGTGCACATGAACACAGCACCGAGCAACAATCCGGGGACAATGCCGCCCAGGAAGAGATAGCCGATAGACGCATCGGAGACAAGCGCGTAGATAACCATCGGAATCGATGGCGGAACGATCGGCCCGATGACGGCAGATGACGCGGTTATCGCGGCAGCATATGAGACCGGGTATTTTCCGTCACGGGTCATCATGCCGATAATGACCCGGCCAAGGCCTACGGCATCGGCAACGGCCGAACCGGACATGCCGGCGAAGATGATGCTCAGCAGCACGTTTACGTGGCCAAGCCCCCCACGGAATCGACCAACCAGCATGAGACAGAAATTCAGCAGGCGATCGGTCAGGCTGCCGGTATTCATCAGGTCGGCGGCCAGGATGAACAGTGGTACGGCCAGCAATACATAGCTGCCGGTCAGGCCGTTGAGTACCTGCTCGGCCGCGGTGCCGAGATCGAGCCCGGCCAGCAGGAGGTAGAAAATCGAGCCGGCGAGCATCGACAGCCCGATTGGCAGTCCGAGGACAGCAAGAGTAACCAGTAATATGACGCAGAGAATAAATGGACTCGGCATTATGTTCTGTCCGAATCTTTTGCAGGCTCTAATTGCACCACTGTGCCGCGAAGGGCAACCCAAGCCAGCCGGCAATGACGAATGATTAACGCAACCGAGAAGATCATATAGGCCGAATAGAGATAGTTAATTGGAATGTGCAGGGATGCGGTACGTTCACGTTTCATAAATGTCACGTAATCCCAGCTGGCGGGCAGCGAAATCAGCAGAAGCAGGACCAGAACTGAACTGGTGATAATCTTGAACACGCGCCTCACCCTGTCCGGGACCGCATTGTAGATAATATCCATGCGGATTTCTTCATCGTCTCTCAGGACGAGTCCCGCCCCCCAAAGTACCCCCCATAGCCAGCATAAGAGGCAAACTTCTTCGCTCCAGGAGAGTGGTCGAACCAGAAAATAACGAAATCCGATCTGCAGCAGAAAGACGGCGAACATCGTTCCGAGGAGCATGACTGACACATCTTCGGCTCGCCGGTGCAGCCAGTTCCCGCTGATGAGCCATTTGTTTTTCTTTGTCATCGTTTGCTCTTGTGCAAAGGCGGATTCGAGTGGTAAATCGTCCCGGTCGGGACACTTCTGCCGCGACCTGAATCAGCAGCGGCAGAAGCGGACCTGGTTTTTACAGCGCGTTGATACGCTCCAGCGCACCTTCCGGCCAGTCTTTACCGTACTTTTCGAGATATTTCGCCTGAGCGTGAGTTCTAAATGCTTCAACGTCCGGAGTATAGACCTTCATCCCCTGAGCCTTGAAGGCATCGAGCACACCCTGCTCACGTGCGATGAACGTGGCCTCGTAGTCGTTAATTGCTTTTTCCGCAGCGGCCTGAAAAGCAGCTTGCTGCTCCGCTGTCATCGCATCCCAGATTTTGGCCGAGACGGCCATCACGTCGTAGCCGATGACATGGCCTGTCAGAACATACTGCGTTGTTACCTCGTTGAACTTCATAAGCTGGGTATTGAGCGGGGGATTGTCCTGCCCATCGATGGCGCCGGTCTGCAGGGCCGTATAGGTCTCAGCAAAAGCTACCGGTGTCGGGATTGCACCAATTGATTCTCCCAGGAATTGCCAGAATTCGCCCGGAGGCATGCGCAGCTTGATCCCGCCCAGGTCAGCCGGGGTTTTGATCTCTTTATCCGGCTTTACGTTGACGTTACGCGCTCCGAAATAAACCGGTACAATAACCTGGATGCCGAGTTCATCGTGGGCCATCTTGATGAATTCGTTTCCCACATCGCTCTTGAACACCTTCCGCATGTGGTCCACATCGCGGAAGAGATATGCCGAAGTCATCAGCGACCAGGCGGGCAGCTGTTTGGCGATGTCCGCCGGGGCGAGATTGACCATTTCGACATTGTCTCGCTGCAAGGCAACAAGTTCGGAACCCTGCTTGAAAAGCGAATTGAGCCAGTAGGGTTCAAAGTCGAAATTTTCTTTGATAGATTCGCCGAATGCTTTATAGGCATCAGCGCGCAGGTCCTGTTCGGCGAATGCGCAGCTAAAGCGCAGTTTTGTCTTCGCCTGAGCGAAAACAGCAGGAATGACTGCAAGCGATATTGCCAGGACGCCTGCAACAA
>CBDUGK010000104.1:0-13232 GCA_965366875.1 uncultured Desulfobulbaceae bacterium | reverse complement strand
AAAGAACATTCTCCGTGAACGCCTCGATGCCGGACAGCCCACACTTGGTACCCACACCCTGATATCTTACCCGGGACTGGTTGAGGTAATCGGCCACAGCGGCGTCATCGATTACGTAGAATTTTCCGGCGAATACGCTCCCCATGATCTCTATGAACTGGAAAATTACTGCCGCGCCGTGGAGCTGCACAACCACATGTCAGCCATGATGAAGATCGACCAGGACCCGCGGCTCTACCTGGCCGTAAGGGCGATCGGCTCAGGATTCCAGAATCTGCTGTTTGCCGATGTGCGCACCCCTGAAGATGCTGAAGAATGCGTCAAGGCAACGCGTGCCGAAACCCCCCGAACAGCCGGGCTGGCAGGCGCCGGCATGCGCAGGGATGTCGGTTATGTGATGGGGCCGGGATCAGAGAGCTATGTGGAGCAGCTCGAGGATGCGGTTGTGGCCGTTATGATTGAAAAAAAAATCGCCATTGAAAACCTCGAAAACATCCTGGCGGTTCCGGGAATAGATATGGTGCAGTTCGGCCCCGCCGACTATGCAATGAGCCTGGGCGTGCCCGGTCAGTTCAGTAATCCGGAGGTACAGGAGGCTGAATATTATATGATCGAGGCCGCCTTGAAAAAAGGAATTGCCCCACGGGTGGAATTGCATGATCTCAGAGACGCAGAGCGCTACGTGAAACGGGGAGTCAAACACTTTTGCGTGGGGTGGGACTTAAATGTATTCTACCGCTTCTGCAAGGATCAGGGCGATATCTTTGCCAGGCTGCTGGGCAGATAGCAGAGCGTTTTTTTCATCATGGCGGCACCACCTTAGAAACCCGCAAGGAGATAGGTAATCTTGTTTGTGAAAAGACAATCGCCCATTTTGCCGGGAAAAAACTGCTGCCCCCGGTTATATTGAATCGAAGAACTAAACACTTCCTGCCGGTCGGCTTTTCGTCCGGATGCAGCACACTACCCTGAATATATCCTGAATACCGAGGTGAACAGCATTGGAATTTCCTGACATCAATCAACAGAAGGTGCGCCTTATAGAGAACCTCTGTTCAGAACATGGTGCAGATTCTAAAGAGGTTACGGTTGTTGCCTCGCCATATCGTATCTGCCCGCTTGGAGCCCATATAGACCACCAGGGCGGCCCTGTTCTGGGCATGACGATAAACGCCTATACGCTTATGGCATTCTGCGCGTCCAAAGACAGCAGCGTGAGGTTGAAAAGCAGAAATTATTCCGGCAATGTAGCGTTTGACCTGAATGAAATCCCGGAATCAACCGGAAGTTTCTGGGGAGTTTACCCAAGAGCTGCCGCATTGGCGCTGAAAGAATCATATGAGATCAAAACAGGGGTAGTCGGGCTTCTCGACGGCATGCTTCCCGGCTGCGGCCTCAGTTCCTCGGCCTCCGTTCTTTTAGCTTACCTCTGTGCACTTGGTCATGTTAATTCACTGCACCTGGAACCATGGGATCTTGTCCATTTGACAAAACGGGCGGAGCAGGGGCACATCGGTCTGAATAATGGAATTCTTGACCAGACCAGCATCGTCTTCGGGAAAAAAGATCACCTGCTGCATATCGACACAAAAGACGAAGCCGTCAGGTACCTGGCTGACCCTCTTGGTAATGACAACTATCGTATTGTCGTTGCTTTTTCAGGGCATTCGCGGGAATTGACCACATCGGGCTACAACTCAAGAGTCGATGAATGCCGTATGGCAGCAGAGCAGCTCTCAAGCCTGGCCGGTAAAAAGGTTGCAAACATTTTATCCGATGTATCTGTGGATGACTATCAGCAGTTTCGCGGAGCCCTCGACCCGGTTACCGCCAGAAGAAGCAGTCACTACTTCAGTGAGTCTCAACGGGTATTTGACGGGATCATAGCCTGGAAATCAGGCGCCGTTGAACAGTTCGGCCGGTTAATGAATGAATCATGCAAAAGCTCGATGGAAAAATACGAGTGCGGTATTCAGCCCATTCACGATTTACAGCAAATCGTCAGCTCGACTGAAGGCATGTTCGGATCCCGTTTCATGGGCGGAGGCTTTGGCGGCTGTGTTGTCGGTTTTGTCAAGACACCGCAGGCTGCAGCTGCAGTGCAGCACATAAAGACTGTCTACCGTCAGCTGCATCCCGAAATAGCCGGGCAGACAGCTGTTTATCTCGCCCAGTCAGACGATGGCGTCCGGTTGTTATGAACGCGGTCATTCTCTGTGCGGGCTTTGCCACCCGGATGTATCCGCTCACCAGGGATTTTCCCAAACCGCTGCTGGATGTCGCCGGTAAACCGGTGCTCGATTATGTTCTGGAACAGGTTGTAAAACTTCCTGAAATAAAGAATATCCATATTGTCAGCAATGCGAAATTTTTCAGCCATTTCAAGGACTGGCACCGGGCACGAAATTCAGCAGGTTTTTTTGGCAACAGATCAGTTCATCTCCACAATGATGGCAGTGTCGATAACGAAAGCAGGCTGGGGGCGGCAGCTGACCTGCTGTTCGCGCTGAAAGAAATGGAGCGGCCCGGCAGGATGCTGGTTTCCGGGGGAGACAATATTTTCAGGTTCTCGCTTCAACCATTGTGGGACAGGTTTCTCCAGGGCGAGCACCATCTGATCACTGCTCTTCGGGAATCAGACCCCGACAAACTAAAAAACACCGGTGTCCTGCAGATCGACGACAATGATCGTGTTGTAAAATTCGACGAAAAACCCGAACATCCGCAATCTAACTGGATCAGCCCGCCCCTCTATTTTTTTCAGCCTTCTGTCATCGCCACGCTGGAACATTTTCTGGAATCTGATGGAAATCATGATGCCCCTGGATATTTCATCAGGTTCCTGTGCAGCAGGGAGACCGTCAAGGCTGCAAAGGTGCGATATCCGCGTTATGATATCGGATCGCTTGAAACATACCGGCAGGCTGATTGCGAACTGCGCAAAAATCCGGAGCTGTATCGACAGGCAAAAATGTATGAAGAATGAACCGGCTCAATAGTGTGCATCACGTCCCGCCAATATGACAGTATCCCGGTTATGACTCATATCAGCGATTGCTGCGGGTACGCGGCAATTTTGCAATAACAGGTATAACGAACAGAGGAATGCAGGCCATAAAGCCAAGAACAGGTCGGATTGTATAGATATCTGCCAGTTTCCCGACAATCGGGGCGATGGCTCCCCCGAGACCGTAGGCAAAACCCATCATCAGGCTTGCCACCATAGAGCGCCCTTTGGGAGCCAGGGTCTGGGCCATGGTAACCCCGAGCGGAAGGGGGGCCAGGACGAAACCGCCAGCCAGTGCCGCCCCCAGATAGACCCAGCCGCCGTTGAGCTGCAGGAGCAGCCAGAGAGCCGGGCCCATGAAGAGAAAGCAGAAAATAAAAACCGGCTTAAAGCCGATGCGGTCGGAAAAGTGCCCGGAAAGCAGGCCGCTGATGGTTCCCGAGACAAGGAAGAGCGCATAAATCGTCCCAGCAGAAACAACACTGAAGCCTTTTTGTACGAAAAGCACCGGCATGAATGTCAGGAATGACTGACCCACCACGGCTCGCAGGAACATGACCAGCCAGATCAAGGCAATAACTTTCCAGGCACTCCCGAGGCTTTCCTTGAGAGCTCCCAAAAAACCGGAGCGCTTCAGACCCTCACTCTGGGGAGGTGGTATCACCGTCAGCAGATAAGCGATGACCAGCAAACCGGCAACCATCGTTGCCGGCATGGCCTTTAATCCAAAAAAAGCCACGTACCAGGTAATGAAGAGCGGGCCGAGGCCGAAAGCCAGAGTCCCGCCGGTATTAAATATGGACATGGAAAAACTGGCCTTGGTCCCCGCATAAAGAGGCACCATTCCGGTTACCGAAGGGTGAAACATTGAGGAACCAACGGAGCCGAGCGCTACACAGAGCAGCAGTATCCAGAAATTGGGGGCAATGCCCGAGAGTGGTATAAAAACAACGGTCAGTGACAGGCCCATAAAGATGAAAGCGCGAGACTGATAACGATCAGCCAAATAGCCGACGGTCGGCTGGATGATGAAGGCCAGCAGCCGCATGGTTCCGGCAATGATACCCACCTGGGTCAGGGAAAGACCGAGCTTGTCGACAAAAAGCGGAAAAAGAGGGTTAATAAAGGCAGTATAGAAATCACCGGTAAAATGAACGAGGGTCAGGGCAAAAAGAATTTTCAGATTTAATGACATATGGCGGGATCCACAACTGTGAGCAGGGAAAACTCTGGCCTGTTGTTTTCAATCGGCTCTCTCAGATGACGTTTGACAACAGCGGTGAGCAGTTATACACACAAAAAACAAAAGTGCACGGTTTAAATTTAGCAAATACGGCGTGAAGCTTTGCCCCTCATACCATGGGCTTGGGCTCTTTTATGGAAAGAAGTTAAAGATGTGTGCAGAAATCGTAATCCAATCTGACATTTTCTGGTCGTTGGCTTCTATTAAAGCCTACAGCCTTCCTCTTGTGCTCTACCCCGAAGACAAGCAGGAAGGCTGCAGAGCGGAATTCCTTTGTGGTTGTTATGGATTGGCGGTGATAGGTTTTCATTGTTGAAGTATCTGCCGATACTATAGTAGTATTATTGACAGCTTAGTAGTATTATTGACAGCTCCTTAAATGACGAAGAATGTCTGCAGTACCAGTCAGGAAACATCTGTTTTCGTAACAGAGACAACACATTATGATACGTTGTTACTCTTCTATTTTAAAAAGGTTTTTTTGAAGTTGAAAAGAATCTACAGACTCCTAAAAGCCGTTTGCCCGATTTTCCAGCAGTTATTACGTTGTCAAGGCGAACATACCTGTTAACAAATCGTTATCAATTACAAATTTTCCCGTAAGCTCGGGCACTTGTAAGTCCCATAGGACATAGATTCAGATTATCATCCAGAAAATAAAATAACATGAAAACCAGTCAGACGGGGTTTAACCCAGATTATGCAGAAGATGCCCCGACACTTGAACAAGTCAGTCAATTGGTCGGTGACACGATCCTCGAATTCGGTGCGCCCTGGTGCGGACACTGCCAGGCGGCACGGCCCGCAGTACAGGAAGTGCTGACCGAGTTTTCCGAGCTGCCCCATATAAAAGTATATGATGGAAAAGGTAAACGGCTGGGTCGTGCGTTCAAGGTTAAGCTTTGGCCGACGTTAATCCTATTGCATGATGGTAAAGAAGTGGCGCGTCTGGTTCGGCCTCTCCAGGCTGAAGAGGTACGTCAGCTCGTCGAGCAAGCCAAATTAATGAAGCCATAAGGATTCCCTGCCAATGAATGAGTATGGATCGTGGATCCCTAGCTTTATCACAATCTATCTCTATTCGTTACGCCTAGAAGTCTGCACGCCAGACATTTAGTAGGCTAAATGTAAGCCAGACAACTGATGCACTCAACAGGCAAAATATCAATGATCCTATGTGATAGCCGGCCCTGGAAAGCCGGATTTTAAATCGCTTTGAAAAACGCTGTTGTTTATCAGGTTTCGGTGGGACGTAGGGAAAAACGGATAGCAAGAGTGAACAGACAAGCGACCATAGCGCACCAACTATACTCGGAATGATATAAACGTCTTTCTCCTCGCCTTCCTGAAAGAGCACCACGTAACCAAACACAATGAACGCAGCGGCAGTAGTAATGAAAAAAAATGGTTTTAACCAGATAACTTTTTTTGAAAATGCACGTAAATGGTCAATCATGAACTGAGTTTTTCATTGAGGAATAAAATGTAATGGACGGCTGCCGTTTTTGGAGAACGTTATTTTTTGATATCAACATAGATAATACCCACAAGAGAACAATTGGCAATCATATCGGTAGTGCAATTATGCCAGCTTGATACCCTTCCACGTGTTCTCCCCCTTTTGTTTGATGATACGCTACTGGCCGCCCTCTCGTTCCTCAAACCGCTGCCGGATCTCCTCCAACCGACTGCGGTTCTTACCCAGATCGGAGTATCCCAGTCGGGAGGCTGAGCGAACCTGAATCAGCCGCTGCGCGGCATCGAGCAGGAATTCCCCGTCATCGACGAACAGCAGCGTATGAAACTCAACCCGCAGATAGCCGGGGCGCTCTTCAATAATATCAGTATCTCCCCGGGCTGCCAGTATCTGCTTCAAGCGGACAAAGGCAGATTCAGGTTCATCTCTGAAAGCCAGCGGCGCGATGCGATGTGGCGCGTCCCCTGCCTGACTGGAAACGCAATTCGGTGAACCGGGGCAGTCTCTTAGCTGACCGCCCGAAACTCCCAGCTGGGTTGGCCTTTCCCCGGTGCAGGCTGCCAGCATGCCAGTAAAGACGCTCATGAATATGATTCTTCGCAATTGGTGTATCATTGCCTACCGTCCATAGTTACAGGTGATCATCAACTCTATCATCGAACGTTGACGCCCGCTCGATAATGATTATCAGAGACAACAGGGTTAGCACAAGATTTTTCAGACTCTTTCGCCAGGAAGTGATAGCGAAAACTTCTTCCCTCAACCCAGTTGTTTTATGAAAATACCTGACTTAAAAAAATACGGAAGGAAAACCAGGGCCCTGCCTGGTACAACCTTCTTCACCATATGAGGGGTGCGTACCATGAGTGCTTTATTCTGGTTAAAACTCTATCTGCTCACCATACCGGTATTCTTCGCCATTGACATGATCTGGCTGGGCTATGCGGCGCGAAATTTTTACAAGACTCAACTGCACGACCTGCTCAGTCCTGAAGTGAACTGGCCGGCAGCTTTTCTTTTCTATTTCATCTATATCGTCGGTATTCTCTTTTTTGCCGTCCGTCCGGGACTTGAGGCAGAGTCTCTCTTCAGGACCTGTCTGCTTGGCGCGCTTTTCGGCTTTTTCACCTATGCCACCTACGATCTCACCAATCTGGCAACACTTCGCAACTGGCCGATTACCGTGGTCATCGTCGATATTGCCTGGGGCACGCTGCTCTGCACCCTGGTTGGCGGCGGTTCTTACCTGATAGGCTCCTGGCTCAGATAGCAGAAAAGGAGAAGACTCCATGACCGCCACCTTCCTCACCGCCGCTGCGCTGCTTCTCGTCTATATGTGCTGCATGTTTATCGTCGGTTTGATCGCCCGGGACAACAGCCTGGTGGATATCGCCTATGGCCCCGCCTTCCTGGTTGCCTGCTGGGGAGCCTGGTTTTTCAGCGATGCCCTGACCCTTCACTTTCGTCCCCTGCTGCTCCTTGCCCTCCTGACCCTCTGGGGGCTGCGCCTTGGCCTGCATATCGGCTTGAGGCATCGCGGCCGTGGGGAGGATTTCCGCTACCGCAAATTTCGTCAGGATTGGGGCGACACCATAATCTGGCGCAGCTTTCTCCAGATCTACATGCTCCAGGGCGCGGTTGTTCTTGTAGTCGCAACCCCGATCCTGCTGTCAATCAGGGCGCCGGGCGGTCCCCTGGCGTGGAGCGATCTTCTTGGC
Organism: uncultured Desulfobulbaceae bacterium; assembly: GCA_965366875.1. GTDB lineage: Bacteria > Desulfobacterota > Desulfobulbia > Desulfobulbales > Desulfocapsaceae > MADRE3. The sequence goes on along the minus strand of CBDUGK010000104.1, from coordinate 5,787 downwards.
GTCCTGCTTTTTTCTCTGGGATTTTTCTTTGAGGCAATCAGCGACTGGCAACTGACGGTTTTCAAACAAGGCGGCAAAAACAAAGGTAAAATCATCATGCACGGGCTCTGGCGCTACAGCCGCCATCCCAACTATTTCGGCGAGGCGACCCTGTGGTGGGGCATTTTTTTCATCGGCCTGGCTGCTCCGTCCGGTCTCTACGGATTGATCAGTCCGCTGACAATCGCATTTCTTCTGCTCAAGGTCTCGGGGATACCCATGCTCGAGGTGAAGTACCGGGAGAATCCGGAATTTCAAGCCTACAAGGCAAGAACCAACAGTTTTTTTCCGTGGTTTGAGCGTAAAACCAATACCCCGGCATCGCCCTCGGAGGAACCAGAGTAATAATGGAACCGCAAAGCGGAATGAGTCCCCCCATTTCATCAATGGATCGTGTTTCAGGTGCGTTTCTCGGCATGTTTATCGGAGATGCCCTGGCAATGCCTGTCCACTGGTACTACAACACCCAGGCCCTGATAGACGATTACGGCACGGTTACGGAATACCAGCGTCCCCGTAATCCGCATCCCGACTCGATTCTCTGGCGTTCATCCTACACACCGTCATCTGGAACCGTTGATATCCTCCACGATCAGGCACAATATTGGGGTAAAAGGGACATCCACTACCACCAGTTCCTCCAGGCCGGGGAAAACACGCTCAATCTTCAACTGGCAAGAGAACTTCTGCTGACGCTCCGGGACGACGGCCTCTACTCAGCCGCATCCTGGCTTGACAGACTCATAGCGTTCATGACCACCCCCGGGCACCACAAAGATACCTATATCGAAGAGTATCTCAGACATTTTTTCATCAATTATGGCAAAGGGAAGAAGCCGTCTCATTGCGGCCGATTGGATGAAAACCATATTGGCGGGTACAGCCTGATGCTCCCGTTGACTATTGCATTTTCGAAAAATTCTGCATATGCCCGCGAAATTTCATTGCAGCACCTTGCGTTAACCCATGGTGGATCAGCCATGAGAAAGTGGGGTGAGTTGATTTCCGTCACCCTTCTCAACCTTCTGCAGGGAGAATCACTCAGCCAGGCGATTCTTGCGGGGACGAAAGAGTCATCTGTAGACCTGGACGTGCAGGACCTCCAGAGCTTTGCCGATTACCCGGATTCGGTTGTCGTCGGCAGACATTTCTCATCAGCGTGTTATGTTGATCAAGCAGTGCCGGCAACACTCTATCTCGCCCTCAAATATCAGAATGCACCAGAGAATGGAATGATCGCTAACACCATGTGCGGAGGCGATAACGCCGGCAGGGGCGCCGTCCTGGGCGCTCTTCTTGGAGCCCTGAACGGACAGCACGGCTGGCCCTCAAAGTGGACGAACGGTCTGCTTCACCCCCCGCCAACTGTTCTGCTTGAGCAGTGAAAAAGCACCCTGACAGTTCGATTTCAGACAACACTGGAGGTCAGCTAACATGACGTATGATGTTGTTATAATTGGTGCCGGAATTGCGGGACTGAGTTGTGCGCTGACTCTGCAGAAGAACAACCTCAGCTTCGCTATTCTTGAGTCAGGGGATAGTGTTGGTGGAAGAATTCAAACTGACACGAAAGACGGATTTCGTCTTGATCATGGCTTCCAGGTACTGCAGACCGGTTATCCTGAAGCCCGGAGAATGCTTGATCTCGAGGATTTAAAGCTGCAGAAATTCCCCGCTGGGGTAGCTGTGCGATACAACGGAACATTCCATGTTGTTGCCGATCCTCGGCATCATCCCCGATATATGCTGTCGACGCTTGTATCACCGATAGGTACGTTAAAAGATCGCCTTGGCATGTTGCGCCTGGCGAGATCAGTGTGCCGGGGGAGTTTTGAACAGATATTCAGCCAAGCGGAAGACAAAACCATAGATTTTCTTCGCAGCCAGGGATTTTCAGAAGGGTTTATCAGGAGATTTTTCGTACCATTTTTTGCCGGAGCCTGCCTGGACCCGACCATACAGGCCTCCAGTCGCGTTCTTCAATATATCTTCAGAGTCTTTGCAGACGGAGATGCTGCCCTTCCAGCACAGGGTATGGGAGACATCCCCAGACAGATGGCAGCGAAGCTTCCCGCAGAAGCTGTTCGCCTTAACAGCAGGGCTGAACGCATAGACGACACCATTGTTACCCTCGCCGATGGCAGCAAAATCGAGGGGAGCAGGGTGGTGATAGCAACGTCTCAACCAGCTCTTGAAAAACTGCTGGGACGGCCGTCCTCAGATTCATCCATCGGCGAGAGCTGTCTGTATTTCGCCAGTGACTGGCGGCCACCGTTTAAAGATCCTTTTCTCGTTTTAAATGGAGACGGCAGCGGGCCGATCAACAACATGGCCTTCCCAAGCCTGGTGGCTCCCGGCTATTCTGCCTCAGGCAAAACGCTGATTGCCGCCGTTGTCCTGGGGCAGAACTATCTCGGCAAGGAAGATCTGGAAGACCAGGTGCGCAGCCAGTGTTCTGACTGGTTTGGCAATGCCGTCAAAGACTGGGACCATCTTCACACATACCATATAGAGCATGCCCTGCCCTGTCAGGAACCTCCGACGCCAAACCCCTATATGCTTCCGGCTCCTTTTGGCGAAAAAGTGCGTGCCTGCGGCGAGCATGGGAGTCTGCCGGGAACCCAATGGGCACTGCTCTCCGGTCGTAAAACAGCAGAAGTAATCGTTGAAGAAATAAATGATGGAAAACCACTAACCAAAAAGGAAACAATATGAAAGATTTACAAAATTACTTCGAGAGCACCAAAGGATTCGGTGTTTTGGCCACTGCGGACAGCAGTGGAAAGGTCGATGCAGCGGTGTATTCACGCCCACACTTCCTGGAAGATGGGGTGCTGGCGTTTATCATGCGAGACCGACTCACGCACCATAACCTTCAATCCAATCCCTCGGCGACCTTCCTTTTCGTGGAAGAAGGCACCGGCTTCAAGGGAAAAAGGCTCTATCTGAACAAGGTCCGGGAGGAAAACAACCCGGAATTGGTCCGAAAAATCAAACGCCGAAAATATACTGATGATAATGAGGAACCAGTATTCCTCGTCTATTTCGCCCTCGACAAGGAGCTCCCGCTCATAGGTGCCTAGGCCTGTTGGCTGCCCGGAAGGGTCATAAAATAAGTGATATTAGAGAGCGTTCAGCACTATCAGAGAAAAAACAGCCCCTGTTGCTTGATGAGCAGCAGGGGCTGTGGTGAAACGTTGAGAATACATTATACTTTGGGGTGATCTTTACCAGCTGTCTCCTAGAACGGTGCTCAGGTCGGTGCATTTTGCCTTTTCTTCTTCACTCAAATCTTCCTTCTTCTTTATGTTTTTGAGGTCATCGATATAACAGGCATATTCTTTTCCATTCTTATCCTGAACCCAAACCATTTTCTGAAATTCTTTCGACATTATTTCGCCTTTCATACTTCCTCCATAATTTAAGATTTAAATAGCTGTACTTCGCTGGACAAGCAGACTCTTACAGATACTGCACGTTGGTCTTTTTAATTATCTTCAGTATGAGTTTTTTGTTTAGAGATACAGAAGGAAAAATCAACGTAACAAGATGATTCCACTCATAGTGACTACTATAGGTACTTACTGCATGACGATCAAGTCCCCCTTTCAAGTACCTTGCCAAGAGACTTCTTTCCTTGGCCTATAGAAATTTCTCAGACACTTTCAGTTTCCATGTTCAATCGAGATCGTATCGTGATTATCCTGAACGTATGCCTGACATTACCCTTTGTTACTCTGCTCATCGTCCGGAGACTCTGGCATTTACAGCCGGAGTAATGACGGATCACGATGTGATTCTTCTTGAAGAGCCTCTTCACCCTGATTTTCGCAAGGCACTTTGCGGTGAGGTCGACCTCGAGGAGCATCTGCTCGAACTCGATAGAGATTATCCAGCGTTTACCCTGGGCCAGTATCGACTGCTCCAGCAATTTTTCACGGCTGGAAAAGAAATACTGCAGGTTGAACCATATTTTGATCATTTGCTGTGGGTTCAACATTTTTTAGCCGAAGATCACAGCCCGGATGAGATTCTGCCCAACACCCCTGCCCACGATGTGTATTGCGCTGAACGCGATGCGACAAAAAATCTGATAACCTATTACAGTGAAGTCCGCGGCGATAATTTCCCCAAAATACTTGCCGCCATGAACTCCTTTGCAATTGCCGATGCCAGGCGCTTTGCCCTTCGTGATTCAATGCGGGCAAAACGTATTTTTGAAGTATTGATTTCAGGGAAGAACACCTATATCGAAGTTGGTTCAATACATCTTCTGCTCAGGGATTTACTTGCAAGAGGACTCACAAAGGGATGGCGGCTTCGCACACGCAACATTGACGGAGAGGTCGTGAAAAGGCTGAACCTCAGTGGCAGCCTGTTCGCTCCAGGCGATGAACTGACGCTCGACTATATTTTCAACCGGCCTGTCAGCGCGCAAAAATGGCAGTTGTGCTGTGCCCAGTCCCTGATATATTCGAAGATTATTTTAAAGGAAGAGCTCTCGAGCACTGTTGGCGAATTTCCTCACATCCGCAATGAAATTGAATCCATAACTGCAGTGAAAAAGCTCTCGGTTGAAAAATGCAGAACCCTTTTTCAACGAATCAGGTCACTGCCGTCGACTGAAGCTGCTGAGATGACTGCACGGTATTTGAAAATCAAAAGAGCGTGAGCAAGAGATGATACGTTTTGAAAAAAACAGAATTGCAATCTGCAGGAAAATAGCTGCAACGCCGGAGACCATCTGGAGTGTCCTGACAGACACCCAACTCTGGCCGCTCTGGGGCCCTTCGCTTCTTCGGGTGCACTGCCAGGATCGCTATATCCGGCTCGGCACCAGGGGGCGGGTGCAAACGCTGTTTTATATCTGGCTTCCCTTCACGATCTCCGAGTTCAGGGACCTGGATTGTTGGAGCTGGCGCATCGGCCCTTTCAGTGCAACCGGTCATAAAATCGGCCCGACAGACGACACATCAGCAATGCTCTGCTTTGATATGCCATGGTGGGCCGCTGCCTACGTCCCTGTCTGCTGGCTGGCTCTGATCCGGATAGAAAGGATTGCTTCCCCGCAGCAATCTGATTTGCCTTGATCAGCAGTAACCTTATCTTGGCTGTGATACTGTGTCACTCTGTAAAATATAATAAACACTTAGGGAGGAATGCATCATGATGAAACGGATCGTAATCTATGGCGGCTCGGGTGGGATCGGTTCGGCAACGGCCAGGCTTTTACGGACATCTGGTCATGAACTCCACCTTGTTGGCAGGAATGAGAATAAGCTCGCTTCTATCGCCGCGGAACTGGAGGCGGGGTACACCGTCGGGGATGTCTGTGAAGAATCCCTTTTCCCCCGAGTAACCAAGGACTTTGGTGCTCCCTGGGATGGGCTTGTTTACAGCGTCGGCACAATTAACCTCGGCAGTATTCGACGGCTTGGCAGCGCTGATTTTCTTCACGATTTTCAAGTGAATGCGATGGGCGCGGCACTTGCTGTAAAAGAAGGGTTGTCGTCCCTCAAGAAAAGTGCCGGCCGTCCTTCGGTGGTTCTCTTTTCGAGTGTTGCTGTTCTCCAGGGCTTCGCCTTCCATAGCTCCATGGGGATGGCAAAAGGCGCTGTGAGCGGGCTGACTCTGTCGCTTGCCGCGGAGCTCGCACCGAAAGTTCGGGTCAACGCCGTCGCCCCCTCTTTGACGAAAACCCCGCTGGCTGAATCGATTCTGGCAAATGAGCAGGTCGTCTCAGCGGTA
>CBDUGK010000103.1:0-13345 GCA_965366875.1 uncultured Desulfobulbaceae bacterium | reverse complement strand
TAGGCGTTGGATTGTCCGAGATGGCAGGTACAGCAGAAGACCTCGCCCCGAACTGGTACATACTCGGGGGCAGCGGCGCCTTTGTTGTGCTGAGCCTGCTGCTTGGCCTTTCCGATCTGGTTGTCAAGAAAGAGGCCATTTTTCTCGGTTCACTCGGGGTCATCGGCTACCTGATGCACATCATACTCAGAGATCTCGACCGGGAGAAGCGCCTGGAAATTATCGGTATCGCCATCATCGTCTTCGTTTTCAGGGCAATGCCGGGATTTGGCGCAGGAGCAAGCTGGTGGCAAATCGATGTGCTCGGTTTCGACGAGGCTTTTTTGGGCACGCTTCGGCAAATTTCCGCGCTGCTGGCAATTGTCGGTCTGTTCGGCCTGCGGGGCTGGATGAGCCGGCACCCGATTCCGTATCTCATTTTGTTCCTGTCAGTTTACAACGCCGTAATGATGCTTCCCTATATCGGTATGTACTATGGTATTCATGAGTGGACGACTGAACATCTTGGCTTCGGTGCCAGGAGCATTGCAATTATCGATACCATGGCCGACTCCCCGCTGGGGCAGGTTGCAATGGTGCCGATGCTTGCCTGGATTGCCAGGGAGGCGCCGGTCAAACAGAAAGCAACCTACTTCGCGGTCATGGCGGCGTTTACCAATCTTGCGCTGTCAGCGGCTCAACTCGGAACCGCTTACGTAAACAAGCTGTTCCTGATCGAGCGGGGTGACTACAGCCAGCTCGGCGGGCTGTTTATCACCGTGGCACTGCTTGGCCTGGTGCTGCCGATTGCCACAGTTCTGATTGTCAACGCGAGGAAGACGGGAGTTACGGGGCAGACTCGAGCCTGATCCTGTCGGCGTGGCAGACCATTCGGCCTTTTTATATGATACCAAACTCGACCGAGTTAACGGAGGAAGGACAGGGAGGCTTTTAGCTGTCAGCGCATCGGGATTATTTGCAGAAGTGAACGGGGTAGTTTTGCAGAGGATCGCAATTGGCTGGCAAGCCATTCTTTTTGGGACAAATCGTATTCGCGCCTGCGCCTGCTACCGGAGATATGTCAAAGTACAGCATATGCAGTATAATCGTATGAACTCATCAGCTTAGACAAACAGGACTATTTTTCTTCCCAGCATCAGGATTGCCACGATCAGGATCGAACCAAGAATCCTCTGCATGGTGCGGACCTGAAAACGACCCGCTCCCATCAGGCTTCCCGCCATCCCACCCAAAACGGCCGCTAACGCAAGCGGCAGAAAAGGGACAAGGTCTATTTCGTTGAATTGGAGCCGGGCAAGCAGCCCGGAAACAGAATTGACCCAGATAAAGAATGCGCCGCAGGCGGCCGCCTCCTTCGCCGTTCCAAGGCCGAGAAGGATAATAAGCGGGACCAGGTAGACGCCGCCGCCGATTCCGGTAATGCCGGCCACCAGGCCAAGTATTGTTCCTCCTCCCAAGGCAAACAGAATTTTTCCACGTTTCCCCAGCTTCAGTGGTTTGCTGGTCGCCGGGAAATATATCCGTGCCGCGGCCAGGCACAGTGACACCATCAGCAGGATATAGAAAAGCGTTTTCGGCAGATGCAGCGTTCCTCCCAGATAGGCCATCGGGACCGATGCGATAATAAATGGTGCAACGAGTCTCAATCGAGCATGGCCGTGGAGCAGAAACACGATGCTGCCAAATGTTGTTACCAGAATATTAAGGGTCAGCGACACCATCGGGATCGTCGCCGTGCCCGCCCCGAATATCGCCAGCAGGGCGGTATATGATGAGCCGCCTCCAAGTCCGACCGAAGCGTAAAAAAAGGCAACGACGGCAAAGATAAAGGCAAGCATAGTAACAGGAATCAGGAGATCAGCCATATCAATTTCTCTGTTCTCTCTTCCGCGCCAAATTCAGCGTCTCATGTACCCGTCAACAGGCTGTTCGACTACCTGCAGCGCTGTTTCAGGCAGAGGCGATTCGCTCCCCATATCAGCCTGCATAGCCCCGGAGACAGGATATTCAAGAGAAAGTGCGTTCTTTTTGCAGAATGAAACGCACAATCCGCAACCGCTGCAAAGCATCGTGTTAAACGTGAGTCTTTTCTGCCCATCGATTCGATCAACCCTGACTGCGCCCGTCGGGCATATACCCGTGCACAAAGGACACAGATTGCATGCGCTGCCTACAGCCAGCTGGTGATCAATCAGGGCGGATACGGATTCCTTGTGGTTCGGCTCAAGATGCTCGAGCAGATTTTTTTTCAGACGAACCCGTGCTGGAATCCTCCTGCTTGTTCTGGCCGTCTGGTTCGGACCGTCAAGAGAGAAGCTAAACGGGGAGCCGATCGTGATCAACAGATTATCTTTCAGGTTGGAGAGAAATAAACGCCTGACCGAGAGCTCAAGGGATTTGAACTGTTTTTTCTCTGTGATGACGATACATTCTCTCTTGAACAAAGAACCTGCTTTTTCCTCCACCCACGCCAACCTGGCCAAAAAGCGCCTCACCCCGTAGCTGTTTTCGCAGTCAGTGCAGGATGAAATGTTGAACGCGATGACCGCCCCGCCGGCTGACTCGAGTGCAAGCGCCAGCAGCTGTTCGATGGTGATGCCGCCAAGACATGGTATACGCCGTTCTTCCTGGTATAGCCGGCTCTGTCTTGGACACGATATAACGGTGAGCTCTGATGTTTGTTTCAAGAAGCTCGGCGAACCACCGTCAAACCCTGAAAAACAGAAGGCATCATTGGGGCAGGCTGTTGTACAGAGCATGCAGCCGGTGCATGCTCCTGGGTCAAAGCTGATACTACGGTCCCTGAGCGATAGTGCACCTGCAGCACAAATGTCAATACAGCGCTGGCAATCAAAGGTGTTAAGGCGTTTTCTCAGGCACCGGTCCTGCACGAACACAGCCGTCTGCTGATCGGCATTTGAGGCGAGTCTTTCGAGCAGGCTTCGTGAGGACATAAAGCGAACCTTTTCTCATACAGGATTTGCCGAACGTGTTTCGTAGCATTGCTTGCAGGCTGCTATAAACAAGGCCAGACAATCTGCCATAGACCGATAGAAAGGACTCTTCGTTCCTGTTCGTATCGTGTCACATAAGCTCGGTACCCATGATAAATATGATTGATAAAAATCTTGTTGCCAACCGAGGAACTTCTCAGCTTCGGAAGCCTTGCCTTCCGCTCTGGACTCGGCCTCCCTGATGCAGAGATAGGACATGAACTCAAGCTCAATTGCCACATGGTCGGGTGGCTCTTGCGCATCGACAGACAATCCTGCATCCTGGTAGATCTTCATAACGCCAATGGTTGTGTCGCCCATGACCTGCCGGTTCTTTTCAAGATAAACAGATCCATAGGGCGCTGCGATCAAGTTGAAAGGCCCGAGAAAAAGTTCTGCATGATCTATGCTCAGTTGATCCTGTGCAGTGTTTGACAGGGCACGTTCCATGTTCGAGGCAGCTTTTGCGGCCCCGGGCGCCCAACCGTCGAGGAGGTCTCGCAGGCTCGTGCAGAGCTGTTCTTCGACAAACAGGTCTTTTTCAGGCTCATAGAAACAGGCGGAAAGTAATTTAAAACAATTACCGCGAGTTATTGCATCATTTTGAGAAATCATAAGATAATCGGCCAGATGTCAAAGCGGGGACCCGCGGGCACTATTGCTCACGAGTCCCAGATGGTTTGGATTTGTCTTATCGGGCTGAATACTCCCTGATATAGTATACGTTCGGCTTGGTGCCTTCGTCGGGCAGCAGTACGAAATGCTTGTACTTTTCCAGCAGTTTTGCCGCCTCGCTGTTGCTGTCACCGATGTCTCCGACAACCCTGGCCCCGGAAGGACAGGCCTCGACGCAGGCCGGCAATTCACTGTTCTTCAGGCGGTGGTCACAGAGAATACATTTCTCAACAACGTTGTCCCGACGAACACTTTCGTAGTCAGGGTGGATGTACTTGGTCTGGTGGGGTGGGGTCGCACCGGTCAGCGAGACCAGTTCCGCACCGGAGGTCGTTCCGTTGGCGACCAGCTCGGTCTTGTCAGTGAAGAACGGCTGGGTTGGTTCACCCTCCTGGTTGTAACTGATAACACTGTATTCGCCATGGGCACCGTCCTTTGTGACCTCGTCCATGCTGTAGGGACACGCTTCCTGGCAGGCCCTGCAGCCGATGCACCTCTCGTCGTTGTGCATCGTGATGCCATCCTCGGTCTTGAACATCGCCTTCGGTTCGACCGGGCAGGCTTCGACACAGGCCGCTTGGCTGCAGTGGTTGCAGAGAACGGGAAGTGTACGATAGCCGGTATTGGGAAACGTACCGCTGGTCTCGTGAATGAAGTCGGCCCAATTGTAGGTTTGGCCGTTGCGTCTCAGTGCAGTGTTGTTCTCGGTCTTACAGGCAAGAGCACAGGCACCGCAGCCAACACATTTTCTCAGGTCAATTATCATTGCATATTGTGTCATTCTATTGTCCTCCTCTTACCTATATCTTTTCGATACGGACGGCTGCATGACCGCCGTTCCTGGCGTTGGATCCGGATAGTCGTTCAAGCTCCCAGGGGATGATGGTATTGTTGTTTACTCCCCGTGTGGCGCTCATGGCAAAATCATCCGTGGCCGTCCGACCATAAGCCCAGTGCCCCTGGCCATAAGATTTACTTACCGTGCCGGGCCGCACGCCTTCCCATACCCTGGCGACACATTCCCCGGAAGCGGCCATTGAGGTAACCTTCACCTTGTCACCGTCCTTGATGCCGATTTTCTCTGCATCAACAGGGTTGATCCTCAGGGTATCCTGCCCCCCGATATCGCCTGGATCGACATGCTTGAATTCGTAATACCAGGGAGAGTTCTGGCTTCTTCCTTCCCGGTTAAGCCGCGACTTGTAGTCGATAAAGTCAAACGGATACTCATCCTTGCTGCCGTGACGCAGCGGTGGCTCGTGGTGGGGAACGAAGGCCATTTCCCCGCGGGCAGTGTAATTGCATTTTTCCAGGACCGTGTCCACATCGACTTTATGTTTCTCGGCATGGTCGCCAAGAACCTTTTTCAGGGTCTCGCTGTAGAATTCGAATTTCTTGGTTTCAGTACTGAAATTTCCGCCCCAGTGCTTTTTGTACTCGTATGGTTCGGAATTCCACATGCCGCGTTCAAGCATCTCCTGCCAACCGTTAATCTTGTCGCCGTGGGTATCTTTTTTGCCATCCCAGAGCGGCTTGGTATAGTATTTCAGCGCATAAACCGTCAATTCTTTGGAATTGTTTGCTTTTGCGCCAGTCTCAGGATCTGCATACATCTCGGTCAGGCAGTCATAGAGATTGCTGAAACCGCGCTCCTTGAGCTTTTCAGCTATCAGGAACGGAAACTCGGTTTCATCCTGGATTACATCCCAGAGCGGGGCAACAACGGGTTGCAGCAGGGTACAGGTGGAATAACGGTTTGCCTTGGTTTTCACATATCCATAGCGTTCATACATGTTTACCGTGCAGGGCAGGATAATATCGGCAAACATCGTGAACTCGGAGGCGTTCGTGGTCAGGTGCACGGTAAAGGGTACCGAAGCCAGGGCCTTCTCCCAGCGCTCCGTACCGTTGCAGGAAAAGACAAAGTTGTTCATGTAGCCGACCAGGACCTTGATATCGTAAGGATCCTTGTTCAGGATTCCGTTTGCGGCATTATTGGTCGAAACCCCACCGCCTGATTTTTTATTGAGTGCAGGCAGTTCGAGCCTGCCGCGCTGGTCTATTTTTTCCTTCTTGGAATGTTTCTGGGCGAGTTCATCCTGGTGCTTCTTCAGAATATCGTTATCCAGGCTGTTGACCGGAATCTTGGCAGTCTGCAGCGATCCTCCCTCGTTATCAATCCCGCCAACCAATCCACCAAGGGCGTGGACTGCCATGGCTGAGTAGGCGCCCCGGGCCTGCATTGCGGCTCCCGGGCCCATCCAGACGGCGACGTTGGGCGCTGCGGCAGCCATGCCGGTAGCGACACGCTCGATCTGATCAGCTGGAACACCGCTCAGCTCGGCGGCCTTAGCCGCTGACATGTCCTTGACGGCGAGGTTCCACCACTTGACGATACCGTGGGTCTCCTTCTCAACAAAATCGGCCTCATCGACCATCGCACCGGGCTTGAATTTGTTTTCACCATCCTTGAAGTCGCCGACGAAATCCTTGTACCAGAGTCCCTGGGTGAGGATCACATGGGCGATACCAAGCGCCAGTGCACCATCTGTACCCGGCATCAGCGGCAGCCACTCGTTGGCTTTGGCCGCACTGGTGGTCAGGCGGGGGTCTACTGCCGCCACGGTCGCACGGTCCAGGGCATCACCGAGCCGCTGGATGGTGGCCGGGACCATACGGTTACTGGCTACCGGATCGCAGCCCCAGATGAGGATATATTTAGAGTTACTGATGTCGTAGTCACGGTAATCCCATAAACCTTCAGTATAATAGGAGCCGAATTTCTCGGCTTCGGCACAGGTCGAGCTGTGTGAAATATTGTTTGGAGAACCAAAAACTTTTGTGGTGACGTCATAGATAAGATCGCGCATGTACGTATAGCGGCCGCGCATGAGACAGTATTTTTCTGGCTCCTCGTTTTTGCGAAGTTCCATCATCTTGTCGGCGATCGTGTTTAGCGCTTCATCCCAGCTGATCGGAACGAATTTCGGGTCTTGCCCCTTGCCTTTTTGCGGGTTGGTTCGCTTCATTGGGACCTTGATCCGGTCAGGGTCATAGACCTGCTGCAGGGAAAGGTGACCCCTCGGACAGACCTTGCCGTCATTCTGCTTCGAATAGCGGTTGCCTCTCACCTTGACCGCCCTGCCATCCTGGACGAAGACCTCAGCCGGACACCAGGTTGTGCATCCCTGGCAGGTGGTCGCTTTCCATTCACCAGGCATTACACCAATCTTTCCTGCTTCATGATTCGCAGCCAAAGCATTCAAGCTTTCTTCGCTTCTCAAACCACTCAGCGCGGCTGTTGCACCTGCGGCAGCGGTGAGTTTTAGAAAGTCCCTCCTTCTTATCTTCATAGCTTCCTCCATTTACCCGGTTTTTCGTTAGCCTGATGACTGATACACCTTGCGTGTATCAATGGCTAATAGCATTATCCGTGCCATGCTTATGCACAGCGTATAGAGAGGCACAATGTTACGCTCAGGTAACGCAGGTTTGATTAAAATAGAAATAAAAATAATAATTACAGGTAATTAAAGTGTTTTTTCTGCGAGAAGGAGAGGGGTGCATCAGCGATAACCAGCTGTCGACTTCTTTACCTTGTAGAATCAGTAACCTGGATAACATCACTATAAAGTGACTGTTACATTGTGGTAACATGATAGGGTGTCGAGTAAGCGTTGCCGAGGACTCAGACGTCCAGTTTGTGGAGGTTGATTTTCTCCCAAAGTGTCTTCCTGCTGATTCCAAGAATTTCAGAGGCTTTTGAGCGGTTTCCCCTGGTGAGATTCAGGATACGTCTGATGTGTTCCCGTTCGGCTTCGGCGGTTATCTCCTGCAGCGTTGAAAGCACGGTTTTATCCTGGCGTAATTTGGAGATATGGATCGGAAGATCAGCAGGCAGGACAACCCCGTTGTCTGTGAGGGCAATACATCGTTCGATCACGTTGAGTAGTTCACGCACGTTGCCGGGGAAGGAATAATTCATCAGTGCCTCAATTGCCTCAGGCGAAAACGACACAGCCTTACCCATCTGGTCATTGAGCTTTCTGCTGAATACATCTACCAGAAGCGGTATATCCTCTTTTCTTTTCCGCAATGGGGGGAGTTCGACCGGGATAACATTTAAGCGGTAGTAGAGGTCCTCTCGGAATGTGCCTCTCTGGACCTCTTGTTCAAGGTTTTTATGGGTTGCCGTGATTATCCTGACGTCTGCGGCAATCGATTCGGTGCCGCCGAGCCGGTCGAAGGTTCTTTCTTCCAGGACGCGCAGTATTTTGGTCTGGGTCAAGGCGGGCAAGTCGCCAATTTCATCCAGGAAAATTGACCCGCCCTCTGCCATTTCGAATCTGCCTGGCTTCCTGGAGGCTGCGCCGGTAAATGCCCCTTTTTCGTAACCGAACAGCTCGCTCTCTATCAAGTCATCCGGAAGTGCTGCGCAGTTGATTCGGATGATCGGTTTATCCTTTCTTTCACTCTGGAAATGGATGGTTGAGGCGACGAGTTCCTTACCGGTGCCTGATTCGCCGAGAATGAGAACCGTTGATTCGGTCCTCCTTATTTTCTCAAGCAGGCCGAAAACCGCCTGCATGGGTTTGCTTTCGCCGATTATTTGAGGCGCTCCGTAATAGGTGCTCAGCTCTTTTCTCATCTGGATATTTTCTTCAGTGATTTTATGCACATTCAGAGCTCGAACCACGGTCATGAGCATCTCATCGAGATCAAACGGTTTGGTGATGTAGTCAAAGGCACCAATCCGCATCGCCTCAACCGCATCTTTTATTTTCCCGTAGGCCGTCATTATGATCACCGGGGTCGTGGGCGACTCCCTCAGGCTTTTTCTGAGTATTTCTATGCCACCCGCGCCGGGGAGACGGATATCGGTAATGACCAGTGAAAATTGCCCGTCCTCCAGTGTCAAAAGGGCGTTATTGCCATCTTCCACAGCCAGTACGGTATGCCCCTCTGCCTTGAGGGCGTCAACCAGCGACACTCTGACAATTTTCTCGTCCTCGACGACAAGAATGGATTCATTCATAGCACCTCCGGGAAAATGATCGTCACTTTCGTGCCGCTGCCAATCTGGCTTGATATAAAGATTTCACCCTTGTATTTTTTAACCAGTTCATAACTCATCCACATTCCGAGTCCTGTTCCTTCACCAGCCTTTTTGGTGGAATAGAACATATCGAACACGTCATCTATTTTGTCTTCAGGAATGCCGATTCCGGTATCTTCTATAATGATCACTGCCTGAAATTCGGATCGATGGGCTTTGATCCAGAGGTGGCCGCCCGACTCCATCGCTTGAATAGCGTTGATCGCGATGTTCAGGAAGAGTTCTTCAAGATCATGCGGAGCAACCGGCAGAACCAGGTCGTCTTCCACATCCTGCTGGTATTCGATCCCCTGTTTCTTCAGCCGGTAGTCCAGGTACCTGAGCACGCTTGAAAGCACCGAATGCACCCGGGTCTGCTTCTCCTCAGCCTCCCGGCGTCCGGCGGTCCACAAGAGCTGCCCTATCGTCTGTTTAATGCTTTCCAGCCCTTCCTCGATCAGATCGAGATAATTTGCCCGGAAATCCTGCTCATCGCCCTTTTTTCGCAGCAGGCCGACACAATTGAACAATCCGCCTAAAGGATTGTTGATACGGTGAGCAATACTTGAGGATAAAACGCCCAGGGTCGCGAGTTTTTCCGACTGCAGCAGCTTCTCATGAGTACGTTTCATCTCCTCGTTCGCTTTTGTGATGCGTCCCACCATCTCGTTAAAACTTCGGGTGAGCAGGGCCAGCTCATCGTTTCCCTTAACCGGTATGGACTTTTCAATCATTTCGACTTCGACCTCACCCATGGCCTGGGACAGGTCTATGATCGGCTTGATAAAGCGCCTGCTCAACAGGTAAATCAGAAGGAACAATACAGACAGAGCCAAAATTGAATAGGTAATCGTCTGGAGGATCATCGCCCTGATCTCTTCTTCCACATCAGCAAGAGAAAGTGAGAAGAGCAAGACTCCCCAATGTTTTCCTTCAATCGACAGCGGCGCAGCAAATTCCAGTGCAGCGTCTTTCGCCCCGCTGGTCAGAGACCTTATCATGACCCGGTCTGATTCTCTGGCCTGCTTGATTAAAGAATCGTCGTATGTCTTGCCATACTCCAGAAAATCACTATGGGAGATGACTCGATAGTTGGTGTCAAGTACTGCGACATAATTCAGGTCGAGCTCGGGGTGCTGGCTGAGGTCTGCCATATAATTATCGATGAGTGCCCCTTCCTCAACCAGCCCCAATTTTTCATATATCAGCTGGTTTATGATCAGGGTGCTCACGGTCTCAGCAAGCATCCGCCCCTGGCGCTCCGAAGCGCCATAAAGAGCAGAGCGCGTCTTGACCGCTGTGAGAATGCTGATTGCCGCTGTTATTGCAAACACAGACAGGAAGGTAACGAGAATAAATTTCTTCTGCAGAGAAATTCCCATGAAACTCCTCGATTAGAATATAACCTCGGGATGGCACCCCTTCCCGCAACCTGTGGGAACCGCATTTATCATCTGCCGTATGCTTGTATAATCGGTATCCGACGCCGCCACGAATCCCCCCTGGAGGTCCGGATCCAGTTTGGCAAGTATTTTTTTCCCCGCTTCATCCTCGCTCATCGCAAGCAGCGCTTTTTGAACCTTCTGTACCATCTGATACGGAGTATGGGGCGACACCACCACCGGGCCGGTTGGAATGGGATCAGAGGTGGCGACGATTTTTAACCCGTATGGCTTGTATCGTTCAGCTGTCGAAAGACGCACGGACCCGGCATCGAACTCGTTGCTGATTACCTTTTTGGCCACCGTATCGTGGTAGTTGTAATGGTGGTACAGTTCCAGGTTGTCAAGATGGATTCCCGCCCAGGCAAGCATATACCTGGGTATCAAATTACCTGAGGTAGACCAGAGGGCTGAAAAAGCAAATTTTTTGTCCACCAGCTGAGCTACTTCTTCGATTGATCCGTCCATGCCGGTAACGATGACACTTCTGTAAAACGCTTCTCCCCGGGCATTCCTGCTCTTGGCAATTGGCGATGCATCAAAGCGCTTGTATGCATCCAGATAGGTCAGGGGCCCGAGCAGGGCAAACGACATGTTGCCCTGGCCCAGTTTGTTGACAACATCCGGGTAGCTTTTTTCAAGGTTGAGTTCAATTTCCAGCCCGGTCACATCAGAAAGGTAATCAATCAGGGGCTGGTAACGCTCATACGCAATGATGGGATTGTCCCTTGGCAGCACCCCGAAGAGCACAGTCTTATCTTCAGTTCTGGAGTTTTCCCGGACATCCTGGTCAGCTGCTGCAGGAGTGCTCTTGTTGTTTGCAATAAAAGCCCGCATTGCCCTGATTCCATCGTAGTTGCTGTCGGCGACCTCGACAAAACGTTCGATTTTCATTGCCTCAAGAATTGCTTTGCCTTCCGGATCATTGTGCATGTCGAGGAAAATCGAGAGCAGGGCGCGCTTCAGGTAGGGCGAAGTATCAGGGTGTACGACAACAGGCGGAATGCCGAAGGACGGGGAACGATGTATGATTCGGGTCTGCTCGGCATATGGTGAGTTCGTGTTCACCATGAAGTCGTAGACAATTGAATCAACCGCTGCCCCGTCGGCTCGTTTTTTGGCCACGATCTCAACGGACTTATTGTGGCTGTAGCTGTACTGGAAGGAACTGAAAAAACTCTCGGGAGATTCGTTGCGCGTTGCCAGAACATAGGTGGGATAAAGTCGCCCACTGTTGGACTTTGGATCGACAAAGACGAAGGTTTTTCCCCTGAGTTGCTCAAGCTCAGTGATCGGGCTCTCCTTGTGAACGATAATGTTGGAATGATACGTAACGACGCCGCTCACCTGCGGGGCGACCAATAGTTCAGCACCAAATTTCTGGTTGTCGAGTACATACGGTGAAGAACAGATAAAGGCGAGATCGACCTCCTGGTTTTCCAGCATCACATCAATCTCGTCATAGGTGGTTCGGTGTACCATTTCTGCGGGAATACCTACCTTCCTGCCGAGGTATTCAACCACCTGCTGGTAATATTTAACGGCGCTGACGGGAGTGATCATGCTTGCCACGCCAACCTGTATCTTCGGCTGGGCCCATGTGCTTGCAGATACAAAAAATGTCTCGAGAAGCAGAATCACCAGTAATGTAATTGTACGTTTCATAAGGAGACCTCAATTGCCGGTATGTGAAAGTCCTTATATTCTTTGCAATTATCAGTCCACCTCCCTCACCCCCCAATATACACAAGAAGTGACAGACAACCTAGCATGATGTTTCGAAAACGTAACACTTTCGTCGGGCTGTGTTGCGTTTAATTCCGGAAACAGTATACTCAATTAAGCTGGCATGGTTCTGAGCACTTTTGTCTAACAGGTCTCTAACGACATGTAATATTAATGAGTTTTAAAACAAAATCCTTCTTGTCTATAAAGGAAGGAGCATGATTTACATTTTCTCATAGTGTTCTGATACCGCCAATGTGGACCTCTGCTTGTATTGACCACGAATCAACCACATTTTATTGTCGTTTCTAGTGAATATCGGTCGAGTGATTATGCTTTTAGGAAAACGACACAAAATCGAAAGAAAATGAGCGATCTAATTATGTTAGATCTGAAAACCCTTATGTCGGCAGCCGAATGAGGGAAATCATTAACTCAAAGGGGAGGATGAAACAGTGGCTATTCTAACGATTTCTAGGCAAATAGGAAGTTCAGGCAATGAAATAGCCATGGCGACGGCTGACAAACTTGGATACGAATACATCGAAAAAGCCCAAATAAGTGAGATTCTCTCTAAGCTTGGTTTGTCACTATCTGACATTGATAAATTCGATGAAAAAAAACCATCTATATGGCAAACGCTTACTGTGCATAAAGAGCTGTTTGCACATTTCATCCGAGCGGCCGTTTGTGAGCTCGCAGCGCGAAAAAATGTTGTGATTGTTGGAAGAGGAGGGCAGGTGATATTGAAAGATATTCCCGGGACCCTGCACATAAGGGTCATAGCTCCTTATGCTACAAGGGTAGGCCGATTAATGGAACAAAGGGGATATGAGGAGAATGATGTTCAGCGGATGATTAGACAAAGTGATAACGACTCCTCCGGATATTTACATACCTACTTTGATGCTGATTGGGATGATAGTAACCTGTATGACCTGGTTATTAATACGCGGGCACTTACACCGGACAAGAGCGTCGAAATGATTACCTGTGCAGTTGATACACACGAGATCAAAGAGAGCCCTCAAATGTCAGAAGTATTGTACGATCTTGCCTTGAGCTATAAAGCAAAAGCAGCTGTCCTGGAAGTTGCCGGAGGGCGTGAATTGGTCAATCTGGAAGTGGAAAGAGGGGTCGCTTCTCTGTCAGGATTAATCAGGTCGCAGGAAGCAAAAGATGCTTGCGAGAAAGCCATACTGAACATCCAAGGTATTACCTCGGTGCAGAACCAGTTAACTGTAGGGGATCAAAAGACAAACGTCTATTACTGAATTCCACTGAACATCCAAGGTATTACCTCGGTGCAGAACCAGTTAACTGTAGGGGATCAAAAGACAAACGTCTATTACTGAATTCCACTGAACATCCAAGGTATTACCTCGGTGCAGAACCAGTTAACTGTAGGGGATCAA
>CBDUGK010000102.1:0-13498 GCA_965366875.1 uncultured Desulfobulbaceae bacterium | reverse complement strand
TCCGCCTGCAGCGCTCAGGTTGTTTTCTTGATTCTGGAGACGCCGGGGAGCAGCGTCTGGGTGGAAATGACACCGGTCCACTGCCTGATTGTCGAGGTCAGGAATTGGGAGAGCAGTTCCGCATCGGAGGAGAGCAGGTCGCGTATCAGCCTCACCCTGATGATAATATCAATTGAGCCATGAACGGAGTGGGCTTCGCGCACCTCTTCGAGGGCTTCCAGCTTGTCCATTATCTTTTCCTCGTGTCTTCCTTCAACATTCATCAGGACAAAGGCGATGATTTCCCGCTTCATTTCAGGATATTCCTGCTCTTTATGTGTTTTCATCTTCCGCCTGAACTCCTCCATGTTTTTCGGGATCAACTTGTCGATGCCGATGCCGTATTGCCGGGATTTTCCGAACTTCCACTGGTGCAGGGATATATAGAGGTAGAGATCGTCAACGGTACGGTTTTTAAAAGAATGTATCAGCCCGCTGTTATCTATCAGCCTTTTAAGCGGCAGGTAGATCGTCTGGTACCAGTCTGCGGCAGCCTGAATCGGGTTGATCGCAGCGTCGGGTTCAGTTGACAGGTGCTGATAATGCTCCTGGATCTGTTCGTTGAGGTAGTGGTACTGGCCGGGCTCCGTGAGTTCAGGAACATGTGTCAGCTTGAATCGGTCCCGGAAGCCTATTTTTTCCAGGTAGAGTTTATTTTCAAGCGTGTCTTTTGACGGCAGCAGTTCAAGGATACAGGCCCTGATGGTATCATGGCCAAGATTCTTCGCAGCGGTAAAGCGATGATGTCCGTCGAGAATGTAGTAGCTGTCCTTTATCTGGTAGAGGGATATCGGCGGGATTGAACGTCCCTGTCTCATCGCCTTGGTCAGGGAGCGGAGCTGTTCATCACTGCGGTGGCTTTTCGGACTGAATTTGGCATCAAAGTCGTGATAGCGGCCGACGCTGCCGACGATGAGATCGAGGGGAACCAGAGACGTTCCCCGGTCGATTGAGGTAAAAGCCTCTTCTTCCTCGCGGACTTCATCAAAACGCGGGTTGTGTCCGGTTATTTGAGCTGTCGGCCCGGAAAAAAGTTTTTTGAAAAAATTCATCTGCCTACAGTGTGAAGGTGTGATAGCCGTAGGAGTTCATTACGGCTGTTTCCCCCGCCATGCTGATGCGATCAGAGGCGCTGTCGAATTGCCTGTGTATATGCCCATGGATAAAGTAACGGGGTTCATAGCGTTCAATCAGGGTGCGGTAACAGTTAAATCCTTTATGGCAGCGGTCTTCTGCGTCATGAATTCTTCGCGGCGGCGCATGGGTGACAACCACATCGAGCTTCTTCAGAAGCCAGAGTCGAAACCACAACCGCCTGATCTGTGAACGCATTTCCCGTTCCCGGTACTGGTTTGGATTTCCGTTGTACCACCTTGATCCTGAAAAGCCGAGAAAGTTCAGCCCTTCATGAGAGATTATTCGACCGGTAAGATTGGTGCAGCCGGGGGGCGACAGGTCATGCCTGATGTCGTGATTGCCGAGGACAAAAAAGAGCGGCACATCATATCTGTTGCGAAGGCCGCGCAGATATTCGGGAGGCAGGTCGCCGCAGGCGATGATCAGGTCAACCGGCTGCCCAAGGTCGTATTGTGAATCAACAAGCTCCTTTACGACAACATCTGAAACAGAAAGAACATTCATAACGTTGTTATCTGTTGATCATTTCAGCCGCAGAGGTTGAATAACAGCGATTACTGGTTCATTAACCGCATCGCCGCCTCAGTTATGGAAACTGAATTGATGGAGTTGTTGCGCCACAGGGTTTTCTGGGGGCCGTGTTCTATAAAGCGATCCGGATGTGCAAGCAGACTGGTTTTAACCCCGGATAATCCGCAGCGGCTGAGCAGTTCAAGTACACCACTGCCGAACCCACCCTGACGGACATTATCTTCTATGGTAACCAGCCGGCCGGTCTGTGATGCGAGGTCCGCTATCAGTTCTTTATCAAGCGGCTTGATGAAACGCGGATTTATCACGGCGGCGTCAATCCCGACTTTTTCAAGTCCCCTGGCTGCACGCAGCGCCGGATGAACACGATTGCCGACGGGCAGCAAGAGGATATCACGGCCGTTTTTCAGCAGTTCGCCTTTGCCGATTGGCAGTTCTCTGAAGCGCTCACTGAGCGCTACGTTTTCACCTTCACCGCGGGGATACCTGAGCGCAGAGGGACCATTGTGGCAGAGGGCGGTGTAGAGCAGATCCTGAAGCTCATTCTCATCCTTGGGGGCCATCAGCACCATATTGGGGATGATCCGCAAAAAAGAGAGATCGAAGACCCCATGGTGGGTCGGCCCGTCGGCCCCGACGACGCCGGCGCGGTCGATGGCCAAGGTGACCGGCAGGTTCGGGATGCAGACATCATGGATTATCTGGTCATAGGAACGCTGGAAAAAGGTTGAATAGATGGCCACGACCGGATGCATGCCTTCCTTGGCCATACCTGCGGCAAAGGTGACCGCATGCTGTTCAGCGATTCCGACATCGAAGAAACGATCAGGGAAGGTCTCTGAAAATTCCTTTAATCCGGTGCCTTCAACCATGGCTGCTGAAATGGCAACGATCCTGCTGTTGTTCCTGGCTATTCTGGTGATGGCTTTGCCGAAAACCTCGGTGTAGGATTTTGATGCCGGCGGTGATTTAATTTTTTTACCGGTAGCCACCTCGAATGGTCCGATCCCGTGAAACGAGCGGGGATCTTTTTCTGCCGGCTGGTATCCCTTGCCCTTGGTGGTGAGCACATGGATAAGCGCCGGCCCCTGGATGGTGTCCCTGACGGTTTCAAAGGTGTCGAGCAGATCTTCGAAATTGTGGCCCGGAATCGGGCCGATGTAATCAAACTTCAGTGCCTCGAAAAGCATACCCGGAGTAAAAAAGCTTTTAAAACTCTCCTCACTCTTCTTGAGCACGGTGAGGATATTCTCTCCGACATTGGAGAGCTGACCGAGTCTGTCGACGAGGTGGTCCTTGAGGCGCCGCATGGTCCGCCCGGTCAGTTTCCTGCTCAGAAAACTGCTGAGAGCACCGACATTGGGTGAAATGGACATCTCGTTGTCATTGAGAACGACAATAAGTTTTTCGTCCAGGTGGCCCGCCTGGTTCAATGCTTCAAACGCCATGCCGGCGGTCATCGAACCGTCGCCGATAACGGCGATGGCTTTTCCCGGATCACCGGTCAGCGCTTTTGCAATACTCATTCCCAGGGCGGCAGAGATCGATGTTGATGAATGCCCGGTTTCAAAGGCATCATATTCACTCTCGCTGATTTTGGGAAAACCGCTCACCCCCTGGTACTGGCGAAGCGTGTGGAATGAATCCCGTCTTCCGGTGAGTATTTTATGGGCATAGGCCTGGTGCCCAACGTCCCAGATGAGCCGGTCGTCAGGGGTGTTGAAGACATAATGCAGGGCAATGGTCAATTCGACGACCCCGAGGCTCGGTCCCAGGTGTCCCCCGGTCTGGGCCACTGATTTGATCAGAAATGAGCGGATCTCTGCGGCAAGCTGCTGAAGCTCCGTGAGGTTAAAGGCCCTGATATCCCGGGGTGACTGTATCTGATTGAGCAGCGTGGCTCTGGTATCTGAAGGTGTTGTCTGTAGTAACATAGCGAAATAGCTGGTGCTGGTGAATGATTGGATTCGTAATTTTACCAGTTACAATAATCAATAATTGGCAAGTGTAAAAGAGAATGTGGGAAAAAAGCCGGATTTACGGTCATATTCCGGTGGCTGATGCGTGTTAATGAGTCCTTGCGGCGATGTAATCAGCGAGTTTGCGGAGCGGATCCGCCTTGAAATCGAAAGAAGACAATGATGATTTTGCCGCTTCAACGGTCTCCAGGGCAATCTGTCTGGTCTTTTCTATGCCGAAATAGGAGGGATAGGTCGCTTTACCCTTTGTTTCGTCGCTGCCGGCGGTTTTGCCAAGCGCTTTTGTTGTTGAGGTAGCGTCCAGCAGGTCATCGATGATCTGAAAAGCAAGCCCGATCTGCACACCGTACTCACGGAGGTGATCGGTCTGTTCCCGGGTAGCATCCGCACCGATGGCACCAACCTCAACCGAGCATTTGATCAACGCCCCGGTCTTGCTGCGGTGAATTGTCTGAAGGAGTTCAAAAGGATAGGACTGGTGTTCGTTGGCAATATCAAGTGATTGCCCGCCTGCCATTCCTTCCGGGCCTGAAGCTCGGGCGATGAGGTTGCTGATCACTATTTTTTTTTCATCAGAGAGCTTGTTCCTGGTGTCGGTAAGAATTTCAAAACCATAGGTCAGCAGGCTGTCCCCGGCCAGGATGGCAGCAGCCTCGCCGTATATTGTGTGATTTGTCGGCTGGCCTCTTCTCAGGTCATCATTGTCCATCGCCGGCAGATCATCATGGATGAGCGAATAGGTGTGAATGCATTCAAGCGCACAGGCTGTGGGAAGCATGTCGGTGATAATGTTCTGAGCGTCTGATATGGCCTCGGCAGCGGCGAGGCAGAGAATCGGTCTGAGCCGTTTTCCACCGACGAACAGACTATAGCGCATTGCCGACAGGTGAGCGGCAAAGGGTCCACCGATTTCAGGCAGCAGCGATTCAAGCGACTGATCAATAATGGCCTGACGGGCGGCGAGATAGCGCTCAATCTCCATTATCCTGTTCACCAAACGGTTCTGCCTGCAGCTGACCGTTTTTTTCAAGAAGAATGTCAACCTTCGTTCTGGCTTCTGTCAGACTTGTATTACAGAATTCGGCGAGTTTAATTCCTTCATCAAATTTCTTCAGGCTGGCATCAAGCGTCAGATCGCCATTTTCGAGTTCATCGGTAATCTGTTCAAGGCGAGACAGGGCTGCTTCGAAGGTTTTTTTAGCCATAAACTGACCCATGGTGGTTGCTGTTCATCTTTTTTTGAAAAAAAGAAAAGAACATTAGTTTATCAGAGTGTAGGAATATAGTATACAAGTCGCACCATGCGCAAGTAATGTTTGAGCGTTTTGGCTGTGGTTCTCCGGTGAATGAAAAGGAATGACACTACTGAAGGAAAGATGCAGGCATCAATTGAAGGATTTAAGAGCTGGCTTGAACATGAAAAAGGCTATTCTGAGCACACCGTTAGCGCTTATTGCCGTGACCTGAATGAATTCAGGGCGCGAATCGGAATCAGGAAGAAACCAGGTGAAATCGACAGTGCTGACGTGCGGGCCTTTGTCTCCAGCCTCCACAGAAGAAATAACGGTGCAACAGTCAGTAGAAAACTCTCGGCACTGAGAACATTTTTCAGATTTCTTGTCCGCGAAGGGAAAATAACTGCCAGTCCTCTGAGCGGAGTGAGTGGTCCAAAGAGTGGTCGGTCAATTCCTGTTTTCCTGACGGTTGACGAGGTTTTTTCACTGCTGGACAGCCCCGACTCGAGAGACCCATACCCACGCAGGGACCTGGCGATTCTTGAGCTTCTCTATTCAACGGGAGTGCGTGTCGCCGAGCTTGTTTCGAGGAACATTGAAGACCTTGATTTCGTGACTGAAATGCTTAGGGTGACCGGCAAAGGAAACAAGCAGCGACTGGTTCCCGTCGGCCGGCCGGCAATTGAGGCCATCAGCCAGTGGCTGCCAGAGCGTAAGGGTATCATTGATAAGCAAAAGGAAAAAAATCAGAGTGTTGAGAAACAGGCAGTTTTTCTCAATTCCAGGGGAGGACGGCTGACCACCAGAAGCGTCGAGCGCTTTGTCGCCAAATACGCGATTCGTGCCGGACTCAGGCAGGAGGTTACGCCGCATGCGCTCAGGCATTCGTTTGCCACTCATTTACTGGAAATGGGAGCCGATCTGCGCTCGGTGCAGGAGCTGCTTGGTCATGCCAGTCTGTCAACAACTCAACGATATACGCATGTAACCCTTGATCATCTCACAGAGGTTTACGATAAAGCTCATCCGCTTTCCGGCAAGAAGCAGTAATCAATCATGTCTGTTGAAGGACTAATTGCACAAGGAGATGTCTGTATGAAGATGAGATCAACGACGATTCTGTCAGTGCGCCACAAGGGCGAGGTCGTCGTCGCCGGTGACGGCCAGGTATCGCTTGGCAACACCATTATAAAGCATAATGCGCGCAAGGTAAGGCGGCTGTATCACGACCAGGTGATCACCGGTTTTGCCGGAGCTACCGCCGATGCCTTTACACTCTTTGACAAACTTGAACAAAAACTTGAGCAGTATAACGGCAATCTCATGCGTTCGGCTGTTGAACTTGCCCGGGACTGGCGTACCGACAAAATACTGCGGCGGCTTGAGGCGATGATGATCGCCGTTGACCGGGACTGTTCCCTGCTGCTTTCCGGTACCGGTGATGTCATCGAACCAGACAGCGGAGTTATTGCTATCGGCTCCGGCGGCCCTTATGCCCACGCCGCGGCCTGTGCGCTGGTACAGAAGAGTGAGCTTGACGCCGAGGAGATCTGCCGGACAGCGATGGAAATTGCAGGTTCCATTTGTGTTTACACCAACCAATCAATTGTAATCGAAAAAATATGATTAATATCGAGTCATTAACACCGAAGCAAACCGTTTCTGAGCTTGACAAGTATATTGTCGGCCAGGCTGACGCGAAACGATCTGTCGCCATTGCCCTGAGAAATCGCTGGCGCAGACGGCAGGTTGATTCACCGCTGCGGGAAGAAATTGCCCCGAAGAATATCATTATGATCGGCCCGACCGGAGTCGGTAAAACCGAAATAGCCAGACGTCTGGCAACGCTTGCCCAGTCACCTTTCCTGAAAGTGGAGGCTTCAAAGTTCACCGAAGTCGGCTACGTGGGCCGTGATGTTGAATCGATGATACGCGACTTGATTGAAATTGCCATCAACATGGTAAAAAATGAAGAAAAACAGCGTATAGAAGGCATTGCCGCGGCGAGCGCAGAAGACAAAATACTCGACCTGCTGCTTCCGCCGGTGCCTTCCGGCAAAAGTCCGCTGTCGGAATCGGGGCCGGACAATAAGAATTCCTTTACCCTGGTGGGTACCGAAGGGCACCTTTCGACACTTGACCATCAGCACGAACCGTCAACGCGCGAGAAAATCCGACAGATGCTCAGGGATGGAAAGTTTGATTCAAGAGAGCTTGAGCTTTCTCTTGAAGAATCAAAATCCATGCCCATGGTCGAGATTATGACGACATCCGGGCTTGAGGACATGCAGTCAAACATCCAGGACGCTTTCAGTAAAATGTTTCCCCGGAAAAAGAAAAAAAAGAGGCTGAAAGTTCCGGAAGCACTCTCCGCCCTGACCCAGCAGGAAATGGAACGGATGGTCGACATGGAAACGGTGATGAAGGAGGCCATCAGGAGAACCGAAGAATCCGGCATCATTTTTCTTGACGAGATCGACAAGATTGCCTCGCGATCGGGCAGTGCTTACGGTCCGGATGTCTCCCGCGAAGGAGTTCAGCGTGACCTGCTGCCGATCGTTGAAGGAGGCACGGTGACCACGAAACATGGAATGGTGAAAACTGACCACATTCTCTTTATTGCCTCCGGTGCCTTTCATGTCAGCAAACCCTCTGACCTGATTCCTGAACTGCAGGGACGTTTTCCCATTCGGGTTGAACTCCATTCCCTGGGAAAAGATGAGTTTGTCCGAATTCTTACCGAACCGGAAAACGCTTTGACAAAACAGTACATCGCGCTGATGGCGACAGAGGGCATCGAGTTGATATTTGAACCGGGCGCCATCGAGGAGATGGCCAAAATCGCCGTACAGGTCAATGAGCGTACCCAGGAAATCGGTGCTCGGCGGCTTCACACGGTAATGGAAAGGGTGCTGGATGATCTCTCTTTTAACGCCTCGGAGCGGGATAAAGGAGTTTATACGGTGACAGCCGAATATGTAAGGAACAGTCTGCTTGCAATTGTCGAGGACCAGGATCTGAGCAGATTTATACTGTAAACCTTCAGAGCTTCATGCTGATGAGAAGGCGACGAGTGGAGAGTGAGCATGTTTCGTGGATTTTCTTTTTTCAGGTCTAGCAGTTCAACCGATGGTACAAGCAGTGAGACAGATACAGGTCTGAAACACTGTCCTCAATGCGGAGATGAGTACCGGCAGGAATTCAGCCGCTGTGCCGCCTGCCAGTGTGAGCTTGTTGCGGGCGGGAAAAAAACAGACGGAAAAACCGGTGATGAGCGGAGCAGAGATGAACGGGATCTGCACATTTCAGCAGGTGATGAAATGCTGAACATGCGCCGCGGAAGTCTGGTGGAAATGAAATCTATCCAGCGCCTGCTCAAAAAGGAATTTGTCGGCTCACTCCTGACTGAAGATCGTTCCGGACAGGGCAGCGGGTGCGGTAACGCAAAAATGTTTGAGCTCAGCGTCAAAAAGCAGGACGCCGCCCTGGTGCAGCAGATCCTCATTGAAGATTACAAGCGAACAACGGCTCTTGACGAGCATGACTGCCAGCCTGCAGCAGCAGCAGTTGTCTTTGACCAGCGTTCAGCGCAGGCAAACTGTCCGGCGTGCGGCTGCCGGTTCAGGACTGACGACAGGGCGTGTCCTGAATGCGGTCTTTGTTTCTGAGGGGTGGTTTGGCGAATCTGTCCGTTAATCGCGGCCGTCAGGCATCAATTTTTTTCCATTTCTTCCGGTTCTTTATTTCCAGCGTCGTCTTGTTGAAGGTCAGCGGATCGTAACCAAAAATCTTTCGCACGCTGTCAACCATCTCACGGCATGGCATAACCGTAAAATCCTTGTTGATTTCCACGTCCACCTCGCCTTCTCCTGAAAAGTGAAGGGTAAGAGAGAACGGACATTTTCCGTGATAGTTGAAAAGCAGCTGCTTGAGCTCCTCCAGACGGGGACGGTTCACAGAATCGGCCTCCAGGTTTGCATGGATCGATTGCGTGTATTTCTGCAGGGCTTCGGGTATGAGATGTATCTCTTCGGCGATGACCTTGGCGCCGCGCTCGCCTTTTTGAATGGTGCCGCTGACGATAACCGGGTCAGGGGTGGACAGCAGACGGTAGCAGGTGGCATATGTTTCAGGAAAAACCATTACTTCAACGGTATCGACAACATCCTCGAGGGTGACGAAGGCCATGGGTTCTCCCCGCTTGCTCTTGTGCTGCTTGCATTCCCGAATCAGGCCGCCGATCCTGACCGGCTGTCCTTCATTGAGGCTGCCAAGGTTGGCAATGGTTGAATCTGTTATGGTCTCTATTTCGGCCAGCGCGTTCTCAAGCGGATGTCCGGTGATATAAAATCCGACGGTCTCTTTTTCATACAGCAATTTTTCGCGCTCTTCCCACTCTGCTATGTCTGGATATTGAATATCATTGATTGCTGAACCATTGCTGTCCGGTGCAACCGAGAACAGTGACATTTGCCCGCTTTGCCGGTCACGCTGGTGCGCTTTGGCCTGTTCCATTGCTCTTGGGAGCACTTCCATGAGCTGCGAGCGTTTCGCTCCCAGCGAATCGAAGGAACCTGATTTGATCAGGCTTTCGATTACCCGGTTGTTGACGCGTCGACTGTCAATCCGGTTGCAGAAGTCAATCAGTGAAGGGTAGCTGCCATTTTTTTCTCGTTCTTCAACGATAGAGTCAAGGGCAGATTCACCAACATTTTTTACCGCCGCCAGACCAAAACGGATACGGTCCTGGTGGACGCTGAAATCCTGCCTGCTCTCGTTGATATCCGGGGGCAGCACGTCTATCTTGTGCTCACGGCACTGGTTTATATAGAGCACAACCTTGTCTGTGTTGTTCATGTCACAGGACAGCAGTGCGGCCATAAACTGGGCGGGATAGTGGGCTTTGAGAAAGGCTGTCTGGTAGGCAATCAATGCATAGGCTGCCGAGTGTGATTTATTAAAGCCGTACCCGGCAAATTTGGCCATCAGGTCGAAGATAGATTCGGCCTTGTCCTCCGGGATATTGAGTTCTTTTGCGCCTGCCATGAATTTGATCTTTTCCTGGTCCATCACTTCAGGAATTTTCTTGCCCATCGCCCGGCGGAGAATATCGGCGTCACCAAGGCTGTAGTTGGCCAGCACGTTTGCTATGGTCATTACCTGCTCCTGGTAAACGATGACACCATAGGTTTCTTCGAGAATCGGTTTGAGCTGCGGTAATGGATAGTGAGCCTCCCGGCGGCCGTGCTTGGTCTCGACGAAATCGTCAACCATCCCGGAATCAAGAGGTCCGGGACGGTAGAGCGCCACGAGGGCGATCAGGTCGCTGAACTGTTCGGGGGCCATCTTGATCAGCAGTTCCCTCATGCCGCCGCTTTCAAGCTGGAAGACACCGAGTGAATCACCTTTGCAGAGCAGCTTGTAGGTCTTCAGGTCGTCCATCGGAATTGTTGAAATATCCAGATCTTTGCCGCAGTCACTCTTGATATGTTTCAGGGCCTTGTCGATTACGGTCAGGGTCTTCAGACCGAGAAAATCGAACTTGATCAATCCGGTCATCTCGGTGTGCTTCATATCATACTGGGTGATCGTTTCGTTATCTTTTCCCTTGCAGGTCGGCAGGTATTCGATCATCGGCTCAGGAGAGATCACCACGCCGGCGGCATGAGTCGAGGTGTGGCGGGCAAGGCCTTCAAGTGTTTCAGAGACCTTGAGCAGCTCAGAGATGCGGGGGTCACGCTCGGCGGCATCGGTCAGTTTCGGTTCTTCTGCGATGGCCCGTTTTATCGTCATTTTCAGCTGGTCCGGCACCAGCTTGGCGATTTTATCAACATCCCCAAAGGGGATGTCAAGGGCGCGGCCGACATCGCGGATAGCACCCCGTGCCTTCATGGAACCATAGGTGATGATCTGGGCAACATGATCGTTGCCGCCATATTTCTGCCGTACGTAATCAATGACTTCTCCACGCCGGTCCTGGCAGAAATCGATATCAAAATCAGGCATCGATTTTCGTTCAATGGTGAGAAAACGCTCAAAAATCAGGCCGTAGGGCAGTGGATCGATGTCGGTTATGCGCAGGCTATAGGCGGCAAGGCTGCCGGCGCCCGATCCTCTTCCCGGGCCAACGGGAATCTCTTTGTTTTTTGCCCAGTTGATAAAATCGGCCACAATAAGGAAATAGCCGGGAAAGCCCATGGTATTGATGACCTCGATTTCCTTTTTCAACCGTTTGGTGTACTGTTCTTCCAGCTCAGGGCTCAGTCCGGAACTGCTGCGCATGGCATCGAAGCGTTCCTGCAGTCCTGCCCAGCATGCCTTGGTAAACATTGAGTCAAGGGTTTCACCTTCTGGAACAGGAAATTTCGGGAAGTGGAAATTACCGAGTTCAATTTCAAGGTCACAGCGATCGGCCACCTCAAGCGTATTGGCAATAGCTTCAGGGTAATGGTCAAAGAGGGCTTTCATTTCATCAGGTGATTTGAAATAGAAATCGTCAGATGAAAATTTAAAGCGGTTCGGGTCGGTTATGGTTTTTCCCGTCTGGATGCAGAGCAGGACTTCATGGGCATAGGCTTCGTCCTTGTTCAGGTAATGACAGTCGTTGGTGGCAAGACATTTAACACCGAGTTCCGCACTTAATTTTCTCAGTCCCGTATTGACCAGCTGCTGCTGGGGAATCGAGTTTTCCTGGAGTTCGAAGTAGTATCGATCTCCGAAAATTTTTGTCATTTCCAGGGCTTTTAGCCGTGCCGTATCAAAATCATTGCGGCCGAGATACCAGGGTACTTCTCCATGCAGACAGGCACTCAGGGCCAGCAGGCCGTCACTGTGCTCTTCAAGCACGCTCTTGTCAATGCGCGGCTTGTAATAGAAACCTTCGAACTGGGCGATCGATGAAAGTTTCATCAGGTTCTTGTAGCCCTGGTAGTTCATGGCCAGAAGAATAAGGTGAAACGCCGGGCCAGCATCCCCTGATTTTCTTTCCGTCCTGCTTCCAGGAGCGATATAGAATTCACAGCCGACGATCGGCTTGATCCCGTTTTTTTTGGCTTTTATATAAAACTCAAGAGCGCCGTACATGGCCCCGTGATCGGTAACGGCAACGGCATCCATGTTATATTCTTTGCATTTCTTGAGCAGATCAGAAACTCTGATAGCCCCATCCAGCAGGCTGTGCTGGGTGTGGACATGAAGGTGTACGAAACCTGCACTCATGATTATCTCGCTAGTCCTATGGTGTTTTCTATATGGGCGTTTGTCAGGTTGGCGCCGGTTAGGTCGGCACCGGTGAAATCGGTAAGCAGAAGATTCGCCCCGCTCAGGTCG
Source organism: uncultured Desulfobulbaceae bacterium (assembly GCA_965366875.1). Lineage (GTDB taxonomy): Bacteria > Desulfobacterota > Desulfobulbia > Desulfobulbales > Desulfocapsaceae > MADRE3. The sequence continues at coordinate 1,248 of CBDUGK010000102.1, read as the reverse complement.
GCCCCTCGGAGGTCGCATCCTCTCAGATCGGCTCCGGGCAGATTCGCATGGTTGAGCTGCGCTCCACTGAGATTTGCACCAGCCAGGCGCGCTCTTCTCAGGTTTGCGTAGCGAAGGTCAGCGCCGGAGAGATCCGCACGTTCCAGCTCGGCTTTGATGAGGACTGCTTCTTTTAAATCGGCGCCGGAAAGGTTGCAGCCCGTGCATTTCTGGGCAAGTTGCCTGACCGTGCTGGACGGTTCCATGGCAAGATTTCTTTCAGCTGTTCCGGATTGAACGGCCGGCGAGTCCCCGCTATCCTGAGGCTGACTGGCGTCACTCTTTTCTCCGGCAAGCGCACTCCTGATAAACGTGGATGGCTTTTGGCTTTTGAGCTGGCTCTGAAGGCCAAGTGCATCTCCGTCTGAGACGGAAGCGCTGTAATAGGCTGCGCCGTTGGAGGTGAAAAAGGAAATGAGATTACGGTCCTGGTCAAGGGCGACAGAGTAACATCTCAGGTCTCCGTAATACCAGGTCCGAAACTTGAGACAGAGCTGATCACTATCTTTTATATCCCAGCGGCCGGTATCCTTCTGATCTTCATTGTCCAGGCCTGCCATCCCTCCCTGTTCACTGAAATAGATAGTGCCGTCAAAGTCATAGGCGGTAAGTTTCAGACTGTTTCCGGAAACCAGGCTGAAAATTTCGCCTGCATTCAACTGCTTGCTTCCCGACTGTCTGGCCCCGGTTAGGGTCATTGACGAGCAGCCCGCAAGTACGACAACTGCCGAGACAATAAGCGCTCCCTGGATATATTTCATTGGTATTCTCCCGTCATGGAACATTCGTCTTGAGATAAAAACAGAAGGGTAAACAACAGGAAGGTACCATGATAACCGCGATCCTGCACATGAAAATCGTGGCGGCCGGGAACAGGTGTAACTATCTGTAATCGTGTCTATAAGTAGTCCGGTTCAGCAGAGTGAAAAAGGATAAACAACCCCAGATCAAGGAGATGGGCAAGAGAAAGATTAGATGGATTTTCCGGATTAAGCGTACTGACCTGCGACCGAGAAGGCGAAGGGCATTGCTGGAGGATGCCTCGCGCAGGCCCGCCGTGGAACCACATCAGGCCCGAAGGGTTGCGGACAGGAGGTCCGCAACTGACAGCAGGCCATGGACGGCCTGTCTGTCAGCCGTGGTGGAATGGCGACAAGGCCGAAGGGCAGCATCCGGAAGCGATGTGCTTCGCCGGTTCTACCCCCTCAA
>CBDUGK010000101.1:0-13576 GCA_965366875.1 uncultured Desulfobulbaceae bacterium | reverse complement strand
TTTTTTCCAGCAGCGGGTAGATATCATCGAGTTGTTCCTTGACACTGATATAGCCTTCCTGGATACAGTGCTCCACCTGGTCGAAATTCATCATCTTGAGGTCTCCCAGGCGAGGCTGAATGAGGATATCCGGCTGATCGACCGCCAGGTTGGTTCGCGTGATGCGCTCCTGCATGACACTGATTGAGGTCATTACGGTTTCAATGATGTCAGGAGCCATCGCCGCATCGCGATGCAGAAACTCGCTTGTTTTATATCGTAAACTGTTTTCCACACCTTCGTAGAACTCGGTCATCTTTCTCATCAGCTCATTGCGGCCATGTGGCTCCGGCTCGGGCGATGATGAAGGCAGCGTTATACCGGTATCTTCAGCAACTGACAGGTAACGCTCACGTCTGCGCGAGACGATTCTGTTGTTAAGGTCCACGGCAATAATGACCTCTGCCCCCATGGCCCGCGCGACCCCTACCGGGACCGGGTCAACCAGCCCGCCGTCCACAAGCCAGCGATCCTTTACGCGGACCGGTGCGAAAAGGCCGGGATATGACATCGTCGCCCTCAGCGCCGTGATAATGCTGCCGGATTTCAGCACGACCTTTCGACCCCGCTCCAGATCAGTTGCCACCATCACCACCGGGATCTCGAGGTCTTCGAATGTCTGGGCATCCGTGTGCATCGAAAAGAGTTCACGTACCCGCTTGGAACCATTCAGGAGTCCTGACCGGGGGAATATAACGTCAAAATAGGAAAAGATCTTCTGGCCGTCCATTCGCAGAAGAAAGGCTTTCAGGTTTTTGAGACTGCGGCTTGCATAGAGGGCGCCGATATAGCCGCCGACACTGCAGCCGGCGATAAGGTTGATGGGAATCTTTGCCTCTTCAAGTGCTTCGATAACCCCGATGTGGGCCCAGCCCCTGGACGCCCCGCAACCAAGAACGAGCCCGACGTTTTTTCGCGACGACATGTTCCTCCCTCTCCAGCATGATCAGGAAAAAACGTGATCTGTGGTTTTTCCTAATTACATCACGAAAAACTAATAATCACTGTGAGCAAATTGTTCAAACACGGGCCCAGCGGAATACCGTAATCAGATTCCAGGGATGCTTGCTGTATTTATTACTGCACCGGCCACCATGGCATATCTCTCCTGACCATGATAGCTTTTTGCGATATCAAAAAACTATCCGGAGCCTTTCCGCTCAATAAATGCGCCTCCGTTTTGAGGGTCGGCGAGTTAATCGGAGGAGAAAAGGCAGCAGTGCGCAAAAGACGCAGCCGCTCAAGAAACCCAGGCCGAACATGAGCAGGCCATGCGCGGAGAAAACACGGCTGTCACCTTCCTGGGGTAAAACCGGTTTTTCCTCTATTGAGATGCTGTCGTTTCCGGGCTTGATTGCCTGGCTGTCGTCTGTTTTGAGAGAAATATCTTTTCTTTCATTTTTTGTTTCAGGTCGTGACGGCACCAGCGCAAATCCCTTTGCCAGCAGCTCGGAGGCCTTCGCATCTCGGATCTTCCTGTCCTGACTCCCCAGCACCATGGCGATGATGCGGACACCATCTCTTTTGGCGGTCGCCACGATGGAAAAGCCTGCCGCTTTGAAGTAACCGGTTTTGAAACCATCGCAGCCGGCGACCGACTTCAGGAGATGATTGTGGGTGCGCATGATAAATGCGCCATCCCGGAATTCTCGTTCCGTAGTGCCGGTGTATCTGAATGTCTCCTGGTTGCGCGCCAGCTCACGGCTTAAAATGGAAAGATCAACCCCAGTGGTCTTGTCCGGCTGCTGCCCTTCAGCCGGAGGCAGGCCGTGCACGGAGTGGAACTGTGTGTCTTTCATGCCAAGTTCGGCCGCTCTCTGGTTCATCAGGGCAACAAAGCCCTGCACTGAACCTGAAACATGAACGGCCAGCGCCACAGCGGCGTCATTTGCCGATTGAATCATCAAGGCATACAAGAGGTCGTCGACCGTAAATGATTCCTTCGGGTCAAGATACACCTGCGACCCACCCATTCTTGAGGCCTCGGGGGTGATCTGGACCATTTCATCCAGGCTGAGTGCTTCCTGTTCGACACGTTCGAGTACGACCAGAAGAACCATCAATTTCAGGACTGAGGCAGGATAGATCGCCGCATCGGCATGATCCTCAAAGAGAATTTTCCCGCTGTCGGCCTCGACAACGAGAGCTGACACGTAAGGATCACCGACGATACTGTCGATCGGGGCGCGGGCGGCCCACGAGTTCTGCATGCCTGCAACCATGACAATCAGTGAGAATATAATCCCCTTCATAACCTTCCTCCAATGCAACTGTGCCTCACCATGTTACTATTGCTGAGCGACCATGACAGGTAAGCTCAGCGTAAATCGAGACCATTTTAATTATCTGTTGTTGAGGATGTCCTCTATACTTCTCCCTCCGACCTCGGCAGCAAATATCTCCCTGATCAGTGGTTCCACATGCGGGTAATCTTCCTCGGAAATGAGAAACCCGGGGAGCGGCTTCGATGTCAGACAGCTTGTCTGGGCCACTACTCGCCGTTTTTTATTCTCCGGATAGTTCGTGTCTTCCGTATCCCTGCTCTGCTGGGCAAGAAGATAGAGGATATGCAGCATATTTCCCCAGAAATAACGCTGGCCCAGATGCTCAATAATCTGGCTGACCGCGGTTACAGCCGTCAGGTAATGCGGCGATATAACGGCACTGGACACCGATGTGCAACGCTCCACCGAGGCAAAAGACCGACAGCTGAACGGCCTGGCTGGATATATCGAGCATTCACCGTTTTCCAGAAAGGGGCAGACGCCATTATTGGAGCCGGTTGCCGGCTCAAGTTCGGCACCTTCCAGGCAACCATGCGCATATTCATTCGTTGTGCAGGAAGGCACAATCCCGGGCAGATCACCATCAAGTTTTGCAACCAGCCAGTTCTCCATACGGTTGATAAAAATGTAGTCGATGACAACCTCTCCTTCAACTGCGGTGGCCATGACATTCCGAGTGCAGCAGGCTGCACAGCCTTTCCGGCAGCCCAGAGGGAATTGTCCCGCCCAGGAATCAAAAATGCGATAGATGGTTTTTAAAATGTTTTTCTTCATACTGAATTGTGCGTTTTCATGTTATCGAGCGGACTGGCTGATGATAATACCCACCTCGATGGTATGCGTCACGGATTTGTTTTCAACAGGCAGCAGTTCTCCAAAAAGCCCCCATGTCTGTCGCCACTCCTGTTTCAGGCAATGGTTGAGGAGGCAGCCCAGGCGACAAAAATATATCGAAACGCTTTGCCGGTGAGAACAAGAACTGAAAACAGATACGGATTTGTTTTCAATATCCCGGCTGCAAGACAGAGCGGATCGCCAATAGCCGGAAGCCATGAAAAGAGCAGAGCCCAGACACCCCATTTTTTAAATACCTTCTGCGCTTTGTTCGATGTTTCTGGACTGATGCGCAAAAGCTTTGAAACAACAAAGTCAGCCCCCCAGAGACCGATCAGGTAGGTTGTGCATGCTCCCAGAAAGTTTCCGGTCGTTGCCGTCAGGACCGCCGGTATCGCAGAGCGCCCATTGACAATCAACAGAGCAAGCAGCCACTCTGAGCCAAGCGGAAGCACGGTCGAGGCGGCAAAGGAAAGCAGAAAGAGCGTTGACAGTGAATGATCTGTTATTAACTGGTCCACGCTCAAACCAAAATACGGTAATCAGGAAGCAGGAATAACATAAAAATATATGGAAAAAAAGTGACACAGCGAGCCTGCAATGACAAACAGATGCCAGATTGCATGCTGGAAAGGAAGTGTTTTCCATACATAAAAAATTACCCCGAACGAGTACATCATCCCCCCTGCCAGCAGGAGCACAACGCCATTGGTTGCAAGATTGACCAGCAGCGGCTTTACAGCTATCAGCATCAGCCAGCCGAGACAGAGATACAGGGACACCGACAGCCAGCCCAACCGTTTTGTCATGACCACGTCGATCAGGAGTCCGGTCAGGGCGACGCCCCAGACGACACCAAAGATGGACCAGCCCCACACTCCTTTCAGGACAACCAGGGTGTAGGGCGTGTAGGTGCCGGCAATAAGGAGATAAATCATTGCATGATCGAGTTTCTGAAATACTCTTTTTGCCCGGCTGACCGGAACCATGTGATACAGTGTCGAAGCTCCAAACAGGAGAATCAGCGTTGCGCCATACACAGCAGAACTGACAACATGGTAGGCATCTCCGTAGCGGGCGGAATAGACGACCATCAGGACCAGTGCCGATACGGAAAGGAGGGTGGCGGCAAGATGAGTTGTCCAGTTGGCAATTTCCTCTGTTCTAGAATAGCCGTTTAGCGGAATATCGGTAATCATTTCTGAATTCTTTCAACCTCTGATACGTCTGATTATGGTCTCTGCAGACAGCCAGCAGCTGGAGGCAGTCAGACAACCGTTTGCAGCTGCCGGTCACTGTTAACAGCAGGGAAGCTCAGCAGCCGAACGGATGCCTGCCTCCTTTTCTTGTTTCACAGCCGGCAGTGTTGTAGTATAAGTCGTAACCCCTACAATTAACATACATCACGATACTCTTTTGTCTCTATGGATTTTCTCAACCTTGCGCAGAAACGTTATGTTGTCTTCGGGCTCGCCAACAAAAAGTCAATTGCCGCGGCAATTGCCAGGAATCTTGTCGACCAGGGAGGTGAGCTGATACTTGTTGTCCGCTCGGAGGAGCGCCGTGTCACAGCCCGTAAACTTTTCCCTGGATGCCCGGTCTTTTTATGCGATGTGGAAGATGAAGCGCAGATCGTAAAGGCGCGAGATGAAATAGCCGCACTGATTGGTTCTGAAAATGGAGGCCGGATAGACGGGCTGGTTCACTCCATTGCCTTTGCCAACTACTCGGACGGATTAAAACCGTTTTACCAGACCAGCAAACAGGATTTTCTGCAGGCAGTTGATATATCGTGTTTTTCACTGATTGCAATTGCCAATCATTTCAAAGACCTCTTTGCACCTGATGCCTCGGTGGTGACCATTTCCATCTCAACGACACGCATGGCCGCGGTCAACTACGGCTACATGGCCCCGATTAAAGCGGCACTGGATTCCTCGCTTTGTTTTCTTGCCAAGAGCTTCTCAGCCTTTTCGCAGGTCCGCTTTAATGCGGTGGCCCCATCATTGCTCAAGACCTCAGCCTCAGCAGGCATCCCCGGATATGTTGACAGCTACCTGTTTGCAGAAAAAGCCATTCTGCGGAAAAAAGCATTGACCACCGAAGAGGCCGCAAATACGGCACTTTTTCTGTTGTCAAACCGTTCTTCAGGAATTGTCTGTCAGACAATTGTTGTCGATGGCGGCATGTCAGTCAATTATTTTGATGAAAATATTATCAAAAAAACAGTGTCCTGACTGACTGTGCGCTAACGACGAAAGCGTGGCGATGTCGAGCCCCAGCTCCGGTTCTTAACAGGACGGCCTGTGGTTTCCTAGAAGCTCAGCGGATTCTTTGAAGTAATCAGAAAGCCACTGCCGCTGCTTCCGCCGCAGCCGCCAACAGTACCTTTTCTGAAACCGATCGTTATCGATTGACAATAGGCCATCAGCTTCCTGTCAACAATAAATGACAGGTCCTTATGCGTTATTCTCAGATCGTCGTCCCCCGCTTCATCGATGACAAGACCAAAGCCAGCCCCCTGTGCCCCGCCCATGACAGCAATCCGGATGGCGGCGTGTTCGTCTTCATCAGTCAGTAAATGGGCGAGATGCTCTTCTGCTTCAGCATCTATCTTCAACATATGCTCCTCCATCGTATGGCGAGGTTTTCAGCGATCTAAACCGCTGTTCTGTTTCTTTGCGGTCCAGATGCCAGGGTAAAAGGAACGGCGGGGAGAAATCAAACAAAAAAGGTCCGCAATGGAGAACCCCATCGCGGACCTTTCAAAATAGGCGTCGTTTCGTCTACAGTAATGCGAGAAGCACCCCTGCAGCGACGGCGGAACCGATAACACCCGAGACATTTGCTCCCATCGCATGCATGATGAGATGGTTTTGCGGATTTGCCTCAAGTCCAACTTTATTGACAACACGTGCCGCCATGGGTACTGCAGAGACTCCTGCCGCGCCGATCAGCGGGTTTACCGGGGTTTTTGAGAGTTTATTCATCAGCTTTGCCATCAATACCCCGCCAGCAGTGCCAATAGAGAAAGCAATCATGCCAAGAACAAGGATTCCCAGTGTTTCCATGTTGAGAAATTTATCTGCAGAGAGCTTGCTGCCGACACCGAGGCCAAGAAAGATGGTGACCGTATACATCAATGGTCCCTTTATGTTGTCGGAGAGCCGGTCTACGACCCCGCATTCCTTGGCAAGATTACCGAGCATAAACATCCCGATCAAGGGGGCAGCGGTCGGCAACAGGAAACCACAGATGCCGAGAACAAGCAGCGGCAGGAGTATTTTCTCAAGTTTGGAGACGTGACGCATCTGCACCATCTTGATCTTGCGCTCCTCTTCCGTAGTAAGCCACTTCATGATCGGGGGCTGGATAATCGGCACCAGGGCCATGTAGGAGTATGCAGCAATGGCTATTGAACCCAGCAGCCTGGGTGACAGCCGACTCGAAAGAAAGATTGCGGTAGGTCCGTCTGCACCGCCGATAATGCCGATTGAGGCAGCATCAGGCAAAGAGAAACTGATGCCGGGGACGAAATCTGAGAGCAGCAGCGCGCCGAGAAGGGTGACAAAAATGCCGATCTGGGCGGCACCACCAAGTAAAATCGTTTTGGGGTTGGCGATCATCGGCCCGAAGTCGGTCAGTGCCCCGACGCCCATAAAAATCAGCAGCGGGAAAATGCCGGTAACAATACCAATTTCGTAAATGTAATAGAGGATACCGCCCGGTTCGGAAATGCCTGCCAGGGGTATATTAGCCAGGATAGCACCATAGCCGATTGGAATCAGCAGGAGCGGTTCAAACTGTTTGGCGATGCCCAGATAGACAAGGGTGAGTCCAACAAGGATCATCAGGATTCTGCCGATCCCCACGGTCCAGTCCTTGTCGATCTGTCCGTCTATAATTCCATAAATGCCGGTGGTTTTAAATAGATTCTTTGCCAGAGTGGCAATATTGGGAAGAGCCTCGGCAACAGTCGCCGCCGGACGATCAGCAATGATCTGCGCCGGCTCTATCGTTCCAAGAGTACTTCCTTCCGAGACCTTCCGGTACGGTTTCATATCTACAGCGGTGACCGTGCCGGACACCCCTGCTTTGAGTATAATGGTTGTTCCGTCCTCGGTTTTCAGTATCGCAATCTCATCGCCGCTGAACACTTTATCACCGACTTCGACATCGAGGCGGATAACTTTTGCATCAGCCGGAGCACTGATGGCAACAGTATCCTGGGCAGCCTCGACCAAGGTATGAATGCCGAGCGTCAGGCCGAGCAGGGTAAGGAAAAGAAACTTTATTTTCATAGCAATTCCATCATTCGATCGATGAATGAAGATGCGCCGGACAGACCAGCGCATCCATAGCACAAACAGGCAGACAAAAATGCCTAGCCGATTGTAAAGAGTGGTTCAGACGCCTGAACAGTGTCTCCCGGTGATACATGAACTGCCACGATCTTACCATCGCAGGGAGACTTGACCTCAGATTCCATTTTCATTGCTTCCATTATCACCAGCGGCTGATCTGTTTTGACCGTATCACCCTGTTTGACAAGAAGCTTGACAATATTCCCCGGTGTCGGGGCATCTACTTCCGTACCCTCGGCTGCCTCGGCTACCGGTGCAGCAGCTGGAGCGGCCTGCGCGGGCACCGCCTGAACGGCCCCACCTCCCTCGGCTACGGTGACGTCATAGATGCGGTTGTTAACCGTAATGGAGTAGGAACGCGGTCCTGAAACAGGGGCTGCGGCCACCGCCGGCTTGGCACCTTTGGCCGGTGCTTTTGTCTCCTTGGCCTCGGCATCAGATTTTTTGCGTACATTGACGATGGCATTGCCAAGCAGGTAATCAAGCCCTTTCTGCTCGCAGCTGGCAATGATGAAAATATTCTCGTCATTTACCGCAAGCTTGTTCTCTTCAAGAATTTTCGTTGCTTTCGGAATACCGGGTTCGAGAATATCCAGCGGGTTGTCGGTAAAGACCGGTTTGCCGAGTTGCTCGGAGGCAATTTTGATAATCTCCGGGTCGGGCGGAGAAGGTGTCCTGCCAAAGTAACCGAGAACCATGCTGCCGTAGCTCGGATTGATCTTCTTCCACTTGCCCTGGGTAACGTTCAGATAGGCCTGCTGGAAATAAAACTGGGAAACCGGCGTGACCGATGAACCAAAACCCCCCAGTCGGATAACCTCGGACATTTCCTTGATAACTTCGGGATAGAGGTGAAGCGTTCCGGTATCACGCATCATCATGGTATTCGCCGTCAGCGCGCCGCCAGGCATCGGTGACAGGGTGATGGTCGGGGAGACCATCTTGGCCTCTGGCGGGAAAAAATAATCGCTCATTGCCGCTTCAAATGCTTCCTCGGCCGCCAGTATCTTTTCATAATCGAGATCAAGGGTAAAGTCAGTTCCCTTCAGCACATGCATCATGGAGAGGATGTCAGGCTGGCAGGTACCCCCGCTCACCGGGCTTTTCGCGAGATCAATGCCATCCGCACCACCCTGGACCGCCGCCAGGTTCTGGGAGATGCCAATTCCTGCGGTATCGTGGGTGTGGAACCAAAGGGTGGTGTCTTCTGATACCATTTTGCGGGCACCCTTGAGGGTCTCGTATACCTTGCTCGGGTTTGCCGTCCCGGTCGCGTCCTTGAAGCAGATTGAATGAAACGGAATATCGGAATCGAGAATCTGCTTCAGCCTCTCCAGGTAGAACTCGGCAGTATGAGCTCCTTCGCATCCGGGAGGCAGGTCCATCATGGTGACGACGATCTGATGATGAAGGCCATGATGAGCGATGCGTTCACCGGAATACTCCAGATTTCTGATATCATTGAGTGCGTCAAAGTTTCGAATGGTCGTCATGCCGTGTTTCTTGAACATCTTGGCATGCAGATCGATGATATCTCTGGGCTGCTGACTCAGAGCCACGACGTTGATTCCACGGGCAAGCGTCTGCAGGTTTGCGTCAGGGCCGACTTCGGCACGGAAACGGTCCATCATGTCAAAAGCCGATTCACCGCAATAAAAAAACAGGCTCTGGAAACGGGCGCCGCCGCCTGCTTCAAGGTGCTGAATTCCAGCATCAACGCTCGCCTGCACCGCAGGCATAAAATCATCGGTCAATACCCGTGCGCCAAAAACCGACTGAAAGCCGTCTCTAAAAGACGTATCCATGAATTTGATTACTTTTTTACCCACAGCACTTCTCCTTGCTTTTTGTTGTGTCAGCTCGTGATCAGATGACGTGTAGTTTCCTGGTCTGCAATCTTATGTCAAGCAGCAGCCTTTTGTGCTTCAAATGCGGCGATCGCTGCGCTGATGACAACAATATCCTCATCTCCATCGCCTGCCGCTGCCGCCAGTTTTTCCCGTTTTCTCTGCTGCTTTATTCGTTCCCGCTCAGCGTCTATCGCCTGCAGTTCTCTGGCCGTTACTCCCCTGGTCAGGTGAGCGACAAGCTGGATAAGCAAAATCATGAATGTAAGAAACAGCAGGACGGTTGTCATACCGACAACCATTAACTTCAAGCCTTCAATGATCATTGGATACCTACCTTGATTATTACTATCTCGGCATTAATTGTTATTCTTCGTAAACAGCATATTCCGTATCTTTGTTGAGAAGCAGATCGATCTCACTCTGGATACTGATACGCTCCTCGTTTTTCAGCCAGCTCTCCCAGTCCTGCAGTGAGCGCCAGGTTGAGATGACCATGCACTCATCAGGCTGATCAATGCGCCGCAGTGTTTCACCATAGATATAGCCAGGCTGGTTGAGGGTCAGGCTGCGTAATTTTTTGAGAAGAACCGTCAGCTCAATTATATTATCCTCAACGTTTTTTCTTTTTATGAAAATTTTAACAGACATGGTATACCCCCTTTACCCTTCTTGTTTGCCATGCATTACAGAAACCATATTCCTGTAGAGCAGCGTGATATAACAGGGCGAGAAACACAAGATACCTCGAACAACGGGCAGAAAATTGTTCCGCGTCGATTTGTGACTGTCCTAACTTATAAGGCAGACTTTTTTTTGTAAAGATAAATTGAAATCAGTTTGACCTATCTGAAATATAAAAAATTATTACTATTATTAATGGAAATTACAAATCTGCCTTAAAGAGTTGAAATGTACAGAAAAAAACATGCCTGGTAAAGTAGTATAACCAGTGCCGAACAGGCGCTTATCAGTATGGCTGCTACAGCCTATCATTATTACTGATAAAACCACGGCTCTGCAGCGGCTCTCTCAAGTGATAGTGACTGCTATTAATACTGATCAATTGACGATTTTGGATGAACTGGAAGCGTGACAAAATAACATGCACCAGGAGGCGCAGCAGTGCATTATCCGGGATGCCGAATGCTGCCGAACGCCTGGTCAGGCCAGTGCCCTCAGTCGCGCTTCCAGGCTGAATCTCCTGCAGCCAGCTCCTGTCAGGACAACAAGAAAGTAAATGCAATGATTTCAATACTATGAATTTTCTGGAAAATGAAACCATTCTACAATTTATAAAGTATGGACTGGCAGGTGGTGTGGCGACACTGACCCATATCTGCATATTTCACCTTGTCGGCTGGAAACTCTTTCCCTGTCTGCAGGCAAGAGATCATGCCGTCAGGATGTTTAAGCTGAAAATTCAGCAGGTAGACAACCATCGTCGAGCCGTAAATTCAATGGTTACCAATGGGATTGCCTTCCTGATTGCCAATATGGTTGCCTATATTCTCAATATCCTCTGGGTATTTGAACGGGGTCGGCATCATCTCATCGTCGAAATTTTCTTTTTCTACCTGGTATCAGGCGTCAGCACACTGATTGGCACGATGCTGATGGGAATGCTGATCAAACGTTTCGGTGTGCTCACCACCCATGCCTTTGTTTCCAACATCATTACGGCGGTGATGATCAATTACGCCATGCGAAAATTTTTCATTTTCCAGGGATAGGGAGGAGCTCCCCTCACACTCTATGGTATGGTACATAGCAGTTGCACTGTTCAGGCCCGGGTTCCGGTAAAATGAGCAGCAACACGTCAGAGGTAAAAAAGAGGAAGAAAATGTCCAAAAATATCCCGTTGCGGGAGCGTATCATTGTTGCTCTTGATGTAGACCATCCGGATAAAGCAAAAGAGACTGTCAGAACATGCGAATCCCATACCGGGTTTTTCAAAGTCGGGTTGCAGCTTTTCATGGCCGACTGGTTCAACACGGTAGACTGGATCCTTGATCGTGGGCACAAGGTAATGCTGGACCTGAAATTTTTTGATATACCTGAAACAGTAAAACTGGCGGTGGAACAGGTAAACAACCGCGGAATCAGCCTGGCAACCATTCATGGTAATGAGCCGATAATCAGGGCTGCCGTGTCGGCCCGGGGTGAGCTGAAATTACTTGCGGTAACGGTTCTCACCAGTTTCGGGGAAGCCGACATGCGGGCAATGGGAATGACCGGGACGATTGCCGACCTTGTCTATCATCGAGCCCGTACCGCACTTGAATTGGGCTGCGACGGCGTCGTTTCCTCAGGCCTGGAAGCATCGCGGCTGAGATCACAACTCGGCGACAAACTCTTGATTGTCACGCCCGGTATCAGGCCTGGTGCCAATATTTCCGAACCAGATGACCAGCAACGTATCATCACCGCGGGCCGTGCGGTCATTGATGGCGCTGATCATCTGGTTGTCGGTCGCCCCATCACCAGGGCACTTGATCCTGTAAAGGTGATAGAAGAGATGCTGGCGGAGATTGAAAATGGTTTGAAATCCACGTATAAGGAGCGTGAGAGGAAGATATGAAGACAATAGGACACTCGCTGAAGCCTGCTGTAATGCTGTTTTTATTACTGTTTGTTCAGGGTGATGCAATCAGCTGGGCTGCGGGCGAAAAAACTGCCGGCCAGAACGTTTACGTCCCGGTCTATTCCCATATCTACAGCGGGAATCGTGAACGCCCGTTTAACCTTGCTGTCACCTTGAGCATAAGAAATACCGATCCCGACCAGCAAATTTCCCTGACCGGGGTTGATTACTATGATTCAACAGGAAAACTGGTAAAACCATACCTGGAATCATCCCAGATTCTCGGTCCGCTGGGCTCGATACGATATGTCGTAAAAGAATCCGATACCAGTGGCGGGTCAGGTGCAAATTTCGTGGTTGCCTGGAACGCGGAAACCCCGGTCAACCCGCCAATAATAGAATCCGTTATGATTGGAACCCAGTCGCAACAGGGGATTTCCTTCACCTCCCGAGGACAGGTTATTTTAGATTAAATCTTTTTCTTCCCCATTGACAGTAGAAAAGGCAGCGTTACATTTATTGGTGTGTAGAAAAATTTTATTGCGAATTATCAGGCAGATGAACTTTTTCAACCTGCCTGGAGACAAAAAAGCGTTTAAGGAGGAAGAAATGAAATTTGTTTCACTTTTCATGGTTGGCCTGATGATGGTCATGATGTCGTCCTGTGCAGAAATGAACGGCATGAACAAAGGGCAGAAGGGAGCCATCGGCGGTGCCGCCGGCGGCGCACTGCTTGGCCAGGCAATCGGCCGCAACACTGAAGCAACGATCATCGGTGCTGCCGTTGGCACGGTGCTCGGCTATATTGTCGGCAACGAAATGGATAAAACCGACAAGCTGCAGTTGAACAATGCCTATGAGCGCGGCCCATCGGGGCAGCCCGTTGCCTGGGTGAATCCCGACTCGGGTAACAGCTACCAGGTCGTACCGCAGCCAGCCTACACAAACCCGTCATCAAACCAGCTTTGCCGCGAAGCTGAGATCCTGGCGACAATTGACGGCCAGCCCCAGACCACGAAAACAACGGCCTGCAGGAATGCCCAGGGCCAGTGGGTCCTGAGAAATTAAGCGATTCAACGGGGGGTTCGAAAAGCGAATCTCCCGTTTTTTCTTCTCAATCGAGAGAAATTCGTGATCCCCTCACCGCAATTTCCGTCTCAAACCCAATTTTTTTCAGAGAATAGTCAAAAGCCTCGAGCGTTTGCTTCTCTCCGTGAATGAGAAAAACACGTTTCGGTTTTTCTTTGAATGCCGAAAGCCAGCCAATCAGCTCTTTCTGGTCTGCATGGGCAGAGAATGATTCGATCCTGGCGATGTCAGCCTTTACCGCAAAGGTCTCACCCATCATCTTGATTTCCTCAACACCGTCGAGCAAGAGACGCCCGAGCGTTCCCGGTGCCTGGTAACCGACAAAGAGGACGGTATTTCTGGGATCCCAGACGCCGTGCTTCAGGTGATGCCGGATCCGTCCTGCCGTGCACATGCCGCTCCCGGCGATGATGATTGCCGGTTCCTTCATCCTGTTGACCCTGCGTGACTCATCAGCCGACGGAGTACAGATAAGACCCGGGAAATCAAAGGGTTTATCCGTTCTCGCCCGGGCCTCTTCATCATAGAGATCAG
>CBDUGK010000100.1:0-13920 GCA_965366875.1 uncultured Desulfobulbaceae bacterium | reverse complement strand
ATTGGTGTGGCACGATTCACAGGTCCTGGCTTTTCGCTGGACGGTGTGAGGCTGGGCCGGAGCCATGTCGATTGCCAGCGGTTTGAGTTTCGTGAGGCCATCGTGGTATGCTCCAGAATGGATGGACGAATGATGATTATCTGCTGATTACCTGGGAGCAGGGGCTGCTGGAAGCGTGGTATCAGATTATTTTTTCGATACCGCTGTAGAAGAAATAGAGCGAAAAGAGCAGCAGAAAACTTGCGCAGAAGCCGGTCAGCCTGCGATAAAATATGTCGGTGAAAAAGTGCCTGCCTTTTGATATGCCCAGTGAAATCATGCTGTACCAGGCAAGATCGGCAAGGATGTGACCGCCATAAAAGGCGCTTATGCCTGCTATGCCGAACTTTACCGAATAGGCAATAGCGCCGATGCCGATTGTCGCCCACCAGATGGTCCAGTAGGGATTGGCAAGACTGAGCAGGATGCCTGCCAGTATAAGATTGCGCGGTTTCTCAGGAGCGGAGCAGATGGCGAGTTTCATTTCCGGAAGGCTGCGGAACATGGTGTAGCTCATCCACAGCAGGATTGTGCCGCCCGTCAGGGAAATAGCGGCGAACACGTTGTCTCCGGCGATAATCGGCGCAAGGCCTGCCAGCAGCGCCAGCACGAGGAGTAATTCGAGTATTCCATGACCCAGAATAATCAGTGGACCAACGACTGCACCACGCCGTGCGCTCTCGCTTACCGTGACACTCAGGACCGGGCCGGGCATAAGTGCACCGGACAGGGCGAGGACGAACGAGGAGCTGAAGATAGAAAAGAGGCTCAAAAACATACAGTCAAGGCTCCGTTTAACAGCGAAAAAAAGTGTCGACGCTCAGCTGCAGCCGCAGTCGCATCCGCTGCCGCCGCAGCCGTGTGAGAGAGAGCGGCTCATCGCTTGTATAATCTCTTTTTCCCTGCTCTGCTGGACAGAAAGGACAGTAAAGCTCAGATCCAAACCTTCAGGTTTGACGCTGGAACGGAAAAGTTGGCTCAGATGCTGGTAAATGTGACCGAAGTACTCAGCTGCCAGCGTTTTTGGCACCGATACGGAGACAACATCTGCTGTGGATTTTTTGTAAAGCTCCCGTTCAAAGGAGCTGAGCCCGTCACTTGCAATTCCAAAAATAAATTCAAAACGATGCACCGTACCGTCACCTTTGCCTGGAGAGAGCGGACGCTTGATTTCTGCTTTTACCGTGACTTTGCACAAGTTTTCAATAATCATGGGCTTTTATTCCTTTATGTCCTGGCGACTGCAGCTTCGGCACACGTTTCTACCGTCTATTATCTGCAGCTTGGTTACCATCACGGGTTCCCCGCAGGTTTCGCATACTTGTGAGGGCGCCATCCTGGCCTTTGCCGGCATGTCCACCTCCAATTCACTGATTGAGAAGAAAGCCTCGGGGCCCCTCTCAAAGAGGCTGTTTGAGCGACGTTCATGCAACTTCTCATATTCCTTGATCTCAGCTGGCGAGGCAGAGCCTGCACGGATATGTTCCATCAGCATGCGTTCATCTTCGGGCACATCCATTATTCCCGGTTTCATGGACAGACGGACACCGGTACCGCTTGTCCTGCTGATAAAAGTAAAAGCCATTTTACCGATATCCCTGTAAATGAAATTTCCTTTGCCAAAGGTGCAGCCGGTCAACACCTGGATTGCGTCACAGCAGCAGGCATCGGTTTCGCTTATGCAGACAATCTCCTCGTCGAGCGCCCGGTGTTCAGAAAGATACTGCATGCCAAGTTTTGCAGCCATGTACCCAAGCGTCAGCCCCATGCAGGTATGACCATGAAAATGGACGCAGGCCTTGTAGTCGTCCTCGTTCTGGAGTTTTTCCGGTATAATCACGTTGCGACCTCAAAGGTAATAATCATTCGCCGGCTGTGCCTTTCAGCCCTATCTCGTGGGCGACTTCCCGCATGCCCATGATCGTGTCAAGGATCAGGTCCGAGACGGGAATATCGAGCATTTCTGCGCCCTTTTCAATAATTGAGCGGTCCACGCCGGCAGCAAAGCGCTTGTCCTTCCATTTTTTCTTCACCGATTTTGGTTTCATGTCGAGAACGCTTTTTGACGGCCTGACGAGCGCCGTTGTGGTGACCAGGCCGGTTAACTCGTCAATGGCATAAAGAACCTTCTCCATCTCGCTCTCTGGTTTCACCTCGCTGCAGATTCCCCAGCCATGGCTGACGACCGCCCGAATATAATCCTCGGGCCAGTCGTGTTCCTTCAGGATCGTTTCAGTTTGCCTGCAGTGCTGCTCGGGGTACTGTTCGTAATCGAGATCATGAATCAGACCGATGATTCCCCACTGCTCCTGGTCCGCATTTCTTTTTCTGGCAAAATATCGCATCACTGCCTCTACTGCCAGACCATGCTTGATGAGGCTTTCTGACGTGTTGTATTCTTTGAGCAGCTGGAATGCTTCATCCCGTGTTGGTATTTTTGACATGCGCTGATAACTCCTGTTTTTTCAGTTCTTCATGAATGGTTTGGCCGACGGCGTTCACCCTTTTGGGAGCCGACACCTATTACTTATACATCTGCACTCTTTTTTTCAATCCTAAAAGGAGCCATGGACGTCTGCGCTCACCCCGTTTTTTCTCAATTCGCTGTTTTTTTGGCATGGTGCCGACTGTTTTCAGGTATTGTTTCTACTGGAATCCTGATCGCGAGTTATTATAGTGTTGGACAGATGAAGCCGCAGCTGTGGTTTCTCATGGCCTGATAACCGGAAAAAACGCCGCTCACAGCTGTTTTCCTGCTCGAAATTCAATATAACACCTACAAAACATCGTTATGAAAGAATACCTTGAACTGTGCCGGCGATTACTTGATCATGGAGAATGGGTTGAAAACAGCCGTACCGGCAAGCGCTGTCTGACAATCATCAATGCAGATCTTGAATATGACGTCAGTGACGGTACGCTCCCGGTCCTGACCACAAAAAAACTTTTCTGGAAAGCCGCTATTGCCGAAATGCTCGGCTACCTGAGGGGATACACCAGTGCCGCGGAATTCAGGGCCATCGGCTGCAACACCTGGAACGAGAATGCCAATAATAATGAAGACTGGCTCGCCAACCCGTTCAGGAAAGGCACTGACGATATGGGGCGCTGTTACGGGGCACAGGGGAGGGACTGGCGAAATCCTGAAAATGAACCGGTTGACCAGCTGCTCAATGTCTACAACGATCTCCGAAAAGGCATCGATAACCGCTGTGAAATCATGACGTTCATGAACCCCGGCGAGCGGGACCGTGCCTGCCTGAATTCCTGCATGCACACCCACACCTTCAGCATCCTGGGAGGCAAGCTCTACCTGACCTCATACCAGCGCTCTGATGATCTCCCGCTTGGCCATGGTTTTAACCAGGTGCAGGTCGGCTGGCTGCTGATGATCATGGCCCAGATTACCGGGCTCAAACCGGCAAAAGCCTTCCACAAGATCGTCAACGTTCATGTCTATGAAGATCAGATCGAGCTGCTTCGTGATGTCCAGATGAAACGGGAACCGTACCCGCTGCCCAAACTAGAGATAAATCCGGATATCAAGAGCCTGAAGGACCTGGAGACATGGGTGACGCCGGATGATTTCGAGCTCGTCGGGTACCAGCATCATCCGGGGATCAATTACCCGTTTTCTGTATAGCCCCCCTCTTTTTCAGAACGTCGTTATCTCGTTTTAGCCGGAAAAAAAAGCTTTGCTGCAAAAAGCGACTGATCTGGTTATTTGAGCAGAAAGCCCTTGGTTCTCAGGTATTCAAGCATGTGAGGCCGGGACTCTTTTACCAGCATGTCCGATATCTGTTCACTCCAGGTTTGGTTTAAGGCGCCGCCGGTTCTGGTTCTGTAGTAGGCGCTGACGCGCTGATCATAGTCCTCGATCAGCTGAGCGTCGCCGCTGTCATCATAGCGCTCCTGTTTCAGCACAACGGCCAGCGGCAAACGCGGTTTTCGTTGAGGATCCTGGGCCGGGTATCCGAGGCACATGCCGAAGACGGGATAGACCAGATCAGGCAGGCCGAGCAGCTCGTCAACCTCAGCAATCCTGTTTCTGATTGCGCCGATGTAACAGCCGCCGAGCCCGGAAGATTCTGCGCCGATTAACAGATTCTGGGCAAAAAGAGCGCAATCAACTGATGCGGTCAGAAACTGCTCGGTGAACCCCGACAGCATCGGCGCATGATGTTTGTCGCAGGCATGCTTGTGGCGCTGCATGTCCGCACAGAAAACGATAAAGACGGGTGCTTCCCTGACATAGGGCTGGCTTGCGGCACATTCGCACAATCTCTCCCGTACTGCAGGATCGCTGACCTGGATGACGGTGCACGCCTGGATGAAACTCGAGGTAGAAGCACATTGTCCGGCCTCAATCAGTGTTTCAAGAAGCTCCTGGTCAACGGGCTGATCGGTGAATTTTCGGATAGAGCGGTGATTGAGCAGGAGATCAATGACCTCATGCATACTCTCCGCTCCTCATCCGGCAATGAATTTTCATGGGTTCTTTCCTTTCAGGTCTTTTTCCGCGCCGCTTCTGCAAATGTGGCAATCTGGCTTTCAAGGCCGATTACCTGATCAACAGGAAGGACAAAGGCTATTCCGGTACCTGGTTTATCAAACTGGCCGGCATCACCGATTGTTTTCAGGACCTTGTCAACAAGATGCTCCTCAAGCAGGAACATGATGATGTCTGTCTGGGCCTCAAGACTCAAGCCGAAAAAGGTCTTGGCTTCCCGTATCCCGGTCCCTCTTGCCGCAATGATGGTGGCCCCGGTTGCTCCTGCCTGCTTGGCGGAATCAACAATTTTATCGGTCAGGTCGGTCTTCACTGAAGCTAAAATAATCTTAAACTTCATTGTTCTTCTCCTTTTCTCAATGTAATGGCCCTGTTGCTTTGCCACTGGGCGAACTGTCCGTAACCAAGTACTGCGATGATTGGAAAAAGGCTGGCAAAGGCAATAAGACCAAACCCGTCAATTGCCGGGTTTCGTCCCGGAACAGAGGAGGATAACCCGAGTCCGAGTGCAGCGACAACAGGAACGGTAACAGTAGAAGTGGTCACACCACCAGAATCATAGGCGAGCGGGATGATCGATTTGGGTGCAAAAAACGTCTGAAAAATGACAATAATATAGCCTGCGAGGATATACAGGTACAGCGGTGTGCCGCTGATGATCCGGAATGATCCGAGGCAGATGCCGAAAGCGACCCCGATCGCGACGGTAATGCGCAGTCCGCGCTGGCTGACTGCCCCGCCAGACACCTCGGACGCCTTGAAAGCCACAGCAATCAGGGACGGCTCGGCAATCGTCGTGGAGAAGCCGATGGCGGCGGCAAACAGGTACACCCAGATATAGGTTTTCCAGTCACTAAGCAGGTCAGCATTGTTCTCAGCACCAAGAAAACCTGGATTGGTCAGCTGGGTGGCCATTATTTCGCCTATGGGGAAGAGGGCTTTGTCAAGGCCGGCAAGAAACAGGGTGAGACCAATAAAGACATATAAACTGCCGGCGAAAATCCTGCGCGGATTGGCTATGGGCTGTTTCAGCACAAAAATCTGAAAAAAGCCGAAGAGCAGGATGATAGGGATCAGATCACGACCGGTCAGCAGAAGGGTCTTCAGGAGATCGCTGATAATTTCCATAACGCTCACCTCACTCCAAAAACGGTAATGCCGTAGAGCATAACGAAAATCATCGGCAGCAGCGATGCAAAGGCAATGAGTCCAAAACCGTCAAGCAGTGGATTTCTGCCCTTGATAATCGTGGCCAGGCCAACGCCAAGCGCCGTCACCAGGGGGACGGTTATTGTCGATGTGGTCACTCCCCCGGCATCGTAGGCAATGCCGATGATTTCAGGCGGGGCAAAAACAGTGATAATCATGACCAGTATGTAGCCGCCGATGATCAGACGGTGAATCGGCCAGTTCAGTAAAATTCGCAGAACACCAAGCAGAATGGCACAGCCGACAGAAATGGCCACTGTCAGCCGCAGTCCAAGGGCATATGAACCGATTCTGCTGATAGTGTTGTCAATAAGCCCCGCATTTGCGGCGATCTCGGCAGCTTTTCTGGAAATGGCGATGAGGGCAGGTTCGGCAATGGTCGTGGAAAATCCGAGGGTGAAGGCGAAGAGCAGCAGCCAGAAGAGATTGCCTTTACGGGTAAGGGCCTGGGCCATGTTCTCACCGAGCGGGAACAGCGCCATTTCCAGACCCTCGATGAACATCGAGAGTCCCAGGATTACCATGATGGTGCCGATAAAGATTTCTTTAAGCTGCGGCAGTGGTTGCCGGATAATAACGATCTGGAAGAAGGAGATAACAAGGATGATCGGCAGCAGGTCCATCGAGGCCTGCCTGATTTTGCCGGATATGTAGAGAAGTGGTCTAGACAAATTCTATTATTCCAGGTTGGAATACACGTTTTTAACAGGGAAATACTGACAATCGAACGGCTCGCTTTTCCGGAAACATTAAACTACTCGCCAGCCAATTGGAGTGCCGGCAAGAAAAGATTTTACCATACCACTGGAAAGAGGAACCATATATTCTTTATTCTCAAGTGTCACTGTTTTTTGTGGCGGGGTGATATTATAGCGTTTCCTGGCAATTCCACTGACGAAATTCTGGAGCAGATCAAGCTTGTCCGCCTTGTCAAACAAGCTTACCAGCAGCGGCAGCGCAACCGGGGCGGAGAAAATTCCTGCAGCACAGCCGCAGCATTCCTTTTTATGTCTCGGGTGCGGTGCGGAATCCGACCCGAACATGAGTTTGGGATGACCGCTGAATACCGCGCTTTTAAGGGCATGCAGGTCACGCGGGGTTTTTGCTATCGGTTTGCAGAACAGATCAGGCTCCAGCAGTCCGCCGATTACATCATCGAGGGTAATCATCAGGTGGTGAATGGTGACCGTGGCCGAGACATTATCGAAGGTGTCAAGAAAATCAACGGAATCTGCCGAGGTGATGTGCTCCATGATAATGTGCAGCTGAGGAAAGTTCCGGGCGATAGAGTCATAGGTCTGGAGAAATTCCTTCTCCCGGTCCATGACAAAACCGTTGCTCTCGCCGTGAACAAGAAGCGGTATGCCGAGATCCTGCATATATGAGAGCGTCTCCTCGATCGCGCTGAAATCCGATACGCCGGACTCACTCCCGGTGGTGATGCCTGCTGGATATAATTTGATGCCGATGATATGATTAACTACCGCTTCAAGTTCCGATCTGCTGTAGCGGCGGAAAAACAGGGTCATGTAGGGTGTGAAGATTTCATTTTCACAGCACGAAACAATTTCATCGCGGTAGCGGAACAGCTTGTCACTGTCGTCAACCGGTGAGACCAGATTCGGCATGATAACCGCCCCGGCAAAATGGGCTGCAGAAAAAGGCAACACCTGCTTGAGCATGTCGCCCTGCCTGAGGTGAAGATGCATGTCCAGGGGTGATTCAATTGAAATTTTCATAGCGCGGCAGTGAATGATTTTTCAGTAATGATGTTTACTATTTAAATGAGAGTAACGTAAAAATAATGATAATGGTACCAGAATTTAGATCTGGCTCGTTCTATCTTAAGAGGAAGAGGTTATGAGAGAAACAGGCAACTACCGGTTCATGACGGTCATTATGACAGCCGCTGCACTTTTGCTTCTCTATGGATGTGCAGACGATTACCCCGGATACGAAAATGACGGTGGTCGGGCACTCTACGACCAGTATATTGACAGGCCGGGGTATTATGATTTCGGACAACCGGTTATTTTCGCACCGGTTGAGCAAGACCGCTCGAACTGACCCCGGTTGTGCAACTGTCTTGAGAATGAAACTCCCCGTATGAACAGCACGCTATTCAGGCGCTCAGCGGAGCTGGTTCAACCATTTTTACGGGTAATTCAGCCGTCGGCAATTATTGTTTTTTTTACTGTTTCCGTACTGTTCCTGCCGGTCTCGCCCTTTTGTGCAGGTGATTTATATGTGCATCTCTCTGGTGAAACGATCACCCTGCATGCCGATCATACTCCGCTGAAAAACATATTGGTTGCGCTAAAAAACCAGGGGGTTGTTATCTCAATCGACCCCCGTATCAACCTCGATATAACCGCACGTTTTGATGAAGAACCGGTGGACAGGGTATTTTCGTCGATACTCAGGTCCTATAATCACTCGCTTGTCTGGGAAAAAATCGACGGCTCATCTCTGTCTGGATTGAGTCTTGCCGGAATTCAGATTTTCCGGCAGGGCAATAAAGAGAGAATGCAGCCCCTGCAGGCAGACAACAACCTGCTGATCGAGCAGGGTGATGATGGCCGGCTCCAGGTAAAAAACGTGCTGCTGCTAGTGCTCAGGCGCGCGCTGAGTGAAGAACGGTTGAATGAGATTGCAGGTACGATCGGAGCAGAGATTACAGGTTCACCTCACGAAACCGGAATCGTCAGACTAGAGCTGCCCGGGACGCTGACACCTCAGCAGGCTGCGGATATGCTTTCAGGCTTTGAGGAGGTAGAGGTTGCAGAACCTGACTATGCCTATGTTCTGGAAGGCAATCGTAAAATCGTTTCCTCTGCGAGTCCTGCTGAACAGGAGGCTGGGAGTGTTTCTCTGCAACCGCCTGTTGTCGCGGTTCTTGACAGCGGCCTCTCGCAGGAGTACCGGAAGAGTCCTTTTGTATCCGCTTTTTATAACGCTTTATCAGGTCCTCAGCAGTCCTCCGATCCGATTGGTCATGGGACGCAGATGTCCCTTGTCGCAGCGGGTATGGTTACGCCGCTTGGAGCCGAGGGAAACAGCAGACAGCAGAATGCAATCGTTGCCGTCCGGGCATTTGATGACAATGGAATCACCTCCAATAGTGCTTTGCTCAGGAGCATTGTTTACGCTGTTGCAGCAGATGCCCGGATTCTCAGCATGAGCTGGGGATCTGAAGAATCGAATCTGATGCTGGAAAAAGCGATCCAGTACGCTTCGGACAAGGGGTTGATCCTGGTGGCGGCTGCAGGCAACAGTCCTACAGGCATACCGGTCTACCCGGCTGCCTACGAAAATGTCATCGGCGTTGGCGCGCTGCTGCCCGATGGAGCCGTCTGGGAAGACTCCAATCATGGTGACTTTGTATCGGTGTACGCCCCCGGCATTGCTGAAATGCCTGTCGGCCATGACAGCGGTCCCGGCATCTACGCAGGGACCTCGATTTCAGCTGCCTACATCGCACATCAGATTGCAGCCATCCTGCAGGAGCAGCCTGGCGCTGATACTGAAGCCATAGTCACAGAGCTGAAAGCAGCCGGGAACTGAATGGTCTCGCGGGTAACGGGCAGAGGGTTGTATTCAGGATAGTACCGCGTCAACGCAAATCCTGTAAATCTGCGGACTGCTGTGCCCGCACAGGACGATTTTTGAAGATGTCATGGTGCGCCCCAGCAGCACTGCCTGGCTTGAAATGAGTTCCGCGGTTTTGTCAAAATTGCAGCTGCATTTGAAATCGTAGAAATGCAGCGTACCGCCTGGCAGCAATGCACGAACGGCAGCTTCCAGATAGTCGCCGGCACGATAGGGCAGGGGCATGATAATCCTGTCGTATGTTTCATCCGACCTGCTGACTGCCGAGATAACATCGTCATGAATCAGCTCTATGTTGCGGGCCTTGTTGAGGCGCAGATTTCTTACCCCGTAATTGTGGGCCGTCTCGTTTATCTCAATCCCGGTGATGTTTTCAGCATGGCTGTATTGAGAAATCATCAGCGGGTAGGGGGCGACACCTGAAAACATGACCAGGACGTTTTCGCCCGGGCGAACGAGGTCAGCTATGCGTTTTCGTTCATGTCCGGAGCGAATGGAAAAATAGACCTTTTCAATATCCAGCAGCAGCCTGACCCCGAATTCCCTGCAGAGCGTTTCAGTTTTTCTCTCGCCGGCGATGAAGGTAACCGGAATGGTCCGGTATTCTCCTGAATACGTACCATCGCGCTTGAAAACGGTCGTGACATTTTTATGGATGGCGAGAATTGTTTCGGCAATCAGTCGTTCGTGCGCTTCCAGTCCTTCAGCAATGATGACGACCGCTATATCGCCGATGATGTCAAACCCCCTGATCAGATTCTTCAGGTCGTCTGCAGGGATGATCCCCTGGAGCGTCTTTTTGAGGTTCATACGCAGTTAATGCACCGGATTAAAAATAAAGTGGACAATTGGGCGCTGAATCGAGATAATTAATACCATACGTGTTACAGATTCTAACACAGTACTATCCATAACTACACAACAGGATACATATCGTGAATGTATTGATAGCCGAGGATGAATATACGACCAGACTGATGGTTCAGGTGAGCCTTGAAAACTGGGGATATTCGGTCAGCAGTGTCGCCGACGGTAAAGCAGCGTGGAAAATCCTGAAGAAACCCGATTTCATCGACGTGGCGATTCTTGACTGGGAAATGCCCGAGATCGACGGTGTCGAGCTCTGTAAAATGATAAAAAACCTGGAGCGTCCAAACCCCATTTATGTGATTCTGCTGACAGGCCGGGACAGCCAGAATGATATTTTATGCGGGTTTGATGCCGGTGCCGATGACTATATGACAAAACCGTTTAACGACGACGAGTTGAGGGCACGTGTCAGGGTAGCGAAACGGCTGGTGACCATTCAATCCTCACTTTCCCAGTCTGTTGAGGAATTGAGGCAGGCGCTTGATATGGTCGAGGCCCTCCAGGGGAGCGTGCCGGTATGCACAAGCTGCCTCAAGATAGAAGGGGAGAACGGAGAGTGGGCCACCTTGAAGACTTCGGTAAGAGAAGCCTTTGATTTGAGGTTTACTCCGGAAATCTGTCCCGTCTGTGCAAAAGTAAAAAAACACAGGTAAGGGGAGACCGTGGACCTCATTCCCCGCCGGCATCAAAGGAATCTGCAGAAATGTCCGGACAATCCATAAACGGGGAAGCGCTCGGGGATCAAACGATCGAGACGATCGTTTCCATGTACGAAAAGGCGCAGCTTCAGCAGCCTGGAGAAGAACCGCACATCTGGCTCGGGAATGTCTGGCTGGGGCGGGCACAGGCGGAGCATGACGTCGATATCAATGAACCAGGGATACTCAAGATTGCCCTGTATGAAACCTATCTGTGCTCCTGCGTAACACCCCCGCTCTGCGCTCGCGCGCTTGGGCTCTATTTTCTTTTCAAGGAACAGGCTCAAATAATCGAGAAATACCCAAAATTCGCCGTTGAACTTGACGAGCTGATCGGCCCGGTGATTGAGGCAAGAGACAACGGCACAATCGAACAGCTGTATCGAACCTATAACCCCAATACTGCAGCCAGAGAAGGAATTACCTTCAGCCTCTGAGTCCTGCCGCCCGGTTCATCCTCACATTTCCCGCTATTCCTTTCCAAAAGAGTCCGTACGGTTTATAAGGTAAAAAAAGGTCTCGTGTTTTTGCAGGAGGAAAAAAGGATGGAGAAACCAACCGGTGCGGAATCAGGAATCGATCAGGGCAACCCCGTGTTTCGGGTTGTTCTCGTTTCCCCTCCCTGGGCGCTCTTTCACCGTCCATCCATCCAACTGGCGAGTCTGGAGAGTTATCTGAGGCAACAGAGTGACTACCCTGTAGAAAGTCATCACCTATCCCTGAACATTGCCGCCAGAATCGGTATCGACCTCTATACCCGCATCAGCAAATCCGGCTGGGCAGGTGAAGCGCTCTTTGCCCCGCTGCTCTTTCCGGAAAAAAAAGCAGAAGCTGCCCGGCTTTTCAGGCAGGAACTGCGTGAGGACGGTAATGACCACATCCCCGATTTTGACCGCCTCAGCGCAGATATGGTTCAGGTCAGCGATACCTGGCTCTCAACCATTGAACCGGGTACGATTTCGCTCTGCGGTTTTTCCGTCTGCTTCAGTCAGCTTTTCCCCTCCCTCTATCTCGCTGCAAAGCTCAAGGAAGCAGCACCGGTGGCGACCGTTTTTGGAGGGACCTCCTGCTCATCGGAAGCCGGTCGTTCGCTGGTCAGTCATTTTGAACAGATCGATCATCTCATTGACGGTGAAGGTGAAAAAGCGTTGCTTGAGCTCTGCAATTATCTCAGCGAAAAACGTTCCACGCTTCCCGGCGGGGTATCAACCAGAAATGAAAACAACAGCGTTTCTGAACCCTTGTCTGCATGTCGTCTCGATGATCTTCCGATTCCTTCCTTCACCTCCTATCTCTCTGAAGTAAAGCATCTCTTTCCCGATGTACCGTTCATGCCGGTTTTGCCCGTTGAGTTTTCCAGGGGGTGCAGTTGGAACCGTTGCACATTCTGCAACCTCAACCTGCAATGGAAGGGGTACCGCCATAAAAAAGCCGGGCGGATGAGTGCCGAGGTTTTGCAACTCGTGAACGAAACTGAATCACTCTCCTTCAGTTTTACCGATAATGTGCTGCCTGAGCGTGAAACCACCAGATTTTTCAAGGCGATGTCCGAGACCGGGAAGGACCTGAGTTTTTTTGCCGAGATACGGGCAAAAACAGCAGTTGAGCGACTCGAGCTGTTTCGCAGCGGCGGACTGCAGACTGTTCAGGTGGGTATTGAATCCCTGTCCGGTTCACTGCTTGCCCGAATGGGCAAGGGAACCACTGTCATGGATAACCTTGCCATTATGAAAAACTGCAGTGCAAGCGGGATCATTTTGATGGGAAACATCATCACCCAGTTCCCGGGCTCAAGCAGTGAAGAGGCGGAAGAAACGCTCGAGAACCTTGATTACGCATTCCCGTTTTTTCCGCTTGATGCAGTACCGTTTTTTCTTGGCTATGGTTCACCTGTCTACCGGAACCCGAAAAAATATGGCATCCGGGCAATTACCGCTCACCCCAAGAACCGCATGCTTTTCCCCCGGGAGCTTAAAATCCAGCTGCTCGCCTGCGGATACCGCGGTGACAGAGCTGTGCAAATCAAGAGGTGGCGTCCGGTCCTGGAGAAGATCAAGGCGTGGCAGCGATACCATCGTAAAAGAAGCCAAAGTGATAAACCGCCGCTCTACTACCGGGATGGCGGCAGCTTCCTTGTTATCCACCAGCAGCGGCCCGACAGCTCAACCCTTCTTCACAGGCTGCGCGGCACATCACGAGAATTATATCTTTTTTGTGACCAGCCAAAAAAACTCGAAGAAATCTGCCGCGCCTATCCCAGGCTGAGTCATGAGGCGATAAAGGCATTTGTCAGGCAACTGTGTGAAAAACGGCTGATGTTTCGTGAAAATGAGCGAGTCCTGGCACTTGCTGTGAGGTTTGCCTGAGTGTGGTATCGACGAGTAACCAGCTCACTATTCCACTGAGTCTGGTTCTCTGGTCCAGTGAACGATTCTCTTTACAGTCCCGCTAATTATGATCTGGAGATAAGTATACTGTCCCCGGAACTACTACACGGAACTACTATACACTCATTGGGTATTGTCTTCGCAGAGTGTTTTCAGGAGTTCCAGTGCTTTTGGCCAGGATTCTGCAAACATGGAAACGAAATCCTCGTGCACCTGCATTTCAACAAAGAGCTGGGTGGTTCCATTCGTTTCCTCTAGCTGGTAGCGCTCGGTGACGCCAATCCACTTTTTTGCAGTTTCCGATTCCCTATCTTCAGTGCCGTCCTCTCGAATAATCGCGACATGTTTTGCAGCAATTCTATCGCACGGTTCAACAACTTCAAGGATCGCCTTCGTACCGCCCATATTCGGGTCTATAAATTTGATAGATGTACCCTGAACCCAGGAGCCAATATATTGAGAATCGGACGAAAACGCCTTTGCCCACTGTTTGTAGGTTTTGGAATCAAGCATTGTCTTCCAGACAGTATCCTTTGAAGCCTTGATTGTGATTGAATAGTTCAGATTAACCATATTATTTCTCTTTTCTGTTTATGTG
>CBDUGK010000099.1:0-14128 GCA_965366875.1 uncultured Desulfobulbaceae bacterium | reverse complement strand
GACGGCAAGAAACAGCGCGCCGCCCCAGTAGGTTCTTGGTTTCATCTTCATGCTTAATTTCACAATTTTCCTCCTAGTAAATCCATGTTTATGACAATGAGCATTCCATCAGCTCAACACGTCCACTGGGCGGAAGTATCGCAAAGCGCATGCCAGGATGCGGAAGGAGAAAACAAGAAATTGAATTTATTGGAAATATCCAGAATACGGCTATTTGAATCGGCTGAAAACAAAGATAATTCTGCACAATAATGTTATTTTGTGACACAAAAAATAACATTATTGTGCAGAATTGGTCCCTGTGGGCGGCGTTATCGGGGTTAAAGGCTGCTGCTTCTCAACCTTTGCCTTGTCAGAGGCTGTCCGCTAGGGCTCCAGATAGTTTTTTAATCGAGCAAGTCCCTCTTCAATGGATTTTCGATCAATGCCCGAGTAGGCAAGCCGCACGTATTGTTTGGTTTCACCGGGCAAAGGGGTGCCGAAATGAGCCCGTGCACACATGGAAACGCCGGTGTTCTCGAGCACACCGGTAAGAAATGACTGGTAATCCCGGAATCCCTTGTTGGCAAAGGCCTCGGTAACGTCCGGATAAAGATAGAAGGTTGCGTTTGGGCGATAACAGAAGACACCATCTATGTCGTTGAGCAGGTCGACACAGAGGTCCCGGCGCTTCTTCAGCACCTCAAGAATGTGGTGGACATCGGACTGGTCCCCCGCCAATGCCTCAAGGGCGGCATACTGCACGAAATGATTTGTGCAGGATTCATCATTGATGTTGAGTTTTATGATCACGTCGATGATCTCACGCGGCCCGAGCGCCGCGCCCAGACGCCAGCCGGTCATGGCGAAACGCTTCGAAAATGTATAGAGGATCACGCTTCTCTCGGCCATCCCGGGTTCCGAGATCAGAGATGCCGAAACCCCGTCATAGCGGACATCAAAATAGGCCTCGTCAAGCAGCACCGCAAGATCATATTGTACCGCCAGTTCGGCAAGCCTGCGCCGGTCTTCGGGGCTGCACTCCGCACTGGTCGGATTATGCAGGTCATTTATGATGATTATCCTGGTCTTATCGGTAATCGAGGCTTCAAGACTGTCGATATCGAAGGTGAAATTACCATCACCGGGGATGGTTCCGTAGGGGACAGCGATGCCGCCGTGAAACTCGATCTGTGATTCGTAGATGGGAAACCCCGGATTTGGATACAGCACCTCGTCACCCGGGTTCATGACACTGAGCAGAAATTTCGAGATAACCGGCTTGCCGCCCGGCTGAATAGCAACATTCTCAAGTGAATAATCGGTTCCGCGGGTACGGTTAAAATCTTCTGCCAGCGACTCCCTGAGCTGCGGTATCCCGGCATTGGCGGTATAACCGGTCTTGCCGGCCTGCAGTGCACGATATGCTGCCTGGATGATATTGTCAGGGGTTTTCAGGTTCAGGTCTCCCAGGTGAAACGGATACACACGGTTACCGGCTGCTGCGTAGGCAGCAGCCTTACCGGCAACGAGAAATGCCGTTTCAACACCAAGTTTTTCTACCCTGTCTGCCAGCTTGATCGTTCCCATACCTTGCTCTCCTTGCCACGCTAAAACCTGTTATTGTTAGAACCCTGCAGCCATCAATCATCCACCCCGGTTTTTCTACACCACCCGGACCCATTATTCAAGAAAAGAACTGTGCTGTCACCTGAACCCGTTGTCGTTTCTACGGCCTGTGAACCCGGGCTTTTCTCAGCAAACTGCGGTAATGCTCACTCGGTTTTCCATGCAGGTAGACCGCCTCGAGAAAGCGCAGTTTTCTCAGCAGCTGCGGTGGTGTTCCGCGCACGACCAGAAAATGTGCCGGCCGGCCTTTTTCGAGCAGTCCAAATTCATTGTCAATTCCGAGCAGCTGTGCGCCCCGGTGCGTTGCGCAGCTGATTGCCTCAGGCAGCGAATAGCCGGCCTGCATAAACAGCTTCAGCTCTCCGGCCAGCGATTCCCCATGCAGCACGCCGATACTGCCGGCATCCGTTCCCACGGCAACACGGGCCCCGCACGCCCGCGCAAGGGAGAGCTGCTGAAGCTGGTGGTCAAGCGTTTTTGCAACAACTGCGGAGTCGGCCTCCTTCATGCCAAGCTCGACACTCTCCAGACACCCCTTCATGGTAAAGATTGTCGGAACCCAGCAGACCTGTTTCTCCGCCAATGTTTCAAGGTTCTCCCTGCCCATGAAAAATCCATGCTCGATGGAATGACAGCCGGCCTCGACCGCCATCTGCACCGGCACGGTGCCGTTGGCATGGACCATTACCTTCAGCCCCTGTTTTCCAGCCCAGTCCACCGTACCGGCAAGTTCACGCAGGCTGAACTGGGGAGTGGTCTGACGGCCAAATTGCTTCAGGCTGTTGATCCCGGAATTGACCACCTTGATATGGTCGACAGCACTGCTTTCTCCAGTGATCACCCTGTCAAGCTGCATCGAGGTGTCAACACCCCTGCCGATTAACCCCCCGTAACGGCTCTTTCGGTGCCACGCCTTTCCCGGCGACTTGACCACCACCGGCAGTGCAGCGCTTTCATCCAGCTCACGGAAATATCTGAGTACGGCGGCGAGACGGTCCCCCCCAT
Organism: uncultured Desulfobulbaceae bacterium; assembly: GCA_965366875.1. Taxonomy (GTDB): domain Bacteria; phylum Desulfobacterota; class Desulfobulbia; order Desulfobulbales; family Desulfocapsaceae; genus MADRE3. Next base: position 11,515 of record CBDUGK010000099.1, on the reverse strand, counting down.
CCCGCACAGCAAGTACGCCATGAGACAGATGATGGCTGAGATGCTCCGTGATGGCTTTCTTCAACGTCTCATATCCGGCCGTCAGCTGGTCCTGTCGGCTTTTGGGGTGCAGCGTCCCGGACATGCAGAGATGGGCGTGACTGTCGATCAAGGGCGGCAGGATACAGCAGTGGGAGAAGTCTGTTATCCCGGAGCCGGCCGGACAGTCACTCTGATTATAGCGGCTCACAGCTGCGATGCGGCCATCGACAATTTTCAGCAGCGCTTTTTTCTGAATCGGTCCGCCGCTGCCGTCAATAAGCCAGCCGGCCAGAATAAAGTGTCCCCTGTTATCCATCAGCATACCCCTCTGGATCGATTACTATGTAAACCCATATCCTGCAGACTAACCATCGTCGTCGGAACGTCCAAAAAATCTGTTCCATCCTCTCCCTGTGAACCTTTATAGTGGTGTGAAAATCTGCCATATTCGCTGATCTGTTTCCTGATTAACCAAATCATTTCTATACCTTATCACGCAACTACAATTTACCGCTCGACACGGTCATCAATTTTGTTTAAATATCAGATAAGATTAATTGCATTATATATGCATTTATGTTAGGCAAATCAGTAAAAATCATCATATTGCAGTATATGCATTAATCGCAGTTATGACATGCTCACCCCACCGCATCACGTCTGAGCGGTCACTTACCATACATTTTTGTATCAGGAGGAGAGGCGCAAATGCTGAGCTGCTGTTATACGGGACACGGCTCGGTTCAAAACCAGCTACTGACAAGGAGCACATCTTATGAGTGAAGACAAAAACATTGTTGAAACTTCTGAAGCAGAGATCGCGGTACACTGGAAAGAAGAGGAATATTTTCACCCATCACCAAAGTTTATCGGGCAGGCGAATCTCACCGACGATTCAATATTTGATCGGTTCAGTCTCGATAATTTCCCTGATTATTACACAGAATTTGCTGAGCTGCTGACCTGGTATAAATACTGGGACGAAGTTCTGGATACCAGCGATGCGCCATGCTGGAAATGGTTCCGGGGCGGGCAGCTCAACGCCAGTTATAACTGCATAGATCGGCATCTCAAGGACAACAAGAACAAGACCGCCATTCACTTTGTTCCGGAGCTGGAACAAGAACATATCCAGCATATAACCTATCAGGAGCTTTACGTCCGTGTCAACGAGTTTGCCCAGCTGCTGAAGGATACGGCAGGCCTGAAAAGAGGTGATCGGGTGACCATTCACATGCCGATGTCCGCAGAACTGCCGATTACCATGCTGGCCTGCGCCCGTATTGGTGTCATTCACTCTGTCGTGTTCGGTGGATTTTCATCAAGTGCCTGCGCAGATCGTGTTGTCGATTCAAACAGCAGGGTACTGATCACCATGGATTCCTACTACCGCGCCGGTAAGCTGCTCAACCACAAAGCCGTTGACGATGAAGCCTGTCAGCTTGCAGAACAAGCGGGCCAGAAAGTAGACAAACTGCTTGTCTGGCAGCGCTATCCCGGCAAGATGTATTCTGAAGCCCCGTTGGTCGCGGGGCGGGATATCGTCGTCAACGATGAATTGAAAAAGTATTACGGGGCACGGGTTGAACCCGAACGGATGTTGTCCGAGGATCCGTTGTTTTTGATGTACACCAGCGGGACCACGGGTAAACCGAAAGGGTGTCAGCACAGCACCGGCGGTTATCTCGCCTATGTGACGGCAATGTCCAAGTATATACAGGACATTCACCCTGAGGATGTCTACTGGTGCATGGCCGATATCGGCTGGATCACCGGACACTCTTTTATCGTTTACGGACCGCTTGCACTCTGCGCCTCGACGGTCATTTATGAAGGTGTGCCGACCTATCCTGACGCAGGGCGCTCATGGCGGATTGCTCAGGAACTGGACGTCAACATCTTCCACACCGCGCCGACCGCCATCAGGGCGCTGAGAAAAATCGGTCCGGACGAACCGGTCAAGTACAATTATTCATTCAAACACATGACAACGGTTGGTGAACCCATTGAGCCGGAAGTCTGGCGCTGGTACGAGAGTGTCGTCGGCAAAGGAGAGGCAACAATCGTTGATACCTACTGGCAGACGGAAACAGGAGGTTTCCTCTGTTCCACCACTCCCGCAATCAAACCAATGAAACCGGGAAGTGCCGGACCCGGGGTGCCGGGCATACACCCGATTATTTATGATGAAGATGGAAAGGTTATTCCGCCGGGTGCGGGAAAGGCCGGCAACATCTGTATCCAGAACCCATGGCCAGGCTGCTTCATGACCATCTGGGGGGACCGGGAGCGGTTCGTGAAGACCTATTTCAGCATGTACAACAAAAACCCGAACAGCAAGGACTGGCGGGACTGGCCCTATCTCACCGGTGATGCAGCTGTTGAAGCGCCGGACGGTTACTATCGGATCCTTGGCAGGATTGATGATGTTATCAACGTCTCCGGGCATCGCCTTGGCACAAAAGAGATCGAGTCTGCCGCACTGACGGTGCCGGAAGTTGCGGAAGCTGCCGTTGTGCCGGTGAACCACGAGATCAAGGGTAAAGAGCCGGAGCTCTACGTCTCTCTGAAACCGGGTATTGAACCGACGCCGGAAATCCAGAAAAAAATTGCCGATGCCATTGTGTTCCAGATTGGCAAGATCGCCAAGTGCAAGAATGTCTGGCTGGTTCCTGATATGCCGAAAACTCGCTCGGGTAAGATCATGAGAAGGGTTCTGGGCGCCATTTCCAACAAAGGAGACGTCGGCAACGTAATGACCCTTGCCAACCCGGAGATTGTCGAGGAAATCAAGAATATGGTCTCACCGAAATAGACACTGATTGACAGGCATCAACAGACAAGGGCATCAGCCGGATGGTCTCCCGGCTGATGCCCTTTTTATATTCCACCCTGAAGGCTGTTCGCTTCAGGACAGACTCCGGAACAGTTTCCCCAGATCATCATTGCTGTCAAACGTTCCCAGGTTCCGTCTGCTAATGTAGCGCTCTATGGGATTATGCAGCTCAAGCAGCTCATCAATGATGAGGTCGAGCTGGTGCAGCAGCGCAGATACATTTTCCTCCGATTCATGGGGTACCTGATAGTTCTGCATCAACAGGTATTCCAGGCCGTAGCGCTGGTTATTTTGTTCAAACTCCTCAATATCGCACAACCGTTTCTTCTGGTATTCCCGCTGCTCATGGAGGTATTCGACGATGGTCATCTGTGGGGGCACCTGACTTGCCAGGGTCAGCAGCAGTTCAAACGTGCTCTCGAACAATTCTGCCCGGTCTGCCGCCCGATCAATACACATCAGCATGAACAGGCGTGCCTGATCCGAAAAGATGAAATTACGGCAACGCATATACACCTTTACGCGGGTTGCAAGTTCCTCTGGCAGCTGTGCCTGAAGTACTGGCACAAACAGCGGATCGAGGTCTCTGCCCATATAGAATTTTTCGACAAAATGATCGATCGCCTCGTCATTGACTGACCAGGAAAAACTTGACCCAGCGGGCATATACATGCTGACTTCACTGATCTCACCTGCTATTTTGCCGCCGACCCGGCGGATATCATCTTCAGTCAGCGGCCCTGCGACAAGCAGAGGCTCCAGTTTTTGCCTCATTTTCTGAGTAGGTGAAAAAAGCAGATTGATCACCATGTGCCTGTCTTCAAAACAAGGATCACCGGCAACGCCTTCCAGCTCCTCTGGGCTGATCCCATAGGTTGATTCCATGAAAAACAGGGTCTCTTCAGTAACCGCAAGCCCCTCTTTGAGCATACCGCTCAGCAGCTCCGTAATCTGCGCTGCTGCCGGCGCAGGTGTCTGCATCAGTAATGAGGCCCGATCTTTTTTCATTGCTTATCCCCTGTTCCGTCTTGCATCCTGTTTCTCTGCCTGCTTGACTTTCAATCCTGTTCCCTTCTATTATACCGGAACTCCCGTTTTCTCATTGTTTTTCTTAAGCCGAACACCACCGGGACTGGTGAATATGCAAGGAGCGTCCGATGTTTACCCCCTGTTGCCTGCCGATCCTGATCGGCAGCCTGCCGCTGAAGAACCATGAGGAGGCTGTCAGGCTTGTTATGAGCCATACGCCGGATATTCCCTTATGGCCGCAGCTTCCCAAATTACCAAAGGAAGGTATGATCCGTCAATTTATCGACGGGTTGCCGGGACTTATTGAAGATAGCGAGAACTTCTGGGTGGACAGCGAACAAGAGCAGTTCACCGGGGAAATGGCCCTGTTCTATCAGGACTACCTGCAGGAATGTGGAGATCAACCAATACCTGCGGGCTCACGGTTTGCCCTCAATCGCGATACCGCACAGGGGTTTTTTACTCTCTTACAGACGCTTGAAAAAAACCAGCATGCTGTTCTCAGCATCAAGGGACAGGTAACCGGGCCGATGACAACAGGGATCGGGGTAAAAGACCTCCAGGGAAATTCGATCTTCTACGATGACAACCTCAGGGATATTGTCACCAAACTTATCGCCATGAAGGCGCGCTGGCAGGTTGAACAGCTGCGGCCCCATGCAAAAAAATATCCGCCGATCATCCTCGTCGACGAACCGGGGATTGTCAGTTTTGGTTCCACCGCCTATACCAGCGTGACCAGGGAAATGGTCACCGACTGTGTTGCTGAAGTAATCGAAGCGATCCAATCCGCAGGCGGCCTGGCAGGTGTGCATATTTGCGCCAACGGCGACTGGGCACCTGTCCTGGACTCAAACTGCGACCTTATCAGTTTCGATGGCTACTCCTACTTTGACAATATCATATTATACGAACAATCCCTGGTCAGTTTCATCAAACGCGGAGGGATCCTTGTCTGGGGGATCGTGCCGACCGGTGACCCACAGGCCCTGGAAAACGAATCGCTCGCCAGCCTGTTTGACCGATGGGAGCGACAAATGGAAGCATTAGTGAATCTGGGTCTGCCCCAAGAGACCATCCTCCAGCAGACATTGATCGCCCCGTCCTGCGGGACCGGTTCTTTGAGCATCGATCAGGCAGCAAAAGTGCTGTCGCTAACCATGGATTTGGCCGAAAAAATTCGAAATTGTTATACAATTTTGCCATAGATGCAGGCACAACAGAAAAATCTTCTAGAACAGCAATCGATGACGAACGGTTTTCGGGGCATGAGCGCCAACCGAGGCGATTATAAATGCAGCAAGAACGGTAATCGTTTCCGGGAAAAATCCATGATAGGCCCCGCCGAGCAGAATCAATTTGACCAGGGTACTCATACCGGCAACCTCACGGTAAATCTGCCGATGCCTCATCCCTTCCGTTACAACAAGCAGGCAGCCGCTGATAATGGCCAGAAGAAGGTACGCCGACGCCGGTGTCTTCAGACCGTCGAGGAGAAATGATGCAAGGTATACTGCAGCTCCGACCTGGTGAACAGCCCGGATAAGAATCGACAGAGCTAAAACCCACAGCGGACGATCGCCGACGCGGCCCAGCTCAACCCGGTTTACTCCCTCTTCGTTTTTCATAGCTGCCGCATCCACGTCCATTTCTTACTCGAAAAAAATCGCCATCAAGCATACATACCAGACAACCCGCAGATAAACCAAATAAAATTCAGTATCGGCAACAGCACAAAAAAACCCGCTACCGGGAAGGAGGGAAGGAAAAACAGGTAGCGGGTATAAACACCATACATCTAGGGAGAGTGTTTTGTTAAATCTTTAATCACCTCACCGTTCCGAGTCAAGTATGAGAATAGTTATCATTCACCACATGGGTGACAATTACTCGGCTTTTTCAAACTTAGCGCAACGATGATTCTGTGAGACAACCGGGTTTTTGGTGGCCTGGAACAGATTTGCATAGGTGCTTCCACCGACAAGTTTTTCCACGATGCACGGCGGGTTCACCCTGCACTCCCCATATTCGTTTTCAATCGACTCAAACCAGAAACATCTGCTGCAGCTGAATTCCGACATTACTCACCTCCATCGTCGCTGTTGGTTCCGTGCTCCCTTTTTTTAGTATTATAGCGGTATCAGCCGTCCATTTCCAATCTCATGAAAGCGAAAAGCCAACTATTATGATTATGCTCTCAATGGAATTTTGCAATTTTGCGCTTATCCTGTATTTTAATGTCGTAAAATACACGTTAAGTTACGTGCCCGCTGTTCATGTATTTCAGGCTTCCTGTTTTATTAACCAACTATAGAGAGGACACGCATGTTTAAGAAATTCATTCCTGCCCTGGCAGCTGCCCTGTTCCTGGTCATAACCACTCTGCCCGCCAGCCACGCCCTGGCTCAGCCAAAAAAACTCAAAGTTGCCTTCGCACTGCTCTGGACCATCGATGACCAGGGGTGGACCACCGCCCACTATAACGGCATTACATACCTGCAGGAAGCAATGGGAGACAAGATCGAGGTGTCATATACCGAAAAAGTTCTCGCCGCGGATGCGGAGCGTGTCTTCCGCGATTACGCCCAGAAAGGCTATGATATTATTTTCGGCACCACCTTTGAGCATATGGATCCGCTGCTCAATGTGGCAAAAGATTATCCGAACATAAAATTCGAACACTGTTCAGGGTTCAAGTCCTCTGACAATATGCGCAACTATTTCGAGCGCATGTATCAGGGGGAATACCTTGCCGGCTATATGGCAGGGCTGATGGGTTTTAAAAAAGTAGGAACGGTTGCAACCCAGCCGATTCCCGAGCCCGTTCGCGGCATCAATGCTTTCACTATCGGCCTCAAGAAAGGGCTTGATGAAGCCGGTGTGCACTATGATGAAGACAAGCTGAACACCGTTGTCTGGCTGAAAGCCTGGCGTGATGCAACCAATGAAACAACCCTGGCCGAGACACTGATTGCCAGAAAGCATGACCTTATCCGTCAGATGGCCGACACCCCCGATTCTGCTGTAGCCGCCTGTGCCTCGGGTGTTGCAGCCATCGGTTACGGTGAGGATGTGGCAAAATACGGCGCCGACTGCGCGCTTGTTTCGACGACCTGGAACTGGGGACAGTGGTATGTCAAGGCGGTGCAGCAGGTCATAGACGGAACCTGGAACAATACACCCTACTGGGGAGGGATGGAGGACAACGGTATCATCCTCTCATCTTTCAACAAAGATGTTCCGGCCGATGTAAAGAAAAAAGTTCTTGCCGAACAGGCGAAACTGGCCAAGGGTGAAGATACTATTTTTGCCGGTCCGCTCTATGACCAGGCAGGAAAAGAACTCTGGAAAGCGGGGGAACAGGCCTCCGACAACGACCTGCTGACTATGCGGGTGCTGGTCAAAGGCGTCTCCGGCAAACTTCCCCAGTAATTTTTGGGCTGCTGCTCCAGATCCGGCCGGTCCAGGCAGCGTGCGCGGCTGTAATTCCCGCGCACGCTGCCTTTTTTCTGAAGAGGTGAAAAAGGAGACAACCATGGATGTACTTAACAGCAGTGAATCCGGAGACAAATACCTGCTGCGCGTTGCCGGGCTGGGCTACGAAGTCGAACTGCCCTATGTGCTGGTCCCGACACAGGACGCCCAGATTCGCATCGCCTCATTTAATCTTGTCGGGCAGACCCGCCTCAACCGGGACCTCGGGCTGCTGCTTGCCGACAGAATCCGTTCTTCTGTTCCTGCCCCCTCAACCGTTGTGATTCTCACCGCTGTAGAAAAAGCCTTGCAATTAACCCAGGTTGTCTCCTCCGAGCTGGGCATTGACGCGGTCGCTGTTGCCTATAATCGCATAAAGCCTCACATGGAAGTGGAACGCAGACCGGTAATCCAGGTTGGGGCCGAGTCCATTACCAGCGGCGGCAAATTTCTGGCAGTATACGAGCGGGATATGCAGCTGCTCACCTCTGCTGAAAACGGCTACATCATCATTGATGATGTGGTCAGCACCGGAGGTACCATAATGGGGCTGTACGAGATCCTCGAAGCGGCAGCATCCAGATCAGGCCGCGGAGCCCCCTATCTCCATGGTATCTTCTGCGCCGCCAGGGAAGGAAAAGGAGGGAGCCTGCTGCCAGCCCCTGTTCACGCCCTTGCCGAGTTGCCCGTACCCCAGGCAGTGCAGCGATCAGCAAAGTCATGACCAGAGCGGTTGTTTCACTGCGGGGAATCTCCAAACAGTTTGGGACGGTGAGCGCCAACCAGGATATAGATTTTGATATCCACCGGGGCCGGGTACATGCTCTTCTTGGCGAGAACGGAGCCGGCAAATCCACCCTGATGTCAATTCTTGCCGGCCGCTACCAGGCAGACAGCGGCACTATTTCCGTTAACGGCAAAACGGTCAGTTTCCCGTCGCCGGCTGCAGCCCTTGAACAGGGCATCGGCATGGTATACCAGCGATTCATGCTGATCGAGTCAATGACGGTTGCAGAAAATCTGTTACTCTCCGCCCATAAAAAAATCGGCAGAGGCGACCGCACGCTTACGATTCGAAAAACAGCCGAGCAGTTCGGTCTGGATGTCGATCCGGACAAACATGTGTTCGAACTGTCAATGGGGGAGCGCCAGAGAGTGGAAATCATCAAGCTTCTGCTCCTGGATGCGCAGATACTGATCTTTGATGAGCCGACCGCGGTGCTTACACCGCCTGAAATAGACGCTTTTTTTTCTGTCATCACGATGCTGCGAAGCGCCGGCAAGGGTATCGTTTTCATCACTCATAAACTGGAAGAGGTTTTAAAACTTGCAGATGACATTTCAGTGATGCGAAAAGGCAGGCTCATTGTCTCCGCTCAGTCTGACAAGGAACAGATATCCAGGCGCCGCCTCGCCCAGCTGATGGTCGGCAGGGATGTCGTCCTGCAGGTGAGCAAAGAACCCATTGAACCGGGCGACACCGTTCTCTGCTTAAAAAACCTGAGCGGCAGCAGTTCCGCCGGCGGCTCGTCGTTTCATGACATCAGTTTTGAGGTGAAACAGGGTGAAATATTTTCCATCATCGGCGTTGCGGGTAACGGCCAGAGTGCACTGGTCGAAACGATCGCCGGCCTCAGCAGGGCCCATTCGGGGCAGCTGTCTTTTCTTGGCAGCTCATATGCCCCGCAGCAATGGATCAGTACCTCCAAAGACTCCATCGCCTATGTGCCCGAGGATCGCTATCATACCGGCTGCGTCGGCAGCATGTCTATCGCTGACAACACTGCTCTGACCAGGTTATCAGCCTATGCAACCGGTATCGGGGGACTGATTCTTGACCGGAAAAAAATGATTGATGACTGCAGAGCGGCAATCAAAGCGTTCAATATCAAGGCAGAGTCACCTGATGACAGCGCCGATTCACTCTCCGGGGGAAATCTGCAAAAAGTTATCCTGGCCCGGGAACTGTCGAGAAAACCGCAGCTCTTCATTGCCGAACAGCCGACGCAGGGACTTGATATTTCGGCGACGGAGGATGTCTGGAAAGCACTGCTCGATTGCCGGAAAAATGCTGCCGTACTGCTGGTAACCGGTGATTTAAAGGAAGTATTATCCCTGTCAGACCGTATCGGCGTGATGTTCAATGGCCGGATTCTTGAAATAATAGATGCGCGGGATGCAGATGCGGTCGGTCGTGTCGGTCTGCTCATGGCCGGAGTGGTCTCATGATTCATATTGAAAAACGGACAGAGCTTCCACGCTATCACCACCTGATTGCCGCGCTGATAGCCCTTGCCATCGCCTTTGCCATTGGTTCCGTTATTTTTTTGGCTCTGGGCGTCAACCCGCTCACCGCCTACCTGGCAATGCTCAACGGAGTTTTCGGTTCTTTTCACTCGTTCTCAGAGGTGCTGGTAAAAGCTACGCCGCTCACCTTTACCGGTCTTGCTGTCGCTGTTGCCGCGACGATGATGCTGTGGAATATCGGCGCCGAAGGTCAACTTGTCTGGGGGGGGATTTTTGCCGCCGGAACTGCTCTTTATCTGCTGCCGTCAGCTCCAGCTTCTGTGCTTATTCCAATGATCCTGGCTGCATCAGCCTGCGGAGGCATAATGTGGGCGCTCATTCCCGGCCTGCTCAAAGCACGCTTCAATGTCAATGAGATCCTGACGACGCTGCTTCTTAACTATGTAGCCATCATCTATATGGAACATCTCTTCTATGGTCCCTGGCGTGACCCGGCCGGCTTCGGTTTTCCCGGAACCGCACAGATTCCCGAAGCAGCGCGCCTGATCAGGTTTGTCGGAACGCGCATACACCTTGGCTTTCCCCTGGCGCTCATCTGTGCCCTGCTGCTCTTTTTTATCCTGAAAAAATCGGCCTGGGGATACCGCATACGGGTAATCGGCAGCGAAGCGCGGGCAGCCAGGTATGCAGGATTCAACGTCAGCAGACAGACCCTGGTGGTAATGGCCCTGTCGGGAGCACTTGCCGGCATGGCTGGAATGGCCGAAGTCTGCGGCATCCATTACCGGCTGCAGACCGGGCTTGCCGTCGGCTACGGCTACGATGGCATCATCGTCGCCTGGCTGGCTCAGTTAAACCCGCTGGCTGTTCCGTTTACCGCACTGCTGCTCGGCGCACTCTTTGTCGGAGGCGAGCAGCTGCAGACGGCCTTCGGACTGCCGTCAACAATCAGTCTGATCCTCGAGGCTGCACTGTTATTCGGCCTGTTCGGCGGGCAGGCAATGATACGATACAAAATCGTCTTTCCCGGACTGAAAACAAAAATCCGCAATGCTTCGACTCATCCCGGGGGAAAATCATGATTGACGATATTACCTTCATCGGTCAGATAGCCATCAAGTCCTCTGTCGCGGTCCTGCTCGCTACGATCGGTGAAATTATTACTGAGAGGGGCGGGGTGCTCAACCTGGGAGTAGAGGGAATGATGCTTGTCGGCGCTCTGGCTGGATTTGCCGCTGGATTCGCCACTCAGAACGGGCTGGTTGCCGCTGCCGCCGGAATGCTGGCCGGCGGGCTGCTCTCCCTCGTCCACGCTTTTTTTACCGTCAAGCTGCGCTCAAACCAGGTTCTCTGCGGCCTCGCCCTTACCATTCTTGGCACCGGGCTGGCAAATTTTCTCGGCAGGCCGCTTATCAGCGCAGCCGGTATCCGAATCAGGCCGGTGCAGGTGCCCTATCTCTCCGATATTCCAGTGCTGGGAGACATTTTCTTTTTCCAGAGCCCTTTCGCCTATGCGACCTATATCCTCGTTCCCCTGGCCTGGTACGTGCTGTTTAAAACCAGAGCCGGACTCCTGCTTCGGGCGGTTGGAGAAAATGCTGCCTCAGCCGATGCCGCAGGAGTAAACGTATCTCTTGTTCGGACACTCTGTATCTTTACCGGTGGACTCTTTGCCGGCCTGGCCGGTACCTACCTTTCGCTCTCCTACACCCCAGGCTGGAAAGAAACGATGACCGGCGGACAGGGCTGGATCGCCATTGCGATGGTCATTTTCTGTACCTGGAACCCACTGCGTGCTTTTTTCGGTGCGCTGCTGTTCGGTGGCCTTACCGCACTGCAGTTCTTTTTCCAGGCTGCATCAATTGATATCATCCCTTCCTATATCCTGAAAATGATGCCCTACCTGCT
>CBDUGK010000098.1:0-14483 GCA_965366875.1 uncultured Desulfobulbaceae bacterium | reverse complement strand
TTGTAGCGGTCTCCATTGACGTATTTGATCTCTCCGCTGCCGTCCATCAGCCCGTTTCTGAGCTCCCCATCATAGTGACTGTTGTCGGGAAAAACAAAGCTCACGTGTCCTTCTGCCGGACTCAGATCCTTGTCGTTTCGACAGATCCTGCCATCTGCAAAGATCAACGGGATCTGTTTTTCTTCCTTTTCGGGAGACTCCGGAGTCTTCCTGTTGAGCGCAGCTTCAGGATCCTTTGTCTTTTCGTTTTCGGCGCGTATCTCTTTTTCTTCTGTCAGCGGGCCGGCTTGAGCTTCAACCTCTGCGGAGGATGGCTCGGAAACGACCTCTTTTACCGGGGTAATCGGCTGACCATCCTTGAACTCACCCTGATACACCCGTCCGTCACTGTAGAACATTTCCCCCTGGCCGTTGAGCTTACCCTCGCTGAATGAACCTTTGTATCGTGAGCCGTCCAGGTAATGGAATTCCCCCTGACCATGCATTTTCCCGCGCTGAAATTCCCCTTCGTAACGGCTGCCGTCTGGATACTGCAGAATTCCTGACCCTTCGGGAAAGTCCGCCTCGAATGTTCCCGTATAACGTGATCCGTCAACATAGTGAAGCTCTCCATGACCTTGTCTCAGGTTTTCCGTGAATTCGCCTTTGTATTTTCTTCCATCGGCGTACTGGAGTGTTCCGCTGCCGGAATACTGATCATCAAGAAACGTTCCGTCGTAGGTATTCCCGTTAGCAGCTTCGTAAACCCCCGAACCCTGCCGTGTCCTGCCGAATAATTCACCCCGGTAAACAGAACCGTCAGGATACAACCGAGTCCCCTGGCCATTGGGTCTGCCGTTTCTGAATTCACCTTCATACCAGCTTCCGTCACCATAGACCAGTCTTCCCTTGCCATCGATAAGATTGTTGCGGAAATCGCCCTTGTATTCCCGACCGTCCTGAAAGAAGAGAACGCCTTTCCCATGAAATTGGCCGAAGCTGAAATCTCCTCGATACTGTGATGAGTCAGGAAGGTTCAACACCCCCTGGCCATGAATCACCCCATCAGAGAACTCCCCGGTGTAAACCCTGCCGTCAGGACTTTTCAATACGCCCCTGCCATTGAATTTGCCCTTTTCGAACAATCCTTCATAGATTGTTCCGTCTCTATATTTCAATATGCCTTTCCCGCTGATGGTGCCGCGGGAAAAAGAACCTTCATAGACACGGCCGTCAGGCCCCTGGTAGACACCGATACCGTTCAGGCAATCGCCCTGCAGACACTCGGCACCAGCAACCCGGGAGAGCAGCAGAGCAGAAACCGTCAATCCCGTCAGAAACCAGACAACTGCTTTCATAATGAGCCTCTTGCAAAATGATGATTTTCGTTCAAAATCATGGCATGCGGAAAATTTTACCGCAGGCATATAATTGATATTCCGAGGATAAATTTTTTTAGCATAACGCGGAGGTTGAGCGAAAAGAGCGTTTTGCAAAAGGCTCATAATAAAATCATCCCGCATTTCAGTACCTTGTTTTCCCCTCAGCAGTGACAGCTGCCTTCCCGGTTCGAGCGAGACAGCGCAACAGCCGGTCAAGAAGAAAAATCACAACCAGTGAGAACAAAACTCTACCAAAAAGAATTCCGCCCAGTTTACCGCCGATAGCCATCATTACCAGTGTATCTTCGACAAGGCCGTGACTCAAACCCATCAGGGCCAGTGAATTGAAGATCTCCCGCCTGTTCATTGAACCCGTCGTTGTCTCACGGATAATCAGCGCCCCGCCGTATCCAAGCCCAAGTATCATACCAACTACGGTAACCGGCGCCGCCCGCTCGGTCATTCCAAAGAGCGGAAGGACCGGCCTGAGCATCAATTCGAGCAAGCGCAGAAAACCGATGACCCGCAAGAGATGCATTGCGGTCAATATACAGAAAATAACAAAAAATATAAGTCCAAGGTTGAAAATTTGGGCGAGCGCCCAACCGATTAGGTCCTGCTGACCGGGGCTGCCGCTGAAAAACATCTGAACGGGTTCCTGCCAGAGCCCGGTATAACGGCAAATGAGGTTGAGAATAATGGAGTAGCACAGACCACTGAGAAGGCGAAGCGCCGCCATCGGTAAAATCCCGGCACCGGCCTTTTTTGTTATGCTTAACTCAACCGGCAGCGAGTGGGCGATCAACATTGCCGAGCAGAGTATTGTCACCTGGGCACCGCTCAATACCATTGTCGGAGCAAGTGAGGCGAACACCGCGATAGCGCTGTATGGTGTTGTAATCAAGGCCGTCGCCCAGACAATGCCAAGTGCTCCGGGCAAGCCCATCAGCGCCATAATCGGCTCAACCAGCCCGCTGAGATAGCCGATCAGACCGAACTCTTCAAGCAGCTTGGTTACAATAACAGCCGGGACGGTAATCTTGAAAAGCTCACCGCTCGTTCTGACGGTATCACGCCAGAGATCATTCAGGATGCTGATTCTGGTGAGGCTGGCGCTATCATCTTTCATAGAGGGCTTTCAGGCGGCATCGCCACCACCAGCACCGCCAGGTGTTTTTTCCACTTTGGCGGTATATAACTGACATACCATCCCCGATGATTCCATAACAACGACTGCTGGATTTTTTCTGCTTTTAAAACCGAGCGCCCTGCAGCCATAAGGCGCATTATGGTCATGAGTTATGTAGTAGTTTTCACACCCCCTGCAAACTCCCGCAGGAGATTTTTTTGCAGCGTTCTTTTCAGTCATGTTTTTTCTTCCCTAACGTACCCGGAGCGTCGATTTAAAAATCGCTGCTGAACAGATACCCTCCTCGCTTCCGGACAATTATCGCTCAGGCAGGGTGAATGAGCCGACAACAAGTATGGGGTCAACCGTCGCTGTTCGATTCAGCATCTCGTTTTGGGTAATCAAAAAACTCCAGTACACCAGCTTTATGGTCAATACTGCCCCATCTTTTAGCGCTAAAACTGATCGCCGCAATACCGCTCGTCGGGATATTGATAATCCGTCTGCCCGTCAGCCATTCGGCACACTCGGTAATGACATTGTTGTGCCCGACAAGCGCAAGTGAATGCACCCTGTCATCGACCTGGCCGATGAGCGAAAGCAGCATTGACAGATCAGCATCGTAGACGTTCCTGTCGAAAACGATATCAGCTTTCTTATACCCGGTTTCCGCCGCGATCATTTCTGCGGTCCTGCGTGCCCGTTTGGCGCTGCTCGACAGCAGCAGATCAAAATGGACCGACCGGGCAGCAAGCCGCTGCCCCATAATCGGTGCATCCCGCTTTCCCCGCTTGTTAAGCGGACGGTCAAAATCAGGCAGCCGGGAATCGGCCCAGCTCGATTTGGCATGACGAATCAGGTAGAGGTGTTTCATGGGGAGAGTCTTCGCTGAGAAATTTCCGACCAGAGATTTTTATAGGCAGTGGTGCTGATGGAAGGGCTGCCGCCGCTGGCCCCGACCGGCTTTCGATAGAGTCCCATTTTTTCAATCTCGGCACTGTAAGGTATATGGTTTTTCATGAATATCGGATGGCTGCCATATTTCTCCATGACTCCGCGGTGCATGGTTTTTCGCTGCTCAACCATGGAGAAAAAGGCACAAATTTTTCTTTTTTCACATTCTACTTTCTTAAAGAGCTTCAACAGCTGGCTCAATGCCAGTATAGACAGTGTTGTCGGTACGACCGGCGTGACCACGCAGTCAGCTGCGACAATAATATTTTCAGAGAGCAGGGTAAGATTGGGAGGGCAGTCCAGTATGATGCTGTCATATTCGCCTTCAAGCGGTTTGAGCAGGTTATGAAGAATGTGGCGATTTTTATCGCTTTTCCCTTTTTGCAAAGCGATATCGAGGTTTCTGAATGAAAAGTGGGCAGGCAACAGGTCAAGGCCAGGATAGTCAGTACCCCTGATAAACTGATAATAGGAACCGCTCAACAGCCGTGAACGATTGAATTTCTTTTTGGGCTTGATCCGGTAATAGTAAGAAGCAGCACCCTGGGAATCCATATCGCAAAGCAGCACGCGTTGGCCGGAACAGAGCGCAGTATAGGCAAAATTAACTGCTGCGGCGGTCTTGCCTACCCCCCCCTTGCTGCTGTATACGGTGAGAATTTTCATTTTTTTCTTTTGAGTGATGCTGTTGATGGCTCGGGATTTGTCAGCCGTTCCATCAAGCGCTGATTTTTTTCCGTACGAAAGGTTTCATAGGTCGAATGAAACTGAGCTCTTACCTGCTGATGTTCAGACTTCAGCCTGGTTATCAGGCTGCCGAGGGCTGCAGCCAGGAGAATTGACCGCTTGTTCCGCCCCTTCAGCTCCTGCAGGGTGTTCTCAAGCATTTCTATCTGAACTGAAAGGTCATTAAAATCGCCCAGGTTGTCCTGCACGTTCTTCATATGCTTCAGGAACAGCCCTATTTCCCGGTCTGCGTAAAACGACCGGAAAAACTCAAGCAGGTATCTGAATTTTTTACCTTTAATTCTCAACTTGTGTAACTGTCCGTCACTGCTCCCAGCGCTGATCAGGTCCGCTTCAGCGATAAATCGTTTAAACCGCCGGCTGATAATCCCGTTGACCAGAGGCAGGCACCGTTTTTTCCTGACACCTTGGAAAAGCCCTGAACGGGGATCAGAGAGAAACTGTTT
This sequence comes from uncultured Desulfobulbaceae bacterium, assembly GCA_965366875.1. GTDB lineage: Bacteria > Desulfobacterota > Desulfobulbia > Desulfobulbales > Desulfocapsaceae > MADRE3. The sequence goes on along the minus strand of CBDUGK010000098.1, from coordinate 9,846 downwards.
CCAGCTTTCAACAAGGTTCTGATAACGGGCCGAACGAAGATTCATCTTCAGTTCGGCAACCTCATCAGATCGCCTGGCTGCCAGATCAGCAAAGAAAAGAGCCAGGCCATCGCGCAGCGAGGGCGGCAGCAGATTCCGATAGGCCTCTTTCTTCAGCAGGTAGACATCAATATCCCTCACCGGCCCGGTGACGCTTCCAAGCCATTTGAATTCAGTCTCATAGTGCGAAAGCTGTTCCGGCGGCATGTATTTCTTCAACAGCGTCAGCAGCGACCTGGTTCGGCGCACCGCAATCCGAAAATCGTGAAGAAATTCGCTGTCGATATCATTGCAGAGTCCGCCTCGGTTTTTCTCCATGGAATCAACAAGATGAAGACATATTTTTGCGACTGCAGCACCCACTGATGCTGTGCGATCCAGTTTGACATAAAATCTTGCCCCGTAGTCAAGCGGCTGCCGCTCACAGATCCCGCAGGCTCTATCGATCAGATCACTGTCACTGACTATTGACTGCAGGTTCCGCCCGTCCAGGGATTTGACAATTTTAGCATACCATTTTTCATACCCCCGAACACTGGTGACACAGAGAGATTCAGGAAGTTCCGTTTCAACCGGACCACATCGCGTCTTCCGGCGCGTCAGCCTGACCCAGGCGACCGTCTTTCGGTCCCGGTTCAGTACCTTGAAATTCCGGCTTTCACAGATAAGCGAGAACAGCGGGCAGAGCGCTCTCATATCGATATATTTTTTTAACAAGCCGTTCATGCGGGGGTCATCAAAGTCCCAGCAGAACAGCCGCTCTTTTTTCTCACCCGCGGCAGAAGAACGGGTCTTCCCGTTGAACCTTCCCAGATGCGCCCTGTTTCCGGAAACAGTAAACACCATTTTTTTTCGATAGAGCCGCCAGTCAAAGGTATCGTAATAATGATGCGTGCCGGATTCTCCCTCCATCTCGTGCAGCTGATGGTCATGGTGCAGATTATCAAGAATGTCGTCGACATTGTCCTTTTCGCCGATCAAGTACTGTCGTTTATGAATGGGAAGCATGTCAGGACCGGTAATCGGCATTTATTTTAACGTAATCAATTGAAAAATCGCAGGTATGAACCTCTTCGCAACCGGCCCCGTCCTTTAAATCGATACAAACCGCAAATTTTCTCTCCCTGATAATCCTGGTAGCGGCCTCCTCTGCCTCCGGGCCAAGCGTTTTACCATTGCGGACGATAACAACATCGCCAAAGGCGATATCAACCTTGTCCGGATTAAAGCGCACACCAGAGCGGCCTGCTGCAGCGATGATTCTTCCCCAATTGGCGTCCTCGCCAAAAAAAGCGGTCTTGACCAGGCTGGAATTGGCAACGGTCCGGGCAATAATTTCGGCGTCCTGGTCTTCTTTTGCTCCACACACCCTGATCGTGATGCATTTAGTGGCACCTTCACCATCCATGACTATTTTCATGGCCAGATCTTTTAACATTTCCTCCAGGATATTTTGAAAAACCTCACAATCCGGGTGATTGCGGTCATCAATCCAGGGATTCTCGGCAGCACCGTTGGCCATAACCAGGACCATATCATTGGTGGAGGTATCACCGTCGACGGTAATGCGGTTAAAGGTCTGATTGACACTCGTTTTCAATGCTTCATTGAGTTCGGTAAAGCTGATGCGGGCATCGGTGATTACAAAACAGAGCATCGTTGCCATGTTTGGCATGATCATTCCGGACCCTTTGGCCATCCCCATGAATTTAACTTCACACCCGCCTATCTCGGCAGTCCTGTAAACTGTTTTTGAGATGGTGTCGGTCGTCATAATCGCCTGGGCAACGTCCTCAAACTTGTCCGGTTCCAGGCCTTCGACCAGCGATCTCATGTGTTCTTGAAAAGCTCTGACATTCAGCGGTGCTCCAATCACCCCGGTCGAAGCGACCTGGACCATCTCCTCCGGAATTTCGAGATAGCCGGCAACCATCCTGCTCGTTTCAATAGCTGCTGCCATTCCTTCTTCACCAGTGCAGGCATTGGCACAGCCGCTGTTGACAAGAATCGCCTGGGCTCTTCCCTGCTTCAGCCGCTCCATATCGAGGACTACCGGCGCAGCCTTGATCAGGTTGGTGGTAAAGGCCCCTGCCGTCACTGCCGGAAGATCACTGAAGATAAGACCGAGATCGAGCCTGTCCTGATATTTAATACCGGCTCGAACCGCTGATAGAGAAAATCCGTTTATTATCATAATCAAATCCAGTATAGTCTAAGATTATCAATTGTTTCCCTGCAGCACAGACACGCCCGGGAAACACAGTGCATGCTGCCGTGAACAGCGTACTGCTGTTAACGAGTAATCACCGATTCAGGCATGGGCAACGTGATGCTGATCAAATCCGCTTTTTAACAGAACTCGACAATGGCATCAATTTACAACAAAAACATATTCATGCAAAGCTAGAAACCAATGGGTTCTGAAGAATATCACTGGGCCTTCGGCATGATTCCAACAGTCGTCCTCTTTGCCGACCTGGCCATACGAATTGGTCTGTCCATCAGGGTTATTCTCAGAAAGCGCCCCTACGGCACGACATTTGCCTGGCTGATCATCATTCTCCTGCTGCCGTTTTTTGGTGCACTCACCTACCTGCTGTTCGGTGAAAATCGCTTGTCGGACAAGCGAATTTCTCGGACCCGGGAGAACCAGAATCATTATCAATACTGGCTCAATTCCCTTAAAAAAAGAGCGCCGGTCAACTGGGAATTAATGAGTGACCGGTGCAAGCCGCTGCATCGTCAGGCAGAAAAACTCATCGGCATCCCGGCGCTCGGCGGCAACAGCCTGGAGATTATCGAAACACCCGACGAAATAATTGATGCAATTATTGCCGACATAGCCAAGGCCCGGTCAACCTGTCACCTGCAGTTTTATATCTGGCACAAGGGTGGAAAAGTAAATGAGATAGAAAGCGCCTTGATGAAAGCGGTTGAAAAAGGGGTTACCTGCAGGATACTCGTTGATGCGATCGGCAGTCGCGATTTTCTCAGGGGCCCGCGAGTCAAAGAGCTGAGAGCATCAGGAATCAAGATCCGCGAATCACTTCCCGCCGGGCTGATCAGTGCCGTGTTCAAGCGGGTTGATATCCGTAATCACCGTAAAATTGTTGTTATCGATGGCGAAATTGCCTACTCCGGCAGCCAGAACATGGTAGATCCCCGCTTTTTCAAACAGAACCAGGGTTTTGGCCAGTGGATTGATATCATGGTCAGGATTACCGGCCCAGTCGTCGAAAGTATTGCCGGGACGTTTATCAGCGACTGGTTTCTCGAGGCTGAAGACCAGGGAGGCCGAACGGGAAACGTGGCAAAAGACGTTGCCAGCGTCAGAGAACAGGCCGATGTCCATATTACTGAGCCAACCGGCTCTATTCCGGTTCAGCTTGTCCCCTCCGGTCCCGGCCTGGTGCCCGAGGCAATCCATAACCTGCTGCTGACCACCATATACTCGGCTGCCAAGGAACTCGTCCTCACCACTCCCTATTTTGTTCCGGATGAAGCCCTGCTGACGGCCCTCCAGTCAGCAGCTCAGCGGGGGGTCAATGTAACCCTTATCCTGCCTGAAAAAAACGATTCGATCCTGGTTCACTATGCCAGCCAGGCCCACTATGTGGAACTTGCAGAATCAGGTGTCCGAATTATGCTTTTTCAGGGTGGTCTTCTGCATTCAAAAACGCTCACCGTGGACAATGAGTTCTCGCTGGTTGGTTCGGTAAACCTGGACATGCGGAGTTTCTGGCTCAACTTTGAGGCAACGCTTTTCATCTATGACCGCGGTTTTACCGGCAATTTGAAACAGCTGCAGAAAAAGTATGAACTGAGTTCGACACTTCTTGACCATAAAAAACTTGCCAAGCGGCCGGCCATCAGGCGTTTCAAGGAAAACGCAGCACTGTTGATCGGACCGCTTCTCTGATATGAGAATACTCTGCCTTTCAGACATCCACGGCAACTACCCGGCGCTCCTGGCTGTAGCCGAGCACTTCCGCAGCCCCTTTGATCTGGTTCTCAACGGCGGTGATACCACGGTATACGGGCCGTTTCCAAACGAAACGATAGACTGGATACGTGAAAATGGTGCGCTTTCCATCCTTGGCAATACGGACCGCCTCATAAACTCCCTGCTGGCTGGCAATGCTCTCACCAAACCCAGGAAAGCCGAAAAGCGCATCATGTACGGCTGGACTGCTGCTGAATTGAGCCCTGACAACCGGCGCTGGCTGCAGGACCAGCCGCTCTTTCGCCCGCTCAAACTGGACGAAGATTGCGGGGCGCCCCTGAAGTCGGTCTCGCTCGGCATGTACCATGGCAGCCCCGATGACCCTGATGAATTCCTCTTTGCAGATACCCCCGAAAAACGGTTCCGGGAGATCGCCACCAGACATCAGCAGCGCATAATAACAATCGGCCACAGCCATTCGCCGTTTCACAAGCAGATCGGCCAGGTTCATTTCGTCAATCCTGGAAGCGTCGGCAGGATGTTTGACGGCAATCCCAGCGCCAGCTGCGCGGTAATAACAATTGACAAGACCATCAAGGTAGTCCATTTCCGCATACCCTACCCGGTTGAAACCGTTGTGATTGAGCTCGAAAAACAACGGCTCCCGGTAATTTACCAGGAGATGTACCGACAGGGCAGGAAACTCAATTAAATCTGGTTCGCCAGCAGACGGACTGGAAAAAAGACAGCGGCTGAAAAACAATCGGCCCATCCCATGAAACCACTCATATGAAAATTAAAAAACAGGTGAAAACCCGAGATGCCAGGGCAGAGAAAAAGGCGTCCCCCCCACTCAAGGACGTCATTGCCGACATCAGCCCCGAGATTTCCGGCAGGAAATCCTCCCAGAAGATCAGAAAATTATATCAGGTCCTGAAAAAAAAGGATCGGGAACAGATCGTCACCGCTGCACTGCTGAAATATTACGAAAGCGAAGCGTTAAAACCCTACCAGGCAGAACTGATCAAAATGCAGAACCACCTGGAACGACAGGGGAAAAAAATGATCATCCTTTTCGATGGCAGGGATGCCTCAGGAAAGGGAGGGACGATCAGAAGAGTTACCCGCTACATGAATGAAAAGCGCTACCGGGTGGTTGCGCTCGGCAAACCCAACGAGACACAAAAGACTGAACTGCACATGAAACGATATATCGAACAGTTTCCGCATGCCGGAGAAATTGTTCTTTTCGACCGCAGCTGGTACAATCGAGCTATGGTCGAACCGGTTATGGGGTTCTGCACTAATGCCCAGTATCAGCGATTTTTAAAAAAGGTGACGTCGTACGAGGAAAACTTTATCCTGGATGCCGGAAAGACAATCCTGCTCAAGTTATATTTTTCCGTGTCAAAGCAGGAGCAGGCGCGCAGATTTGAACGTCGCCAGAATGACCCGTTGCGGCAGTGGAAGCTCAGCGAAGTTGACCTTCAAGCCCAGGAATTATGGGACGATTTTACTGAAAAGAAAAAGGTGCTGCTGCAGAAAACCCACACCAGCAAGTCAAAATGGTGGATTATCCGTTCTGACGACAAGCACCTCGCCCGAAAGGAAACGATGAAACTCATTCTTTCATCGGTAAAATATCTCGGCAGAAGCCGCAGCCTCGATTTCAAACCTGATCCGGATGTTGTTATTCCCGGCAACAGGGAACTGAAGATAATGAAAGCGCAGCAGAAAAAATTTGGAACGCCTTTACGCTGATATTTTTATAAACAATCGAGCCTCTTGCAAAATGATGATTTTCGTTCAAAATCAAGGCATGCGAAAAATTTTACCGCAGGCATATAATTGATATTCCGAGGGTAAAAATTTTTAGCATAACGCGGAGGTTGAGCGAAAAGGGCGTTTTGCAAAAGGCTCAATCAAATAACCTGATCCAGATGGTGACACAATGGCCAAAAAAACAAAAAGTGACGCAGACGACAAAGGCAAGAAATCTGCCGACAAAAGAAAATTGTACGAATTGACCGCACTGAAGAATATTGATGCCGAAGAATCAAAGGAGAGGACTGCGGTCTGGATTAAAAACTGGCATCTTGCCTACGAGCTGGAACTCAGAAAACTGCAGGTTGAATTGATGAAACTGCAGAAAAGCATGATCAGTAACGGCACGAGAATGCTGCTTATTTTCGAGGGCAGGGATGCCGCGGGCAAAGGGGGCACCATAAAACGTTTCATCACCCACCTCAACCCACGCAACACCCACGTTGTAGCACTGATGAAACCGAACGAGACAGAGACAACCCAGTGGTATTTTCAACGCTACATCAGCCAGCTTCCCTCGGCCGGCCAGATGGTGTTCTTCGATCGCAGCTGGTATAACCGCGCCATGGTCGAGCCGGTAATGGGATTTTGTACGGACGAACAGAACAAGCGCTTCCTGAAAGACGCCCCGGAGCTTGAAGAACTCATTGTCAAGGATGGGATAAAGCTTTTCAAGTTCTATTTCTCGGTTTCCAAACAGGAGCAGAAAGATCGCTTTGAATCGCGTAAAACAGATGTCCTCAAGCAGTATAAAATTTCTCCGGTAGACAACCTTGCCCAGGAATACTGGGACCAATACTCGTTGAGAAAATTCCAGATGCTGCAGGAGACTAACCGCAGCCTGTCGCCATGGACCATAATCCGCTCCGACAACAAGAAACTTGCCAGGCTGAACTGCATCAAATACGTCCTGACCCAGATGGAGTATGATGACAAACTTGCACCGGAAGAACTGGCTGTCGACCCGAAGATTGTCGTCTCAGGAATCGACGAACTCAGGCACATGGAAGAAAACCTGATGCAGCCGAAAAAGCTGCACGGCTGACAGCCATGAAAGACCAGCGTTCCAACAGGATCACTGCAATGCTCCTCGGCAAGAGCGGGACCCGTAACGAATTGAAGAGAACGGATCAGTATAACTGCTTGAACCAGAAAGATAATTGAGCGGCAGCGCACGACTTCCTCCTGTTGATTAGACGAGATGATTCTGTACCACCTGGAAAATACCTGACAACCCAGAAAATTAATGTCTTTATAGATATATTGATACCATATGGTTAATATACTGTTATTTTAAGAGACAAACAAAGAATTTTCACAAAGAAATCGAGCCCGAATTCCTAACTCCTTAAGGGGCCAACGTTCCGGTAAGTAATCGTCCCCCGCAGTGTTGCAAGCATTTTTTTCATCAGCTCCACAACGCAGGAAAGCGGTTAGTTTTTATCCGAAAACGGTGCGTTTGCCCTTTCTCTTCGTTGTGAGATAAAATTTTATCCTCGGAATATCGATGATATGCCTGCGGCAACGTTTTATCTCCCGCCTTGATTGAGAACAAAATCCCGCGTTTCGGGATGGAAACGAGTCAGGCAGTTTGCGGAGGGTACTCACCTTTACGGTTAGGAAATACAATGGTTTACAACGATGTACCTGGCAAAAAAATCAAGAATGGCTGGTCTCGGGCAGGGAGAGCTGAAGGGAGCCAGCCCTCCCCGACAGCTGGAAAAGAGGTTGATATGGCGATTTTCCCGATCGTTTCCAGCCGCAAGATGATTGATTTGGGTGACGCATTCTCAATGGCCAGTTGATCAGCGTCACCCGAGGGGGTACTCAGGCAGTCACGGCATCGTCAACCGATGCCTGTTTTTTTTCTCCTGCACTCGACGTCTTGAACGAGAAAAAAAAGGAAGCAATTCCCCACAATACGGTCATACAGAGTGGAACCAGGATGAAAAGGACTACAGGAAGAAGCCACAAGGCTACAACTACTTGATCCAATCCGTTCATTTCAATACCCCCTATTTCTTGTTTTCAGTTCTGCAGCTGGTTTGCTATCAGCCCAGTTTTGCTAAAAACTAAACAGACAGTGTACCGGGCTCCTCTACCTGCCGCACTGTTGTTTGAAACAGGTATTGCGAGGAGAGTGCCAGAAATGCGGACACCGACTATTTATTTTCCACAAGGAGGTATCTAATTGTTATTATGTGATTAAAATTTTTCCATGGTGAAACTGCGGCGGTAATGGTCCTGAAACACCAACTACAGAGGTGTCCACGAGGTAGGCACTTCACGCTTGTTACGTAAAGTGTTTGTACATATTAGTGGTATGGTGGCACGACATCCTGCCGAGACAGGTACGCATCGACAGGACCGCCAGCCATGACTGATCAGCAGTCTCCTGCCGGTTTCATACCCGTCCGCAGCATTTCTTGTATTTTTTACCTGATCCGCAGGGACAGGGGGCGTTTCTGCCGATCTTTTCGCTTTCCCGCTTGATCGGTACGGCAGGCTTAGCTTCTTCACCTGCAGCTCCCCTGTTCAGTCTCATTTCCTGCTCCTGGCGCTGACGTCTCTCTTCCTCGAGCCGCTCCACCTCCTCTTCCCGGACAATACGAACACGCATCAGGTTGCTGATAGTCTGGTGCTTGACCGTCTCTATCATGTTGGCGAACAGGTTGAATCCTTCCTTCTTGTATTCATTCAGCGGGTTTTTCTGTCCATAGCCGCGAAGGCCGATGCCCTCTTTCAGGTGATCCATGGCCAGCAGGTGCTCTTTCCAGTGATTGTCGACCATCTGCAGCAGGATGATGCGCTCGATCTGGCGGTGAGTAGCTGCACCATTAGCCTCTTCCTGGGCGGCGAGGGCCTGCCTGGATACCTCCCGCAACTTCTCTGTTAACAGCTCCCGCGTACTGCTGTTTTTTTCTTCATCGGTCCAGTCGACTTTTCGATTGAAGATCTCAACCATTTTCTCGTCGCATCTCTTCCAGTCCCATTCCTCGGCAGAACGCCGGTCATCGACCACTTCAGCGACAATCCCGTCAATCAACTCTTCCGTCATGTCCTGCAGAACACCCGGCAGGTTATCTCCGGAGAGAACCTCGCGTCTCTGGCGGTAGATGATTTCCCGCTGCTTGTTCATCACATCGTCATATTCAAGCAGATGTTTACGAATATCGAAATGATGCCCTTCAACCTTTCGCTGGGCATTTTCGATGGCCCGGGTAATCATCGTGTGCTCGATGGGTTCGTCCTCTTCCATTCCCAGCTTGTCCATGATCCCCGAGATTCGACCTGAACCGAATATTCTCAGCAGATCATCTTCAAGCGACAGGAAAAATCTTGAGGAGCCGGGATCGCCCTGTCGACCTGAACGGCCGCGCAACTGGTTGTCAATCCTGCGGGACTCATGGCGTGAGGTGCCCAGAATATGAAGACCACCCTTGGCAATGACCCCCTCTCCGAGCTTGATGTCTGTTCCCCTTCCCGCCATATTGGTGGCAATCGTCACCCTCCCGAGACCTCCGGCCTGGGCAATGATTTCCGCCTCGCGCTCATGGTGCTTGGCGTTCAGTACCTCATGGGGGACTTTATCCTTTTTCAGCATTTTCGAAATCTTTTCCGAGACGTCGATTGAAATCGTGCCGACAAGGACCGGCTGGCCTTTCTCGTGCTTATCTTTTATTTCTTCTATAATGGCACGATACTTGGCCGTTTCATTCTTGTAGATGACGTCTGCATAATCAATCCGGATCATCTCCATATGGGTCGGCATGACGACGACATCGAGATTGTAGATTTTCTTGAATTCCGGTGCCTCGGTATCGGCAGTACCGGTCATGCCGGCAAGCTTGCGGTACATCCTGAAATAGTTCTGGAAGGTAATTGAGGCCAGCGTCTGGTTTTCCCGCTCTATCTTGACGTTTTCCTTGGCTTCCAGGGCCTGGTGGAGACCGTCACTGTAGCGCCGGCCTTCCATCGTCCGCCCGGTGAATTCATCAACGATGACAACCTGGCCGTTTTTGACGATATAGTCGACATCC
>CBDUGK010000097.1:0-14661 GCA_965366875.1 uncultured Desulfobulbaceae bacterium | reverse complement strand
TGGAAAAAGAGGGCATAATTCGACGTAGAAAAACGAGGGGTTATGCTGTTGGAACAGACGAATGCGATGTCTGGCTGAATCTGACACCTGAAATGTTAACGCTTGCTTCCGGCCCTGGCTTCATTGCACCGGCCAAGGAGCGGGAGAATATCTACGATCTGATAGAAAATGAGATCATTCGACTTTCAACTCTCTCAGGTTGGCGGCTCAACGCACAGGAATTGGCAAAACATTATTCAATAAGCCGCAGTGTAACTCATGAAATCCTCTCCCGCTTGTAAGTTTGGGGACTGGTTAAACGGCATTACCGCTCGAAATGGACGATAGTCCCACTTGATGAAAAGCGACTCGAAAGTATTTTCGACGTCAGAAGCTGGCTTGAGCCAAAGCTCCTGGCCCAGGCACTGTCAAAAATCCCGAAAAGCACTCTGGAACAGTCAATTGAGCGTCATCAAAGTACATTGTCCAGGTATCCCGCAATACGGGCAACCGAACTAGATCAGCTCGAAATTGACATGCATGAAAGATTGCTGCAATACTCTGATAATCAGGTTGCCATGGTGGCCCTTAAATCGGCAAAGGCCGGGTTGATCTCCAGCAAGCATATCATTGCCTCTAAAGAGGTCCCTTTAGAGGGTGAGGACCCTTTTATAGAAGAACATCTCAGTATCCTCGAATCACTCCATCGTCAGAATGCAGATGAGAGCGGACTGAGGCTGCAGGCTCATTTGCTGAAATCACGTCAAAAAGTGCAGGATCGATTAAGGCAGTTTCGTTCAGCTGTCGAGATCAAACAGCAGAAATTTGCCAAGCGTATAAACTGACAGGTGCCTGAGCCAGCCGCCAGCTGTCAGGGGCTCATTTTTTGACTCTATTGGAGTTTTTCCAAACCCTTCTGGCATTGCAGGATCACTCGCCGATGATCTTTATCAATACCCGTTTCTTCCTGCGGCCATCGAATTCGCCGTAGAAAATTCTCTCCCAGGTACCAAAATCGAGTTTGCCATCGGTTACCGCGACGACAACCTCCCGCCCCATGATCTGCCGTTTTAAATGAGCGTCACCATTGTCTTCGTAGCCATTGTGGCGGTACTGGCTTACCGGTTCATGCGGGGCAAGCTTTTCAAGCCAGACCTCATAGTCGTGATGCAGGCCGGATTCATCATCATTGATGAATACTGAAGCCGTGATATGCATGGCATTAACGAGCACCAACCCCTCAGCAATCTTGCTTTCAGCGAGACATTGCTGGACTTGAGATGTAATGTTGATAAAGCCCCTTCTGCTTGGTACTTCAAACCATAATTCTTTACGATAACTCTTCATTGTGGCCTCTTTAGCAGAATTCTTTTGTTATTTTCGAAGCTACCTCAGCCATGAGTTGAAAGCGTTATCAAACTCTTTCAACGCGCAATTTTTTCTAATCAACGATATAGCAGAGGCAAACAAGGGTCTGTTTTGGCAACTATCTTCCGGGAATTTTTTTAGTATATATTTTACAGAAGTGTCTCTATCGTGAGCTCTGCCTGTTTGGGTCATTCCTTCCCTGAAGGTGTTGGTTGCCGTCAGGAAGGACGTATCAAACGAGCACTCGCGACCTAGAGAAATTATCTTTGAGCGAAGCGGTCTTTTCTTTTTTTGATTAAGGGCTGAATTTCAAATTTCCAACTTCAGCATTATGGTTGCTAGTGGCGGCAATTTCAGCGATAACGACTGCGGATGCCCATGCATTCGAGTCGAATCGGTGGCCCGCCCCCCGTCATTGCCTACGTTACTTCCCCAGTAGTAGTCAGAATCACTATTGAAAATTTCATGATAGTATCCGGGCTTCGGCACGCCAATCCGGTAATTATTCCAGGGAACCGGCGAAAAGTTAGAGACAATGATGATAAAGTCATCAACAGAACTGGCCCTGCGTATAAATGACAAGACGTTATTATCTGTGTCGTTGGCGTCGATCCACTCAAAACCGCTCTGTTCAAAATCGTTTTCATACAGGGCTGCTTCAGTTTTGTAGAGTTTGTTCAAATCCTGAACAGCCCTCTGCAGGCCCTGGTGATTAGGAGCCTGGAGCGCAGCCCATTCGAGACTGGTGTTAAAGTTCCATTCCTGCCACTGGCCAAATTCACAACCCATGAATAACAGTTTTTTCCCTGGGTGAGCCCACATAAAGCCATAGTATGCGCGCAAGTTGGCAAATTTCTGCCATTCGTCCCCCGCCATTTTTGTCAGCAGTGCTCCTTTGCCATGCACAACTTCGTCGTGGGACAGGGGCAGGATAAAATTTTCATTGAACGCATAGAGCAAGCCAAAGGTCATATCATTCTGATGATATTTGCGATGGATCGGATCTTTGCTCATATATCCCAGTGTATCGTGCATCCAGCCCATATTCCACTTGAGGCTGAAGCCTAGACCGCCAGTGTAGGTAGGCCGTGAAACCATCGGCCATGCGGTCGATTCCTCTGCCATGGTCAGAATTCCGGGAAATACCCCGTGGACAACCTCGTTCATTTTGCGTAAAAAACTAATAGCTTCCAGATTCTCCCGTCCCCCATACCGGTTAGGAAGCCACTGCCCATCTTCCCGTGAGTAGTCCAGGTAAAGCATAGAGGCGACTGCATCGACGCGCAAACCGTCAATATGGTATTTATCAATCCAGAACAAAGCGTTAGAGATGAGAAAAGACCTGACTTCGTTGCGCCCGTAGTTAAAGATCATGGTCCCCCAGTCCTGGTGTTCCCCCTGCCGGGGATCAGTATGGGCATAGAGATGTGTTCCGTCAAAAAAGTTCAGCCCTGCTCCGTCCTTGGGAAAGTGGGCTGGCACCCAATCCAGGATTACACCCAATTGGTGCTGGTGACATTGATCGATGAAATACATCAGGTCTTCCGGGGCGCCAAATCGGCTGGTGGGAGCGTAAAAGCCCAACACCTGATAGCCCCAGGAAGCATCAAAAGGATGCTCTGCAATTGGAAGCAGTTCAAGGTGGGTATAGCCCATCTCAACCACATAGGGAATCAGCTCGTCGGCCAGCTCGCGGTAGGTCAGATAACGAGAGCCCCATTCCTTGTCAGGCTCCTTGCGCCAGGAACTCAGATGCACTTCATAAATGGATAGAGGCCGGTTCAGGGATTGTTGTTTGGACCGCTGGTTGACCCATTCATCATCGGTCCATGTGTGGCGGTCAAGATCAGTGACTACGGACGCGGTTCTCGGACGCAGTTCCATCGCAAAACCATAAGGATCGGCCTTGTCAAAGCTCTCTCCTGACTTGCTCACCACCCGATATTTATATACTGCATGGTTGGCTAAACCTGGCACAAACAGCGTCCAGATGCCACTGTCACTTGAGTTGAGTGGATGGCTTGTCTCATGCCACTGGTTGAAATCACCCATGAGGTTGACGTGTTGAGCGTTTGGTGCCCAGACGGCAAAGTGAACCCCTTTCTCACCATTAATTTCGCAGAGGTGCGCCCCCATTTTTTCGTAGGTGCGCTCGTGGCTTCCCTCGGCCATCAAGTACTGATCAAAATCACTCAAAATTGTAGTCGTGTTCAAAGTTACCCCCTTGCCTTGTGGCCCAAGTCTCGCTCAATCACTCCCTCCTGATAAGCATCGTGCAGAGCCATCAGTTCTTCGATCCGGAGCATAATTTCCTGACCCATGTCGGTGTTTTTAATGCGAAGCCGATGACGCTTGTTTTCGACGATCTCCGCGGTGCAGTCGACATCGTGCAGGTCCATTTCGGTAGAATGGCCTGCCTTTTTGCGCTGGTGCGTGGCCAGCAGCAGTCCCCATGAATTGGAAACCAATGTATAGCCGGCAATGCCTGTTTTATGCTGGTAGGCTCGGGAAAAACCACCGTCAATGACGATCAGTTTTCCGCCGGCTTTCAAGGCGCGCTCCTTTTTTTTGACGATCACCGGTACATGCCCATTGATAACGTGTCCGTCATCCGGGTTTAAACCAAATGAATCCAGGATTCGACGAACCGTTGCTTCGTCATTCCGCAAGGTATAATAAATATTTCGCGGCTCTTTGTGGGTGGCTTTATCTGCAATGAAATACTGTTCAAAGGTTGCCATCTTTTCCTTTCCAAAAAGAGGCGAACAGGGTCCGCACCACAAATACCACATGGCATCCAATCCAGTTTGTTTTTTCGTGGGATCGGTGGTGGTAAAAAAACCCTGGCGGGCCAGACGATTCATTTTCTCCATCAAATCCTTCCCGGCTGATGCTGATTCATACAGGTTCAGTGATTTGAAGGAACCGTCATCATTCATCGGGACGCAGCCATGGTAGAGCAGATTACCATTGTAGGTTTTATACATGCTGCCATTGGCAAAGAGAAAGCGTGCATGCTGCTGCAATTTCTCGCTCGTCAGAAATGCCACTTTCAACCGCGCCATCACATGTTGTTCAGAAGGTGTCAAGACATATGGGTCCTGGGCTTTTACGGTATGAAACCGGGTGTCAAGCAATGGATAGAGGTCTCTATCTATCCTTACCGTTCCCTGTTCGAGATCAATTTTATCAAGGAGCAGACGATCCTCAAGGCCGTATTCCGGTCGACGCTTGATGATCTGGCCTTCCAGCTTGAACTGTATAATGGTGATGGCTTTTTGCATTTGAGCCATCAGTCTGCGCTCTCCCTCTGAATCGTCTAAGGCACTGAATTCCTTTGGCATAAAAACTTCACAGGGGTCATCACCATACGCTTCGATTGCAAAGGAGGCCAGCGGCAGCAGGCTCACCGCATAACCGTTTTCTAACGTCTCCATATTGGCATGGCGCAGGGAGATTCGAATAACATTGGCAATGCAGGCTTCACTGCCACTTGCCGCTCCCATCCACAATATATCGTGATTGCCCCATTGAATGTCGACGCTGTGATAGTCCATCAATCGATTCAGGATGAGATGCGCTCCGGGACCGCGATCATAGATATCACCCACAACGTGCAGGTGATCAATTGCAAGGCACTGAATGGCTTTGGCGATAACAACAATCAAGGATTTGGCATGGCCAGTGGAGATAATGGTTTCAATCAAAGCTTGATAGTAATCGCTCTTGTCCGTTAACTCTTCTTTTTCGTAGAGCAGTTCTTCTACCAGACTCTCAAAGCGACCCTCGATCAAATTCTGTACTCTTGCGCGTGGGTATTTCGATGAAACTGCACGCAATACGTGTATTAAGCGCAGCAAGGTATCTTGATACCACTGGTTTGATTCATCCGCTGCGGGCAACATGGCCCCCAGCATGGTTTCAGGATTGTAGATAAGGGCGCCCAGAGCAATTTTCTCTGCCTTGGACAACCTGTGTTTAAAAATCTCCGCTATCTTGCGCTTGATGGCACCGGAAGCATGGCTCACCACGCTGCAAAAGGCTTCAAATTCACCGTGAATATCGGAGATAAAATGCTCTGTGCCTTTTGGCAGGTTGAGTTGGGCCTGCAGGTTGATGATGGCCTCGGCTGCAGCTTCCATGGACGGGTACTCTTTTGCCAGGTGGTAAAGGTAGCGCGTATTCTCCGGAGCTCCTTGCATGGGTGAATCCTCTCTGGGTCGAATAGTTGATGGATTTGCCATAAAAGAATATCTGGCGCGTCTGGGTCAGATCACTGTGTCATCGGGAATGCTCGCACTCTTGGGAACGACAACCAAACCATCCCGGGCTACCCAGTTTTCTTCTTCTGAATCGGGGCGATCCGGGAGATGGCGAATTTTGACATTGCGGCCAATCCGGACCTTCTTGTCCAGGATTGCACTCTCAATAATCGAGCCGCTGCCGACCCCTATGTCGGGACGGCCCAAGCGCCTGTTTTCAGCGCGCTGTTCCTCGGTTTCATACTGATCAGACCCCATCATTACCGTGTCACGCATGACAACCTGAGAACCAATAATGGATCGGATGCCAACCACGGAGTGGGAAATTTCTGCATCGGCGATACTGCACCCCTCAGCCAGCAACGTTTTTTCTAACCTCGCGCCCTGCACTTCAGTTGGCGGGAGGAAACGAGCATTCGTGTAGACAGGCTGGTTGGAAATATAGAGATCAAATGATGGGGTTGCGGCCAGTTCCAGATTAACTTCATAAAAGCGGCGGATGGTCCCGATGTCTGCCCAGTAACCATCAAACACATGCCCCATTACACGATGGTTCGATAAAGCACCTGGGATGATATCTTTGCCAAAATCGTCACCTGGCGTTGCCAAAAGTTCAGATAGAAGTTCGGTTGAAAAAACGTAGATCCCCATTGAAGCCATGAAGGGTTTTTCGGAGCCGGGTATGCTCTCCAGATCACCAAGAATTTCCGGGGTCGGTTTTTCCTTAAAGCGTACTATTTCGCCATCAGGGTTTCGCTTCAGGATCCCCAGTTCAGGAGCCTCCTGGGCGTTTACTGGCTGGACGGCTAAGGTAATATCGGCCTTTGTGTCTACGTGATACTGCACAAATTTACGATAATTCATCCTGTACAGATGGTCTCCAGCCAGGATAAGGACATACTGAGTGCCTGAATTCTTGATTTCAACCAGCTGCTGCCGAACCGCATCGGCAGTGCCCTGGTACCAGCCCGTACTGTGCGGAGTCTGCTCGGCCGCCCAGATCTGGACCCAACCATCGGTAAACATATCCCGCCGGTACGTCTTGAAAATGTGGCGATGCAGGGAGACCGAATTGAACTGGGTCAGAATGGAAATTTTATCAATATCGGAATGCAGACAGTTACTGATGGGAATATCAATCAGCCGGTATTTTCCAGCCAGGGATACGGCTGGTTTGGAGCGTTTTCTTGTTAAGGGATACAAGCGGGTGCCTCGGCCTCCGCCCATAATGAGACCTAAAACATCTTTCATTATCATTGTTGGTAATCTCCCTGTATAAACGTAATCTGCAGATACCTATTGCCCTTTGATTCCTTTGCGGCCGACGTAGCTGATCTTGCCAGCCAATTCCTCCTCTATACGCAGCAATTGATTATATTTGGCAACTCGATCAGAACGGCAAAGCGAACCGGTTTTAATTTGCCCTGCTGCGGTCCCCACCGCCAGGTCTGCAATGGTTACATCTTCTGTCTCACCGCTTCTGTGCGATATTACAGCGGTATACCCGGCTTCTTTTGCCATCCGGATCGCCTCCAGGGTTTCTGTCAAAGAACCAATCTGGTTAAACTTGATAAGAATAGAGTTGGCCACGCCGGTCTCGATGCCCTGTTTTAATAGTTTGGTGTTGGTCACAAACAAATCGTCGCCAACCAGCTGAATGCGGGAACCAATTTTTTGGGTCAACCGTTCCCAACCGTTCCAATCACTCTCGTCGAGGCCATCTTCAATGGAGATGATCGGATATTTTTCGCTGAGCTCAGCCAGGTAATCACCAAAGCCTTCAGAATCAAAAGACTTGTTTTCACCTTTTAAGTTGTAGCTCCCATCTGCATAAAATTCAGATGCAGCGCAGTCTAAAGCCAAGGTTATGTCCTTACCCATCTGGTAGCCAGCAGCTTCGACAGCCTTCACGATAACCGTCAGGGCCTCTTCATTTGAAGACAGGTTCGGCGCAAAACCGCCCTCGTCTCCTACCGCTGTGTTCAGTCCCTTACTGCTCAGCACTTTTTTCAGGTTATGAAAAATTTCCGCACCCATCCGCAATGCTTCTCTAAAATTTTTAGCGCCCACCGGCTGGATCATGAACTCCTGGATATCAACATTATTATCTGCATGCTCCCCCCCGTTGATAATGTTCATCATCGGCACCGGCATCGAATACTGGCCGGGGGTTCCATTTAATTCAGAAATATGCTGATAGAGAGGAATTTTTTTATCCATGGCCGCCGCTTTTGCATTGGCCAGAGAGACAGCCAGGATAGCGTTGGCACCGAGCTTTTCTTTGTTCTCGGTGCCATCCAGATCAATCATGATTCGGTCAACCAATTTTTGCTCGGATGAATTGTGATCAAGAAGGGCGGGTTGGATCGTTTCATTTACCGCTGCAACAGCCGATAAAACGCCTTTTCCCAGATACCGGCTCTTATCACCATCCCGCAGTTCAAGAGCTTCCCGCGAGCCTGTGGAGGCTCCGGAAGGAGCGCAAGCTCGGCCCCATGCACCTGTATCGAGATAGACGTCTGCTTCAACGGTGGGGTTGCCCCGTGAGTCCAGCACTTCTCGGCCGATAATCTTGATGATTTTTGACATAACCGTCTCCTGTCATTTGTGCTCACCACTCTCGTGGCGGCGGTTGCTTAAAAATTTTCGGTTTACCAGCTCATAACCTCTGGACGTGCATTATCTGGTCTAGACTCAGATTTTGCCTGCGCTGCCAAGTACATTCATGTTCTTATCTTTGATCACGGTGATCAATTCATCACGTGCAGGTCCCAGATATTTGCGAGGGTCGAATTCGGCCGGGGACTCAGAAAATATTCTCCGTATAACTGCGGTCATGGCCAGACGGCCGTCGCTGTCGATGTTGATTTTGCAGACCGCTGATTGTGCCGCGCGACGAAGCTGCTCCGCCGGGATGCCTACTGCGCTCTCCAATTTACCGCCAAATTGATTGATCATAGCGACATGTTCAGGCGACACCGAGGAGGCACCATGCAATACGATGGGATACCCCGGCAGACGTTTTTCAATTTCCTCCAGGATATCAAAGCGCAGTGATGGCGGCTGCTCGCCGGGTTTCAGCTTGAATTTGTGGGCGCCGTGGGAAGTACCGATAGAGATGGCCAGGCTGTCCGCCCCTGTTTTCTCGACAAACGCTTCCACTTCTTCGGGCCTGGTGTAATGACTTTTCTCTGCTGAGACCTCATCTTCAACTCCTGCGAGAACTCCCAGTTCTCCTTCAACGGTAACCCCTTTTGTATGGGCATACTCGACAACTTCCCGGGTCAGCCGAACGTTCTCTTCAAAAGAATGGTGTGAGCCATCAAGCATGACGGAGGAAAAGCCACTGTCGATACAATCCCTGGCCAGCTCGAAACTATTGCCATGATCAAGATGCAGGGCGATGGGGATTGTACTGCCGGCTTTTCTCGCCATGGCGACGGCGCCTTCAACCATGTAGGGCAGCATCGCGGGATCTGCGTATTTCCGGGCACTGCCCGACACCTGTAGAATGACAGGGGAAGCAGATTCCACACAACCGGAAACGATGGCCTGGAGTTGCTCCATGTTGTTGAAATTATAAGCAGGAACAGCAAATCTACCCGCCATGGCCTTTTCAAACATTTCTCTGGTATTTACCAAACCAAGATCTGCGTAGCGAATAGGATCAGTCATCATACACCTCTAATAAAAACTATTTTGAGCAGCCCCCGCGGCTAGAACACTTCGCTGAGTTCAACTTTTTTTAACAACTCCGTTACCTGTTCAGGTGTTCCCACCGTTGTACCATTCTGGCTCGCCGTCGCTGCACCACAGGCAATCCCTTTGCATAAGGCGTCCTCCATGCTGTCCCCCTGGCTGAGACCCCACACCATTCCGGCGACCATAGAGTCGCCGGCACCGATGGGATTACGCTCAACGATTTCCGGGCTGGCCGCAAGCCACCCCCTGCCGTCACTGACCAGCAGGGCACCCTTTTTTCCCAGGGAAATGACAACATTTTCTGGGCCCTTTTTCTGAATTGCAGCACCAGCCGCGGCGATCTCAGCGGATGTACTAATGGGAAGACCGGTCAGTTCATGGGCTTCCTCGTCGTTGGGTTTTACCAATTTTGGCCCTGCGCTGCAGCTCTGCTTTAAAGCCTCATCACTGGTGTCGAGGAAGACCTTGGCTCCGGCTGACTGGATAATGTTTATCATCTCGCTATAGTAGCCCATTGGCACCCCGGGAGGAAGGCTGCCCGCCAACACCCACCAGTCACCGGCCTGAACACGTTCACGTATCTTATCTGCCAGCTGGGTAAGATCGGCCTCGGTAATGGTGGGCCCCGGCTCATTGACCTTCACATATCTATCGCTTTCAGTGCTGACAATGGAAACATTAGTGCGGGTTTCTCCTTGTACCCAGACGAACTCGGTATCAATTCCCAGTCCCTCCAGCATACCCTGAAGCAGTTCCCCCGTTTTGCCGGCAGCAAACCCCAGTGCAACGCTCGGGGTACCGAGTGACTTGAGCATACGAGCCACATTGAAACCTTTGCCACCACAGTCAACACGCCATTCGGATGCTCGGAGAACAGTATTGAAAGCGATCTCATCAACGGTCAATTCCCGGTCAACTGCTGGATTGAGTGTCACCGTGAATATCATTTTTTCAACCCTTCCAGTATTTTTCAAAAAGCGCTTCTTCCGCTTCTGCAGTCCACATGTTGCCTGGCTCCAGTTTTGCGGCGATCTCTGGCTCCGTTTCGTGTAATTCATCCAGCCCGATGAGCGGTAGATCATTAATTTGCGGGAAAATGATGATTTTACCGGCATAGCGACCTTCAATCACCGCCTGGATCCCCTCCCTGGCCACCTGCATCCCGCCAATGGCACCGACGCTGCGGCCCGGCGACAAAGCGCCTTTTGATGCCTGATCCATTACCTGGAGCTGGTCGTTCAGGCTCAGTCCGGAGGTACCTGTATATTGAGCATTGCTCATATACACCGAACTCAGATTGAGGTGAGCCATGGTTCCGTTGGGGACGCCGGCGAAAAAGACCAGCATGCCGTCCTTATTCATTAACGTATCCGCCTCGGCCATGACCGCAGCGATGGGAACACTGACGACAACATCTTCTGCCCCCTGACCGTCTGTAATGTCCATGACGAATTCACGGATTGATTTGTCACTGGTCTGGGGATTATAGGTGAACAGTTCACAGCCTTTACTCTTAGCCAGGGGTCCAAATCGTTCCTGGATAGCCGCAAGCCGCATATCACTGACTTCTGTGGCGATGACTTTGCTTGGTCCATCTGGAAGTTCTATGGCCCGCTGGACATGCATCTGCCCCATGGGGCCACCGGCACCGATAAATACTGTTGTGCCGCCCTTCTTCAGTTCACAGCGGTTTCTTTCTTCTCCGTAGGATCCACCGATATCTGGGCCCTGACAGCCAATAAAGGCGATATAATCATAGTGGAGGCGTCCGACATCGGCATTGACCAAACCATCCAGTGGCGTTTCTCCAACAAGATTCAAGGTGCCCCTGCGCACGATGTGCCTGGCCACCTCACTCACCGTCTCTGCGGAACGAGGATCGAGCATGACAATGTCGTCAAAACCTGCACCACCGGTGAATTCCTCCGAAAGTGCGGGGTATTGATCAGGGCTGACATTATCGCGGACAACGACCTTGGCCGATGTCTGCTTGGCAAGTTCGGCAACGGCTGCGGGGGCATCGGAGAGAATTATTGTTGAGGGAGCCTGAAGGCCTGATGAAAATGTATATGCACGCTGGTCACCGGGTCTGCCGATTATCCACATGATGCCGCCATCTAAGGGTTCCAGTCGTCGTCTTTGGGTGTAGGATGCCAGAACACATCCCCAGGGCTCAAGGAGAGAGGCTTCGGCATAGCCCATATCATTACCTACGGGAAGCAGACAGGCTCCCTCGTCGGTTTCAAGCATTTCCGGACCAATCAGGTGGTATTGAATGAGGCCGCCGGGGATGGTGTAGCCGTAGGCAGTGCTCTTACCGTTCTGATAGATATCAGGCTGCACAGCCAGCCGTTGGCCCGGGCTGTACTTGTCTTTTAGATCATCCCCCACAGCTATGACGGTAAGGCTGGCTTCATGACCAAGCCTGGTCGGCTCTTTCGTGAGATCTCGATTGTATAACTTGGGGTGTTTTCTCCCCATATTGATCAACTTTACATCGGAAAAACAGAGCCCGACGCTGTCAACACGCACCAGCATCTGATTTGCAGCCGGCTGAGGTACCTGCAACTCTTCAGGTTTTCCGTCTTTACCTATATTCTCTTCACCAGCTCCGTACATGTTCCAGGCCAGGTTTTTTTCGGGTACGGCCCGGTCAGGGGAATGATATGTGTTATATTTTGATGCCATGCTTACCTCCTACGAGAGTTAAAATGTTAGATGCCACGTAAGCGTTCACCAGCACCCCACCTGTTTTATCCTCATTCTCCACGCTTACAGGGGTAGCGTTTAGAAACCTCTTGCATGCACATGGAGCAGTGGCAAAGGCTTTCAGCTGGGGATAATCTGCAGGAAACTCTGCTGCCCGGCGAACGGCCACAATGCTACAACAGATCGTCGTTAGCTTTATACAATTCCATAATAGCTTCTGAACTTTCCATCTGTAGTGCTTTGTTCGCTTTTTCTTGTAATTTGCTGTATTTCACTGCGCGGATAATATTTTTCACCGCCGCCACATTGGCTGGGCTGACTGACAGTTCACTGACACCCAACCCTACCAGCAGTGTAGCGAGACTGGGACTCGCTGCCGCATTGCCGCACACACCAACCCATTTACCATGAGCCTGTGCGGCTTTTACCGTCATCTCAATCATTTTAAGCAGGGCAGGATGATAACTGTCAGCTTCACAGCAGAGATCAGGATGCAGGCGATCTATGGCCAGCGTGTACTGCGTCAAGTCATTTGAACCGATGGAAAAGAAATCCACTTCTTTGGCCAAATGCTCCGCAACCATCACCGCGGATGGTATCTCAATCATAATACCAAGCGGCAGCGGGGGAGCGTTTAGCTGCAGGCGAACACTCTCGGCAATATCCCGCGCTTTGTTCCACTCCGAGATTCTGCCAATCATCGGAAACATAATATGAAGTCCGGTCGAGCCGGTTGTCTCTTTCTGCCAGAGCGCTGCCTGGTAAATGGCTTCCAGTTGACGCCTGAACATGTCTTCATATTTAAATGACAGGCGGATCCCCCGCATACCCAGGAATGGGTTGTCTTCATGGGGGATATGCATCCAGGACACGGGCTTGTCTCCACCAATGTCTGCCGTACGCACGATCAGCTGGCGATTGCCAAGTTCTTTGATGATGGCTTTTAAGGCATCGCATTGCGTTTCAACGGGTGGTTCTGTTGTTGAAGACTCAAAAAGAAATTCAGTCCTCAACAACCCGACACCTTCGCCACCGTTGTCCAGGACAAGTTTCGCGTCCTCCGGGTTGGCGATATTGCAGACGACATCGATGTGCTGACCATCCAGGGTTTCTGCTGGCTTGTGTTTTTGTGCATCTTCTGCTTTGCGGATCTGTTCCCACTGCTCTTTCCATTTCAGCGCATTTTTCTGCGTTGCTTCATCCGGATCAACGTGGATGGACGATGCCTGTGGGTCGACAATAATCAGTTCGCCATTTTCAATGTCCGCAAGTCCTCCGTCACCCAGGCCAACCACTGCAGGAATTCCCAGGGCACGGGCAAGGATCGCCATATGACTGTTAGGACCGCCAAGCTCCGTACAGATGCCTCGAACCTTCAGGCCATGCAGTCCGGCTGTTTGTGAAGGCGTGAGATCTTTTGCCATCAGGATGAAATCTGTTTGCGGAAATTCAACAGCTGAAACAGCGGGTACCATCAGAGCTATTACCCGATCACGGACATCAATAAGATCGGCAATCCTTGCCCTCAAACGCTCATTGTCAACTGTCTTCAATGACTCGACCTGCTTTTCAATGGCTTGATGAAAAGACCAGGCAGCTGTCTTGCCATTGACAATGAACTTTTCACTTTCGGTCAGTACCAGTTCATCCTGCAGCAATTGTTTTTGCGCATGCAAAATGGCGGCTTCCTTTGGCGCCCTGCTTTGCATGTTGGCCTGCAGTTCATCCAGTTGCTGGGCGGCCTCGGTCAGGGCAGAGCTGAAAAGCTTGGCTTCTTTCTTGGGGTCTTGTGCCTGCTCTTCAAATTTCATCCTTCTTGCCTGCAATCGAAATGCAGGCGCCATCGTAATACCGGGTGATGCAGCAGAACCACTTATCGTCGCACGGCACTGAACATCAGGCAGAGCTGACAGTACGGTCAGAGGATTATAGGTTGCATTATCCTCTTGCTCATCATCATCCAAGCCCCGATTAATCATTTCAGCCAGCACCTGAACTGCTTGTTCCGCCTCAGGTCCCTGGGCAGAAATTGTCAGAACATCACCCAGCGTTGCGCCCATGGACAAAAGGGTTGCCATGGATTTGGGATTTGCTGTCTTTTGATCGTTTCGAATACGGATATCTGTTCCTGAAAATGTTGCAGCCTGTTCTGAAATAAGGCTGGCTGGGCGGGCATGCATCCCCTGTTTATCAACAACCGTTGCCTCTGCTGTAACGGCATAATCTTCGAGTTGTTCAGGCGCACGCTGCTTTTCTGCGTTAAGCGCATCCAGAATATCGGTTTTATTTGTTGTGGTGGCCAATTGGTCCGCTATGGTCTCATCCATGACCACATTGGTCAAACGCTCAAGCAGCTTCAAGTGATCTTTGCCTTTGGCTGCAATACCGACGATCAATCGAGCCACGTCTCCCTTGTCATTCCAGACGACTCCCGCAGGTGCCTGGACAATAAAAACACCGGTTTTGACCACCTGATCTTTTGCTTCGTTGACGCCGTGTGGAATGGCCACGCCATTGATGAGATAGGTGCTGACTTTTTCTTCACGGCCAAGTAAGGCACTCAGATAGTCTCCACTGACGAGACCCAGGGATGACAGGTTTTGAGAAATCAACTCAAGCACCTCATCTTTGGTCGTTACTT
>CBDUGK010000096.1:0-14698 GCA_965366875.1 uncultured Desulfobulbaceae bacterium | reverse complement strand
GCTGCGTCTATGGGCTGCATGGGCAACTGTGTGGGAGAGTAGGTCGCCGCCGATTTCCTTTATATAACCCTCAGCTGGCATTTTGTCGGATGAGGGTTGTTTGTTTTCTGTTCAGGGACACCGGGGTTCAAGCTCCCCTTCTTGACTCAGCATGATTCTGTAAATTATTTTGACTGATCTGAATATGTGAGATAAACTAGTAGAAGTTATCGGAATGTTTCTCATTATTTCAGGGTACACGACAACGCGGCAGTATCATGGCATGAACAGACGGCTCTTGTGCCAAGTGGTTTTGCACCCATAAAATTAAACTGACATTTTGCTGATATATGGATTCTTTCAAGTGGGGTAAACAGTTCAATACCGATATTCCGGAAATTGACAGCCAGCACCAGGTGCTTGTCTCTCTGATCAACAAGTACGGTAATGCGCTTTCTGAAAATATCGTCAACGAAACCGTGTTACAGTCAATTTTTGGTCAACTCACGTCGTATGCCAGAACCCATTTCTCGGCAGAAGAAAAACTGATGAATGAGATGGAGCTTGATCAGCGCCATCTCAAGGTTCATCTCAAAAGTCATCGTGATTTTATATCAGATATCACTCATCTTTCTGAAACGACGCATATGAACATTCAGGAAGATTGTTTGACCCTGTTCAACTATATGGCCCATTGGCTTGCATACCATATTCTTGGTACTGACCTTGTCATGGCACGCCAGATCAGCTCCATTAAAGAGGGGAAAAGTCCGGCGGAAGCCCTTGCCATGATCAATTACTCGGAAAGCGAATCTACTGCGACACTCCTTGATGCCCTGAAAGGATTGTTGAACCTGCTCTCTCAGAAGAACAAGGCGCTCACTGAACTGAATAGAACCCTTGAGAGTCGTGTTGCCGAGCGGACAAAAGACCTCGCCCAGGCCAATGAAGCACTTGAGGTCATCTCTATCACCGATCACCTCACCGATCTGCCCAACAGACGATTTGCAATGCGCCAGCTGCAGTTGCTCTGGGTCGAATCAGTGGCAAATGACAAGCCCTTGGCATGCCTCATGATTGATGCCGACGGCTTTAAATCCATCAATGATACCTACGGCCATGCTGCAGGGGACCGTGTCCTTCAGCGACTCTCCATTGAGCTGCTTCATTCCGTGCGCAGTGACGATATTGTCTGTCGGCTCGGAGGAGATGAATTTCTGGTTATCTGTCCGCAGACCTCTTTGAAAGGAGCGCAGCATATTGCTGAACAGACTCGGACAAAGGTCGCCAAACTAAAGGTTATCGCCGGCGCCGGATTCTGGTATGGCTCTGTCAGCATCGGTGTTGCCGTCAGAGATGAAAAGATGAAAAAGGCAGACGACCTTCTCAGAGCCTCCGACAAGGCTGTATACGCGGCGAAAAACGATGGCAGAAATTGTGTCAGGGCCTGGCAGAATGACGCCTGAGGCAAGTACCGCCCATTGATACCGCTATAGGAGCGAATGCTTTACCAGCAGCGCTGCTGAAATGATCTGTCTGAGATTCTCTCCAATTACTCCCGCTTTCTGAACTACTTCTCATCTATCAATCAATAAATTCAGAATTCGACCAGATTCCATAAATCGTTCATTGAAATAAAAATAAGCCACAGACAAGCCTCATCCCGATTGATAGAAAAAAGTATTATATTTGCATAAAGAGTGTTAGGTTACAGTCGATAACAACTATCATTATTGATGGCGTCGTAAAATCGCTCCATCTGCTTCGTTACTGCAAAATTTCTATCGTCACGACGTACTGGAGTACGCCGAGATGATCGAAATTTTGCGCGCCTCGCATATGAAGCATTTTACTTAGCCATCGACTCTGTTTTTACGAGATTGTCATTATTTTAAGAGTGAACCCGCAGTGTGACGACAATGAAAACAATGATGACAGCAAGGCCTGTGAAACCTGATCACGAGCCCGTTTACATGGAGCGCATTAACCGTTTAAAAGAACGGGTTGTTTCTGCGCGGCCGGAGATGGATCTTGAAAATGCCAGGATTCTGACCGAGAGTTTCCGGGAAAACGAAGGAGAACCGCTCGTCGTTAGAAAAGCCAAGGGATTCCGCAAGCAGTGTCTGCTCAAAGACGT
This sequence comes from uncultured Desulfobulbaceae bacterium, assembly GCA_965366875.1. Classification (GTDB taxonomy): domain Bacteria; phylum Desulfobacterota; class Desulfobulbia; order Desulfobulbales; family Desulfocapsaceae; genus MADRE3. Next base: position 12,582 of record CBDUGK010000096.1, on the reverse strand, counting down.
ATCAATTGCGGAACATGAACTCATCGTCGGCTGCCCCGGCAGTAAAATACGCGGAGGCATCCTCTGCGCCGATACCTGCTGGTCGGTTCTCGGTGATGAACTCGATACCATCTCCACCCGATCATATGATCCTTTTCACCTCAGAAGCGAAGACCGGGAAATCTTTGAGCAGGAAATAAGACCGTACTGGAAAGGCCGTTCCAATTTTGAAGAATGGCTGGCGCAGATCCCCGATGATACCCGGCAGCTCCGCGACAACGGCGTTATTTATATCAACCGCAAAGCGGTTCGCGGCTTCGGTGAAACAACAGCGGGTTATGAATGGCTCCTTAAAGAAGGCCTTGGCGGGATTGAAGCAACCGTCAAAGCCAGAAGAGCTTTACTGGATTTAACGGTGCCGGGAGATTATGAAAAAGACTACTATCTCAAATCGCTGCTGATTGTCGTTGATGGCATGAAAATTCTTGCCGGACGCTACGGCGATGAAGCTGCCCGGCTCGCAGCAGATGAAAAAGACAGCAGCAGAAAAAAAGAGCTGCTCGAGATTGCCGAAACCTGCGCTCACCTTTGCCAATATCCTGCACGGACCTTTAAAGAGGCGCTCCAGGCCCTCTATTTTTATCAGATATGCATCTTCATGGAACAGAATGCCGCCAGCTACAATCCCGGCAGAATGGACCAGTACCTCTATCCCTATTTCACAAAGGACCTCGAATCCGGGGCCCTGACTAGAGAAGCCGCGCAGGAGCTGCTCGACTGTCTGTGGATCAAGTTCAGCGAGCCCTGTCTTTTCCAGGACGCGGTAACTGCAGAATTTGCCGCAGGCTACCCGATGTTTCAAAATGTCTGTGTCGGCGGGGTTGACGAGACCGGCAGAGATGCGGTGAATGAGCTTTCCTACATGATCATCCAGGCAACCATGGATGTCCAGCTCTACCAGCCTTCCCTGTCCGTGCGCTACAGCCTTGCCAAAAATCCGAACAGGTTTCTGCGCAAGGTTGTTGAGCTGATTGCCCTTGGCACCGGATTCCCGGCCTTTCACAACGACGACATCGGCATTCGCATGCTGATGAACAAGGGAATTCCACTCAAGGAAGCGTTCAACTGGAACCCCTGCGGCTGTGTGGAAACAAACCTTGAAGGAAGGCTCCGTCACTATACGGCCCTTGCCGATATAAACCTTGGATCGATTGTCGAATTTGCCCTGCTGGACGGCAAATGCAGGAAAAGCAATGAATATGTCTCGGTCAGGACAGGAGATCCCGAGGGGTTCTTGGATTTCAAGACATTTCTTGAAGCCGTGCAGAAGCAGTTTGCCTATGTCACCCGTGCCGTGGTCAAGGGCAGCCACGTGATTGACGAGGTCTGCATGAACAGGCCGTCGCCGGCCCTCTCGCTGACGTTCAGGGAATGTATTGACAAGGCCAGCGATTATGCCTGGGGCGGTGCCAAATACAACAGCGGCAACGGCATTATTCTCATTGGTGTCGCCGATCTGATAAATTCCATTGCCGCGGTCAAACATCTTGTTTTCGATACCCGGCAACTCACCATGAGTCAGCTCCTTGACGCCATTGAACATGATTTTATCGGTTTCGACGATATCCTGAAGCTCTGCAAATCAGCACCCAAGTACGGCAACGACGACCCCCTTGTCGATACTATTGCCGGCGATATATTCACCTTCTTTGCAGACGAAATTGAAAAATACCATTCAAAATTCGGCAAGATGACTCCCGGAATCCTCCCCGTTTCAGGTAACACGCCGTTCGGTCTTGAAGTCGGCGCCCTGCCTTCTGGGAAAAAAGCCTGGAAAGCGCTTGCCGACGGAGTAAGTCCGTCAGGCGGTACCGATTTCAGCGGTCCCGGCTCGGTTTTGAAATCGGTTGCCAACATCCCCCATGACCGGTTTGTTCAGGGAACACTGTTGAACCTCAAGGTTGAACCATCCCTGCTGAACGAGGAGAACGGTATTCAACAGATGATGGCTCTGCTCAAATCCATGTGCAGCCTCGGCGTTTACCATGTTCAGTTTAATGTGGTAGACCAGGAAAAGCTGCTTCTGGCCCAGCAGTACCCCGATGACTATCGCGGACTGCTGGTCAGGGTCGCAGGCTACACCGCCTATTTTGTTGAACTTGGCAAAGACGTTCAGGACGAGATTATCGGCAGGACAGTGCAGCAGGGGATTTCAGTAGGCTAAGTGAATGACACGTGACGCCACAGGTGTGGTTCTGCGCATAGAAAAAACATCTGTTCATGATGGTCCCGGGCTCCGCACGGTAGTGTTTCTGAAAGGCTGCCCCCTCTCCTGCGCCTGGTGCTCAACTCCTGAATCCCAGCACGCTCTTCCCGAGAAGGGACATAACACCGAGCGCTGCGTCGGCTGCTCCACCTGCATCAGCAATTGCCCGAACGGGGCACTCTCGTTAGTTGATGGAAAAGCGGTTACCGATACAGAGCTGTGCATCACCTGCTTTCGCTGCGTTGACGTCTGTCCCCATTCCGCGCACAAAGGGTATGGCAGGATTATGACGGTCTCCCAGGTGGTTGAGGAGATAAGCAAAGATGAAATTTTCTTTTTTCACTCAGGCGGAGGCGTCACCATAAGCGGTGGCGAATGTTTCACTCAAGCAGCCTTCACCTGCTCCATCCTGGAAGAATGCCGCCAACGGGGGATTAATACCGCTGTTGAAACAAGCCTGCTGGCTCCGTGGCAGCGTATAGAAAAATCACTGCCGTTCCTGAACACCATCTACGTCGACCTCAAGCATCACGACAGCAAAAAGCACAGAGAGCTCACCGGTGTCGGTAATGAGACGATTATCACCCACCTTGCCCAACTTGACAAAAGCACTCTGCCCTTTGCGCTGCACCTCCGGATTCCGCTGATTCCGGGAATCAATGACGACGACGAGAACCTCGAGAAAATTCTTCTGATCGGTGAATCACTGGAAAAAGTTCAGGAAATCGAGCTTCTCCCCTACCATCGTCTCGGGGTTGCCACCTATGCACTTCTTGGGAAAAAATATGGTCTGGATGATGTACTCCCGCCCTCCGAGGGATATCTGGCAGAACGGCTTGCATTTATCAGAAAAAAGAGCCGGTCGGTGATTTTGAAAGCAGGCAGCGCTTCTTTCTGATAATGTCTTCAGCAGGGATCACGCCCTCCTGAAATCTCTGATTATACATTGCTTTGAAGATGTAATATTCTCAGCTGATGCTTGACAAATATCGTTTTTTTTATAACTCTAACGGCTTAGCAATCAGCTCTTTCGTACTTACCATGAGACAATCAAGCTGTTAGAATTTTTATCCAGAGATTTTCAACAGCTTGAAAATACTTTTTCCCAGCAACACCGCAGCTGCCGCTCTGTTCTGCGGCTGCGCGGTAAAAATAGGTTCACGAAGATAATGGCCACGGAAATGTTCTTTTTCCCGCCATTATCAGGAGGCGACCTGTATCTTTCTTGACTGTTCAAAGAGAATACAGGCTCTATTGTAGTCAACTGAGTTATATGGAGGAAAAAGCTGTGAATAAATCATTATTTTCTACTGTTTTGGGCAGCACCCTTGCCGGAATGATGCTGATGGGCCAGGTGGCAACCGCTGCTGATCTGAAAATCGGCATCATGGTACCAACGACCGGGTCTGAAGCCACCTACGGTAAAGATATGGAAAATGCCATTAACCTGGCCGCTGCCGAGATTAATAAGGCCGGTGGGGTCCTCGGCATGAACGTTGTCACCATGACCGGTGACGCAGCCTGTGACCCGCAGCAGGCAACCGCCGCAGCCACCAAGCTTGTCTCGGCCGAAGTTGCCGCAGTTGTCGGCGGCTACTGCTCGGGAGCAACGCTTCCAACCATGAAGATCTACGGCGATGCCAACATCCCGATGGTTATCCCGGCTGCAAACTCCACAAAACTGATCGATGTCAACATGGGCAATGCCTTCCAGATCAACTCCACCGGTTTTGATCAGGTTAAAACAGCAATCAGCCTGTTTGAAGAAAAAGGCATCAATAAACTGGCGATCATTCACCAGGGCGACGGTTACTCGGAGGACCTTGCCAAGCTGACCCGGGAAAAATGGGAGTCCATGGGAAAGGAAGTTGTCGCCTATGAGGTTGTAAACAAGGGAGAACAGGACCAGTCAGCGCTCGTTACCCGTATCAAGTCAAATGCTCCTGATGCCGTGTTCTGGACAGCATACTATGCCGATGGCGCCATGGTCATCAAACAGCTCCGACAAGGAGGATACCGCGACCTTATTGCTGTTGGTGACGGCTCAAACTCACCGAAACTTCTTGAAATTGCCGGCCAGGCAGCCGAAGGCGTCTATTGTTTTTCCAACCCGACCGTCGAGTATCTGCCGGCCGCAAAAGATTTTCATGCCAACTACAAGGCAGCTTACAACCAGGATCCTGATGCCTACGCCGCTCTTTCCTATGATGGAATGAAGCTGATGGCAGACGCCATTACCCGGGCAGGTTCAACAGACAAAGCTGCCATTATTAAGGCGCTTGCCGAAACCAAGGACTTTACCGGTATTGCCGGACCCATTTCCTTCACCGAACAGAACACGCTTGCCAGAAGTAACTTTGTCATTCTTGTAGCAAAAGATGGCAAGTGGGCGCTTCATCAATAAGGCCCGCTTCAGCCTGAAATAATCGTACAGCCCGGCTTTTCAGCTCTGACCGGGCTGTACGATTATAACGCTCACCTTTTCATACGTTATCTATTATGTCAATCCAGGACATCCTGTTACAGCAGCTTGCAAACGGACTGATACTCGGGTCGTTTTATGCACTCGTAGCCCTCGGATACACCATGGTATACGGCATCATAAAACTGCTGAACTTTGCCCACGGCGATCTCTACATGATCGGTGCTTTTGTCGGTTTCGTGATTTTATCGTTCCTCAGCACTTTTATTGGCAGCAGCTGGGCAGGTATCGTCTGCAGCATGATTCTCAGTATGATTGCCGTCGGCCTGTTTGGAGTTCTGATACAACGGATCGCCTACGTACCGATGCTGTCCGCACCCAGGCTTTCGATCCTGATTACCGCCCTGGCGGTTTCCATGATCCTCTCCAACGGCGTCATGGCCTTTACCGATGGACAATATCTGGCCTTTCCCACTGATCTTGGATTTGACGGCCTGGAACTGGGCACTGTTTTCATTACCAATACCCAGATGATACTGGTCGGAGCTTCTCTTGTTCTGATGATTATTCTTTACACCTTTGTCCATAAGACCCTTTATGGAAAGGCAATGCGTGCTATTGCCATCGACCAGGACGCCTGCCGGCTGATGGGAATAAATGTCAACAGGATCATTGCCCTGACTTTTTTTATCGGCACCTCTCTTGCCGCTGCTGCAGGTATTATGGCGGGCACCTATTATGGCAGCATTCACTTTTTCATGGGTTTTGTCATCGGCCTGAAGGCCTTTACAGCAGCCGTTATCGGCGGAATTGGCTCGATTCCCGGCGCCATGCTCGGAGGGCTGCTCCTGGGGCTCCTCGAGTCTTTCGGAACCCAGATCCCGTTTATCGGTACCGAGTGGAAGGATGTCTTCTCATTCGGCATACTCATCCTGCTGCTGGTATTCAAACCAACCGGTATACTCGGTAGAACAGAAATAGAACGGATGTAACCCATGGGACAGAAACCCACCAGCCCCGCAGGCATAAATCGTATCAAGCTCACCGCGGCCAGCCTGTTTGATTGGCTCCAGGACCAGAAAAATCGTCTGGTCGTCCTTCTGAGCCTGGCTGCCATCGCCATGTTTTTCCCGCTGATAGCCGGAAACTATGAACTCGAAGTTGTAACCAACATCTGGTTCTATGTTATTCTCTGCCTGGGCCTCAATATCGTTGTCGGCTATGCGGGGCTGCTTGACCTCGGTTATGCCGCCTTTTTTGCAGTTGGAGCATACACAACCGGTATCCTCACCTCCGAATTCGGGGTCAACTTCTGGCTGACGATCCCCTTTGCCGTTCTTTTTTCGGCCTGTTCGGGATGTATCATCGGTGGTCCGACCCTGAGACTGCGCAGTGATTATCTTGCCATTGTAACATTGGGGTTTGGAGAAATTGTCAGGATAATTGCCCGAAACCTTGAAATCACCGGGGGAGCCAGCGGACTCATCGGCATTGAAAGGCCAAGCATCTTCGGTTTTCAACTCACCCAGATAATCCATTTCTACTACGTATTCCTCATTCTGGCGATCATCGCCGGGTTTGTCAGCTACCGACTGCAGCACTCCCGGATGGGCCGTGCCTGGCAATACGTTCGAGAGGACGAAGACGCCGCAGAGGCAATGGGGATCAACCGGGTTGCGGTTAAATTATATGCATATGTTATCGGCGCGATCTTCGGTGGCGTTGCCGGCAGTTTCTTTGCCGCCAAAATGTCAGCAATTTCGCCTGAAACCTTCCAGTTCCAGCAGTCTGTCCTTATCCTTCTTGGCGTCGTGCTCGGTGGAATGGGCAAGATTCCAGGTGTTATTATCGGCGCCTTTGCCCTCGTGCTCTTCCCCGAAGTCTTCCGGGAACTGGGCTCCACGCGCATCCTGGTTTTTGCCATCGTGATGCTCATCATCATGCTCTATCGCCCCGAGGGCATCTGGCCTGCAAAGAAAACGTAAGCGCTGCATCCAACAGAGGGACACAAGACATTTTATGGCATTACTCGAAGTCAAAAATCTCGATCTCAGCTTTGCCGGCCTGCAGGTTCTCGATGATCTTTCTTTTTCTGTTGAGACCGGCTCCATTGACAGCCTCATCGGACCCAACGGCGCCGGCAAAACGTCAGTTTTCAACTGTCTCACCGGTTTTTACCGGCCGACGGGCGGTGACATCTTTTTCGAAGAGCGGATAATCACCAGGAAAAAACCCCATAAAATTACCCAGCGGGGCATGGCCAGGACATTTCAGAATCTCAGGCTGTTTAAAAGCATGACGGTAATAGAAAATGTCATGTCCGGCATGCACTGCCGCAGTTCATCCGGGCCGCTCAGTTCAGTATTGCGAACGCCGTCCCAGCAGCGGGAAGAAGCCGAAATAAACGCTTTCTGTGAAGAGTGTCTCGATTTTGTTGGAATTCTCCACGAGAAGGACCGCACTGCCGCCAATCTCTCTTATGGTCACCAGAGACGGGTTGAATGGGCCCGGGCACTGGCGACAAAGCCGAAGATCCTGCTGCTCGACGAGCCGGCAGCAGGACTCAATTATGATGAAAAGCAGCAATTGATCAAACTCATCAAGCGCATTCGCGATGAACTCGACATCACTATTCTCCTGATCGAACATGACATGGGACTGGTCATGAAGGTATCTGAAAAAATAACCGTAATCGACTATGGACAGAAAATTGCCGAGGGAAATGCGGCGGAAGTACAGAATAACCCGAAAGTAATCGAGGCCTATCTTGGTAAAGAAGAGGACGAAATGGCATGAGCGAGAACATTCTTGAAATTTCCGACCTTGAAACACACTATGGCAAGATTCATGCGCTTCGCGGTATTTCTCTGTCTGTCCAGAAAGGCGAAATTGTAACGCTGCTGGGGGCCAACGGCGCCGGCAAGAGCACTACCCTGAGGACCATATCAGGTCTTATTCGAGCTACCTCCGGAACAATTCTTTACAGGGGTGAAGATATCACCCGCAAACCTGCCCACGAGATCGTCCAGATGGGCCTTATCCATGTTCCCGAGGGCCGGAAAATATTTAAAGGTATGACAATTGTCGAGAACCTCGAACTCGGCTCTTTTACACTCAAAGATGAAAGTGAGCGGAGGCGAAGGATGAAACATGTTTTCGACATCTTTCCGCTTCTTGAAAAGCGTAGAAATCGCGATTCCGCGTTCCTCTCGGGAGGCGAGCAGCAGATGCTCGCCATCGGCCGTTCAATGATGACCAATCCTGAACTCCTGCTCCTTGACGAACCGTCAATGGGGCTTGCTCCTTTTCTGGTTCAGGAAATCATGAGAATTATCGTTCGACTGAACGAGGAAGGCGTAACGATCCTGCTTGTCGAGCAGAATGCAAAAGTCGCATTGAAACTTGCAGATCACGGCTACGTGATTGAAACCGGTGAAATTGTTATAAAAGGTGATGCCCAGACATTGCAGCAGGACGAGAGCATTGTCAAAGCATACCTCGGCGACTAAATCCCGCACGATCCTCAAACAGCTCCGAGAACCAGAACGACAGTCCATGCACAACCAGTCGAAAGCATATCTGCTGACGCTTCTGGCCGTAACGTTCTGGGGAACATCGGCCTCAGCTTTCAAAATTGCTCTTCGCTCTGTCGAACCGTATACGCTGCTCTTCTACTCGGTTCTTTTTTCATGCCTGGCACTCTTTATTGTTGTCCTTATCCAGGGCAAGGCCGGTCTGCTCTTCAAACTGAGCTGGCAGCAGGTAAGCCGGCTGGCACTGCTCGGACTGCTTAACCCCTTCCTCTATTACACGATCCTTTTTGAAGCCTATTCGCTGCTTCCCGGCCAGATTGCCATGTCGATCAATTACGGCTGGCCATTTGCCCTGACGCTTCTTTCCGTCCCGATACTGAAGCAGAAACTGAACCGGGTACAGATTCTCGCCGTTATCGTCAGTTTTTCAGGAGCACTGATCATCGCCACGAAGGGGAGTCTGGCAGATTTTGAGGGTGTCAGCAAAACAGGGCTGATCCTGGCGTTTTCTTCAACAATCATCTGGGCATCGTTCTGGCTCGTAAATGCAAAGGAACGGAGCGATCCGGTGATCAAGCTGTTCTGGGGATTTTGCTTCGGGCTTCTCTACACGACCCTGTTTGCCCCGCTGCTCGGACCTGTCGCCATACCCGAAGCAAAAGCGTTCCTGCCGCTTGTCTATATCGGCCTGTTTGAAATGGGAATCACCTTTGTACTCTGGCTGAGTGCCCTGCAGCTGAGCAGTTCGGCAGCGCGAATCGGCAACCTTGTTTATATTGCCCCGTTCCTGTCGCTGCTTTTCCTCAGGATCGTCATTGGAGAGACGATTCATCCGACCACATTCATCGGGCTTTTTATCATTGTCGGATCCATCCTGTTCCAGGAACGATTCGGCGGTGCGGCAGGGGAAAGGAGCTAGCAGCCCAACGCTTCGTTTGCAGCCCCCGGGCAGCTCACAGACAATCTGGCCGGTTACAGTTGTACAACCGTACCTATGCCCAGATTTTCGGCTCGCTTGAAGACAACGGTGGCGGCGGCAAGATCCTGGACGGCGACACCGACTGACTTGAAAAGGGTAATTTCTTGATCGGATCTTCTTGCCGGTACTGTTCCGGCAGCGACTTCACCGATCTCTGCAAGAATATGGTCCTCAGTGATCAGCCCGCTGTTTATCGGAATAATAAGGTCACCGGTTTCTTCAAGAGCAGAGATTCGGTGGTCAACATAGAGGCTCGAGCGCACAACCGTTTCTCCAGGGATTTCCTGAACATGCGGCTTATAGGAACCAACCGCGTTTATGTGCACCCCGGGTTTGAGGTCCCGGTCAGCAAAAACCGGCGTTTCAGCATTGCTGGCGCAACAGATGACATCTGCTTCCCTGATTGTTTCTGCCGGGGACGCGGCCACGTCCACCCTGATGTTCAGCATTTCAGCCATCTCTTCAGCGAATTTCCGGGATGCCGCCGGCGATGGGTCAAAGATAAAAGCCTGCCTGATCTCACGTACCGAACAAACCGCTTCCAACTGTGTCCTTCCCTGCACTCCTGCACCAAAGATTGCGCAGGTTGCGCTCGTATCCCGGGCAAGAAGCCGGCTGGCAAGACCTGAGGCTGCCCCGGTACGGAGTGCGGTAATGGTCGTACCGTCAAGCACGGCCCGTGGACTGCCGTTTTTTCCGTCAAAGAGGCTGACCATTCCCTGGATATAGGGAATTCCTGCTGACCGGTTGTCTTCAAAAAGGGTGACGGTTTTAATCCCGATCATCCCGGCGGGTTTCATGTAACTGGGCATGAAAAGTGCGGTGCCCTGGGGTTCTGCAATCCTGATATGAGAACGAATCGGCATTTCCGGATGACCGGTTGACAGTTCAATGAATGCCCTTTCAACGGCCTCGATGATATCTTTCATGCTGACCGCTTCCCTGATCTGCTCTGCTGACAAAACACGTATGGTATTCATGGGTGCTCTATACTGCCTTCTGGTTGATTAATTCTGAAGCACCACCATCAGCGATGCATTCTCAGCATGGTTTTCTTCAATGATCGTGCCGACGGTGCTAGTGCCAGCCCGCCTCGCGCTGTGCATCTCAGTTCCGGCGGCAGCATCCTGCCGCAGGAATAGACAGCATCGATCGTTTCGTCCAAATTAACATGATTGACATAACCGCCGAGGACCATATCCGCAGTGGTAAAGGCACTCGAGGCGGCAACACCGTTTCGGCTGTGGCATGGAACCTCGCACATACCCTGGACGAGATCGCAGACCAGCCCCATGGTGTTCTGGAAAGAAACAGCGGCTGCATCACACGCCTGCCCCGCCGTTCCTCCTGCAAATTCAACAACTGCAGCTGCCCCCATGGCCCCGGCGGCACCGATCTCGACCTGGCAACCGGCAACTTCAGCTGCGAAGGTTCCACGGATGGCGAGAATCAGACCGATCCCCCCTGCAGCAAAGAGCATCAGCGCCAGCTGGCGCTCCGAGAGGTCATATTCTTCCTCAAGTGCAAACAGGATTCCCGGGATGGTTCCCGCCGCCCCGCCGGTCGGCGCCGCACAGACGACCCCGCGGCTGTTGCAGGTATGCATTGCCGCCATTGCTGCGGCAGAGGCCCGGGCATGCAGGCCGCCGATTGCAACCCGCCGGGCCCTGACGTTGTCCATGATCGTGTCCGCCATGGCTTCGATAAGCTGCATATCGACCCGTTTGCTGTCCAGCCCCTGGGCAACAGATGTTTTCATGACCCGGAGGCGGCGCACCATCTCGTCGATAGCATCCTTTTCGCTCATGCCAAGGATGGTTTTTTCGTATTGAAGAACACTCTCTCCAAGGGTGCAGCCGTTGTCTTCTGAAAACCTGACCATTTCAGCCGCCGAAGAAAACGGCGCCGTGTTTTTCTGGGTGAAGTAAACCGGCTCAACCTGTCTGATATGTTCTGCAGCAATTCGTCCGGAAAATTCATCAACGGCAAGCGGCAGGGGTGAGGAGAGCTGGAAAATGACCGGGGAGGTGCCGGAGGATGAGCTGCCGATAACGACACCGGGAAAACGCTCCTGCACAAACCGGCTCATTTCTGAACCGGCACCTTCGGGAATAGTCAGCAATGTTTCAAAGCTTTTTCCGTCAAGAAGAACATCGATACCGTCTATTGCTGTTATCCTGAAGGTTCCGCCACCGACCGATTTGGCGTCAACTTTGATTGTCTGCCCGCGGCACCCTTCCACCTCGATGAGCGCAAAATTCGGGTGATCAGCCTGGGGGAGTGGTACCAGCTCGAAGTCAAAGCGTACCCCCTGCTGTTCGGCGGTTTTCAGTGCTTTGGTAAAAATTTCGTCAGTCTGCCTCCAGCCCATCAAGCCGGTGGCAAAGGCCTGGTCGACACCCTGCTGCCGGTACGTGCCACCGTAGGAACCATCCGGGTCAAAACTGATCTTTACCCTCGCGGGCTCATCATCGAGCAGCTGACGCACAACCGCAGCAATGTGATATGAACCTGCGGTGTGGGAGCTCGATGGTCCACGCATGACCGGACCAAGCACATCATTGAAGACACTGGTAAACACCTGGACGCCTCACCCACTATTACGTATTATCCGGTTCCTGCTTTTTCGCCAGTACGTTTTTCAACCAGCCAACCCGTATGTAATATTGCTGACCGCTGTTTACCCAGCGCTCACAGAGATCCTGATGTTCCATGAGCGGATAATCTCTATGATCAAGCGTATCCTTATCGACCCGGCAACGGCCGGTGAACTCATCCTGCGGTCGATAGAATTTACAGCTGAAGCATTTCTTTACGATTTTCATATTTTAGCGGGAATCAAAATAATAGAGAGCTTATGAATCGGCTGATAATTCATCGACCAGTTGCTGCCACTCCTGCTCAAGCCCCATCTGCGGCATGGGGCAATCAGCTCGACTATACCAATACGAAGCATTGCCGAGATCTCCTTCCTCTCGGTGCAGATAGGCATGGACGCGTGAACCGTTTCTCGACATAACAGCCTGGGCAATGAGATGGGCACCATCCCAGTCACCATCTTTGTCCAGCTGCAACGCCCTGAGAAGTTCGCTTTTATCATCAACCATGTGTGATTACCCCCGTTTTTAATTCATTTAACCGTGGCCAAACACCGGCTCAAATCGAACTGGTCAGCTCTGCTCGAAAATTCCTTTCCTGCGTTATTACACGATCAGCAAAAGCCGAGCGTTTCACAACATTTGTGAAGAGATTCCGGGGTATCAAACTGAAGCGCTGTCACCTGGGCACCCTTTGGAACGATTTTACGCATCATGCCTTTCAAAACCGTCTTCGGTCCGGCTTCGATAAAGACATCGACTCCGTCAGCGATCATATTGCTGATGATCTCATACCAGCGTACCCG
>CBDUGK010000095.1:0-14785 GCA_965366875.1 uncultured Desulfobulbaceae bacterium | reverse complement strand
GCATCAGGGCAAAATCCTGAAAGACAAAGGCGCGCTCCTTGCCGGGGCCCGTTACCGGTATACCGTTGACGGTAACCGTGCCGGAAGTGGGTTTCAGCAATCCTGCTATGATCTTTAATAACGTTGTTTTCCCACAACCGGAGGGACCCAGCAGTGAGGTGAGCTCACCCTTGGGAAACTGTATCGTCATGTCGTTTAACGCCTCAACTCCTCCGGGGTAAATCTTGGTGACATCATTTACCGATACAGCGATCTCGGGATTTTCAACAGGAACAGCTTCTGCTAGAGCACTCATTGGGTTACCCTCTTGTCTGGTCTGAAAAACATGTATTCAGTTCGTTCTAGAATTTCGATGAAAAGTACCGCAAAGGCCATGATTGAAAAAATGGCCGCATACATCTTATCGTACTCGGCAATCGACTGATTATAGGTGATCAAATCACCGATACCGGTCGGGGTGATCAGCAGTTCCGCAAGAATGGCCCCGATGAACCCCATTGCCGCGCCCAGCCTCAGGCCCGCGTAGATTACCGGGCTAGCGGCGGGAATAATGATCTTCATGATGATCTGCAGATTGCTGCCGAGGTAGGACTGACCCATCTCGATCATTGACGTCGGCGTATGACGTACAGCGCTATAGGCGTTTAGGACGATAACCGGGGTCGCCATGATGCAGACCGTCAATATCTTTGAGGTGAGACCGATTCCGTAGGCAAAGGTGAGAAGCGGGATCAACGCAGCCAGCGGCGCAGACTGCAGGACGATAAAGAGTGGAGCGCCAAACCATTCTGCTTTCACGTTCAGCCCCATCAGGACGCCACAAAAAATACCGAAAACGGATGAAATAATCAACCCGATCAACAGCGGCTGAAATGTAGCCGGATAGACGGAAACCATGGATCCGTCAACCAGCATGCCGCCAAGAGCTGACATCGTCTGTAAAAATGTCGGGAATGCCGGACTGATTGGAATGCGCCCGAGATATTCCCAGAAACCTGCCGCGATCAGCACAGATAATAATCGCAGGGTTAATGGATGCGTAATAAAGGTGTACATGGCTGTTCCTTGCTGCCGTAGAGATCTGACTCAATACTCCACTCGACTGCCCACAGAGATTGTTCCATGGGCAGCCAAATGGATAGTTGACGTTAGTTTCCTAGCTTCGCTTTAGCGGCATCCAGCGGCGCCAGATACCAGTAGTCCTCGACTTTGAGGCTGTCCGCGGGGCCATCCATCTGGCCTGCGGCTACATAAAATTCGAAGTCGGCTTTAGCGGCTTCAACGCCACCGCCATTGGGATCATAAAGTCCGCCGTCCACGGCTTCCTTGTAATAGGCATCAACATCAGTCAGGAGCTCTTTGGGAAGATCGGCGAGCAGATTACGCTTGGCACGTTCCTGCTCCATAATCGATGGATCCTTGGACATCTCACGCCAGGTTCTGAGCAGTTCCTCGACAAGGATTGCCACGCTTTCTTCATTTGCCTGCATCCAGGCAAGTTCGCCAAACAGGACTTCATCACTTGCGGGATCATCGACACCCGGCAATACGTGAAACTTATCACCAGCCTTCTCCATCAGGATGTTCTTGTTGGAGAGATCGACGATCGTCGCGTCTATCTGGCCTTTCATCATCGCAATGATCCGGTTCTCAGAACCCGGTACATAGCTGCGCTGCCCAAGCTCGATGCCTTCGCGCTTGATGATGATATCGCCGATTGCCTCGGTACCGGTACCACGGGCATGAAAGGTGAACGGTTCACCGTTGAGGTCCTGCCAGGTCTTGTACTTGTTGGCAACGACAGGGTAGAAAACCAGTTTGCTCAACTGAAAAATGTTTCGCAGCGAGACTTTGCTTTTCTGGATGATCGAGTAGGGAGTACCGATGGCGAGATCCATCTGGCCGCCAATTACCGCCTGGATTGCCAGCTGCTCTTTGGCAAAGGCGGTCATCTCGTAATCCAGACCCCGATCTTTGGCCCGATCGAGGGCAACGAGAAAGCAGAGGGTCTCAACCGACGCTACGTCGCCGAGTGCGATCCTGATCTTGTCAGCGGCCTGCACATTGAAGCTGATGCTGAGAACAACGAGCACGGCAGCAAACATTACTGAAATTCTTTTCGTGAGAACTTTCATTCTGTACCTCCTGCGATTTTAGAGTTTGTGTGAGGTTAACTTGTCAACTTCCGCATTCTCCTGAGAAAGCGGAAATCCTGAAAACTCCTGTTAAAATTACATTAAAACTACTTTCACGTTCCTCCTGTCTTTTGGTTACTGGCCAGTCCGGCCTTTGTCCACCAGAGTCCCAGCGGCTGCAACCCAGAAACGAGATCAAAATGTCCCGGGATATTTGCCCCCATCAATCAACAGGTTCTGGCCAGTGATGAATCCGGCCTGGTCACTGCAGAGAAACGCGCAGAGTTCTCCGAGTTCGGCGGGATCGCCAAACCGGCCGGCGGCAACCGCTGCAGTTCTGATTGCCTTCATTTCTTCATAGGTCCGTCCCTGGACCTTTGCCAGTGCCTTGGTGTTTGCTGTATGCCGCTCGGTTTCAAAATCACCGGGGAGCAGATTATTTATTGTCACGTTGTGCTTGGCAACCTCCCGGGAGGTTCCGGCCACAAAACCGGTCAACCCGGCGCGGGCGCTGTTTGACAGCCCGAGTATGCTGATCGGCGCCTTCACGGCACTGGAAGTGATGTTGACGATTCGCCCGAATTTCCTGGCGATCATGCCGTCTACCGTCTCTTTGATCATGAAAACCGCACCGAGCATGTTATTGTTTATTGCATCAGTCCATGCCTGGCGGTCCCAGTCGCGAAAATTTCCGGTCGGCGGGCCGCCTGAATTATTAACAATGATATCCGGTTCCGGGCAGGCCTGCAGCACGGCAGCCCTGCCCTCGTCGCTGTTGATATCGGCGGCGACAGCAGTAACCTTTGTGCCCGTGGCAGCGTTGATTTCCTCCGCGGCTTTTCTGATATTTTCCTCGGTACGGGCGACGATCACCAGCTCAACACCTTCCCGGGCCAGTGCCATCGCACACGCCCTGCCAAGGCCGGAACTTGCTCCGCCAACGATTCCTTTTTTTCCTGCTATTCCCAGATCCATACTTTGTTATCCTCCGCGTTTTTGCCTGAAAGGCTCTGATTTACTCAGCGCTCAGCCTGCTTCTGCCAAACTTGTTCCAGCATCTCCGGCGAACCGGTTTTGAGTTGAACCATATAGCTCTGCAGCGCCTCCAGGCTTTTCTTTTTCTGCTCTTTCATCAACATGTCGGCTTTGTCTATATCCGCTGTCTCCAAGGCCTCGATGATCTGCTCATGTTCACGGATTGCCGTTTGTGCCCGCGCCGGCACAAAGGAGAAGATACTTGGCCAACGTTCAAATGCATCCCAGAGATCAGCTATCATCTTGTACAGGCGTGGAAATGGTGCCGCCCTGTAGATGCGCAGGTGAAACGCTTTATTGAGCCGGGCAAGATTTTCGTAGCGGCCACTTTCTACCGCTGCTTTCATTTCCTGATTTTTCTTCTTCAGCCAGGTGATGTCAATCGGGCTGACAAAAGGAACCGCCAGACGGGTGGCAAGCCCCTCGAGGGAGATACGGATCAGGTAGATTTCCGAGAGTTCCTGGTCGTTGATTTTGGTTACCACGGCTCCCGAATGGGGGGTGAAAGTCACATAACCATCGCTCTCGAGTCTCCTGATGGCCTCACGGATCGGCGTTTCACTGATCTTGAACTCTCTGGCAAGACTCGACATGACAAGCTTCTGCCCCGGCTTCAATGTCCCTTTGATGATCGACTGCCGAAGCTTGTCGTAGACAACAAGGTTTTTTGTTTTGCCTTCCCGGAGCATAGCCAGACACCATTCCCATAATCATATATGATAGCGAACCAAATCCTATACGATTATCTTATTATCCTATAAAATAGCTGATGTCAACACTCTTCTGAATTCGTTTTCCCATGACCATAATGCAGTATGCTTAAATTGGCTGGACTCTTCTGCCAATAAACATTTGTTGTCAGTCGTCAGTCATCGGAAGCAACAAAAATCGTGCATTCCCACCTTGACGTGATTACTATCTCAAGCGTTTAATTCATCATGGCAAAAGAGAATTGCTCCTGATACTGCAAAACCACCTGGGTAGCCAGGTCAACCGTATATTCAGCGAAAAGGATCAAATCATGAACACCTTTAAAGTTAATCATCTCCACATCATCTGTAAGGATCTGCAAAAAATGATCGAGTTCTGGACAACAGGACTGGGAGCTCTTTTCAAAGAAAACCGTGTATTTGGCGGTGCCGACGGCGCCGTTCTGATGGCCGGTAACCTGCAGGTCAACCTGCGGGTGCCAAAACAGGGCGAACAGACCGACGGGGAATCAGGGTCGTGCCTGGGCTATGATCACGTCGGCTTTGAAGTTGATGATCTCGATGCTGCCTGCTCACGCCTGATCGGATTGGGGTGCAGCATCAATACCGGCCCGACGGAATTGAGCGATCGGAAAATTGCTTTTTTGAGAGGTCCCGAAGGGATCACTCTGGAGCTGATGCAGCTATACTAGAGCTTCACATCAATACTGCAGTTTAAATTTGAAACAAGGTACGAAGCATGGTTTCCAAGATAAAAACGAACAATATTGACATAGGTTATCAGCTTGAAGGCCCTGAAGACGGCCAGGTGGTTGTGTTCAGCAACAGCCTGATGTCCAACTATTCCATGTGGGACAGTCAGGTGGAAGCGCTCTCCTCCACCTACCGGGTTCTGCGCTACGACCAGCGTGGCCACGGCCGTACTGAAACAACGACGGGACCCTACAGCATTGATCTTCTTTCTGAAGATGTCTACGCATTGATAGAAGCCCTCGGAATCAGCTCGGTTCATTTTGTCGGTCTCTCCATGGGGGGGTTCACCGGCCAGCAGTTTGCCCTCACGCATCCCGATAAACTCCGGTCACTTGTCCTCTGCGATACGGCCTGCATCATGCCGCCCAAATCTCTCTGGAACGAGCGCATTGAGACTGCTCGGAATCATGGCATTGAAACCTTACTGGAGGCAACACTGGAACGCTGGTTCACTCCGCCTTTTCACCTGACCGGTGCTGAGTCGCTGGCAAAAGTCCGGGAAATGATCCTCGGCACCGATGTCGAAGGCTTTGTCGGCTGCGCTGAGGCGATCCGCGACATGAATCTCTGTGATCGACTTCCCGAGATTTCAGCTCCCACGCTGATCATGGTCGGTGAAGATGACCCGGGCTGCCCTGTCTCCGCAGCCAGAGCCCTGCATGACGGCATCATCGACTCAAAACTTGTTATCATACCGCAGGCGGCACACCTGTCAAACATCGAACAAACCGCTGTTTTTAACAAATCGTTAATCGACTTTCTCGACCAGCATCATTAACGCTCACGATAATTAAAACCGTGAAAGCAAATGCCCTGCTCATTCTCTGCTTTTTTTTCGGTCACTCGATATTTCATTTTATGGGACAGAGTTTTGCCGTACTGCTGCCCTCAATTCAGCAGACGTTTCTGGTATCCCCGATTGAAATAGGTGCGCTGATCACCACCAGGGAAATTGTCTCGGGTCTTATTGCCCTGCCCGGTGGAATGATGTCGGATTACCATGCCCGGCACCGGGCGCTGATAATGACGCTGTGCATCGTTGTTTTCGCAGGCGGCTGGTTTATCATTGCCATCACTCCAATCTATTTTTTCCTCTATGTCGGCATGCTGCTTATTGCTGCAGCCAGTTCCATCTGGCACATGCCGTCACTTATCGAACTTGGTGCCAGGTTTCCTGAAAAACGGGGTACTGTTTTTGCCATCCACGGTGCCGGGGGAAGCAGTGGAGACATCATAGGGCCGATAGCAACAGGGATGCTGCTTGCTTATTTTTCCTGGCGAGAGATCCTGTCACTGTATATCGTCCTGCCGCTGGTGGTTGCAGTATGGACATTTCTGCTTTTAAAGCGGCTCTACAAGGAAAAAACGGATCAGCCGGGGAGCAGCGGGGACACTGTTCGGGAAACCCCGCTGCAGCAGCTGCAGGTCTCTTATCAGATCCTGAAAACGACCGATATCTGGAAAGTCAATATTGTCGCCGGATTGCGCAGCATGTGTTTTGCGGTTCTTGTCACATTTCTGCCCATATACATGCACGACAGCGGCTTCAGTTCACGTTCGATCGGTTTCCATTTCGGCCTGCTGTGGGCAATCGGCCTTCTCGTCAGCCCGCTGATGGGCCATCTCTCCGATCGTTTTGGCAGAAAAATCATCCTGGTCCCCGCCCTTCTCTACTCAAGTGGTCTCGTGGTTGCGCTCGCCTTTTTCGGCAAAGGCACCATGTTCACCGTGCTGATTATCCTCCTTGGATTCAGCATCAGGAGTGACTATTCCCTCATCAATGCGACAATCATCGACATGGTCAAGGGACGCGTCGAGAACACTATGCTTGGTATCCTGACATTCTGGCGCAGCCTGATGGGCGCTGCTGCGCCCCTTATCGCAGGCGCCCTTTACCAGTATCAGGGAATGCGGTCGACGCTGCTCTTTGTCGGAATGCTTTTTTTCTCGGCGGGTGTCATCTTCGCACTGGTCAGGATCGAACCTCCCGGAGATCCGCAAAAGGTCTCAAGCTGATCAATCTGCACAATATAAACCGCACTAACCTCACTTTCTCGTGTAGACCCGGGCCACAATACGTATTATAGTTGTTCGTAGGCAGATATGCGGCTCTGCAGCGGTATTTCCTGTGCATCAGGATGTGTCTCCTGATGACGTTTAAGCTGACGGGAGTGCCGGATGTAACTAATCAGGTCGCAAAATATGCCGTGTTGCTATTGCTCGAGTTACATCCTGACTGGCGTGAGGAGGTATCGGATGGCAAAAAAAATAACAGGTATTGTCACTATTGCAGTTGATCGTTGCAAAGGATGTGGACTCTGCACATTTTCCTGCCCGCTTGACCTTCTCCAAATCTCAAAAAGCACCTTGAATGTCTACGGATATCATCCGGTTATTATTGAACGGATGGAAGAATGTATCGGTTGCGCCAACTGTTTTGTGATGTGCCCGGATTACGCAATCACCGTTGAGCGTACCATTCATGCAGGAGCTTGATATGGCCAGAACGTTGATGAAAGGCAATGAGGCGCTTGCCGAGGCCGCGATCAGGGGCGGCTGTACACATTTTTTCGGATACCCGATAACCCCCCAAAATGAGATCCCGGAATATCTCTCAAGAGAACTGCCGAAACACGGTGGCGTGTACCTTCAGGCAGAGAGTGAGGTAGCGGCAATTCACATGGTTTATGGTGCCTCCGCGGCAGGCGGCCGGGTGATGACGTCTTCTTCCTCACCGGGAATAGCGCTGATGCAGGAAGGACTCTCAGTGCTTGCTTCAGCACAGCTTCCCTGCCTGGTGCTTAACGTGCAGCGGGCAGGGCCTGGAATTGGCGGTATACAGCCAAGCCAGGCAGATTACCACCAGATGACGAGAGGCGGCGGCAACGGCGATTACCGGATTCCCTCCCTTGCTCCTGCAACCATCCAGGAGTCTGTGGACATGATGTCTGAAGCCTTTGGAATTGCAGAGCGCTACCGTACCCCGGTGTTCATTGTCAGTGACGGCATGCTTGGCCAGATGATGGAACCGGTTGAGTTTAAAAAACAAAAGAAACAACCCGCCCGGTCCAAAACGTGGGCGGCAACCGGCCATCGGGGTAAAAGAGATCCAGTCATCATCAAAACCATGTCACTGGTCCCGGAAATACTTGAGGAGCACAATAAAACCCTTCAGCAAAAGTACCGGATCATTGAAGAAATGGAGTATCGATTTGAGCTTTTTCG
Source organism: uncultured Desulfobulbaceae bacterium (assembly GCA_965366875.1). Lineage (GTDB taxonomy): Bacteria > Desulfobacterota > Desulfobulbia > Desulfobulbales > Desulfocapsaceae > MADRE3. The sequence goes on along the minus strand of CBDUGK010000095.1, from coordinate 6,927 downwards.
AACCGACGGGGCGGAAATCATTCTTGTCGCCTATGGCTCCACTTCACGGATTGTAAAAGATTCAATTGAGATCCTGGCTAAAATCGGCATCAGGGCAGGGTTAATCAGGCCCAGGACCCTCTGGCCGTTCCCGGCACAGCCATTTGCCGGAATAGCGCACCCCTGCAGACACATCCTCTGTGTTGAAATGAACTGCGGCCAGATAGTCGATGATGTCAGGCTGTCGGTCAAGGAGCGTTTTCCGGTGAGCTTTTACGGACGGTGCGGTGGTGTAATACCGACACCCGGAGAGATTGCCGACCAGGTTAAAAAGCTCCTGGGAGAGAGGTGAAACATGCTGAAACTGTTTACCAGAACTGCGGGGCTGAAGGATCAACAAACCCACTATTGTCCCGGCTGCACCCACGGCATTGTCCACCGTCTCGTCGCTGAAGCCCTGACGGACCTGGATGTCCTTGGCGAGACAATCGGCTGCGCGTCTGTCGGCTGCTCGATACTCTCGTATAACTATTTCAATGTAGATATGATCGAATCGGCCCATGGCCGTGCGCCTGCCGTTGCAACCGGTGTAAAACGCGTTCATCCGGACAAGATTGTCTTCACCTACCAGGGTGATGGTGACCTGGCCTCAATCGGGACTGCTGAGATCATTCATGCCGCCCATCGCAGCGAGAATATCACGGTCATTTTTATAAATAATGCGATATACGGGATGACCGGCGGGCAGATGGCCCCGACCACCCTGGTCGGACAGAAGACCACAACCGCCCCGAAGGGAAGAGACGCTTCCCACTGCGGCAGTCCGCTGCGAATCGCTGAAATGTTCGCCGAAATTCCCGGGGCATCCTACATTGCAAGGGTCTCTGTTCATTCAGCAAAGCAGGTTCGCCAGGCCGGTAAAACAATCAAAAAGGCATTTGAATATCAACAGGAAGGGCGCGGATTCACGATGGTTGAGGTGCTTTCAACCTGTCCGACAGGATGGGGTTTGAGTCCGGTTGATGCGCTTAACTGGCTTGAGGATAACATGATCCCGTACTATCCCCTCGGGGTGTATAAAGCTGTGGAGACAATCACATGAGCTCTCAAAATCTAATCTGTGCCGGCTTCGGCGGACAGGGAGTGATGTCGCTGGGTCAGCTGCTTGCATATGCCGGAATGATTGAAGGCAAAGAGGTTTCCTGGCTGCCGTCTTATGGGCCCGAAATGCGGGGGGGAACCGCATACTGCTGTGTAAAGATATCAGACAGACCGATTGGCTCACCACTGATCAGCGATGACGCGGACTGCGCGATCGTCATGAACCTCCCATCCTTTCAGAAGTTTGAACCACTGGTTGTGCCGGGCGGCAGGGTGCTGGTGAACAGCTCCCTGGTTGATCAGCAGAGCACCAGGGAGGACCTGCAGGCCTTCTATATTCCCGCTAACCAGATCGCCGTAGCCTGCGGCAACGTAAAGATGGCCAACATGGTGATGCTGGGCGCCTACCTTAAACTCACCACCATTGTCGGGGAGTCAAGTGTCATGAAGGCGTTTGGCAAAGTCTTCATGAAAAAGACACCCCAGCTGCGCAAACAGAACAAAGAGGCGCTGAAGCGCGGAGCAGCCTGCATCGGCGACCAGATCCCGCTGCATGCTGCAGTCTGATCAAAATATTCTTTGCTCTAAATGCTCACATCTCTTACTTTGCTCTGAATGCTCACATCTCTTATACAGTAAAAAATCTATTTCGATACCTTCGCTCCTTGTAACCAAACTGAAAAAACAATGGAAAAAACCACAACAAAACGGATCGCACTGATTCATGCCCTTCGCTTCTCTATGGCTCCGATTTGGCAGGCCTTTGAACAGAACTGGCCGGAGGTGGAACTGGTGAATATTCTTGATGACTCGTTGAGCGTCGATCGGAAACGGGCCCAGTCCAGCGCTGATGACATTATACGCAGAATTGTCACGCTTGGCGATTACGCGCACAGCATTAATGCAGATGCGATCCTGTTTACCTGCACGGCCTTTGGGGAAGCGATCGACAGGGTAAAACGCAGGCTGGACATTCCGGTGCTGAAGCCCAACGAAGCGATGTTTGAAGAGGCGCTCCAGGGTGGAGAAAAAATAGGCATGCTGACAACCTTCGGACCGAGCGTTGCCTCGATGGGAGCAGAATTCAAGGAGCAGGCCGCCCAACTCGGCAGCCGCGCCCAGTTGACCACAATACTTGTCGAGGAGGCCATGGATCTTCTGGGAAAAGGCGATATCGCTGGTCACAACGCTTTACTACAGCAGGCTGCTGACCGCCATCTCAGGGACTGTGATCTGATCATGCTGGCACAGTTTTCTACGGCCCAGGCGCATGGTTCTATTGCAGACGTGTTCAAAAACAAAATCCTGACAAGCCCCGTGAGTGCGGTCCTGAAATTGAAGCACGATCTTTGTCCGGAGACACCGGTTTAGAATCGTTCTAATCCGCTGCCGCTCACCCAGTCAGCAGTGCACTTTTTTGTCTGCATATGTCTTGAACGGATTCTCGGTGCAGATAATCAGCCAGGTCTGAGAAAACAAGATTATTTTGGTCCAGCTCCCGAGCATGAATTATAGTATAGATACAGGCAAAAACCGCAGTGGGATGCAGTTGATTCGCGAACAGAAGACCAGAGGAGGGACTCCATGCATGCCCAGACCTACAAAGACCTCGTTGACGGAAAAATAAAGGAATGGCAGCAGGCCCTTGGAAAACTCGAAAAGCAGCAGGCTGTAAAGCGGGTGAGCGAGCGGGTGGAGCAGTTGAAGCCGGCAGTAGACATGGCCATTACTCAGCTTTCTGCTCTGGTTGACCAGGAGACCGTGGGAAATACCATGGAAACCAAAGAAGAGATATTGAAGATATTCACTCTAATCGATGAAAAATTCTCCAAATACCAGGATAAGACACCGTTTATGCTCTAAGGTATGAGCTTTTTGACAGCAGGTATGTATTCAGACGTCAACGTTCGGTACTTCAAATCGGGAGGATTTCCCATGAATCGAGACAAAATACTCGTGGCAATAGACGGTTCAGACCACTCTGAACTGATTGTAGACAAGGCCATTGATTATGCAAAACAGTATAATGCAGCAATCCTTCTGGTCTATTGCCACAGGAGGTTCCCGACTATTTTGGGCCAGCCGTACAGGGATGAGGAAATTTCCAGCATCATGAGCGAATCGGAAAAACTGATTGCTCCGTTTCTGCAGCGCATAAAAGATGCGGGATTGACGGTTGAAGAGCGATTGATGGAAGAACCGGCAGGAGCGGCGATTTCAGAGATTGCCAGGATTGAAAAATGTGAACTTATCCTGATGGGTTCCAGGGGGCTGACAAACCTGGAGGGTCTTTTTGTCGGCAGTGTAACCAACCGGGTACTGCAGACCGCACCCTGCTCAGTCCTCGTCGTTCGATAGGAATCGTTCCACACAACCGCTGGTACCGGCAGCAATTCACCTGGATGGGGTAAGCCTGAGCAGACGACCTCCCTGCTTATCCTCCAGCACCCAGATGGCACCATCCGGCCCCTGCTCGACTTCACGGATACGTTTGTCCATATCAAAGCGCTCAACCTCCTCGGCACTGTCCCCATCTATTTTTACCCGCACCAGCGCTCGGGAGGCAAGGCCCCCGATAATCGCGTTGCCCTGCCATTCCGGAAACATGCTGCCATTGTAGATAACCAGTCCTGAAGGAGCAATCGTCGGCACCCAGTACGCTTCAGGGCTGTTGAATTCGGGCCGCGTATCGTGATCAGGGATGTCGGCACCTGAATACTGATCTCCCCAGGAAACGACAGGCCAGCCATAATTGTCACCGCTGACTGTCAGGTTTAATTCATCACCATGCCGTGGTCCCATCTCATGGGTCCATAATCGCCCCTCAGCATCAAACGCGATTCCAAGCAGGTTCCGATGACCGATTGACCAGAAGGTTCTGGCAATTTCCCCCTTATCCTGAAACGGGTTGTCTGCAGGGACCGAACCATCCGGGTTAAGCCTGATGACCTTGCCGAGATTCTGCGACCAGTCCTGTGCCGGTTCCTGCTTCTGCCGCTCACCGGAGGTAATGAAAAGTTTGCCGTCCGGACCGAAAGCCAGGCGATGCGAGTAATGTCCGTTCCCCGTTACTTTCGGTTCCTGGCGCCAGATCACCTCCACCTCGTCTAACACCGGACTGCCCTGTTCAGGATTGAACCGTGCGCGGGCGACGGCGGCGCCTTTTTTCCCCCACATCCCCTGCTCCGCGTAGGAGATGTATACCAGATTGTTGGTTTCATAATCCGGGTGTAAAATGATATCACCAAAGCCCCCCTGCCCCCCGTAGGCAACCTCAGGCACACCGCCAACGTCCACCTTGGAACGGCCATCAGCACTGACCAGTAAGAGATTCCCCGGTTTTTCGGTCACCAGGAGGTCACCGCTCGGGAGAAACGTCATGGCCCACGGCTCATTGAATTCAGCATATACCGTCGACAAAAGCATTGTCCCTGCGGAACCCGTTTTCTCTTCATTCCCGGAGGTAGCAGCCGTGCCGGCTGCAGCCATGAAAACAAGAACAGACAGGAGAATCGTAAAACCCTGGAAATACATTGCAGTCTCCACTTCAAAGAGTTGCGGTTTGTTGCCCAACCTCAGATCACTTTTTCTGATGATGGCAGCTATCGTTTTGCTCATCACGTCCTGGGCAGGAATATTTTTAAGGCAATCACTTTGACGGTAATGCTACGTTTTGCAATTGTAAAGCCACCCAGGTGAGCAAAGCGGAAATCCCAAGGAGGTTTAGGCAGTTTGACGAAGTCTGAAAGAAAGAACATACATGATTGTATTAATTAAGAAAAACAGGCAGACCCATTGATGTTTTAAATAGGGATGCATACTGTTTTCCTTGGTGTACAATCGTTCCAGCAGTCATTTGCCCGAAACAGCTGAGGCTTTCATGGCATGTCCTGGTTCTAACGAAAAAAGAGAGGAGCAAAGATGACACAGTCAAAAGAGTTAACAATTTTTTCAGACTATATCTGACCCTGGTGTTACTTCATTACCGGGCGTACTGAAGAACTGCAGGAAAAATATAATCTGGATGTCCGCTGGCGGGCATTTCCTCTTCACCCCGACACACCGGAAGAGGGACAGCTTCTTGAAGATCTTTTCAGGACCGACTCGCAACAGGTAGGTAAAATGGTAGAAAAACTGCGTCTGACCGCCCAGGAACTTGAGTTGCCCTTCGGACCAAGAACCAGGACATACAACAGCAGGCTTGCCCAGGAACTCGGACTCTGGGCGGAAGATCAGGGGCAGGGTCACTCCTTTCACATGGCAGCCTTCAGAGCTTATTTCGTGGACGGGCTTAATATTGCAAAACAGACGGTATTGCTGGATCTGGCAAAGCAGTCCGGCCTAGAGGAATCCGCGGCAGAGACGGTTCTCAGGGAAAGGACCTTCGCTGCCAGGGTTGACCGGGATTGGGATGATTCACGTTTAATGGGCATCACCGCCGTTCCGACCTTTGTCATGGGCCAGCATAAGCTTGTCGGCGCTCAAAGTTTTGAAAACTTATCCGCGCTTGTCTCGCACTACGGGGCTGTTCCACGATAGATATCCAGCGCAAGACGATGCTTACGGCCATCTGCACAAAGAGCTGCGTTACAGGCAGGTAATTGGCATGTCAAAATTTTCGTATCAGGAGACCAATTCTTTCAGAATGAAAAGAGATACCATTTCAAAACAGTCCATGGATCGTTTTTCCATGGAGCGAATCGATAAGACCTGGCTTGTCGATACATTTCACAAGGAGAGTTGTCGAATTATTCCAATCCACAATCTCAATGTTCTCTGTGCCAGCACTCCACAACCCAGGGCCGTTTATCTGAATAACCAAAACCTGACTGAACCTCTGGATTCAATCGACTCAATGGTATTCCTGGGGATATATGAAGGGACGCCCTATTTTGCAACCGTCATAAACTCGGACGAAATGGCGACAAATCTGAGCATTCAGACAAATGGTGCCTTCCTGAATCTCCGCTCTGTTCTTTCCCTGCTGGATTATCGCGACACTCAGATTCTGACATTGGCGCGTTTCATGAGCTACTGGCACAGAAGAAACCGGTACTGCGGGAAATGCGGTTATAAAACAGTAAGATCGGAAGGAGGTCATGTTCGCATCTGCCAGAATGATGCCTGCGGGGAGCGTTATTTCCCGAGCATGGACCCGGCAGTGATCGTTCTTGTTTCATCAGGGAAACGATGCCTGCTCGGGCGCAAAAGAGAATGGCCTGCGGGGATGTATTCGACGCTTGCCGGGTTTGTCGAACCCGGTGAGACGGCGGAAGAGGCGGTGATTCGTGAAATCCGGGAAGAAGCGGGTATCGCCGTTGACCAGGTAACATATCAACACTCGCAGTCCTGGCTTTTCCCAGGTTCCTTGATGCTTGGTTATACCGCCCGGGCTCAGGAAGATAACATAGTTGTCGACAACCATGAACTCGAAGATGCCCGCTGGTTTACAAGAGATGAGATCAAAACCATCCCGGACCTGCTTCCGACCCGAGTATCGATCTCTTATAAACTGATCATGGAATGGTTCGACAGAGGTGCTTAACCGAACACAGGAAATAGTGCCAGCCTGGACACAGGAATATCTCATTACTATTTGATATCTTTGGAAAAATATATTTTACCAACTTTATCGTTGACAAGATTGCCGACAACATGGTTGTGTATTGGATAAATTGAGGCAAATACATTAAAGGTTATCCACCCGTTTGTGCAGGATGTACCCAGCTTTTCGAACCTAAACTACCCAGGATCATTGGGTTAGTTGTTTTTATCGACATTGTATAAAACATTGAGGCAAGAGGACTTAGTCTTGTCGCGCAAAGCGGCCTGGCTAATAATAAGCAG
>CBDUGK010000094.1:0-14841 GCA_965366875.1 uncultured Desulfobulbaceae bacterium | reverse complement strand
CGGAGAGGTGACCGAGTGGCTTAAGGTGCACGCCTGGAACGCGTGTGTACGCAAGTACCGTGAGTTCGAATCTCACCCTCTCCGCCATTTTAGCAAGACTGCTGCATTGACTGAAGCGCAGACATTTCTTATTGTTTTACTATCGTCTTCGACTGTTTATCCGAGCGCTGCAGGCTTGACGTAAAAAGAAAATATGTGTATAAGTCCGGATCGGATTTTCAGCCTGAAACAGAAAAACATGCTCCCCGGCTGTTCCTGTTTCAGTACCATATAAAATCAGTGATTTCGGTTTGATAGCCGGGTCCTGCGCAACAAAGAATCACGAACTCCGCCAGGTCCGGGAGGAAGCAACGGTAGTGAACCTCTTTGTGTGCCGCAGGGGCGCCCGGCTATCATTTTTTCAGCACCTGGTGCTCAGTCGCTCTATCTCCACCCGGACGGAACGCTATGTCCTATCTGGTCCTCGCCCGAAAATCCAGGCCTCAGACGTTTGAGCAAGTCGTCGGCCAGAAGCCTGTAGTCAAGACGCTGCAAAACAGTCTCAAACGCGATCGGGTTGCCCACGCCATCCTTTTTTCAGGAGTCCGCGGTGTCGGAAAAACCACCCTCGCACGCTTGATGGCAAAAGCACTCAACTGCGAAAACGGTCCAACACCGGTTCCGTGTAATTCATGTACTTCCTGTCTTGAAATTACCAAAGGCTCCGCCCTGGATCTCTATGAAATTGACGGCGCCTCCAACCGCGGCATCCAGGAAGTAAGGGATCTCAAGGAAAACCTCAAGTTCATGCCGGTTTCAGCAGCCCACAAGATTGTCATTATCGACGAAGTGCACATGCTGACGACTGAAGCGTTTAACGCGCTGCTGAAAACGCTCGAAGAGCCTCCCGCACATGTCTATTTCATGTTCGCAACGACCGAACTGCACAAGATTCCGATTACGATCCTGTCACGATGTCAGCGTTACGAGCTGCAGCGGGTACAGTCGGCTGAACTTGGTGCCCATTTCACAAAACTTGCGGCAGACGAGAACTTTGAGATTGAAAGAGCAGCGCTTTCACTCATTGTCAGGGAGGCGGCAGGATCGGTGCGGGACGGCCTCAGCCTGCTGGACCAGGTTTTCTCCTACGGTCAGTCTCCCATCACTGCCGGCGATGTTGCCGATGTCCTTGGTCTGGTCAATCGCGACGTGCTCAACAATATCGTCCTCGCCCTGCTCGAGGGAAACAGGACGCAGGCGCTGGTAAGCCTTGATGAAACCTTTAAATTCGGCATGGATGTCAAACGTTTCATGGCTGATCTGCTCGACTGTTTCAGGGCCCTGCTGCTTGTCAAGATCGGTCAGTGTGATCAGCTGCTTGACCTGCCGGAGGATGACCTGCAGAGCGTCCAGGATATGGCTGCAGCCTACAGCCTGGAGACAATTCACCACAAAATAAACCTGCTCATGCAGGCAGCAGAAGCGCTGCGCTTTTCCCAGCAGCCAAAGCTTGTTCTTGAAACGTCATTTTTATCGATCATCGAGTCGGGCAATATCGTCTCTGTCTCTTCCCTGATATCGCAGCTTGACCAGGTACTGACCAAACTTCCCGAACAGCCCGAAGTATCCGGCTCAGCGTCTCTGAGCGCAGCTGAGGTGCCACCGCCTAAAAAAAAAATAACGGAACCGTCTGAGCCAGCCTATCCGGAGTTGTCGCCTGAGCCTAAAAACCTGGGCGATCCCGGCCCCGCAGACACCTCCTCGCCTCCCTGGGAAACCCAGGAAACGCCAGCGCCCGAAAAACATCAGGAGGGTAATGCCGAAAGAGAAACCTCCCAGGAATCAGCCAGAAACTCATCTCGGCATCATGTTCAACATCGCCAGATCAGAGGAGACTGGATTGATTTTATTGCCTACCTGAAGAAACTAAAACCATGGATGGCACAGAATCTTCAGCAGGCCAGCGAAATCAGGGAGCAGGATAAGGAATTGCAGATAGAGTTTGTCAATGAAAGTGACTGCACGCTGCTGCGTGCTGTCGAAAACCGGAAGGTGCTTACCGAACATGTTCTGGACTTTTTTCAAAAAGATTATGTTATCCACTTTGTCACCCCTGCCGATTCGGATGATCCTGACATGAAAGCATCAGAAGGTCCGAAAAAACAGCGCCAGAGACTGGCAACACATCCACTGGTACTGATGACTGAAGAAATTTTCGGTGGCCAGGTCGGTGATATCCGTATCGGCTCGAAAAGTCGTTAATCAATTATTTTCAAAGGATAGAGAGAATGGATCTCAACGCACTAATGCAGCAGGCAAAAGAAATGCAGGCAAAAATGGCCAAAATCCAGGAAGACCTTGCCTCCAAAACGATTACCGGAAATGCCGGCGGTGGCATGGTCAATGTTACGGCCACCGGAAAAGGTGACATCGTAAAGATTTCCATCGAGGACGAGCTCGTATCACTTGATGAAAAACAGATGCTGCAGGACCTCCTGACGGCTGCGGTGAACGATGCCATACGGAAATCCCGGGAACTCGGCAAACAGGAAATGGCAGGATTGACCGGAGGCATGCAGATACCCGGTCTCACCAACCTCTTCTGATCAGCGCGACAATGAGCAACATGCATATTGTTCCCCCCGCCCTCGAACGGCTTATTCGCAGCTTTACCTCCCTGCCCGGAATCGGCGTCAAGACCGCAACCCGCATGGCCTTGAATGTTTTGAGAAAACCGCAGGCCGAGGCCATAGAAATGGCTGAAGCACTTGCCGAACTCCACGCTTCGATTCAGCTCTGCTCCTGCTGCTTCTCCTTTTCGGAAAGTGACCCCTGCGCTATCTGCGCCGACCCGCGGCGAGACAGCTCGATGATCTGCGTCGTTGAACAATCGGGGGATCTGATGGCGATTGAAAAAACCGACAGCTACCGCGGACATTATCATATCCTGCATGGAATCCTCTCGCCAATTGACGGCATCGGGCCGGATGAGCTGAAGATAAAAGAGCTGGTAGCCCGCATAAAATCTGCGGGAATCAGGGAAATTCTCATTGCCACCAGTTCAACCGTTCCCGGAGAGGCCACCGCCTCGTACCTGATTGACCGGCTCCAGCCGTTAGCTGTAAAGCTGACCAGGCTGGCCTGCGGCATTCCAATGGGCATGGATATCAAACATGCGGACAAATACACCCTGGCCAAGGCAATCGAGCGGAGAGCACAGGCGTCATAACTGATACTTTCAAGGGATTTATACACTATTTCTTCTTGACAGAGCTCAGCTTTACTGGTAATTGAAACAGGTTTCATACTTGCCGTGATGAAGAATCGTAGCTATAGTGGTTTTGTCGATTTTTCAACATCCGTCCGACGGACGGGCAGCAGAGCCGAAATGTCCCCAGCAGCACGGCAGGCAAGCTTTTGACATTGTGTTAATGACAGGCGCGTAGCTCAGTGGGAGAGCGCTACCTTGACGTGGTAGATGTCGTGGGTTCAATCCCCTCCGCGCCTACCAGATAAAAAGGCTAAAGGAAGAACGGATTCGACACCCGTTTGCTCTTTAGCCTTTGTTATTCTACGGCTAAAGATATGGCTGACATTTCAGTACAACTTCAGGATGGAGAATCTCTAACGGTCCCGGCATCAACGTCCGTTAAAGAAGCCTTCTCTCAGCTTCTCTCCGGTAAACAGAGAAAGAGAACCATTGCAGCCTATGCTGGAGACCGGGCCGTCGATCTGAGCACCGAACTGCACGAGAATACCGTTCTTGCTCCGATTCAGATTGACAGTGAGGAAGCCCTCGAGATACTGAGACATTCCACCGCTCACGTAATGGCTCAGGCGGTCAGAGACCTATATGGTAATGAAGTCAAGATAGCCATCGGTCCAGCCATTGAAAACGGCTTTTATTATGATTTTCTCCGAGACGAGCCATTCAACCCCGATGACTTCGAACGTATAGAAGCCCGCATGGCGGAAATAGCCGCTGAAGCTCACCCCTTTGTGCGGCATGAAGAAAAGAGACGCGATGCCATCGAAACCTTTCGCGGCCAGGATGAGAAATACAAGGTTGAAATCCTGGAAGATCTTGAAGACGAGACAATCAGCATCTACCGGCAAAGCGACTTTGTCGATCTCTGCCGTGGGCCTCACCTTCCCGACACCTCCTGGATAAAAGATTTCAAATTGCTGCGGGTCGCCGGCGCATACTGGCGCGGCGATGAAAAAAACGATGTGCTGCAGCGAATCTACGGAACCGTCTTCTTTGACAAGAAGGCGCTGAAAAAATATCTGCATCAGCTTGAAGAAGCGAAAAAACGAGATCATCGGAAGCTCGGCAAAGAACTCCAGCTGTTCACCATCCAGGACCAGATCGGGCCAGGCCTCATTCTCTGGCAGCCCAAAGGGGCCCAACTCAGAAGGTTGATCGAGGACTACTGGAAAGACGAGCACTACCGCCACGACTACGAACTGCTCTATACCCCTCACATTGCGCGCCAGGATCTCTGGCAGACATCAGGACATCTCGATTTTTATTCGGAGAACATGTATGCCCCGATGCAGATCGATGAGGTCAAATATCAGCTCAAACCGATGAACTGCCCCTTTCATATCGGCGTTTACAACGCCCACAAGAAGAGCTACCGCGATTTCCCGATCCGCTGGGCGGAGCTGGGAACCGTCTACCGCTATGAACGCGCCGGAGCACTCCATGGACTTTTGAGAGTTCGCGGTTTTACCCAGGATGATGCGCATATCTTCTGTCGTGAGGACCAGCTGGAAGAAGAGATTTTCAACATCCTTGACCTCAACCTTCTCATTCTCCGGCGGTTCGGCTTTTCAGAATACGATATTTACCTGTCGACCCGTCCCGAAAAATCAGTCGGCACAGACGCTCACTGGGAAGAGTCCACCAATGCCCTGAAACAGGCGCTTGAGAAAAAAGGATTGGGGTTTGAACTCGATCCTGGCGAAGGCGTTTTCTACGGTCCCAAAATTGATATCAAGATCAAGGACCAGCTTGGACGCTCATGGCAATGTTCAACCATACAGGTAGACTTCAATCTGCCTGAACGTTTTGATGTTACCTACACCGGCTCGGACAACCAGGAGCATCGTCCGATCATGATTCACCGGGCGTTGATGGGCTCGCTCGAACGATTTATCGGTGTTCTGATCGAACATTACGCCGGTGCCTTTCCTCTCTGGTTTGCCCCGGTCCAGTCTCGAATACTCAACATTACCGACGATCAGTCGGAATACTGCAAGAAAGTCTACAATCAGCTGAGAAAAGCAGGCGTCCGGATTGAAAAAGATTTGCGTAATGAAAAATTGAACTATAAAATCCGTGAAGCACAGATGGATAAGATTCCCTATATGCTGATTATTGGTGAAAAAGAAAAAGAAAATGGTACGGTAACTGTTCGCATGAGGGACGGAAAAAACCTGCCCCCGATGAGCGTTAACGATTTTGCCGCCAAGGTCCTGGAAGAATGTCAGGAAGAACGCGGATTGTAGGTTTGTTTTTGGTCGCGCCGACTGTTTGATTATCCACTGTCCGGTCGGTATACATGTTCGTAGAATAAAGGAGGTTCGATATTAAAAGACGAGGAAGAGGCGCCCCGGTTCAAAGAGAGGAAAGGGTTGTGATGAATGATTCCATTCACCACGAAAATGTCAGGCTGATAGGATCCGATGGAGAACAGCTTGGTGTTGTGACTGCAGATGACGCCCGGGAGCGCGCCTACGACGAGGGCCTTGATCTTGTCGAAGTTTCAGCAGCGGCTGATCCGCCTGTCTGCCGAATCATGAACTACGACAAATTTCGCTACGAACAGAAGAAAAAGCAGCAAGAGGCCAAAAAGAAGCAGACCACTGTAGATACCAAGGAAATCAAGTTCCGTCCGAAAACGGAAGAGCATGACCTCAACTTCAAGATTAACCATATCAAGAAGTTCCTTGGCCAGAAGAACAAAGTGAAGATTACCATGCGCTTCAGGGGGCGGGAAATCGTTTATTCCCAGACTCTCGGCCTTGAAGCGATGAATAAAATCGCTGAGACTCTGCAGGATGAAGCAGTTATCCTGCAGCCGCCTTCCATGGAAGGACGACAGATGGTTATGTTTGTCGGACCAAAGACTCAGAAATAAAAGGTTTCCCGCTGGGACAAAAACCAACTGGCGCCCCCACTGCCGGTTTTTTCTGCCCTGGCACTATATAGTTTGTAAAGGAGCAATACGATGCCAAAGATGAAAACAAACAGAGGCGCTGCTAAACGCTTTAAGCTGACCGGAACCGGAAAAATCAAGCGTAACAAAGCATACAGCAGCCATATTCTGACCAAGAAATCAACCAAGAGAAAACGCGGACTCAGAAAATCCGGACTTGTTGACAGCGCCAACGCAAAGGCCATCAGGAAAATTTTACCGTATATCTGATAACCGCTTCCGGGTCAAGAACCTGATTCGCCGGTTATGCCGCGTAAGAAGATAAAAAGGAGTATATCATGCCAAGAGTAACCAGGGGTTTCAAAGCGCGCAGAAGAAGAAACCGTGTTTTAAAACTCGCCAAAGGATACAGAGGCGGCCGTCACAAGCTTTACCGATCGGCCACCGAGGCCGTCGACCGTGCACTCGTGTACGCCTATCGCGACCGCCGCAACAAAAAACGTGATTTTCGCCGCCTGTGGATCGCCCGCATTAATGCCGGCGCCCAGATGAACGATATCAACTACAGTCAATTTATGGGTGGTCTGAAAAAAGCCGGGGTTGAACTTGATCGCAAAGTTCTGGCCAATATGGCAATTCTTGACCCCAACGCTTTTTCTGAAGTGGTAAAAATAGCAGCCCAGGCCAACGCTTAAACCACCCCACTTCTTCTGTTGTGCATGCCGGTTGCGGGTTTCATCGTAACCGGCATGCTGTTTTATTGACCTTTACCATTTTGCAGATAACATGGAGCAGGAGCTAGAGCAGATTCGCGGAATAGCCGCTGCAGCGCTGGAAAATATCTCCGATAAAGAACAGCTGGAATCTTTCAGGGTTGACTATCTCGGCCGCAACGGGCAGATAAGTGCCATCATGAAAAAACTTGGCGCCGTGGCCAGAGAAGAGCGACCACGTCTTGGACAGCTTGCCAACGCGATAAAACAAGAGCTGGATGCCAACTTCAGGCAAAAACAACTGGATATTGCTGCTGCCGCAGGCAGCGAAGCGGAGCGCACCAGACCCGATCTCAGCCTGCCCGGCAGACGTCCCCAGACCGGCAAGCTCCATCCAATTACCCAGATCATGGAAGATGTCTGCTCCATCTTTGAGGGTATGGGATTCTCGATCGCAGAAGGCCCCGACGTTGAGCTTGACCACTACAACTTTGAGGCACTCAACATCCCGGCCCATCATCCTGCACGGGACATGCACGATACCTTTTATATCAGCGACTCCACCCTGCTTCGAACCCATACATCGCCGATGCAGGCCCGCATCATGGAACAGCAGGAGCCGCCCCTGCGTGTCATTGCGCCCGGCAAGGTCTACCGCTGTGACAGCGACATCACCCACACCCCTATGTTCCACCAGGTCGAGGGGTTTCTGGTTGATGAAAAAGTCTCTTTTGCCGATCTCAAGGGAGTCCTGACCGTTTTTTTACAGAAAGTTTTTGAAAAAGAGCTTCCCCTTCGTTTCAGGCCAAGCTTTTTTCCCTTTACCGAGCCCAGTGCCGAAGTCGATATCGCATGCGTTATCTGCGGCGGAGCAGGCTGCCGGGTCTGTAAAAAGACCGGCTGGCTTGAAATACTCGGTGCCGGTATGATTGATCCTGAAGTTTTCAAGATGGTTGGTTATGACCCCGAAAAATATTCCGGTTTTGCCTTTGGACTCGGCATTGAACGTATTGCCATGCTGAAATACGGCATCAATGATATCCGATTGTACTTTGAAAACGATCTTCGTTTTCTTTCCCAGTTTTAATTAGCCCCGGATCACGTATACACAATGAAGTTCACATTAAACTGGTTACAGGAATACGTCAGACTTGATAATCCTTCCGCTGAAGAGCTGGCAGAAAAACTCACCATGCTCGGACTGGAGGTTGATGCCGTTGAGCGGCTGTATGAAGATCTTGCATCGCTGAAAACGGCCCTGGTCATTTCAGCCGAGCCCCACCCGAACGCCGACAAACTGACGTTGTGCCGCGTTCTTGTCGGCAAAGAAGAATACCAGATTGTCTGCGGGGCCCCCAACGTCAGAAAGGATCTCTGTGTCGTTATTGCCCTTCCGGGAACAACACTTCCGGGCGACTTCAAAATTAAAAAATCGAAAGTCCGCGGTGTCGAGTCACAGGGGATGCTCTGTTCGGAGCGTGAACTCGGACTCAGTGAAGACCACACCGGCATCATGGAGCTTCCAGCAGGCACGCCGCACGGCAAGCCCTTTCTTGAAATCACTGCTCTGGACGATATACTTGTCGAGGTTGACTTGACGCCGAACCGGCCGGATTGTGCCTCCGTGATCGGCATTGCCCGTGAAGTAGCCGGCATTACAAAAACGAAGCTGACGGTTCCGTTTAAAGCTGCAACCCTGCAGGAGAAGAGCGGATCTTTTTCCGTCAGTGTTGAAGACCCGGACCTCTGTCCCCGCTACGCGGCACGGCTCATCAAGGGAATAACCGTCGGCCAGTCGCCCTGGTGGGTACGAAAACGCCTCCTGTCGGTCGGCATGAGACCAATCAACAACATCGTTGATATAACCAACCTGGTCATGATGGAATACGGCCAGCCGCTTCATGCCTTTGATTACGACTGCATTGCCGGTAAACAGATCATTGTCCGGACAGCCCGCGACCATGAAAAGCAGTTCACCACCCTGGACAATACGGTGCGTGCCATTGACCCTGAAATGCTGATGATCTGCGACGGCAGCGGACCAGTCGCCGTTGCCGGAGTCATGGGCGGACTTGATTCCGAGGTAACCGATAAGACCACCAACGTGCTGCTTGAAAGTGCCTGTTTCAACCCCGTTTCGATACGCAGAACAGCCAGGATCCTTAACCTGCCGTCAGAGGCCTCCTTCAGGTTTGAGCGCGGCGTCGACCCCGGTGGCACGCTCGATGCGATGGAGCGGGCCGTCACGCTGATGTGCGAGGTCGCCGGTGGAACCGCCGAGCCGGGTGGAGTCGATGTTCGTGATGGACTGACAGACCCTCCTGTTCTCCTACTGCGAATCCCAAGAACCTCTGAGCTGCTTGGTCTTTCTCTTACTACCGGCCAGGTAAAAGAGCTGCTGGAATCAATAGAAATCCCCTGTGAGATCGTTGACCACGACACCCTCAAGGTATTCGTCCCCACCTTTCGTGTGGACCTTGAACGGGAGGTTGACCTCGTTGAGGAGGTTGCCCGTTTGATCGGCTACAATAACATCCCGGTCAGTCTGCCGGCTGTTGACCTCAGTTATCCTGAGCAGGATCAGGAGCGAATTAAACGCAATCAGGTCAACGGGTTCATGACCTCTATTGGATTTTCAGAAGCCATTAATTACAGTTTTTACTCCTCCGAATACAGCGATCTCCTGGGACTATCTGAACATGACAGACGCCGTCGTCAGGTAAAGATCCTCAACCCGTTAAGTGAAGATCAGGATGTGATGCGAACAAGCCTGCTCCCCGGCCTCCTTGAAAATGTTCGCAGAAATGTCAATTTTCAGCAGCCTTCCTGCAGACTGTTTGAGATCGGCAAAGTCTTTTTTCCCTCAGCAGATAACTCCCTGCCTGATGAGCCCTCCAGAATAGCCGCTGTTTTGTGCGGCCAAAGAGAGGGCAGCCATGTGCCGTTTCACGGCAAAGATGATCAGGTAGACATCTACGATGTCAAAGGTGCGGTGGAAGCACTGCTGCAGGAAATGAGAGTTACCGGCAGGCTCAGGCTTCTGCCGGCTGCTGTCGAATCTGTCGAACCGTTTGCTGAAGGCAGCTATGCGCTAAACCTGATCAATGACGATGAAACAATCGGTACCATCGGTAAAATTAAACCGCATGTTCTTAAAACGTTTGGTATCAAGAAAGAAGTTTATTACCTTGATCTCGATTTCACCGCACTCTGCGATCTGGCCTCGGAGCCGAAATCATTTAACGCTCTGCCGGTATTTCCATCGGTCAAACGTGACATTGCACTTGTTGTGCCAATGTCTACGCCATCCGGTGAACTTGTCGCTGCGATTTTACAGAGTGGCGAGAAACTTGTTGAACATTGTGACGTTTTTGACGTATACCAGGGGGATAAGATTGAAAGCGGCTTCAAGAGTGTTGCCCTGTCAATCACCTATCGCTCACAAACAAAAACCCTTACTGAAAAGAACGTGGAAAAAGCCCATAATAAGCTGGTGAAATTATTAGCCGGTACCTTCAGCGGCAGCTTCCGTGAGGCATAACAGCATGAAAAATAATAACGTAACCCGCAAGGAACTTGCCGAGTCGGTCTCCGAGAAACTCGGCTATCCCTTGAGCGCCTGTTCAGAGATAGTTGATACCCTTTTCAGCACAATGAAATCGTCTATGCTTGACGGAACCTCGATTAAATTAGTACACTTCGGTACATTCCTGGTTCGGGACAAGAGCCCCCGGAAAGGCCGAAATCCACGCACCGGCGAATCAATTACCATAAAAAAACGGCAGATCGTAAGTTTCAGACCGAGCAAGAAATTAAGAACACGGATAAATAACAACTCGTAACGAAGTTTACGCCGCTGCTGAAGGAGTGAGCACCGAGATGACAATGCAAATCCCGGACAAGCTCTATTTCAAAATTGGCGAAGTAAGCAAGCTCGCTGATGTTGCTCCACATGTCCTGCGCTACTGGGAAACAGAGTTCAACAACATCAAACCCAAGCGGGCGACTTCCAGGCAGCGGCTCTATCGGCGGGAAGATGTCGAACTTATCCTGGTTATTAAAAACCTGCTCCACGTCCAGGGCTACACGATTGCCGGAGCCCGCAAACTTATCCAGGAAACCAGCCAGCTCAGCGACATCGCCTTGCAGATCAAAAAAGCCGAGACGACAGCCTCAAAATTAAGCAGCATCAAACAGGAACTGATTGATCTGAAAGAGAAACTGACAATTTCAAAAGAATAGCAGCAGAAGAAAAAAGACTCACTCACCATATGATTGACACCTGTGTCACCACATGGTAGAAAGACCACTCACAAATATCGGGATGTGGCGCAGCCTGGTTAGCGCGCTTGTCTGGGGGACAAGAGGTCGGAGGTTCAAATCCTCTCATCCCGACCACCACATAAACAAAGGGTTTTAAGCGATATCAATCTCTTAAAGCCCTTTTTTATTGCCTTTTTTACCCTTGTTTTTGTTTTCTTGATTTGCAACACACAAAATTACACACAAAAAGGCGAATTGCGGCATACATTGAAGAGAGGAAAATAATTCAGTGGACAGTAAATAATTCAGGGGACAGTATATCTATTTATATCCGTGTATGATCGAAATAAACCGGAAAAACATATAACAACACGCCAAGTCTCTCTCTTTGTTTCATTTTAATTTCATACCCAGATGCTCCATGGAAAAATGATCCCCCTCATTGAACCTGCACCCCCACGCACCGCCCATTTTTTCCCAAATTAGCCCGAGCGGCTTGTAGTCCTTTGTATTAGTAAGATATTTCCCGCCTCGAAACAGGTTCAGATCTGCTGCCAGACGCCTTTTGTGCAGGGACATGTCATGCCCGTAGGGACACCGAGGGCCCCGATAAAAATCTCCACAGGTTATCTCATAGCCCATCTCAAAAGCAACCTGCATCAATACTGCAATTTTACGGGCAAACACAGATTGCTGTTTTTGCAGACTCCTAGGTACCTGGTCTCAGGAAGCGTTTTTGGGTTGTAAACTGCCGAGTAAATTCCCCCCATACTCATCACCCCAGAACCACGTATCGTCATGGATAATTATATAATTTTTGTCGCTTCTCCACCCATCTCCCAGGTCATCCGGATTAACACCGGTATATGGGCCTTGCCGTGTCCCAATCAAATTCTCATACTTCGCTGTCAGCTCGGAGCATACGAGAAACTTGCCGCCGTACGAGATATATTTAGCCAGCGGTGGAACCATATGCAGTATCAACCGCCAGATCGGATACCACTTGCCTTCATATTCATTGGCAAGCTGTTCTATTGCCTTGATTTTTTTCGCCCGCATAATGACTGCTCTATCTATTGATCTCATCGGCCTTGCAACCAGAACAGGTTTGCCCTTGTAACGATCAATATTTGAATGTCTGGCCCTTGTCAGTGCCTCGAAGGTAGCCCCATGCTCACCTGTAATAATCCCGGTATGACCGAATTCCGCCTTATCGTCCTCTGAGCAGAACCTCTCGATTGCCCGTATTACAATAGACAAGGGCCCGGCGGTAGTAACACAAAAAACATCACCGGCCTGCAGCCTGGGTTTTTCCATACGCTTTCGTCTCCCGGGACCACTTAATCACGGTCCTGCATATCGGATACACTATACCCATTATAATAACAAGGTGCGAAGCTTCGACGCCAGTACCCTGATAAGTCTCCAGGTTGATACTGATCCTGCTATAAAAGAGCAGACACTTAGTAATGCCACGATTAAAGAGATTGGCAGGAGGTACACATGTGTGGTCAACGAAGAAAATGTCACCCGGATTTTAAACGTAATGCTGTTTGCCTCGCGGATGAACCAGGAAGAACAGCAATTGAAGTAGCTGACAATCCCGGCATCTCCCAAGACCTTCTCTATGAATGGCGCTCTGCAATGCGTTTAAAAGAAGACCTAGCTTTCCCAGGGCATAGCGCTGCTGAATGTTTCCGTTCGAGCTTTTTCCTAAATCACCGATCTGCAGGACCCATTGAATTTTGAAATTCGCTTCTTATTGTTTGAGCCTCTGTTTGGCTGAAGTATTTCAAATATAATCGGAGAAGCATCGATGAAAAAACCTGTCCTATTTTCACTTATTCTTGGTGTAATTTGTATTGCACCAGCTCTTGCAGAACCATTAGATGCTGCAGAGGCATCAGATATACCTCCCGAAAACCTTCCTATATTCGATACACATGTACACTATAAGGAGCCGGCATGGTCAGCGTACCCGCCTGACATTGTAATAGATATGATGAAAAAATCAGGTGTAGTAAAGGCCCTTGTGTCGAGCACTCCGGATGAAGGCACGAGAATGCTTTACAGAGAAGATCCTGAAAGAATTATTCCTTTTTTGCGTCCCTACCATGATGATGTCACCTCCGCCAACTGGTATCAGAAAGAATCTATTATTGAATACTTCAGGAAACGGCTTGAGATGCCAATTTATCAGGGCTTGGGAGAGTTCCATATTCATAATCCTCTAGATGCGGATTCTCCTGTTATCAGGATGACTGTGCAGTTGGCAGTTGAACGAGATCTCTATATTCATGTCCATTCCACTCATCAGGCAGTGGAACAAATCTTTGCCTATGAACCGCGGGTAAAAATTTTATGGGCTCATGCTGGCATGTCTGATCCACCTGCTGTTGTGGCGGAAATGTTTGATCGTTTTGAAAACCTCTGGGTGGATATATCTATCCGTGAATATGAGATTGCACCGAATGGAACGCTTGACTCTGAGTGGGAAAAACTTTTTCTTCAATATCCGGACAGGATTACGATTGGCAGCGATACCTGGGTCAATGGTCAATGGGAAAATTACGAAAATATTATCTCATTTGACCGGAATTGGTTGGCCCAGCTTCCACCGGAAATTGCTGCCATGATCGCCAATGGAAATGCCAGGAGATTATTTGACAAATGATCTGGCAACATCCGCTCCCCGAATGATTGGCCAATCATTGATTTCAATAGGGCAAACGGAAGCTAATCCGTGTTGATTTTTTCTCCAGGAGGAGATGCTTCCTCATCTTTCTTCTAACGCAGAGAAAGAATGCACTGCTAAAATATTTCACCCAGGTTGATTGCTTTCGTAAATCTCATACATATCATAACGGCGAACACATATCTTGTTTGAGCAGTTGAAAACAAAGGGGTTCATTGCTGGAATCAGACAGGAGCTTAACAAGCAGGAAAAGCTGGCGCCGGAAAGCAATCAGATAAACCAAAGCATTCAGTTTATTTTGATCAAAGCTCATAATAACGAAGCGGCAGGGAATAAATTAAGGACAAATCATACGAGTTGAATAGGCCCGAAGCCAATAACAGGCTCCGGAAAACCCTTAATAGAACAAACAAGAACGGTCTGTTAAGAGAAATAACAACACCAAAGGAGAAAAAGAGATGAAAAACAATAATAATCTTATCGTGGCAGCGATCGGTGCTGCCATGCTGATTACGGGATTGGCTGCTCCAGTGCAGGCCTTCCAAAGTAAGGGAGACAGCACGCTGCAGCTTGGCGGTGGTTTTTTCCATGCCCAGGGCACGGATGTGGGAACCCTGAATATTGATGTGGGATACGGCTATTTTCTCACCGAAAACTGGGAACTTGGAATTCTTCAGACTGTGGGATACAGCTTTATTGAGGATAGCGACGATCTGTGGGGAGCCTCGACCATCCCCTATGTCAACTACAATTTCCGAGCCCAAGAGAACTTTCAACCATTTATCGGCGCTTTTATCGGTGCAAGCTACAATGAAGATGATACAACCGGTACCATCGGACCGCAGATCGGCTTCAAATCATTCGTCAACGACAGTACCTATATCGTGGCGAAATATCGTTATGAATGGTTCTTTGATGAACTGAACTATGGCGAAATTGAGGACAATAGCAGCGATGGAAACCATGTCATCTCTGTTGGTGTGGGATTTATTTTCTAATTTCCTCTTATAGTTCTTACTCAATAAAG
>CBDUGK010000093.1:0-15707 GCA_965366875.1 uncultured Desulfobulbaceae bacterium | reverse complement strand
TTCCCGTGTGGCCCGCAATACTTCGGAAGGACCATCTGCCACAAAGGAGAATTGATTCTGAAAATACGAAGCTTCTCCACCAGACATATTGGGATGAAGCTGTGAATAGTTCCGAACATCACCATGACCCGAGGTCTGGGTAATTGCAGGCCCGGAAGGATATATTCGTGGCCCTTCGGCCCTACCTTCATTAATCGCTCGAGACAATCCAATAGCCGGTCCACCGGCATCACGCACCGTAGTGAACCCTCTCATCAGCATGGACTTCGCTTCTGTGGCGGATGCTGCCCCCAGCCACATGAAATCGACATTGTTCATCATCTGCGGGTAGGCCGCCGGAAAGCCCATATGCTGGTGGGTATCGATAAGACCCGGCATCACCACCCGACCGCCACCATCGATCACTTTGGCATGACTACCTGCTTCCGCTGTGCTGGAAATTTCCTTGATCAGATTGTTCTCCACCAGCACGTTTGTTTTATTGCTCAGTTTGTCACTGGTACCGTCAAAGACAAGGACATTCTTGATCAACACCTGGGATGGCGCCTCTTCATTAGCAACTGCCGGTGCTGCCAAAAATGACAGCATCGCAACACATGCAAATAACTGCTTAATCAATTTGGCTGTTTTCATTTTCGTTCTCTTTCCTATATTTCAGGGCCAGGGGCGGCGGATAATTCCGCCCCCCCATTTATCACTATCTATTTCACCAACTCGACCTCACCCGGCTTCCAGGTCTTATCCAGGATATTTGCCTTCGGGCTGTAAATACGTAAGACGTTGAACCACCCTCTGCCTGGCACCGTTTGTATCCAGTTCGCTTTCTTACCTTCAGGTGCTTCGGGGCCGAAGTAAATATCCGTTGTCCCGTCGGCGTTCTGCTGAACCGCACCATTTGGACTTCCCTCTTTTGGAAAGCCTTTACCTGATCCAATCGCCGGATAAGGATAATCGGTTTGAAGCAGTGAACGAGTTTGCGTGTCATAGACGGTTACGGACCAAAAGTTTTCATGCGGGATATTGGTCGGCAAGGTTAGCTTGTAGGTATTACCACCATCAAACCAGTTGCCTTCAATGTCTTTTGCTATGCAGGTATATGCAGACCCTTGACCCGGTTTGGTATTGGACATAGCCGGCGTAATACCTGTGGCAAAATAGTGGAACGCAGTACGGCCATCCAGAACTCGTGCTCCATCCTTCATGAATTCAGACCCGCCGACAAACGGATTGAACCAAGCGGACTTTTCCCCGTACATGTAATACCCGTCCAATCTGCCAGCCAGACTGATGGTTCGCGCAGTGGCGCTACCAACAGCAGCAGCCTCGGTCAGAATTTTCTTCATGCGAGCATCTGGCTTGAAAGGCTTACCTTTAACAATACCGATCGCCGCTATTTGTCCCGTGATTTCTGGCCCCATGAACCCTGCTGGCTCTTGCTGTACAACCTCATTAAGGTACTGCCAGAACAAATCGTTGTTTGGAGGAATCGTGTTCAACTGCACATAGCTACCGTTTTTGTTCTGAACGCTTGTTGGCGGATTATCCGCCTGGCTCAATGGATAGATGCGGGCGTATTTCTTGAGGTTATCCAAGGCTGGTTTTACATCACCATCAACGGCGAAGTTTCGCCAAGGAGCCCAAAGCCCATAGGTCGGTGATTTGATTACAAAGTAACCACTTTCTGGAACCTCACCCTTATATCCTGGAGGAAGAAACAAATACTTTCCTCCTTTACCCTTATCCGGACCAGTAAAACCAATATCGGTGACATAGCGGAAGAATGCATCATCGACCGGCCCGAGTACTCCAGGGGGTAGTTCCAGGACAATTGGTCCCTTCGACAGGTCAAGCGTCACCCATGACTGCGGGGTTACGGTGTTTGGCGTTAGATACATGCCGGTGGAGTCCATCATGGTCTCCATGGTCATGATGGTGTTATCAGGAACACCTGCATCACGAGGCCCTTTTCGGACGCTGTACATATTAATTGACGGCAATGCATTCAGATACACCGAGACCGCACGGGAGAAGTCCAGGTTGTCCCAGAGCTTGTCCATGGTCGCCTGATCGGGCATGCCGTTTTTGAAATTCAGGGTACCGATACGAGTTTCCACCTGGTCCGGCGTGGTGATCTCCGGCGGGATGGGTGTGGTCATTTTCATCTTGGGCGATTCTGCCCAGGATGTTGCCGTAAGGCTGGATATCATTAACCCGGCCAGGGCCAGGGTAATCAGTTTTTTTGTTTTCATATTCAATCTCCTTTGTATTTAGGGCCAGGGGAGGCGGAGAATTCCGACCCCCCGCCTCCGCAATTAATCAATATCTATTTCACCAATTCGATATCCGGCATTGTCCATGACTTGTCCCAGAACTTTGCGGTACCACCATAAACACGAAGCACAGGGAAGGGTTTTTTCCCGGCAGTCGGAATCCAGTTGCTCTCCTGTCCTTTGGGTGCTTCAGGTCCAAAATAAAGGGTGATGCTGCCATCCTTATTTTTCTTCATGGTTTTCATATCAATGGCCGATGACAGTCCTATGCGGCCTTCAGGTGTGTAGATAAAAGCCCAGGTTTCTAAATCGTAGATGATCAGCGACCAGAACTCCTTAATCGGTGCATTTGGTGGCATGGTGAAAGAGTAAGTTTTACCTGCCTCAAGTTCATTTCCATCTGCATCAGCTAAAGCAAACAGGTATTGTGTCGCTGGCTGCGGCCCCACTTTTTTGGGATAGTAGGTACCGATAAAATAGCGATCTGCACGGGTGTCAATATCGATTAAGTTGTCGTACACCCAACTGAACGCACTATTCTCGTCGGCAAATAAACCATTGCTCCAATGTTTTCCTTCCCACCAGGTTCTGGAGGCATCCATTGGGTGGAGGATTCGTTGCTGCATATAGTAGTAGGCATCGATCACTGCCTGACGCATGGCTTTTTTCGTCTTCTCATCCGGGTTGTAGGGCTTGCCTTTCTCGATCCCGAGTGAGGCCAGCATACCCATCATCACCTTGTCCTGCTCTTTAGCATTCTCGAGGCTGAAGATAGCGTGTACGTCCTCGAACCAGCGCTCATCAAAGTAAGGCAGTGTTGGATACCTCATATCGAGCGGATCGATGATTTGCGTAGGCTTCGGATTTGGCAACTCGGAGAGGTAATACATTTTCAATGTCTTGGCATAGGCATAGGCATCTGCTGTGGTTGCGGTCGCGCTCTTGATGGAGCGGAATCCGAAGGTGACCCGATAACTTGGGCTTTTTACTTCGATGTACCCGGCAGGAACCTCTTCACTGTATCCCGGAGGCGTCAGCAGGATCTTGCCGCCTTTGCCCTTGTCAACGCCTGAGGGTCCGACATCCGCAATTGAAAGTTGCCAGTGATCGACGATCTGCCCATAAAAACTTGCTTTGTCCGTTGCTGCGGGAATGTCTACCACCACAGGCCCCTTGCTCAAATCAGTCTGCGAGAACAGATAAGGGGTCACATTGTTCGCCGTCAGCAATTCCGCATTGGGCTTCGCCGGCCCCGACCAAGCCAGAACCGTGTTGTTCCCCGCGCCGATCGCTTTCGCACCTTTGAACCATCCGTAAACTGCCACCGCCGGCATAGACCAGATCACGGCCTCGAAGGCGCGCTGGTATTTCACCTGGTAATCCAGGTCTTTTACGGACACCTTAGACCCCACCGGTGGTTTACCGCCAATCGGATCGGTAGGCATCGTGGCTGCCATACTGATGAACGGTATCAACAAACCCGCCACCAGAAGCATGAGTGTTTTTTTGATCTTATGTATTTGTTTCATTTTCATTTTCCTTTATTTAGGGGCAGGGGCGGCGGAGAGTTCCGCCGACCCCACGATTAATCAATATCTATTTCACCAGCTCCACGTCCGGCATCTTCCAGGACTTGTCCCAGAAGGCCTTGGTACCGCCGTAAAAGCGCATCACGGGGAAGGGTTTCTTGCCGGAGGTAGGAATCCAGTTGCTTTCAAGCCCCTTGGGAGCCTTGGGGCCAAAATAGAGAGTGACGCCACCATCGGCATCTTTCTGCATTGTTTCACTGTCATTTAATGAAGACAGGCCCGGCCGCATCTGCGGGCTGTAGATAAACGAATAGGTTTCCCTATCATAGACGATCAGTGACCAGAACTGTTTGACCGGCATATCCTTGGGAACATTCAGCTTGTACATCTTGCCTGCCTGCAGTTCGTTGCCATCCTTGTCGGCCATGGCCATCAGGTACTGGGTCGCTGGCTGCTCCGACAGTTTTTTCGGCCAATAGATGCCGTAAAAATAATGTATTCCACGCAGATCGATCTGCATCGACTGGTGAGTGTCATCATGCTTTTCGAAAAGAAAACCACGATCCTGATCGGTGTACATGGAGTCTGCCCAATGTCTGTCCGGCCACCATGCAATGGACGGTGCCATCTTCGAAAAGGATTCCTGCATGTAGTAATATGCATCGGTCACAGCCTGGACCATTGCCTTCTTGGTTTTTGCATCGGGGTTGAAGGGTTTGCCTTTCTCGATGCCGAGAGATTCCAGCATCCCCATCATGTAGGTGTCAGTTGGTCGCGCATTTTCTACGCTAAAGATGGCATGAAGGTCTTCAAACCAACGTTCGTCAAAGTGGGGTAAAGCCGCCCATCGTTTTCCTCCCACTGCCGGATCGACAAACTTAGTCGGGGCAGGGTTTGGCAGTTCGGAGAGATAGTACATCTTCAGAGTCTTGGAATAGGCATACGCATCTGCTGTGGTCCCGGTCTTGCTCTTGATGGAGCGAAAAGCAAAGGTAATGCGATAGCTCGGACTCTTTACCTCAAAGTAACCAGCGGGAACTTTGCCTGTGTATCCCGGAGGCGTAAACAAAATCTTGCCGCCTTTGCCCTTGTCCAGTCCTGAGGGACCGACATCGGCGATACTGATCTGCCAATGATCAACAACCTGTCCATAGAGCGTTGCCTTATCTGTAGCAGCCGGCACTTCGAGAACGACTGGGCCTTTACTCAGGTCGGTCTGAGACAGAAGATACGGAGTCTGGTTGTTACCGGTAACACCTTCAAGATATGGAGTAGCTGGCTTTGACCAGGCAATAATGGCGTTTGACCCGGCATCCCAATCCGCCGCCGCATGCCAGTAGGCATACATGCCAACGGCCGGCATGGACCACAGCACCGCCTCAAAGGCACGCTGGTATTTGACTTGATAATCCAAATCTTTCACCGACTGTTTTGCCCCTGCCGGTGGTTTGCCGCCGAGGGGTTCCGTAGGTAGCGAGGCTGCCATACTGATGCACGGTATCAACAACCCCGCCACCAGAAGCATAAGTGTTTTTTTGATCTTTTGTGTTTGTTTCATATTCGTTATCCTTTGCATTATTTCACCTTCACCAGTCCCGGCATTTCCCAGGTCTGCTCGATGAGGCTCTTGCCCGGGCCATAGGTTCGGAATACGACCCAGAAGTCGCCATCTGGTGCAGGCAGCCAATTCGATTCCTTGTCTTTGCCCGGTGAATCCTTCTGGATATAGAGGGTCAGGCTGCCATCCTTCGCCTTAGTGAAGCCACCAACCAGTGAACCGATGTTGTATCGATCGATGGGGTTCTTCACCAGGTTGTTGGTCAGGTCGTACATGGTCAGCGACCAGAACTCTTTGACATCGGGCAGCTTGCCGGGCGCAAAGTGCATGGTGTAGTTGCTGGCTCCGGTTAATTTTTTGCCTTCGGCATCATTGTGGGTATTGATGTAGATCGCTTCCTCGGGATCGTTGGAGATGATTCCCAGCAGACACTGAATGGCAGCCCGGGTCGTTAGATCTCCGAAGTAGCCGGCGCTACCCATGGTCTTTGGCGGATAGAAGAAACCGTTGACCTCTTTACCGCCCCCGCCCTGCTGGCCGATCTGCTTGAGCAGGGCCAAACCGTCTTTAGCGGCACGTTCCAGACCTTTCTTGGTGGCACCATCCATCTTGGAGACATCCATGCCCGGTCCAATGCCGATGGTCTTGAACTGCTCGACCAGGGCGGCATACTTTTTCATCGGCGGGTTGGCGGTCATTTCCCGATTGATGGTCTTCCAGTCCGCCAGAGGATCGGTCTTGCGGTCGAAGGGTTTGGTGACGTTGTGGTCGGCCGGTGGCAGTTTGGCATTGGGCTTGCCGAACAGGCTGAGCGGTGTCAGCTTGTACTGATCCTGCAAACTGTTCACCACCGCCACATCCTTCGGCCCATGTACCGCAGTGCGGCCGAACACGAAAACGGTATTGGTCGGTGACACCACATAAGGCAACCCGGTATCGCCGAGCAGCTTGTACCCGGCCGAAGGCGCCACACTGACCACACCCTCGGGCAGCTTGCCCTTCCATTCCGGGCCAACAATCGCATAATGGCCCGCTTTAGAGCCAGTGGTGCGCTTGCCGACATAACCGAAGTTGTCCGAGGTCATGGAGCCCAGTTCGAAGGTATAATAGCGGTCACCCATCTCCGGCACGCTCAGGATGATCGGCTCTTTTTTCAGATCGAGAATTGACATGGAGTAGAGGGTGTCGTTGTTCGGTGAGCCCCCGTTGCGGTACTCCGCAGTAATGTATTTTCTACCATGCCACCAGCGGTTGAGCCCCATGTACAGGGTGACATCCTTATTTGGCTCATTATCAATCACCCAGGCGTGACGGATATGGGGCAGAAAAGCCCAGGGAGTACTGAAGATAAACGCCTGGATGCCTAAGTGGTAGGCATAGTCTTCACGCCAGTCTTGGGCCTGCTCGGGAAACTGGGGTGTTCCAGGCGGTTTGCTGTTTGTCGCAGATGCGGATGTTACAAGAAAGCTGATGCCCAGCAGTACGGCCAGGGCAGAGGTAATAAGTTTGTTTGTTTGCACTTTCATTCTCCTTTGTCATTCAGGGCCAGGGGCGGCGGAGAATTCCGCCCCCCCCCGGTTAATCAGTATCTATTTCACTAACACCGGTCTTGGCATCTTGTATGAGCCATCGACGAGTGACATTTTGGGCCCGTAGAAACGTGCCGCGAACCGGAAACTGCCTTCCGGTGCCGGCAGCCAGTTTTTCAGCTGGTTCGGGTCACTGGGCTTGTCTTTTTGCAAATAGATCACCAGTTTGCCGTCTGCAACGTGAAGCTGCTTCTGGTCGATCATGAAGCTGTTGATGGTGTAGCGATCGATGGGGTTGCGAACAAAGTAGCCGTCCTTGTTGTAGATCGGGATGGACCAGAACTGGGTGACCGGCGGCAGATCGTTCATGTCGAAGGTCATGGTGTACTTGTTCTTGCCATCGAGCGGTTTGTCGTCGTTGTCGGTAAACAGAAATGCCGCACCATGAGAGACGTTTTTGTCAGGCCCCGCCCATCCGGCATCCGCCATGACCGATCTATTGAGGTAGTCTGTATCAAAACCCCCGGCATTCTGCACCACCATCCAGCCATTCATGTTCAACAAGCTGGACTTGAAGGTTTTTTTGACTGTGTCATAGCCGTTTTTAAACCCTTGCTCCATGGCTGTCTGCATACCCTTATCCAGATCGGACCATTTAAAATTCTTGCCGGGGCCGATATTAAGGGTTGCGAGTTGAGCCAGCATGTCGGCCTCTTTTTTTGAGTCCTTCATCAAGGTCATGCTGGGGTCGTTCAGAATCATGTGAAGAATTGAGAAAAAGTCCTCCGCAGTCTCCGTGTCCACCTGTCCCTTGACTATTTTTGGCATGCGCGGGTACTTTTTGAATGTACCGGGAACCACGCCAACCTTGGACTGGGAAACGCCCTTTTTGCCGTTAGCCACCCACTTGCTTAATGGCGTGATGCTGATCTGATCCTGGTAGGCGTTGATCTGAGATATGTCTTTATCCGAGCCCGTGAGCACCGCTATCCGCGTCAAGGCATAACTTGTCTTGCTCGGCGCATGAATCATTTCGGTGGTGGCGAACTCTGCCGGTATTTTGCCTTTAAAGTCGTCGGGAACGATGATGTAGGAACGCGCTTCGGTGCCATTGAACTGATTGCCAGCCATCAGGTAGAAGATGCCGTACTGGTCCATGATCTGCAGACTGAAATAACGGTCAGTGATCGCCGGCATCTCGATGATCACCGGCTCTTTCTGCATATCGAGGAAGCCGGTGCCATACAACGTTGTGGCATTTGGTGTGACAACCGGGAAATCAGGCGTTATTTTTTCCCTGACGTTGTAAAACCGATTAACGCCTACATAGGACTGGTTGTCCTTACTGCTATCCTGGGTATAGGTATATCGTTGTCCGAAGTAGATGACCTGCTGCAAACCATACGTATAGGCTTTTTCAGCAATCTTTTGAGCCTCGGCAGGGGTGACTTTTGCTGATGCTGTAGAAGCAGCAAAAAGCAGCAACGCAGCCATCAGGGCCAATATCCCCGTGTTAATTTTATAAGCTTTCATTTTTTCTCTCCTGGAATTTATTTAACTGGCTTTGCCGCAGGGAACTTCCAGCTGCCATCCATAATTTCTTTATGCGGCTGATAGAGCCTTACAAGGTAGTTCCAGCCGTCCATGATCGGCAGGAAGTTGGGTTGCCTGGGGTCGCCGCCGAAATGGATGGTCATGCTGCCGTCCGAATTTTTCTTACCAGTGACATTGTTCACTGAGTAGGCGTTGTACTGGTTCTTCTGAAAATAGCCTTCCTTGTTATACAGGCTGATAGACCAGAAGCCGTCTACCGGTACATCTTTCACATTGAGCGTGTAGGCTGTCTTTCCATCATTTTTCTCAGGCGTGACGCCCGCATACATGGCATCCTTTTGCGGATTTCCGCCCCAGCCGGTGGCGCTGGCAAAGAGAAATTTTACCGGATTGATTTCGTCCTTGCTGCCGAAGGCGCCATCGTAGTTTTCCATGGTTGCGGAGAGCACTTTCAGAGCAGCTCGTATCTCATCTTGCGACGCTGTGTCCCAGTTGGGGATCTCAAATGTGCCAACTGACTCCTGCTCCACTGTGGTCTGCTGCTGGATTGCATTCACCTTCTTGATATCTTCAGGATCCTCAGCATCAACAAGTGTTCTGACAACCACAAACACATAGCGGGTGCCCATCTTTTCCTGGGTCAAGGTATAGGTGCCTGGCTTATAGACAACCATCGGGGTATATTGATCCTCGTTAACCACCTGCATGGATTGGAACCGTTTGCCGGTATCTGGCTTGGTGATGGTAACCGGTGTGGTCAGATCAAAGACACCAAGGGAATAGATGGTATCCCGGTTCATGCGAACCACCTTTTGCTGATCGATGGGCGTTGGTTCGGGGATATGCAGGAATTTTCCGAACGCTCCCATGTCAACGTAGCTCTTGAGCATCTTGTCGCTTTCGGCACGGACAAAATTCTTCCAGGTGACGGGGTCAGCTTTCGAAGTGCTTAAAGAAGTAATAGTTTTATCAACGTGAGTCTGACTGGCTCCTGCCGTGGTTATCAGACTGGTTACCATTACTCCGGCCAGTGCCATTTTCATCAGTTTGGAAGTTTTCATCTTTTTTCCCCCTCATTTCGGAAACAGAAAAATACAGGTAAATTGCAGGTTCCAGTCTGAAGCATCATCTGGCTTCACCGCATTGTAATAGGCTTTCAACTGCATGTTCACCGGCTGTTTGCCGATTTTAAATACCCTGCCGACACCACCGCCAAAGGGAATCGTCCAGGTATCATCGCTGTCTTCCGCTTCCCAGTTGGCTGTAATGGTTGGTGACATGGACAGGAACCAGCCACCTTCCATGTTGTAGTTGACGAAATATTGTCCAGAAAACATGTTCACGTCCGGGGCATCGTCATACCCGCTGCCAACGCTCCAGATGTTTGAGACGAGCGCCCCGAGGACCCATTTCCCTGGCATGACCAAACCGACAGCGTTGGCACCGAGCGACCATTGATTCGTGGTGAGTCGATCCATACCTGTCGGCATCATCAACATCGGCCCTGCACCCCAGATGAACTTCCCTACTTTTTTCGGAGAAATAAACGATTGATAGGTTATGTCTCCCAGGCCGAACACGCTGTCCTGATTCTGGTAAAATGCATCCTGATAGGAGACCGGTACAATGAGCCGATTGATCAGGTTCCAGTTTTCAGTCAAACTCATCGGAATCACCGGCTTGATATTAAGGGTCATTGCATAGGCGTCTTCAGGTCCGTTATTGAATGTGTTGTTTATCTCGAAGGGAACGCTGATGAGACTGCTGACCGGGTTCTGTGACTGCTTTGCCAGATCCTTTACATTGTCAGTCGCTTTATTTTCAGCGGCAACGCTTATTGAAACTCCTCCAAGTACCAGAAACAGGGCGAATATACTGCTGTACCTCATGGTGAAATTCATAGTCACTCTCCTTTTTGTTTTTTCCTTAAATGCCCAAATGGACAGCTAATTATCCTGAGCCCGACGATTCGATCGTTAAAGACAATATGGGATAACGGAGTTCGTAAAGACCGTTAAGAACCCCCAGCAGTTCTGATTGATCCTTGATTCTGCCGACCAATTCTGTTTGCGGAGTATCTTTACTCTCAACACTGACAGTAATTGTCATACTGGCCAAGCGGTCGGCCCACACATCTTCAAGGTAGCCCTGCACACAAATCCTGTAAGTGACCGAATCACCCATTTTTATGCGTTTTTTTTGCGCAGAATGCAGCATCATAGCCATCCTCCCTGTCTATGAAATAAAAAGTCAGAACAGTAATAGGTCCATCAACGACTGATCGAATATTTTCCATCTTCATTGAAGACCTTTTACACAGAGAATGAAATCGCCTGAAAGTAGGATATTAGGCTTAAAGAAGGGAAAGAGCCTTCACCCTAAAGAGGGAAAGAACGTGGAAATGAGGTTAGGAAAAGGGATTTGATAATTGGTCGTTTATATTTAATTTCGACTAGTTATATAAAAACGCTGTTCTGGCAACAGCTGACTGGGATTTCTCAGGAACCTGGTGAGGTCAGGATTATGGCAGTAGTATTACCGTTACAGATTTTTCACAAAGCGTGATAATGAAAAGACAGGGATGAGGAGGGTGAGCTAAAAGAACGTTGGAGTGTCAGCTGATTGCATTTATTGAGGGTCTGATCATTTGGTGTCAATAATACCGAGTTCAGTGGCCTTGGCAACTGCCTGAAGACGTGACTTCACATCAAGTTTCTGAAAAATCCTTTTGAGGTGCGATTTCACCGTATCGATAGAAATAAACAACGTATCGCCAATCTCTTTGTTTGAGTTTCCTTTTACCAGTTGCTTGAGTATCTCCTGCTCACGCTCTGTCAGGGGATCACTCAAGCACGCTCTATTTGCACTACTCGCAGATGAAAAATGTGGGGTGTTCCGGGAGAACAGTACCTGGCTGTTTCCCTGCTCATGTTCACTGGTAACAGTCAGAAGCTGCTCGATAAACCCCTTACACACATTATTTTCTTTTAGTTTTATCAATATATCCTTCATCGGTGAGTCGTACTCAAGAAAGAAGCGAAGACCGCCGCCGCTTTCCGCAAGAGACACTGACTCTTCAGCCTTCTCTAGACAGGCTGCAATATCATGACTGTAGAGAACCATGGCCTGCAACAATAATGTGGGAATAAGAACAGAACGATTACAGGTTGATCTGGAAAAAGTCTCGATATCGAGCAACAGTCGCTGCGCTTTTTGAATACTGTTCTCGGTATCTTCAATTATCAGCACTTTTGCCAGAGTCAGCTCTGGTAAAAAGAAAAAGTAGTGGGCATGCAAATCTCTGGGCTCAAATGCACGAGCCCAGGCTATCGCCTCATCCCGGCGTCCCTGCCGAAGGGCCAGTTCAGCCTGGAAAGCCTGGGCTGCCATCTGCAAACCAGGATGATCTGTTTCCAGGGCATGCTGATAGAGCAGATCAGCCACGTCACGAGCTTCCTGCGGGCGACCGAGCTGCTGATGGCAAAGAGAAAGAATGACAGCACCATCCATGACGACGTCAGGGTACATGAGATAGCGATCTTCCAGGTGAGGAGCAATTATGCGTTCGGCTTCTTCCAGATCGTTGCGCATATAGTGGCTGCAGGCCAGGTAGAGACGGCCCCAGCTGCGATAAGCCGGCAGGCCGGTTTCATTTCCCAGCTGCAGGAGCCGGGCAGCAGTTTTCTGCAGCATGAATTCATCTGCCTCCATCATACAGATAGGGCTGAGTCCAGCCAGCAAAATTGCCTGGTTTTGCTTGCGCTGCAGTCCAGGCTCACTCTGCGCCGATTTCATAACCGACAGCGCTTCCTGGAATCTGTCGGTCATTTGAAGCACTCCAGCATGTATGATCGATGCAAATGCCCGCATATATGGGTATTCAGGAGGCATGGTTTCAAGGGCGCGTTTTGCACAGATGAGCGCTTCCTTTTGGTCGAGCATACAGTAACGCTCATAGCTGCGTATTGTATACAAATATCCCCAGACGATATCAGACATCGCTTCAGGGGGAGGTTCGCGCGTTAGAATTTCCTCTGCTCTTTTGAGGTTCTCTGTGATTTTAGGAACCAAGAGATTGACACGGGCAAGCCATGCTTCATAAATGAGCAGAAGGGGGTTATGATCGATGACTTCCTGAGGCAATTTTCGCAGAAATGTATCAAGGTCCACCACTCGTTCCTGATCAATCAGCGCATGCCCGAGCTGGGCCACCAGTTCTCCTGCTCTCTGCGGTTTGCCCGCGGCAAGGGTATGTTTTACGGCCTCTTCGATAAGCCCATTCTCCGCAAACCAGGTGCCCGCCTTTAGATGAAGTTCAGTAATTTCTTCAGCACTGCAGGTACGCTTCAACTGACCTTGCAGGAGCTCCAGGAAGAGACTTTGAAAACGGAACCAGCGCCCTTCATTATCCAAAGGTACCAGGAACAGATTATTTTTTTTCAACTGGTTAATAATATCCCAGCCGCTGAACTCACACCCATCATTGCTATTTGGGCAAAGAGCTTCAAACAACGAGGCACTGAATCGCTCCAGAATCGAAACAGCTGCAATATGTCTGCGAATAATTTCCGTCTGTCTCCCCCAGACTTCGTTAAACAGGTATTCCTTGATATAGTGCCCGCTGCCGTGCACTTGCTGCAGTAAATGATCCAGATCATCCTGATGATCAATGGAAAGGGCTGCCAGTCGCAATCCTGTAATCCAACCTTCGGTTTTATCGTTCAAGGAACCGGATAGCGATTGATCTATATTCTCATCAAGTATGCTCTTTAGAAATGTTTCCGTTTCACTTTTGGTAAACCTCAGGTCGTTAAGACGTATTTCTGCCAGATGATTTTGAGCCCGAAGCTTTGCTAGCGGCAGAAATGGGTCTGTCCGACTGGCAACAACAATATGCATTACGGTGAGGGGATAGCGGAATATCTCTGCAAACAGATCGTGCACCGACTTTTCCCTGATCATATGGAAATCATCAAACACCAGGGTAAAATCTTCTTCAACAAGGTTCAGTTCATTGACCAGTATTGCAGCAACAGCCTGAATCGGCGGCAGACTGCCGGCGTTCATTAAGGCCTCGCTCTTTGACAGGGCATTGGGAAATATGGTTTGAACTGCATGGACAAAAAAGGTAATGAATTTTCTCAGATCATTATCGCCCTCATCCAGGGATATCCAGGCAGAGGGCCATTGGTGACTGGAGAGCCAACTGCTTGCCAGGGTGGTTTTGCCATATCCTGCAGGAGCGATAATGCACTGAACAGAGAGGTGACGATTTGTTTCTAATCGTTCCAGTAATCTCGGTCGCTGAACATGATCAGCAGGTAATCTGGGCAGATGAAATTTTGACTCAAGAATTTCAATATTCGCCTCCGGAAGAGACTGCTCCTGTGTCACAGATTTTCTGAATTGCGCAACGACTAATCCGGTTATTGCCGGGCTCAAATACCCCTTACCAGCCATTATGGCGCGGATTCCCTTGATGAGCTCTTCGGACCCGCTGTCTTTGAGCATGTAGCCAGCCGCACCTGCCTGGAGCATGTCCCGCACAAACTGTTTTTCAGCGTGAATGGACAAGGCGACAACACTCGTACCAGGAAATTCAGAGAGGATACGCTTCGTCGCTTCTATGCCGTTGAGTTCGGGCATTGATACATCCATCACAACGATACCCGGAGACAGATCACGGATAAGCTTTAACGCTGTCTTTCCATCACCAGCTTCGCCAACAACCTGAAGATCACCTTCATCTTCCAACAAGGAGCGCATGCCCTTGCGAAAAACCGGGTGGTCATCAACGAGCAGAATGGTACTTTGCGTCTTATGTGTATGATTTCCCATTGTCGGCCTTTTTAAATCGGTATGGTCATGATTACCTTGCACCCGCCGCCGGGCGAAGAGATTATATCCAGGGACCCGCCAAAATCATCAAGCCGTTCCTTGACGCTGAAAAGCCCAAATCCGTTACTGGATATATCGCCAATGGTCTCTGGACCTGATTCAAACCCAACCCCGTCATCATGTACAGTGACAAGAAGGTTCGAACTATTCTTTTCAAGAGAAACCGTCACCTTGGTTGCCTGCGCATGTTTTATCACGTTCGCCAGAAGTTCGCGGACATTGCGGAATAATATGGATTTCAGATCCCGGTTCAAAACTAATTCCTTGTAGCTGCCGATCAGTTCGGTTTTGATGCCGTTTTTGCGTCTCACATATTGTTCCAACCAGTCAGCGATAGCTGTAGTGAGGCCCAGTTCATGCAGCAGTGGCGAACTCAGGTCAAAAACCAACTCCTTGGTGTAACGAATGGATTCCAGCAGTTGTTCTGATATTTCTTTCAGTATTCCTTGCAGCTTCTCTTCTGTCGCAAACCTTTGGGCCCTTCCGACCTGGATATGCGAAAATGCTAATATCTGGCCGACATGGTCATGCAGTTCAGTGGCAATGCGGCTCCTTTCAGTTTCTTCGGCGATGGTTAATTGAGAGGCCAGCGCCTTTAGTCGAGCTTGATGTTTCTGGATTTTTTCCTCAGCCTCTTTTCGTCTGGTAATGTCAATCCATGCAGTAATTGCCAGATTTCCCTCGCCGAATTCTATCATGGCAGCACTGCCGAGAAGACTCTTAATTTTTCCTGATTTAGTGATTATATCGGCAGAGACATCACGAACGACCCCTTCTCTGAGTAACTTTTCGATACCCTTTTCCTGGGCCTGAGGTTCTACCCAGAGTCTCAGTGAATTAATGGTAGCGCTCTGGAGCTCTTTTCTGGAATAACCACACAGATCTAAATAGCTGTCATTAACGTCTATTCTTTCACCCGACTTAACATTGATTATAGCCATTGGAACGGCTTGAGAATAAAATGCCTTCGTGAAATATTCCTCGCTCTTTTTTAGTTCAGCTTCAATTTTCTTCTGTTCGGTGATGTCCCGGTTAACCCCAACATAACCGATCGCTTCACCTTTGCTGTTTCTAACGAGGGAAATGGAAGCCTGGACATATATTTTTTCTTTATCTTTTCGATACTGCAGAACCTCACCGCGCCAACTCCCCTCTGTTTTGCTCTGTACTAATGCTTCTTCGCGCGTACAATCCTGGTACTCAATAGATGTCAATTCGGCAAAGACCTCTCCCACTACTTCTTCAGTTTTCCAGCCATAGATTCTCTCACACGCATTGTTCCAACTGATGACTTTAAAATCCATATCAACGGAAACAACTGCATCTGTAACATTCTCCAGCAGTGTTGCCTGATATTGCAATTCTGCTG
>CBDUGK010000092.1:0-16002 GCA_965366875.1 uncultured Desulfobulbaceae bacterium | reverse complement strand
TGTCCCCGGAACTGATTTGATCCATTGTTAGCTCTGAATTGTCTTCTCTGTCAAGCGAAAAGAGTATTGATTGCTGCAAGTTTGCAGCAATCAATACATATGTGCTGTGGTTGTTGTTTAAATCGACATGAAGAGGAGTCTTGGCAATTATTGCAGAAGGCAGGAGCTGGTTTCGACTGCAAAAGCGTGAGTCGACGTACGTGCAATAAAAAAAGGTTACAGAAAACAGTTCTATAACCTTTTGGTATCTTTGGTGGAGCTAGTCAGGATCGAACTGACGACCTCTTGAATGCCATTCAAGCGCTCTCCCAGCTGAGCTATAGCCCCAGGTTTTGTCTAAGAAATAAGAAGTTCCCTATAACAGGGTTTGAAAATCGTGTCAATAAATTTCAGGTATTCATGCGTCACTCGCCATTAATCTTGCCAATATACGGGGTCTCTGGTATCTTAAAATGTTTTAATAATTTGTGCTGTCTGAAAATACCCGGTGCAGGTATCCTGTAACGGTTTTGAGCGTTATCTATATTCCTCCTAGGGAAGGTAATATGTTTTCACCATTCAACTTTTTGTTTGGCTGGCTGTCAAATGACCTGGCTATCGATCTGGGCACCGCAAATACCGTTTTGTATGTGAAGGGCAAGGGGATTGTCCTGCGGGAACCATCTGTTGTTGCTGTTCGTCAGGATGGCAGGATGAGCAGGGTACTGGCGGTAGGGCAGGAGGCCAAGCTGATGCTCGGCAAGACGCCCGGCAACATCACCGCCATCCGGCCGATCAAGGATGGGGTTATTGCTGATTTTGAGGTCACCGAAGCGATGCTGAGGTACTTTATCAAGAAAGTTCATAATCGCAGGACGCTGGTCCATCCGCGAATCATGATTTCCGTACCGTCCGGAATTACCCAGGTAGAAAAACGGGCGGTCAAGGAGTCGGCAGAATCGGCCGGCGCCCGGGAAGTTTACCTGATAGAGGAACCGATGGCTGCTGCAATCGGAGCTGATTTGCCAATCACCGAGCCGACGGCGAATATGATTATCGATATCGGCGGCGGCACAACAGAAGTTGCCGTTATCTCACTGGCAGGAATCGTCTATGCAAAATCAGTCAGGGTTGCCGGTGATAAGATGGACGAGGCCATTCTCCAGTACATCAAACGCAAGCACAACCTGGCAATCGGTGAGCGGACAGCCGAAATGATCAAGACAACAATCGGCAACGTCCTTCCCGAGGAGCCCTATGAAACCATGGATATAAAGGGCCGGGATCTGGTTTCCGGCGTCCCGAAGACACTTACGGTCGGAGCCGACGAAATTCAGTCTGCCATCGCCGAGCAGGTAGACGTTATTGTCGAGGCGGTGAGGGTGGCGCTGGAATTAACTCCTCCGGAACTGGCTGCTGATATTGTTGACCAGGGAATCGTCCTGACCGGCGGCGGCGCGCTGCTCAAGAATCTGGACAAATGTCTCAAGGAAGAAACGGGAATGCCGATTATTGTCGCCGATGACCCGCTGTCTTCAGTTGTTCTCGGCTCGGGCAGGGCGCTGGATAATCTTGACATTCTCAAAGAAGTAACGATTGACTAATCAGTTCGGACGATCCTATCTCCGTCTCGGAGAAATACCAACTATTCTGTCGTGAGAAGACAAATCAAGGACAGGAAGAGCAGGGCAAGACCTTCACGCTGGCGGGCTTTGCTGCTGACCACCATTCTTCTGCCGCTGTGTCTGGTGCTGTTTGCCTCAACACTTGGCGGCAGGTATGGCGCCTTTCACGAACTGACCCTTGAACTGCTTGGTCCGCTGCAGTCGACTTTTACCAGGGCTGCAACGGGGGCGAGAAATTTCTGGGCCGATTATGTCGATCTCCTGGACGTTCGCAGTGAGAATCGGCGACTCAAAGCGCTCCTTGATTCCTATGATGAAAAACAGGCGAAATATCGCGAGGCTTATACCACCTATCTTCATCTTCAAGAGGAACTGGATTTTAGAAAAGAAGCCGATTTCCCACCGTTGACGGCCCGGGTCATCGGCAAGGACCCGGCATTCTGGTTCCATACGATCATTGTCGACCGCGGGGAAAATGATGGCGTGGTCGAAGCCATGGTAGCACTCACCTCCCAGGGAATAGTCGGCCAGGTTATTCATACCTCACGGAACTACAGTAAAATACTTCTGGCTATTGCACCAAGCAGCGCCATAGATGTTATTATCCAGAAAAACCGGGTGCGGGGCATCCTCAAGGGAACAGGAGAGGATGGCTATGTCTTGAATTATGTCCTGAAAAATGCAAATGTTGAAAAAGGAGACCAGGTTGTAACTGCCGGGATCGGGGGCGTTTTCGCGTCGGGTATACCGGTGGGAACGGTAACCGCCGTGCATCGTAAAAAAAGAGGCATGTTCCTGGACATTGAGGTAAAACCATCCGTTGATTTCCAGCGTCTTGAATTCCTGCACCTCAACCTCTCTCTTCAGCAATCAATTGCCTCTGAAAAAATTGTGCCTTAGCGGGAAGGAGACGTCGTGCAGACCGCAAGTTTCCTCATAATTGGCATTTTCCTGATCGCTTTTCAAACCACGATATTGCAGTTTCTCCCCTCATGGCTGGGTTCTCCCGACCTTGTCTTTATCCTGATTGCTTTTCTGGCGTATCGTTTTTCGGCATTAAAAGGACTCCTGCTTACTTTTTTGCTCGGCTGGACGATGGATGTCATCTCCGGTATCTATCTCGGTACCTACCTGATTGAATATCTCCTGTTTTTTATTATCCTTAATACCCTGACCCTGAACAGCCCGTTGAAAGAGTCCGCCTATCAGGTACCGATGGTCGGTGTTTTCTACTACGTGGTGCAATTTCTGCTTTACTTTATTCTTTCAATAATGGTCAATGAATCTATGGAGATCTGGTCATGGAGCAGGATGCTGAGAGAAACAATCATTCTGACCATGGCAACGATTCCCTGTTTCCTGCTGTTCAACACGTTCAATGAGTTTTTACTGAAACGGAAGGCAATGAAACGCAGTTCACGGAAAAAAGCAGGCAATCGCTACAGGTAATAAGAACATGGATAATAAACTGTTTATCGATGAAGTCGAAGAAATCGCCGAGCGAAACGACGCTGCGCTGACACTGTTGAAGAAACGAGCTTTATTTGCAATTTTC
Organism: uncultured Desulfobulbaceae bacterium; assembly: GCA_965366875.1. Taxonomy (GTDB): domain Bacteria; phylum Desulfobacterota; class Desulfobulbia; order Desulfobulbales; family Desulfocapsaceae; genus MADRE3. The sequence goes on along the minus strand of CBDUGK010000092.1, from coordinate 12,843 downwards.
ATCGTTTTCTTTTTCTTTACCGTGATTGTCGCAAGACTCTGGTTTCTGCAGATCGGCAGTGGTGAGGAATATAGAAGCCTGGCAGATAACAACAGGGTCAGAATACGCTCGGTTCGTGCACCAAGAGGCCATATACTCGATAAATATGGACGCGAGATTGTCACCAACAGGCCGTTATTCAACGTGGTGATGATCAGGGAGGATTCCTATGACATCGATGATGTCCTCAAGCGCCTCTCAAAGATTCTCGATGCAGATATTGACGACCTCTGGGAACACATCAGGGAGGCTGAGGGCACACCGAGGCACCTGCCTATTGTCCTGAAAGAAGATATCGACTGGGAGACGCTCGCCTATCTTGAAAATCACAAATACAAGTTCCCGGGTGTCAGGATCGAGGTCCAGCCGGTCAGGACGTTTCATTATGGCGACCTTGCTGCCAATACCATCGGCTATATCGGTTCCATTACACGCACGCAGCTGGAGGAGGACAAAGAGAATATTTACGAGGGCGGTGACCTGATCGGTAAACGCGGGCTTGAGAGGCTGCGCGAGAAGGACCTCCGGGGTGAGAAGGGGAAAAGCTCGACAGAGGTAAATGCCCGCGGTTTTGAGCAAAGAGAACTCAAGAGCCTTGATCCGTTGCCCGGCAATGATCTGCAGCTGACAATTGATGTCGACCTGCAGATGGCGGCGGAACAATTCATGGAAATCGGCGAAAAAGCGGGCGCTGTGGTTGCACTTGAAGTGAATACCGGTCGGGTACTGGCTGCAGCAAGCGCTCCTTCTATACACCTTGAAGAATTTATTGGCGGAATTTCTCAGGCCAACTGGGACGCGCTGCTCAACAACCCGAAACATCCCCTGCTGAATAAATCGATCCAGGCCGCATATCCGCCCGGGTCGACCTACAAGATAGTGACCGCTTTGGCCGGGCTTGCCGAAGGGGTCATCGATGAAAATACGAAATTCTACTGTCCCGGGCACTACTATTTTGGCAAGCGCGTTTACCGCTGCTGGAAGCACAGTGGTCACGGAGAGGTTGATCTGAGAAAAGCAATTACAGAGTCATGCGATGTGTATTTCTATCAGGTCGGCGAACGGGTAGGGGTTGATGGCCTGGCAAAATATGCTCTAAGACTGGGACTCGGCAAAAAAACCGGCGTTGAAATGGAGCACGAAAAATCAGGTCTTATTCCGACAAAAGAGTGGAAATTCGAGCGCTATAAAGAAAAATGGCACAAGGGTGAGACGCTGTCGATTGCCATAGGCCAGGGGTTCAACCTCCTCACCCCCCTGCAGGTATGTCTGATGACCGCTACCGTCGCCAATGGCGGAAAAGTCTATAAACCGCAGATTATTGAATCCGTTACCACGCCCGAAGGCGAGGTTATCGAGACATTTGCGCCCCAGCTGCTCAGCGAACTGGGTAATCGTGAAAAGTCCTTTTTAAAGATCATCAGGGAAGGGCTTGTCGGGGTTGTCCAGGGAAAACGGGGTACTGCCCGCAATGTGCGGATAGAGGGGCTGACCATCGGCGGAAAAACAGGAACTGCCCAGGTCGTGAGAATTGCACAGTACAAAGGGCTCAAGGAACATGAGATACCGTATAAATTCCGGGATCATGCCTGGTTTACCTGTTATGCGCCGGCTGACAACCCCCAGATCGCAGTAACTGTCCTGGTTGAACACGGCTTGCATGGCGGCTCTGGCGCCGGCCCGATTGCCCGAATTATCTTAAAGAAATATTTTGAAAAGTATCTCCAAGACCTGGCGGCAGCAGAACAGTTGAAAAAAGAGGAAAAGAGCTGATCCCTTCAGTTTCTGAAAGAAGAGCTGTATCCATCATTACCATATGACGATTAGATGTTTCGCTTTGACAGAAGACTTTTTGCCCACTTTGATTGGTTGATGACCATCCTGCTGCTCGTTATCTCCGGGATGGCCCTTTTCAACCTCTACAGTGCCTCATACCCCCCGAATCCATGGGGAACACCACCGTATCTGAAACAAGGTTATTATTTTCTGATGGGGTTTGCGGCAATGCTCTTTATTTTGAGTTTTGATTATCAGGAGCTGCATTTCTGGAACTATTTTTTTTATGTTTTTGTTGTTCTGCTGCTCGCTGCTATTCTGGTTATCGGTAAAACCGCCGGTGGTGCCCAGCGCTGGATTAATCTCGGATTCTTTAACCTCCAGCCGTCTGAACTGGCCAAATTGATGCTGGTGATTACTCTGGCGAGCTACTATTCCCGAAAGGAAGTAACCGACGGCTACACTTTGAAACAGCTGGTTACCCCGGTTGTCCTGACCTCGATCCCCTTCCTGCTGATCCTGCTCCAGCCGGACCTCGGCACTGCTTTGATGATGGTGTTCATTGCCGTTTCCATGACGGTATTCGTAAAGCTCAGGTTTTCCGTTTATGCAATTCTTGGCGGAACCGGCATCGGGGCGATCTTTTTTGCCTGGGAGAAAATGCTCAAACCCTACCAGAAGCAGCGTGTCCAGACTTTTTTAAACCCGGAGGGAGATCCGATGGGTCATGGCTATCAAATCATACAGTCTAAAATAGCGGTTGGCAGTGGAGGGCAATTTGGCAAAGGCTATCTGGAAGGCACGCAGGGGCACCTGCACTTCCTCCCTGAACGCCATACCGATTTCGCCTTTTCCGTCTGGTGTGAGGAGTGGGGATTTCTGGGCAGCGTTTTTTTTGTCGGGATCTATTTTTTCTTTCTGGTCTGGGGTTTGTATACCTCCATGTTTGCGAGGGATCGATTTGGTATGCTGCTCTCCTTCGGAGTTGTCATGCTCATTTTCTGGCAGGCGGTCATCAATCTGATGATGATCCTCGGTTTTTTGCCGGTTGTCGGGATTCCGCTGCCGCTTGTCTCCTACGGGGGCTCTTCACTCCTCACAACTCTGGTGGCCATCGGGATTCTACTCAATGTCAGGATGAGAAGATTTCAGGGAGGAATGGCAAACGAATTATAAGGAATTATAGCGCTTTAAGTGACTTAAGCACCAGCTGCCTGAGTCCTTCTATGAACTGCGGGTCCGTGTTGAGCGATTCCGTTGCCAGCAGATGAATATTGTACCCGGCGGCCAGCTCCTTATACTGAATATTTATCTCATAGAGTGTTTCAGCATGGTCTGAGACAAAACTTATCGGGACCATCAGGATGTTTCTACAGCCGGTGGTGGCGACGGTTTCTATCATTTCGGGTGTTGACGGCGACAGCCATTCAACAGGGCCGCTTCTGCTCTGGTAACAGAGTCTTCCCTTTTTACCGGTAATTGCTTCAACTGCCGCTATGGTCTGCTTGAGGTGTTCGACGTAAGGATCTCCCTGCTTGATAAAGGATACCGGCAGACTGTGAGCACTGTAAAGCAGTTCGGCATCTCTGCCATCGAACTGTTTGAGGCCGCTGGAGATTCTCGCGGCAAGGCAACTGATATAATCCGGCTGAGTCGGCCACGAGGCAATTTCCACGAGCTGCATATTTTTCAGGGCGGCCAGGTGGTGTTTCAGCTCATTGATTGAAGAGCCGCTGGTTGCACGTGAAAAATGGGGGTATAGACTGAGGGCGACAATCGTCTGAACGTGCCTGTTGCGAAGCGTTTCAACAGCTGAAGCGGTTGTCGGTGTCCAGTAACGCATTGCTGTCGCGGCAATGAAATCTCCGTCAAGGGACAACGCTTTTTCCAATGCATCCTGCTGCTGCCGGGTGATCTCAGTAATTGGTGAACCTCCGCCGATTCGACGGTAGATTTCCCTGCTCTTGGGGGCGCGTTTTCTGGCGATATACCAGGCGATCGGTTTCTGCAGGAAGGAGGGCCCGAGCCTGATGATTTGGCGGTCTGAAAAAATGTTGTAGAGAAAAGGCCTGACATCATCGAGCTTCTCAGGGCCTCCCATGTTCAGGAGAATTACACCAATTTTTTCATTCTGCATGCGGGGAAGATGATAGGAATTAATCTGAAGATTCCGTTACTACTAACACATCTTATTGGGATAGAGAAGCAGAGAATGAAATAGCAGCAGGTTGATAAAAAAATTAACGCAGGGCTGGTGAAAAATATCTGTGCCACTTGATTATCGCTTTATCTGGAATATAATATAAGACAACGGTGGAGCAAAAAACGTAATCTTCGTTTGAGCAGAGAATACATCTATTTTTAATGTCAAAGCTACTCCCTACCACATCCAAAACAAATCAGAAAATCAAAGTTTCAAGCCGTTCTCCACTGTTTTTCGTGAATCTTTTGCACCTGGTTCTACGCCCGGTTTGCAGCATCTTCAGGGGGCGTGGTTTCCACTATGGAATGCGTCGAAAGGCGCATGCGTTTGGCAGTAATCGTGCTGCCGGATCACTCGATGGAGGAACTTTATGGAATTGAAAGTCGAAGCCCGAAATGTTGAGTTAAAAAAAGGCTGGCAGGTTAAAATTGACGAGGAGAAAGAAAAGTTGATTCGTCACTATGCAGGTTTTGTCCTGCATCTCCGAGTTGCCATCGAAGCCACAACTCATCATAAGGAAGGCGGCTTCGAGGTCAAGATAGTGGCCTCGGTCCCAAACGACACAGTAGTGGTAAGCAGGAAGGGCGAAATGGTCAGGCCTCTGCTTATTGAGGCGTTTGATGTTCTATCCTTACAGTTAAAGGAAAGACTCAGGAAGAAAAGAAAAGCACAAAAACAGCCGGAACAGTATGTCGAGACCGATAGTGTCGGCATCGTTCACAAGGTTTCACCTCACGAGTCATATGGGTTTATTACGACCTTTGATAACCGTGAGATTTATTTTCATGAAAATGCACTGAAAAATGTCGCAATTGATGATCTCACGGAAGGTGACAATGTCGTCTTCGGCGAGTCATTCGGGGATAAAGGACCGCAGGCTTCGTGGGTGAGAGTCGCCGGCTGATCTTTGCTGCGGTAGAACACGAAAAAACCCCCCGGCTCAGTCACTGAGCCGGGGGGTTTTTTCGTGAAACACAGACATCAGCGCTGAGTTAGGTAGTTCAATTTCTCTCTGCATCTGCCGGCATTCTTTGTCAAAGGCTTAGATGGAGCGGCTAACAAATTGGATTCTGAGAGACTTTTTTTGATTTGCAGTGCCACCCGGAGTGATTAGAATTTAAAAGAACGGTCTGAACCTGTCCTCCTGGTCGGCCGCTGAAGGGAAATTCCTTGACTTGCCCGGCAATATTGTTAATTATATTAAAATGTTGCTGTTCGTTTTTAATAGCCGTTTCATATTCTGCCAAAAGGGTCATAACATTTTTACGGATATGGCTTCTGTATTGTTAGAGCGGATTTTTATCTGAGCGCATGATGTCAAGCGTCTTTCGGTGTGTACCGATTCCGGAAGAATATCATGAAAATAAACAGGAAGGAGAAAACGTATGAAAAGAAAAGCGTCTCTGCTGGCAGCCCTCTCCCTGGGCTTTGTGATGGCCTTCAGCTCTGCGGCAATCAGTGCTGATACAACATTTGTTACCATCGGAACCGGTGGTGTGACCGGTGTTTACTATCCGACGGGTGGTGCAATTGCCAGGCTTGTCAATAAAGACAAAAAGGAACATGGCATCCGGGCTACGGTCGAGAGTACCGGTGGCTCGGTCTACAACCTCAATGCCATCGCGGCTGGTGAACTTGATATGGGTGTTGCCCAGTCTGACTGGCAGTACCACGCCTATAACGGCACCGACAAGTTTGCGGAAAAGGGGCCCAACAAGGACCTGCGTGCAGTATTTTCAGTTCATCCGGAACCGTTTACCGTTGTCGCCCGGACTGATTCAGGCATCAAGAATTTCATGGATCTCAAAGGCAAGCGGGTAAATGTTGGTAATCCGGGTTCAGGTCAACGGGGCACAATGGAAGTACTGATGGAGAAACTCGGTTGGACCATGGATGATTTTAAACTGGCTGCTGAGCTCAAGCCGGATGAACAATCCAATGCCCTGTGTGACAATAAAATTGATGCCTATGTCTATACGGTCGGACATCCCAACGGCTCAATCAAAGAGGCGACGACATCCTGCGATGCCATTATCGTTACTGTCGATGGGCCGGTGGTTGATGAACTCGTCGCAGCAAATCCATATTACAGATATGCAACCATACCTGCTGGAATGTATCGTGGTACTGACAATGATGTCCAGACCTTTGGTGTCGGCGCAACCTTTGTCAGCTCTGCCAAGGTTCCCGAGAACGTTATCTACGTTGTCGTAAAGTCGGTATTTGAGAATTTTGACGATTTCACGAAGCTCCATCCGGCCTTTGGAAATCTCAAGAAAGAGGAAATGGTAAAAGACGGTCTCTCTGCTCCACTGCATGATGGTGCTGCAAAGTATTTCAAGGAAGCCGGTCTGGTACAATAACTATATTGATCAATTGGGTTGATGCCCCGTACGCGGCTCATATGAGCCGCGTACGTCTCTCTTTATCCTGCACCAGTCTAGTTCGGTGTAACCTGGCGAGGCGCTGCATCCTGATGCCATTGGCGAATGTTTTCACCCGGGAGGCAGGACGAACACGAAGGATTCCGTTAAATTTCCCTGTCGTTTGAATACTGAAGTGCACGTCCTCATGTACAGAGACTGCTGTGTGCATCAAACAATTCAGGGGCTATGAGGAGTTGCTGCCATGACAAGACCCACCGAGAAGCCCCTTCCCAGTGATGAGAATGTTCATGAGATGATTGCTGAGGTGGATACCGGTGCACGTAACCCGAAAGGTGCAATCCCCAAGAGGGTTCTTTTCTTCGTACCGCTTGCCTGGACCCTGTTTCAACTCTGGTATGCATCTCCGCTCCCCTACCTTTTTAATTTCTTTGTCTTGAACTCGACTGAAGCGCGGTCAATCCATCTCGCTTTTGCCATGTTTCTTGCCTATACGGCCTTTCCATCCTTTAAATCCTCACCGAGAAGCTATATTCCGTTTCAGGACTGGGTCCTCGGATTGACGGCATCGTTTTGTGCAGCCTATCTTTTTCTGTTTTACAGTGGTCTGGCAGAGCGGCCGGGTGACCCGAACACACTGGATCTGGTCGTTGCGCTGACCGGGATGGTGCTGCTGCTTGAGGCAACCCGGCGTGCGCTCGGCCCGCCGCTGATGGTTGTGGCCACGGTTTTTCTCATCTACACCTTTGCCGGGCCTTATATGCCCGAAGTCATCGCCCACAAGGGTGCGAGCCTGTCAAAAGGGATGTCGCACTACTGGCTGGCCACAGAGGGTGTTTTTGGTGTTGCACTCGGTGTTTCCACCGGCATGGTCTTCATGTTTGTCCTGTTTGGTTCCCTGCTGGAAACGGCCGGAGCAGGAAACTATTTTATCCGAGCCGCCTTCGCAGGACTTGGACATATGCGCGGCGGGCCGGCGAAAGCAGCGGTGATTTCATCTGCGCTGACCGGGCTCGTATCGGGCTCTTCAATTGCCAACGTGGTAACCACCGGGACATTCACGATCCCGCTTATGAAAAAGGTGGGGTTTAGTGCGGAAAAGGCTGGTGCCGTCGAGGTAGCATCCTCCACCAACGGCCAGTTGACACCTCCGGTCATGGGCGCTGCGGCGTTTCTGATGGTGGAGTATGTCGGAATCTCCTACATAGAGGTTATCAAGCACGCCTTCCTGCCGGCAGTGATATCCTATATCGCCCTTGTCTACATTGTTCATCTCGAGGCCTGCAAGATGGGGCTGAAGGGGATGAAAAGAAAACAGACAAAGACCTTTGCCCAGAATCTGCTGGGTTTTGTCACCACGATCCTTTTCCTGCTGGTGATGGGTGCAGGGACCTACTACGGACTCGGCTGGATCAAGACCGTTGCCGGGGGTGCAACAGTGTATATCATTGTCGCGCTGCTGGCCATAACCTATATTCTTCTCGTCTGGCTGGCCTGCCAGGTTCCTGAACTTGAGCTTACTACTGAAATTAACGAACTTCCGCCGCTCGGTGCCACCGTCCAGGCTGGATTGTACTTTTTACTGCCGATTGTGGTGCTGATGTGGTGTCTGGTTGTTGAACGACTTTCACCGTCACTTTCCGCCTATTGGGCGACGGTCCTGCTGATCTGTATCGTTGTGACCCAGCGTCCCCTCAAGGGTTTCATACGCAAGAGGCAGGGCGATGCCTATGCTTTTCAACAGGGGTGGCGGGATCTGATCAACGGCATGGTATCGGGGGCAAAAAACATGATCGGTATCGGTGTCGCCACATCAGCTGCCGGTATCGTTGTCGGAACCGTTACGCTTACCGGAATCGGACTGGTTATGACCGATTTTGTCGAATTTATTTCCGGCGGCAACCTGATGCTGATCCTGGTTTTTACCGCCTTTATCAGCCTGCTGCTCGGCATGGGGCTGCCGACAACGGCAAACTACATCGTGGTCTCAACCCTGATGGCACCGGTTATCGTCAGTCTCGGTGCGCAAAACGGTTTGATCGTCCCGTTGATCGCAGTCCATCTCTTTGTTTTTTATTTCGGGATTCTTGCCGATGATACGCCGCCGGTTGGGCTTGCCGCCTTTGCTGCGGCAGGCATATCGGGGGGTGACCCGATACGGACAGGAATCCAGGGTTTCGCTTATGACATCCGTACCGCAATTCTGCCGTTCATTTTTATCTTCAACACCGAATTGCTGATGATCGGGGTCGGCAGCCCGCTCCATTTCATCGTCGTGGTCTCCGCTGCAGTCATTGCCATGCTTATTTTCGCGGCCGCGACACAGGGCTTTTTCCTGACCAGGAACAAGATCTGGGAAACACTGCTGCTGCTGCTGGTCTCCTTTACCCTCTTCAGACCCGGTTTCTTCTGGGATAATTTCTACCCCGAGCTCATAGAACGGCCTGCTGTCGAGATGGCCCAGATCGCCGGCAGCCTGAAACCCGGGGAGCAGCTGAGAATGGAGCTCAAGGGCGAAAAGATGAACGGCAACGAGTACACCATGACCGTGATGGTACAGGTTGGTGCAGAGACGTCGGGAGAAGAACGGTTGCAAACAATAGGCATTGAAACACGGGAAGAGGAAGGCAGGATTTTTGTCGACAATGTTGTTTTTGCCAGCTCTGCCGAAAAGGCTGGATTTGACTTTGACCAGGAGATCCTCAACGTTCAAATGCTTAACGATCGGCCGCCGAAACAGATAATGTTCATTCCCGCGCTTCTTTTACTTGGTGCCATCATGTTTGGTCAAAAGAAGCGGGTAAAAAAGAGCAGTGTTGCTGCGGCGGCCTGATGGGTGGCAGATAAAAATAGAGTCTGGCGTATGAGCCGGGAGAGCTGACAATGATTAAAAAAATTATGGTGCCACTGGCATTTTCAAAATATTCCCAGGGAATCATCGATTATGCCGCCGGATTAGCGGAGCCGCTGGGAGCCCAGCTGCTCTTGGTGAACGTGATAAATAAACGGGATCTTGATGCGGTAAACAAAATCGCCTCTTTCGGCTACAAGGTAGACGCTGAGACATATATCGAAACCATGAAGAAGGAACGGCGGGATGAAACGGTCAGGATGACAGCTCACCTGACACTGGCCGATGACAGAATCTCATTCACCTTCCTGGTCGGGGATCCGAGCTCTGAACTGCTCCACTATGTCGTTCAAAATGATATCGATATCGTCGTCATGGGGATAAAGAACCATGAATTCAGACATTTTCTGGCCGGATCGGTTGCTGAGCGGATGTTCAGGAAATGCCCTGTACCGGTGCTTTCCTATCGTGGAGATGATATTGCTGCACGACTGAGAAAACAGATAGACAAGAACATGTTCGATGATTGAGATGCTGTCTCCCATCGATAGGGGCAGCATAGAGAGTGTCAAAAAGGGAGGAGTTTCAGGCTTCTCCCTTTTTTTTTGAGTAGCCGGGCCTGCAGAGAAGTGATACACCCTTCAATCTGCAGGATGACCTGCGCAAGGGAGAAGCAATGGTGGACAGCAAAGTATTTATCATAGACGGCAGTGCCTTCATCTACAGGGCCTTTCATGCAGTTGCACCACTGACCAACAGCCGGGGCTTCCAGACAAATGCTGTTTTCGGGTTCGTCAACATTCTTCGCCGACTATTCAAGGAGCGACAGCCGGATTATGTTGCGGTGGCGTTTGATACCAGGGGGCCGGTGTTCAGGCATGAACTCTATCAGCCGTATAAAGCCAACCGTCCGGCGATGCCTGAGGAACTTGCCGCACAGATTCCCTTCATCAAGCAGGTCGTCAAGGCAATGGGCATTGTCAGCTTTGAAAAACAGGAACTTGAGGCTGATGACATTATCGGTTCTGTGGCCAAAACATTGTCTGCCCAGGATCATTCTGTCGTTATTGTTTCTGCTGACAAGGATCTCCTGCAGCTCGTTGACGACAGGGTGTGCATGTGGGATCCCATGAGTGATCGGGTCATGGACCGTGAAGGAGTGTTCAAGAAGTATCAGGTTTATCCCGAACAGCTGCTTGACTGCTATGCCCTTATCGGCGACAGCTCCGACAACGTCCCCGGTGTTCCCGGAGTGGGTCCCAAGTCAGCCGCAAAACTCATTACACAGTTCGGCTCTCTTGATCTGCTTTACGCAGGAATTGATTCGCTGAAAAAATCCAAAATGAAGGAGAGCCTCATTGAGAACCGGGATAGTGCTTTCCTCTCGCGTGAGCTGATCAGATTGAAGGCAGATCCGGATATTCCGCAGCATCTTGACGATTATAAACTCGGAATACCCGACGAGGTAACGCTCAAGGATATCTATACTGAGCTGGGTTTTTCTTCATTGCTGAAAGAGCTTGATACCGGCGTCGAGGTCCCCTCCGACGGCTTTTCCCTGGTCACTACTGACCAGCAGTTGCAAGCACTTGGCAGGAGCTTATCGAAAACGTCGATTCTGGCTATTGATACCGAAACGACCTCCCTGAATGTCCGATCTGCCGAACTGGTGGGTATATCCCTGGCAGTTGATCGCCAAAACTGCTGCTACATTCCGGTCGGTCACCGTGATGAAAATGGTGCGCTGATAACGGGGCAATGCTCGCTTGCGCAGGTGAAAACACTGCTTGAGCCCTATCTTGTCTCCGATGGTGTCTGGAAGCTCGGTCATAATGTAAAATACGATTACGCCGTGCTGCAGAAAAACATGGCTGTCTCGCTCTCCGGTCCGCTTGCCGATACGATGATTGCTGCCCACCTTGCTGAACCGCTGCGGCGATCGTTCAAGCTGGACGATCTCTGTCTTGACCAGGGGTTGAAAATGACTTCCTACGCGGAGGTAATTGAAGGGGATAAAAGAGAGGACGCCTTTGCCTATGTCTCCATCGATAAAGCTGCCCATTATTCCTGCGAAGATGTCTACGGGACGCTGGTGCTCTGGGAATATTATCAGGGGCTGCTGGACAAGAACGGGCAGATGTCCCTGTTTGCAGATGTGGAGATGGCGCTTCTTCCGATACTTGCCGGGATGGAGCGCGTCGGTATCATGGTTGATGAGAAATGTTTGGACCGTCTGGCTGAAGAGTTCGAGGGTAAGCTTGGGCTGCTCGAGAAAGAGATCTATGCTATGGTCGGACATGAGTTCAATATCAACTCTCCACAGCAGCTGGGAACGATCCTTTTTGAGGAACTTGAACTGCCCCATGGCAGAAAAACGAAAACAGGATATTCCACGGACATGAAAGTACTGGAGAAGCTGGCCGCAAAACATGAGCTGCCGGCCCTCATCATCCAGTATCGAAATCTGGCCAAGCTGCTGTCCACCTATATCGAAAAGTTGAAACAGCTGGTAGACCCTGTGAGTAAGCGGATTCACACCTCGTTCAACCAGGCGGTCACCGCAACAGGGAGATTGTCGAGCAGCAACCCGAACCTGCAGAATATCCCGATCAGGGGGGAAGAGGGAAACCGTATCCGGGAAGCATTTGTGCCTCCCCCGGGCAAGATCTTTTTATCTGCGGATTATTCCCAGATTGACTTGAGGGTTCTGGCGCATTATTCACAGGATCCGGCCCTGATTGAAGCATTCAGGAATGGAGATGATATCCATTCAAGGACTGCGGCTGAAATATTTGGCGTCTCCCCGCTGCTGATCACTTCGGACATGCGGCGTGCCGCAAAGAGCATCAATTTCGGCATCGTTTATGGAATGAGCAGTTTCGGCCTTGCCAACCAGCTGAAGATCAGCAGGAAAGAGGCGCAGCGCTTTATAGATCGATATTTTGGTCTCTATGCCGGGGTAAAACAGTACATGCATGATATTGTCGCCGCTGCCCGGACCGATGGTTTTGTTTCCACCCTGCTGAACAGGAGGCGTTATCTTCCGGAGATTGATGCCGCGAACAAGATGAGAAGAGAGTTTGCCGAGCGTGCAGCTATTAATACACCCATCCAGGGAACTGCCGCTGATATTATCAAACTGGCCATGCTGCGTGTCAACGATCTGCTCAGGCGCGAGAAGAGCGGCTGTACAATGCTCCTGCAAATTCACGATGAACTGGTGTTCGAGTTGAGCACGGATGAGGGTGAACGGCTGGGACAGTTGATCAAAGCAGAAATGGAGCAGGCGATGAGACTGGATGTTCCCCTGGTCGTAAACATCGAAACCGGAAGCAGCCTGGCCAAGTGACACCGTTAAGACTGCTGCTGCCGGGCAGCGCCCGTCTGTCTCCCCTTCAGTGGTTATCTGTCCTGCAGTTTTAAAAACGGCCGTTCGACGATACCGGTATAGACCTGGCGAGGCCGGCCGATCCGTAAACTGTCGCTGTCCATGTGCATTTCTTCCCAGTGGGCGATCCAGCCGGGCAGCCTGCCAAGGGCGAACATGACGGTAAACATGTTGGTCGGTATGCCCATGGCCCGGTAGATGA
>CBDUGK010000091.1:0-16044 GCA_965366875.1 uncultured Desulfobulbaceae bacterium | reverse complement strand
CCGAAGGATTCCTTTCACCGTTATGTTATAAACCAGCAACTCGATGCGGTAAATCCGCAGATGAGAGGCAGCAAAGCCGGGGTAAAGTTCCAGGCAGATATACCGGCACATCAGACGGCGACCTTCCGGGCGCGACTGGGGGTTAACCGCTCCCTGGCGGATTTTGAAAATATACTGGTTCAACGCCGGGCTGAAGCGGATGCGTTTTATCAGCAGCTGCAATGCCGCATCACGGATCAGGATGCACGTGCGATTCAGCGTCAGGCGCTCGCGGGTATGATTTGGACCAAGCAGTGGTACCACTATGATGTCGATCGCTGGCTTGACGGTGATTTGGTCGATGCGCCGGAATCTCGGAAGCTGGTGCGAAACAGCGATTGGCTTCACCTGCATAATGCTGATGTCATTTCCATGCCTGACACGTGGGAATACCCATGGTACGCGACCTGGGATTTGGCCTTTCACTGTTTACCCATCTCTTTGATCGATTCCTATTTTGCCAAACAACAATTGCTCCTGTTTACCCGAGAACGCTATTTACATCCGAATGGCCAGCTGCCGGCATATGAATGGAATTTTTGTGACGTTAATCCGCCGGTGCACGCCTGGGCCTGCTGGAGAGTTTTCCAGATTGAAAGAACACAGCGCGGGGGAGATGGGGACCTCTCCTTTTTGGAGCAGGTGTTTCACAAACTGATGCTCAATTTTACCTGGTGGGTTAACCGGAAAGATGTTGAAGACCGCAACGTATTTCAGGGCGGTTTCCTGGGACTGGACAACATCGGCGTATTCGATCGCAGCAGGCCACTGCCGACCGGAGGACACATCAATCAGGCAGACGGCACGGCATGGATGGCAATGTATTGTCTGAACATGATGCGCATCGCCTTGGAATTGAGCCTTCACAATGCGGTATATGAAGAGATGGCAATCAAGTTCTTTCGTCACTTCCTGCATATTGCCGAGGCAATGACCAACATGGCAGGGTGCGGTATCGGCCTCTGGGATGAAGAAGATGGCTTCTATTATGACGAACTCTCATTGCCACGTCCTGATGGCCGTATGGAGCGTATTGCACTTAAGGTGCGTTCGCTTGTCGGTATTATTCCGCTCTTCGCGGTTGAAACCATCGAGCCTGAAACGCTGCAGAAATTACCCCGTTTTGCCGAGGAACTGAGCCGGACATTGGAAAATGAGCCGGGCCTTGCTTCACTGGTTTCGCACTGGTATGAACCGGGACGGGGGGACAGGCGTTTGCTGTCGCTGCTCCGTGGCAGTCGCATGAAGCGCCTGCTGAGCAGGATGCTGGACCCCGATGAATTTTTATCCGAATACGGTATCCGAAGTCTTTCGAAAGTGCATGAGCAGAACCCCTATGTTTTTGAACATCAAGGCCAGGATCATCAGATACAGTATACCCCGGCCGAATCGACAAACCGGATGTTTGGCGGAAATTCGAATTGGCGTGGCCCCATTTGGTTTCCAATCAATTTCCTGATTATCGAGTCGCTGCAAAAATTTCATCACTACTATGGCGATGAATTCAAAATCGAATACCCAACAGGATCAGGGGAATATGTTACTCTTCATGAAGTATCTATTCAACTATCGGAACGATTGACCCGACTGTTTCGCCTCAACGATGACAATGAGAGACCGATTTATCGCCACTCTCCTGAGATGCAGCTCGACCCGAAATTTCGTGACCATCTGCTGTTTTATGAATATTTTCATGGTGATAGCGGTCGTGGTGTCGGCGCGTCGCATCAAACGGGGTGGACCGGACTGGTTGCAAAACTGTTGTATCCGCGCCGCCCTCTAACCTGATCTTTTGCCGGTCTCTCTACCACATGAGGAAAAAAATGAATCAATCACTACCTGAGGTCGTCATGCCGAGCTGTCCGGTCATGAAACTCCTGGAAGGGCAGAAGGCACTTGTCACCGGCGCCAATTCAGGCATAGGCAAAGCTGTTGCCATAGGTCTGGGCCATGCCGGAGCAGATGTTGCGGTGAACTACATTGCGGATCCGGAATCGGCCGACGCAGTCTGTCAGGAAATCGAGCGTTGCGGGAGCAGGGCAATTGCAATTCAGGCAGATGTCTCCAGCGAGGACCAGGTGCAGGCCATGTTCAGGGAGATAATTGAAACCTTCGGCACCGTCGATATTTTGGTCAATAACGCCGGTATTCAGCGTGATGCACCGTTTGATGAGCTGTCGCTGAAACAGTGGCAGCAGGTCATAGATGTAAATTTGACCGGGCAATTTCTCTGCGCACGTGAAGCGATTCGTGAATTTAAACGCCGCGGGGTCAATAAGGCTGTTTCCTGTGCAGCAGGTAAAATCATTTGTATGAGCTCTGTTCATGAAATTATCCCCTGGGCTGGTCATGTCAACTACGCTGCAAGCAAAGGCGGCGTCATGCTGATGATGAAGAGTATCGCCCAGGAGGTAGCGCCGTACAGAATTCGCGTCAACAGCATCGGACCGGGGGCGATACGCACGCCAATCAACCGCCCCGCCTGGGAGACCCCGGAGGCGTATGATAAACTGATGAATCTGGTTCCCTATAAACGAATTGGGGAGCCTGAGGATATTGCCCGGGCGGCGGTATGGCTGGCCTCTGATGAGGCTGATTACATTAACGGTACGACACTGTTTATTGACGGCGGAATGACGCTGTATCCAGGATTTACTGAAAACGGGTGACGATTGTGTTAGATGAAAAAACAGATCACGCAGAGAAAAATACATTCATTGATATCTCAATTCCGATCACACCAGCTATGATTACCTGGCCGGGCGACCCTCCGGTGGACATCTTCCGCATGCGGGATCAGGGCCAGGGTGACGATGCAACTGTTTCCCGACTCGCCATGGGGGCGCACACCGGAACGCACATGGATGCGCCGCTTCATTTCCTGGCTGATGGCGCAGGCATGGAGTCAATGCCTCTTGAAGCAACGCTTGGCGTTTGCCGGGTGATTGAAGTAGCGGATGAGCATTCGATAAGCCGCGAATCGCTCGAAGTGCATTCGATTCGTGAAGCTGAACGCGTTTTGCTCAAAACCAGAAACTCAATGACTCGTTGGTGGGAAAGCTCATTTAATGAGAATTTTGTCTACATCTCGGCTGCTGCCGCGCATTACCTGGCGTCGCTTCGTATCATGACAATCGGCATCGATTATCTTTCTGTGGGAGGATTCCATCATGACGGTGTGGCAACGCACCGTGCGCTGCTTGAGGCCGGAATCTGGGTTATTGAGGGTCTTGACCTGACGCAGGTGAATCCGGGATATTACACATTGCACTGTCTGCCATTGAAAATTGACCGAAGCGACGGGGCGCCTGCCCGAGCAGTATTAACAGGCCATCTTCCAGAAGATCATGTATGAAAGCTCAGGATCCTGACAGAGCGGCAGCGCGTATGGCGGCCCATCTCAATACCGCTGAATGGAGTCTAAGTAAATTAAGCGATTAAAAACGGAATATTACGGCATGAAAATAACAGGAATCAAAAGCCACGTCCTACAGTATCCGCTCGAGGAGGAACTTGGCTACTCACAACAGTATTATACGCTGCGAACCGCCCACATTGTCGAAGTGAATACCGATGAGGGAATAACCGGCTGGGGTGAATGCTTCGGCGGCGGTAATGTTGCGCTGGCCAACAAGGCCATTGTTGAAAAGGTAATCCAGCCGATGGCTGTCGGCATGAATCCGCTCGATCGCGAGGTCATCTGGCATAAGGTCTATAATCTGCTGCGCGACCATGGACAGAAGGGCATGCCCATCCAATCTCTTTCCGGCGTAGATATTGCTTTGTGGGATATTGCCGGAAAGGCTTTAGACTTGCCGGTTTATGGGCTTCTTGGCGGCGCATTCAGAGAAACTATCCCTGTCTATGGATATGGAATGATGCTTCAGCGGGTACCAGATCTGCCCGATAGATTTGCAGCAGAAAGCGTCTCTATTGTGGAGCATGGTTTTAAGGCAGTAAAGATGAAAATCGGTTTAGGTCCGAAACAGGATATTGAGCTGGTCGAAGCGGTTAGAAATTCAATCGGGCAGGAAATCAAGCTGATGGTTGACGCCAACCATGCCTATACGGCACGGGAAGCAATACCACTTGGCAGAGAGCTTGAACAACTTGGTGTCTACTGGTTTGAAGAACCGGTACCATCCGAGGACCATCAGGGCTATAGAGACCTCTGTCAGGCGCTCGATATGAATATCGCCGGAGGAGAGGGTGAATTTACCCGCTGGGGTTTCAGGGACCTGATCGAACGAAGGTGCGTAGATGTGCTGCAGCCGGAAGTCTGCGGACTCGGAGGCATTACTGAATACCAGAAAGTGCTCGCTATCGCTCACGCCCATTTTGTTCCTGTGATCAATCATGTGTGGGGTTCTGCCGTCGCCGTCGCAACAAATCTTCATCTTTTGACAGCGCTGCCTGACCTGCCGGGCGGAGCACACCCGGTTCAGCCTATGCTTGAGTATGACACGACTCCAAACAAATTTCGTGAGGAACTTTTATCCATCTCACTTGGGGTTTTAGATCAGGTTAAAGAGAATGGGGGGCATGTATCAATACCCCAGGGGCCAGGCCTCGGAATTGAACCGGATGTGGATTTCATACAACACTTTTCGGTCTGAGCGTAAAGCTGAAACAGAACTTACTCTAGCTGAGTTAATGGCTACATAACGTATCCGAATAGTATGTCCGTATTAATTGGTATAGATTGGGGAACCACATCATTCAGGGCCTACCTGTTTGATCAGTCGCATGAATGTGTTGATAAAATTTCCGCTCCTGCCGGTATTATGCAGGTCGGAGACAACGCCTTTGAGGATGTGCTTTACGATCAGCTTGAGAACTGGCTGACAAAGGATCCCCATATTCCGATCATCGCCTCTGGAATGATTACGAGCAAACAGGGCTGGGTAGAAACGCCGTATCTCACATGCCCGGCTCCATTGGCGGATCTCTCAAAAAATCTTACAAAAAAGAACACCAGCCATGGGCAGACGGTCCACTTTATACCAGGAGTCTGCCAGGATCTCCCCGTAGCAAACATAATGAGGGGAGAAGAAACGCAAATGGCCGGCTTTGACAATGATGCACCATTTACGTCCATTCTGCCGGGAACGCATTCAAAATGGATTAGGATGGAGGGACAAACGATCAAGCAGTTCTGGACCTTCATGACCGGAGAGCTGTTCAGTGCGTTGACGGAACATACCATTTTAGGCCGTCTTGTTACCGATGACGAAGACCCTGATTCCTTTCTTGACGGGGTTCGGGAAGGTTTTTCTTCAGCTGGGGATACCGGCGGAATACTCTCCAAGCTGTTTGGAGCGCGGGCCAGACCAATCATGAATAAAATGCGACAGGAATCAATCAGAGACTATATCTCCGGACTTTTGCTCGGCACTGAAATACAGGAGGCACTGGGGAGTGGCCTGAAGAAAGATGTGAACCCGGTGATATGCGGAGCAAGCGCACTGGCGGGCAGATATGAAATTGCTCTTGAAGCATGCGGCTTTCATCCAGAGACAGCAGATGAAAATCTTGCCGCAGCGGGCCTGTTGCGTGTTGCCTGTGATGCAAAGTTAATTGACCGGGGGTAATTATTGTGGACTTGAAAGAGGCGCTGGAAGAATTTCCTTTTATTGCGATTCTCAGAGGAATCAAAACAGAAGAGATAGATGATGCGGGACGAATTCTTAAAAAAGCAGGGTTCAGGATCATAGAGGTACCACTCAACTCGCCTGCACCATACGACAGTATTCAGGCTCTTTGCGAGTCATTTGGATCGGAGATTCTCAGCGGTGCAGGCACGGTGCTTGAAGTTTCCGAAGTAGACAACGTCGTCCAGGCGGGCGGGAAACTGGTTGTATCTCCAAACTGCAATCCCGAGGTGATTGCCTACGCTAAATCCAGCGGTCTTGTCTGCCTGCCGGGTGTTGCCACTCCAACCGAGGCGTTCAACGCTCTCAAAGCCGGTGCGGACGGCCTCAAGATATTTCCAGCAGAATTAGTATCCCCATCTGTGATTAAGGCCATGAAAGCGGTATTACCCGAAGATTGCGTGGTGGTACCTGTTGGCGGGATTACTCCTTCAAACTGGCGACAGTATACCTCTGCAGGGGTTGCCGGGTTCGGTTTGGGATCGGCGCTTTATAAAGCAGGTATGTCAATGGATGATCTCAAGGGTAATGCTGAAAAATTCAGGGAAAGTTTTAGAAATGCTTAACCGCTGGGGTTTGTCAGGTCTTCTCCTGGAATTAAAACTTACGATAATGTTTCATTCCCCAAGGGAAAAGGACCAGGGCACATTTTTTGGATGCAACTCAGGCGGGTAGTGTGTTACTTTCTGTACCTAACAACAATTACCGTCATATACTACCTGACATCGGCCTGGAGACACCATGGAGAAACTGATTGAAATTTGGGAGAAGGTCCTTTTCTATCTTTCTGAATTTTGGGAAAAGATATCTCCGTTTATTGCTCAAGCCTGGGAGACTGTTTCTCCTTTTGTTATGGGCATCTGGAAAAAATTTCTGCCTCTGTTTTGCCAATTTGGATTTGTTTGTTCGGATGGAAATCTTAACTGGATAGGCGGAACAATGATTTCAGTTGGAGTAGTGGTACTCATCATGCTCTTTTTTGGTGTAAAGATCCTGATTCAGAATCGCTAGGAATGTAACGGTAACATTTCCCGGTTTCCCGTCAGTTGATTTTGATCCTGCTCTTGCAGGTAGATTGTAATTAGATATACTGTCCCCTTAATAGAGTGGTTCACCATTATTCCTGCAGTACCGATCAACGGGGCGATCGATATGTGTCCCGGAGCTGGTTTTTAATATATCTTGCTGCTATCAGCTATGTTTAACTGGTTGTTTACCGATACGATACCTTCGATGTTCGATAAGATTTTTTCACAATGTTCCTTTACGACAGACGACCTGACTAATCCTGACAGAGTGACAACCCCTTTTTCCACAACCAGATTTACTATTTCCAAACCTTCATATCCAAGCAGGGCTGCCCTGCCTTTCTGCGTCAAGGCAAGATCATTTAATTTCTCAGACACTGAGGGACTTTTAGTGGTCTCAAGAGCCTCGACGGCAGCAGTGAGCATTTTAACACCCGTATCCAGGGTAATTACCCGGGTATTTATGACCAGGTCATAAAGAGCGCTATTATCCAGATCAGCATCAAAATACGTACTCAGGTATCCGGACGAGTCTCGATCACCTTGGCGAACGATCCGCTCTGCGTTTTTCTCCTCGCATCTCATCTCTTCCATCAGCCGCGTTATTCTTTGCGCATACGGTGCAATTACCCGAACGTGCAGCACCCCGGGAACATCTTTCAATATCATCTGCCCCCCACGGCCTGCAATCACAACATTTTGTTTTACTGCAAGTTCACAGACAGCAGCTTGAATCAAGTGTGCGAATAGTCGTTTCTGAATGGAAAGGGTTTGCCATACCGATGGCTTTTTTTCATCGTATTTATCAACATCAGACACTGAAAAACCAAGCTTTGAAAGCGTCTCGCTTATTTTGTTTTTTTCAATGTGTTCGTATCCGAGTTTGTCAGCTGCTGACCTGGCGATTTCATCGCCGAGGCTTCCTACCTGTCTGGAAATCGTTACAATAGCCATCGTTTTGTCCTCCACCTTGAATGTTAAAATTTTTTATATCTGCAACATTGTAATAAGGCTTCCTACAATTCACGACATTCAGCTCACCGGTTGTCAATCAAGGTTATGAAATCGACTCCAAGACAATAAGCATCAAGCGCAATAATAAAATGACACATTGTGGTTGTTATTATAATCGATTCCAGGATATGGGTTCCCGTCACAATTTTACGGTAGCAGGAGAGAGCGCTTTCTGGGCCAGACAGGATAGTCTCCGGTAGGTGCATGACCGTGAAGAGATGAAAGAGCTGGGCAGGTCTCCCGCTGCCTGAATCATCTCTGTTCCTTGTAATTATTTTTTCTTTAGATAACAGTAAAATATATGGCTCATACCCTTTCAGCCTTCAAGTATGATTATTATAATGTATAGTGGTTTGGCAGGATCATTGCTTCGAAGACGCTGGTAATCAGCGTTACAACAAACGGACTCATACGTACCATCATCTTTAAATTTCAAGGAGTATTGGATGAAAAAAATCGTTCTGCTTGCCTGTGTCCTTATCTTTCCCGGCTGCGCGGTGAAGTATCCGGAAACTGCCAATCTCAACCTGCAGGTTCCGGCCCAAGCCTCTATCGTGTATAGCAACTCGACGGCGTCTGTTCGCGGGCGTGATGCCAGAGAGAATCCAGAAGTTGTTGTTTTCAATGTTAAAAAAGAACCTGTCGTCAAGGTCACAAACCTCAGCCCACCCCATATAGTCATTACAGAACGACTTGTTGGCGGGCTGCGTGAACAAGGGCTTGAGTTCGAAAGCAACGCTCCTGTCCGCATTCTGCTCAATCTCAATGAGTTGCTGGTGACGGTCACCAAACCGAAATTGCTCTACAACTCGGAGGCTGTCAGCGAGGTGACCCTGGAGGTAAAAAACAGCAAAACTTCTCTTAAGAAAAAGTACACCCGTAATGATAGCAAGGACTCGGTATCGCGGCCAAAGATTGATGAAATCGAAAAAATGCTGAACGACCAGCTTTCCGCCATCGTCAACCAGATCCTCATGGATGCGGAATTCCGCGAACTGGTAGGCAACATGTAGCTGCTGTACCTTCTATTACGAACAGACCACATGTATCTGGGTTTTATACAGGTGAGAGGTGGTCTGTTCGTTCGCAGTAACGCTGCTCTGTTGAGCGAAACAATAAATGAATTTTATTCCTGCTCAGCAGCAACGATCTGGTTCTGTTCTCCAAGCCCGTCAACCCCCAGGCGCATCCTGTCCCCGGCCTTGAGATAAACCGGCGGTTTGAGCCCGAGACCGACACCGGCGGGGGTCCCTGTTGAAATGACATCCCCCGGGTGAAGCGTGAAAAAAGTGGAAAGGTAGCTGACAATTCGCGCAGTCGAGAACACCATATTTCGGGTATTGCTGTCCTGGTACCGATGGTCGTTGACATCGAGCCAGATGTTGAGGTTTTGCGGATCCGGGATTTCATCGGTTGTCACCAGCCACGGGCCAATTGGACCGAATGTATCGCAGGATTTCCCCTTTACCCACTGTCCTGTTCCTTCCAGCTGTAATTCACGCTCCGAAAGGTCATTGACGATGCAGTATCCGGCGACATAATCGAGTGCTTCGGCCTCCGAGACATATTTGGCCGGTTTGCCGATAACGAGCCCCAGTTCTACTTCCCAGTCGGTCTTGGTAGAGCCGCGCGGGAGTATGACCGTATCGTTTGGCCCGCAGACCGCGCTTGTCGCTTTGGTAAACAGGACAGGTTCACTGGGCAGGGCCATACTGGATTCGGCGATATGATCGGAATAGTTAAGGCCAATACAGAGGAATTTGCCGATATTTCCAACGCAGGCGCCCAGGCGCGGGGAACCTTCTACGACCGGCAGACCCGTGAGATCAAGTTTCGCCAGTTCGGTCAGCTTCTCCGGCAGCAGCACATCTCCTGCAATATCAGCAACATGTGATGACAAATCGCGAATATTTCCATTATCATCCAGAACCCCTGGTTTTTCACAGCCAGGCGAGCCATATCTCAAAAGTTTCATACGCTTCTCTCCTTGTTGTAATTAAACTGACCAGCCGCCGTCAATGGCAATGGCCTGTCCGGTCATATATGCCGATTCATCACTGGCCAGATAGACGGTGAGTGCTGCGATCTCTTCAGGTAAACCAATACGTCCCATGGGCTGGCGGGCGATAAAGCCTGCACGGGCTTTGTCATAATCACCCTGGGCGTGGAGTCGCTGTTCAAGAGATGGTGATTCCACAGCACCGGGACAAATTGCATTGCAGCGGATACCCTGAGTGGCATAGTCGGTGGCAATCGATTTCGTCAGGCCGATAACAGCGGCCTTGGACGCTGTATAGGCAAACCGGTCTTTTGCTCCGACGATACTGGAAACAACCGATGACATGTTGATAATTGAAGCGCCCCCCGCCTTCAACATTTCAGACAGCAGTGCCCGGATGAGCCGGTACTGGGCTTTGACATTAAGATCAAAAGCAAAATCCCATTCCTGTTCGGTGCACTCCAGAATCGATCCATGGTGAACATGGCCGGCACAATTAAACAGGACATCAACAGCCCCCAGCTCTTTTGCCAGGGTGGCGATGGCCTCACCATCGAGCACATCCAGCCTTCGACATTCAATGACCGGCGCCTCCAGTGCCAATGTGCCCAGAACCTGTTCATTGATGTCCGTGGCAATGACCTTCGCACCTTCAGCGGCCATGGCCAGGGCCGATGCCCTGCCGATCCCCTGGGCAGCAGCGGTGATCAATACGTTTTTTCCAGCCAGTCTTGTTGTCATCCAGAGCTCCGTACTTTTGAGTTGCCGTAAAACCAGCTCTTTCCTCCCCATAAAACGCTTGGAATAAGAAAAAAAAGCGCCAAAATTCCGCAATTGATTCTATCATGTATCGCCATCAATGCCACTAAAATGAAGGCCCGCAGTCGCAGCGTTTTTTTCTCAAGGAATTTGGTGATCTTGATCATGTTGCGTTCCGACAGCGCTTTCATGACTCGGAAAAACGATTTCATAGAGTCCTCTTGTTTTTCTATCGCCAGATAGCAATATAAAAACGTTGTTCGTGGCCTCAAGAGATTATCTCTGTCTGAGAGGCTTAAGGAAAGCAGCGCTAAAAATTGTAAGCACAAGCTTTAAAATAATTACGTAATTGAAGCAAACGACAGCGACCATGGTTAATCGTTTATGGAACGCCTTTATCACAGAGCAATGTTAAAATAATGTGACAAGGTGCCTGCTGATGGCAAAATAAAGCGGCATGTCATAGGCATGGAAACAATGAACGCAGTTTGAAAGGAGACAGCAAAAGAAACAATGCAATTATATACGAACATCTTTTTCAACTGGAAGACGCTGGTTGACATCTTATTGATATCTATCTGCCTGTTTTTCCTCTATCGAACATTTCTCAGGCTCGGTACCTGGAAAATTCTGCTCGGTATGCTGGCTGCCTTTATTCTGTTTGTATTTGCCAGCATTTTCAATCTTGAAGGAATAGAGTGGATTTTTAAGAATGTCAGTCATGTTGCGCTCCTGGCTCTCATCATTATTTTTCAGCCGGAAATAAGAAAGATATTTGAAAAGGTTGTTTCTCTTGCGGTTACCAGGAAAAACGTCAACAGCAACGATACCAGCAGGATTGTATCTGAAAGCCTGTGGTCTCTGGCAGCACAGAAGCGTGGGGCGCTCATTGTTTTTCCCGGTAAAGACCAGATCGGTGATAAAATTTCGGGGGGCTATCTTCTCAAGGCGATACCGAGCGTGCCGCTTATAATGAGTATCTTCGATCCCAATTCTCCCGGACATGATGGTGCCGTCGTTATTGCTGACAACATTCTCACCCATCTTGGCGTTCGTCTTCCCATGTCTGAAAGTTCACGATTGGAGGAAGAATATGGCACGAGGCACCATGCTGCGATGGGTATGGTTGAAAACAGCGACGCTCTTGTTCTGCTCGCTTCGGAAGAACGCGGCTTTGTATCATCCTTTGAGAATGGAAGGATGACCCGACTCGATACTCCAGAAGAGATAATTTCAGTGATAGAAAAACATTTCTCTCACCTCGGTATCACTTCTCTTGATCAATTTGCTTCCATTAAGCCGAGAACGGTGCTGCAGTTTACCATGAGTCTGCTCATTGCCACTGTTTTCTGGTCTACCCTGATACTTGGCCAGAAACAAATTGTCGAGCGAACCATGACGATTCCTATCGAGTACACATCCCCGAATAACAATCTGGTACTTGTTGGAAACAAGACGCAGGATATTGTCGTTCATGCAGCCGGCCCAACATCCGCTATGAATGATTTTGCACTGTCGGAACCAAAAGTCCTGGTAGACCTGTCCCAGATGACCGGGGGAACGCAAATTGTGCCAATTACCGGCGAAAATATCAAGTATCCCAAAGAGGTGCGCTTAATTGACATCTCCCCCTCAGAGTTGGAACTGACCCTTGCCGGCCGCATCCAGAAAATCGTCCCGATAAATCCGCAACTGATCGGCCAGTTGCCGACTGGGTTGAAAATCAAAAAGATCCAGTTGATTCCTGAAGAGATAGAGGTTTTCGCCCTGCCGGACCGTCAGGACAACAAAACACTTACCGTTTCAACCACGCCGATCTACTTGAATTCCATCTCCAGCGACAGCCGGATTCTCTGTAAAATAATTGCTCCACCCTCATTTCAGCCAGTGGATAAACGCTGGCCCGATGTAGAAGTCATTATCCGGCTTGAATGATCCATGGTGGACAGCAGGATTAGGGGCCGAATTGGTGGATTTCTGCTGAGAAGACAGGACAGGCAACGAGCTGTGTCGAACATATCGTTTCTCAAGACAGGGGCGAGGCGGTAAAAGTTCTTGAAGAGCGTGATGCCGGATCAGCAGTCGCTATTCCTGGCACGCTGCCCCCCAATCAGACTGCTTTCATCGTCATGCATCTTTCCCCGGAGTCCCGGAATCGCCTGCTGCACGGTATTTCAGGTATTTTCTTTGACCAGCGTTTTTTCATGGCCGGCAACCGGCAGCCCAGCGCATTCAAGAAATATCCTTGCACTGCACCGCTCGCATATCGACCGGTCAAGGCGATTGAAAATCTCGGAGATAGATTCTTTCTTGGAAAGAAAAACATTGTCGGTTCCGATTTCGAGCAGATATTCAAGAAATTTGAAATGACTGCATATTCCTTCCTTCATGTCATAGAAATAGAGCTGTCCCCCTGCTTTTTCTCTCTCCCTGGCGAGCTGTAACAGGAATTCCGCGCCTGCCATATCAATGAAATTGATGCCGCTTCCCACCAGCAGTAAATGCCGCTGTCCAGGATTTCCCTGCAACAGGTTCTGCAGGCTGTTCCGCACATGGTTGACAGCTCCAAAATAGAGCGAGCCGTCAATGCGCACGATCTTGAGCTGCGGGCATTCCGGCAGCGTCGGATCGGTAACAAAAGCCCGGGACTCCTGGCGGGGGTCGGGCACCCGCACCAGTGTCTTGGGGTGAGATGTACGATTCAGATAGATCGCCAGTGACAGCATGATGCCAAGCAGAATGGCAAACTGCAGTTCAAGAAACAGCGTGGCTGCAAAAGTAGATCCGAGAATAATGGATTCCGTTCCACTGGTTTTTACTATTTTCATGATGTGGTGCGGGTCAATCAGTTTCCAGGCGACGAGAAAGAGTATTGCCGCCATTGCCGCGTTCGGCAGATAGGCCGCGAGCGGGGCCAGAAAAAGGACCACAGGGATAAGCAGTCCTCCGGCGAAGATTGCCGCAAGCGGCGTACGGGCTCCGGAATCATAGTTCATGCCACTTCTGTTAAATGAACCAGTGGCCACATAACTGCTGAAAAACGATCCGACAATGTTGGACAACCCCTGGCCGATAAATTCTTGATTACCATCCAGGTTCTGGCCGGTTTTGTCCGCCAGGGATCTGGCTATCGAGATGGCCTCCGTCAGGGCAAAAAGTGTCATTGCCAGGGCTGTTGGTGCCAGCAGCTTGATATTGTTCATGGTCAGCGGCGGCAGTGAAACGGGTGGCAGTGTTGCCGGCAGCGCACCTACCGTCGCAAGCGCAGCCGTTTGCTTGCCCACCAGAGAGGTGATAAGCACTGCCGTAAGACTGCCGACCAGCATGGAGACGATCATGTAGGGCCATTTTGGCCGATAGTGTTTGACGATGATTCCGGTGATGATTGTGACCAGGCCGACAGCGGTTGTATATGGGTTGATCTCTTTGATATGCAGGATGAAATTATAAATTGAATCCTGGAAATGCACCGCTCTTGGATAACTCAGCCCAAAGAAATGTTTCAGCTGGCTGGCAATAATCAGCAGGGCTGCACCGGCGGTAAAGCCGACAATAACAGAATGGGAGATGAAATTGACCAGTGAGCCGAAGCGAACCAGCCCGAGGCTGAGCTGAATCAACCCGACCATCAGGGTTAGAGCGAAGGCCAGCTGGACATATTCGGGGCTGCCCGGAGTAGCGTGCAGGCTCAGGGATGAGAAGAGGACAATGGAGGCAGCTGTTGTCGGTCCGGAGACAAGCAGCCACGAGGACCCGAACAGCGCAGCTATGATTGCCGGGATCATACCTGTGTACAAACCGTATTCGGGCGGCATTCCGGCAATAGTGGCGAAGGCGACTCCCTGCGGAAGCACAACGATGGCCCCTGTCAGCCCGGCCATCAGGTCCGCCCGGGCTGTTCTTCTTGTTATCATGGGCAGCCATAATAAGAATGGGAAAAACCGGTATTTCCACTCATGTTTTCCGTTTATACGGTTGGAGGCTGTTTCTTGTTTCATTAGTTTCGTCGCAGATAGTGCTTCCGGTCACTTCAGGTGATAGGCGAAATCACCTGTTAAAATTCGCTGGAGCTGCATTCGATAAAAAGAGAATCCTCGAGAAGATTTCACACGGGAAGAATGTACCATGGATCATATCGATTGTGCACGCTGTAAACTCTTCTGCAACAGGGTATGCCGTTTCGTCAGGCCCCTGACACCATATGTGCAGACAGCAGCCTCTGGAAGCCGCTTCCTGTCCGGGAATTTGGCGCTGTCATGACAGCAGACATTGTGGCATTGAAAAAATGTGACAACGTAGTAAAATCAATTTATTTCTGGCAAACTGCAGCATATCAGACCCTGGCAAGAGCCATGGAACAACGGCGGGTATCCATGACTGTTCCATTCTTACGGTTATTTCACTCAACAAAGGACAAATGAATACTTCAGGCGGGTTATACATTCAACTTTTCAGCATACACGGTCTTATTCGAGGGAGCAGGCCCGAGCTCGGCAGGGATGCTGATACCGGCGGCCAGGTCAAGTATGTGCTCGAACTTGCAAAATCACTTGCCGAACAGGAGCAGGTTGCTCAGGTGGACCTGGTGACGAGACTCATCCAGGACAAGAACATTGGACCGGAATATGGTGTGCATATTGAACCCTTGTCAGATAAGGCCAGGATCGTCCGTCTGCAGTGCGGTGGAAAGAAATATATCAGAAAAGAACTCCTCTGGCCTCACCTGGATGAATTTATCGATAGAGCGGTTCGCTTTATTCGTAAGCAAAAGATGTACCCTGATGTTTTCCACGGCCATTATGCTGATGCCGGTTATGTGGCAGCTGAGCTGTCCGCAACGTTTGACACACCATTGGTTTACACCGGGCATTCTCTAGGGAGAAACAAGAAAGCCAAACTGCTGGCCGATGGTGTCTCTGAGGCGAATATGGAGCGTTTGTACAAAATCAACAAACGTATCGACGCCGAGGAGGATGTGTTAAAAAGGGCCACGCTCGTCATTACCTCAACACAGCAGGAGATTGAAAAGCAGTACGGCCTCTATGACAACTGTGGCGGAGGTCGTTTCAGGGTGATCCCTCCGGGCATTGATCTGGAAACATTTTATCCATATTATGATCCACTTCTCGATGAAACCCTGCTGAACGATGATGTCAAGCAGACCAGGATGACCATAATCCATGAGCTGCACCGGTTTTGGTCGAAGCCGGAAAAACCTTTTATTCTGGCTCTCTGCCGTCCCGATCAACGGAAAAATATAACCGGTCTTATCGAGGCGTACGGAAGAAATCAGCAGTTGCGGGCCGTTGCCAATCTTGCCGTTTTTGCCGGGATACGAAGTAATATCAGGATAATGGAGGAAAACGAACAGGCGGTGCTGACAGATATGCTTCTGCAGATGGACCGCTATGATCTCTACGGGAAGCTGGCAATACCCAAGCGGCATGAATTTGCCACCGAAGTTCCGGAGATGTATCGATTATGTGCTGAGGGAAGGGGTGTCTTTGTGAATCCGGCCCTGGTTGAACCCTTTGGCATAACGCTGATAGAAGCT
>CBDUGK010000090.1:0-16101 GCA_965366875.1 uncultured Desulfobulbaceae bacterium | reverse complement strand
CCCCGGAACTCCGGAACTGGTGTGTGGAATTGCAACCTGCGGACGTTATTTTTTGCCCTTGTGCTTTCTGTCTCTGTAGAAAAGTCTTTTGCCGCCGGAGCCTTCTATCTCCATCTGTTTGATGTCAAACAATTCGGTTACTTCTATCATTTTTGAAAGTTTTTCATAGCCGTAGTTCCTGGAGTCAAAGTCAGGGTACTGTCTCTTGATCAGCGATCCGCTTGCCGACAGAGATGCCCAGCCGTTGTCATCCGAACATTCCTCTGCGGCGTTGCGAAGGATGCTGATCAGTTTTGCGTCCATGCAGAGCTGCTGGCGGGTGTATTTTTTTGATACTCTGGGCTGGCTTACTTCCTGGCCGGCGGGGTTGATAGCTGTCTCGGTCTCTTCGGAATCAAGTGTTTTAAGAACGTCGATATAGATGAAGTCGTCACAGGCATTTCTAAAGCCGACCGGGGTCTTCCGCTCACCCACACCGTATACGAAGATTTGAGATTCCTTTAACCTGGTGGCCAGTTTCGTGAAGTCACTGTCGCTTGATATCAGCGCAAAGGCATTGAATCTTTCCGAGTAGAGCAGATCCATTGCGTCAATAATCATTGCCGCATCAGATGAATTTTTGCCCTGGGTATAGGAAAATTGCTGAATCGGCTGGATTGCCAGCTCGTTCATTGTCTGTTTCCAGTTTTTCAGGTGCTGGGAACTCCAGTCGCCATAGGCTCTTTTTACGATGACATACCCATTTTTTGAAATCTCGGTGAGAATTGCTTCCAGAGAAGAAAGCTGGGTATTTTCAGCATCGATGAGGATTGCAATCTTCTTTTCCTTGTTGTTCATAGGCACCTGTTCCGGCTGATGGTATGTTGTCCGAGTTACCTGAGTTTTATCACTGTACTGATCTTATCGAATCCAATGACAATTACAACTTGAAAATTCTGGCCTTTGAGTAAATAAACGTTTAAAGGTGAGAAGTACTGACGATTTACGTTAAAACGATAACCTTTCAGCCTCTTTACCGGTGCTAACATGTATAACTATCTTTTTGGTCCTGTCCCCTCACGACGACTGGGTATTTCCCTGGGAGTTGATCTCGTTCCCCACAAGACCTGCACACTTGACTGTATCTATTGTGAATGCGGTGAGACAACCAATCTCACCGTAGACAGAGAGGAGTATGTTCCGGTAGACGAGGTGATAGAAGAACTCGAAGATTATTTCAGGAACCACCCCGATCCTGATTACATTACGTTTTCCGGGGCAGGCGAGCCCTGTCTCAACACTCGTATCGGGGATGTGCTTGCCTTTATCCGTGAACGCAAACCTGATATCTCCATTGCCGTCCTGACCAACGGTACGCTTTTCAGTCGTGAGGATGTCAGAAAGGAGCTTCTCGGCGCCGATCTTGTCATGCCGTCCCTTGACGCCGCGTCTGTCCAGGCGCTGCAGAAGGTAAACCGGCCCCATGAGTCAATCGATTTGGAAACATATATTGATGGACTGGCGGCCTTCAGCTCAGAATTCAGGGGAAAACTGGCACTCGAGATATTTATCCTGCCCGGATGCAACAACACGGGTGAAGAACTTGCGGCTCTGAAGGGTGCGGTTGAGAGAATCAGGCCGGATATCATCCAGCTCAACACCCTGGATCGCCCCGGAGTGATTTCCTCTATTGACCGTGCAACGCCGGAGGAACTCGAATCTGTTGCCGAATTTTTCAAACCGTTTGAGGTGGAAATTATTGCAGCAGCACCCCTGCGAAAGGGAATTAACTCCTACCGAAACGATATGGAGTCGGCGATTCTTGAAACGGTGCTGCGAAGACCGTGTACGCTCGATGATCTCGCGGCAATACTGGGGTCCCATGTAAATGAGATAAACAAGTATCTGGGCAGTCTTGAAGCGGCGAACAAAATAGAACACGTTCGTTTGGACAGAGGGCTTTTTTACCAGGCGAAAAATAAATTCAGCGGGAATTAAACAGGCATCAATAACGCAGGTATCCTCCTGTAATTGATAGTTTCACTCATCCGGTTTGATTCCAGATCTGACGATCCTTCAGATGAGGCGGTGGAATGGCTTTATCCTTTATGGAAGGCAATGAGGCGCTGGCCAGGGGGGCAATTGCCGCCGGGTGTAATTTTTTTGCGGGGTACCCGATCACGCCGGCGACGACGATCTTCAACAACATGCTGAAGATGTTGCCCGGCCAGGGCGGCATCTGTCTGCAGGGAGAAGATGAGATCGCCTCCATCGGCTATTGCATCGGGGCGTCCATGGCCGGAAAAAAAGCGTTCACGGCTACCTCGGGTCCGGGAATAAGCCTGTACAGTGAGCAGATATCTTTTGCCATCGGCAGCGAGACACCACTGGTCATCGCAGATGTTCAAAGGCTCGGCCCTTCGACGGGTTCTGCCACCAGGGGGGCAGACAGCGATATCCAGTTTCTGAGATGGGGAAGTACCGGAGGCGTGCCGGTAATTGTTCTTGCGCCAAGAGATGTGCGTGACTGTTATCTTCTTGTCGTTCATGCCTTTAACTTCGCCGAAGAATTCAGGTGCCCGGTCTTTATTGCTTCAAACAAGGAAATCGGCCTGACCAGGCAGAGCATTGATCTTGACAGTATCAGCCTGCCGCCGATTATCAACAGGAGATTGTTTACCGGAACGACGTATCTGCCATTTGCAGCAGCATCCGGGGAGTCACCTCCATTTCTTCCCATCGGCGGCAGGACCCTGGTGCGGATCACATCATCGACCCACGGTGCGGATGGCTTTATTACCAATGATCCACTGGAAATTGCCCGGAACCAGGAGCGGCTGCGGAGAAAAATTGAGAGCGCCTGTGAGCGGATCACCCTTTTTGAAGAAGATATAAAGGAACAGTCTGAAATCCTGATTATCAGTTATGGCGTTACCTCCTGCGCAGTTGACGATGCTGCTGCAATCCTTGCGCAACGTGCTGTCCCTGTTTCAACGCTTGTCCTGAAAACGCTGTGGCCGGTGCCTGAGCAGCTGCTGCGCGAAAAAGCACGTCCGTTTCACCGCATCGTTGTCTTTGAAATGAATCTGGGCCAGTATGTCCGGGAAATCAGGAGAGTTCTCGGTGACAAAACGGTGGAATTTTACGGACAGATGGATGGTGTGCTTATATCTCCCGGGAAGATCGTCGAGGTGATTGCCAATGGCTAGTTTTCTGAACAAGAGTCGTCCCCCTGTTTACTGTCCGGGCTGCACACATGCAACGATCACCGCCAGACTCGACAAGGCCATGGTCGATCTCGGCCTGCAGGCCGACAGGACGGTCATTGTCACCGATATCGGCTGTTCCGGGCTCTTTGATACCTTTTTTAATGTTCATGCCGTCCACGGTATCCATGGACGGGCCCTGACCTATGCAACCGGACTCAAACTCGCCGACCCCGGACTCACGGTTATTGTCACCATGGGAGACGGCGGCCTGGGGATTGGCGGCGCGCATGTTCTTTCGGCATGCCGGCGGAACCTGGACATTACCCTGCTTGTCCTGAACAATTTCAACTTCGGGATGACCGGCGGGCAGTTCTCTTCGACTACGCCGACAGAGGCAGTGGTAAGCACGGATTTTCTCAATCAGGCAGAGAGCCCGATCGATATCTGTGCAATCGCTGAAAGCGCAGGGGCGACTTATGTGGCGAGATGCTCCGGGCTGGACCGGGATCTCTCTGAGCAGATAGCGCGTGCCGTCAGCCACCACGGCTTTGCGCTCGTTGAGACCCTTGGCATGTGCACCGGCCGATACACAAAGAGCAATCGTTTGACCCCCGCCATGCTGGAGCAGCTGAAAGCAGACATGGCACCAACCCCGGGTGTGGTCCTTAAGAATCAGAGACCGGAGTACGGAGACCGTTACCTGGAGCTGTCCCGCAAGAGCAGCACCTTTCCTGCTCCGCTCAGGATCGAAAAGAAAATTGATCTCCCCGATTACCGGCGCCATGGCGTGGCAGTACTTGGCAGTGCCGGGATGCGCATTGTCACCGCGGGCGATATTGTCTGTTATGCCGGGCTGGCGGCCGGCATGAATGTGTCGATGAAAAGCGATTACGATATAACCGTTCTCCGCGGGCCATCCGTCAGCGAGATTTTGATTTCTCCTGAGAAAACCGGCTATTCGGGGTTGGAGTCGCCAACGGTCCTGCTCGCCTTGAGTAATGAAGGTGTGCAGCGGCGCAGATCTGTTTTTGCACGGTTGCAGCCTGATAGTTACATTATAAGCGAGCATAGCATCATGCTGCCTGAAACAGATGCCACACTTTTTGCTGTTGATTTCAGCAAACGAAAGATTAAGAAGCAGGACTGGGCTCTTGCAGCCGTTGCCGTCATGGCAAAAAAAACTGATGTTCTCAACCGGGAGATGCTGCAAGTGGCCCTGCAATTACGATTTACCGGAAAATTCTATCTGGATGGAATGGAGATAATCGATACCATTTATAACGACAGCACCATTTAACGGGGAGGACGTGTGATGGACATTTTACGTACTCTGGGAATAAAAGAAATGAATCAGGGAGCCTCGACCGGGCTTGACTGGCATAGTGCCGGGCAGGCTGGCAAGCTTGAAGTGTTTTCTCCGGTTGACGGCCGCATGCTTGGCTCTGTGGCTCTGGCTTCAGAGCAGGATTACCGAACCTGTTCAGCCGCTGCGGCGAAGGCTTTTGCCTCCTGGCGATTGGTACCGCCTCCCAAACGGGGAGAAGTGGTTCGCCAGGCAGGAGATGCCCTGCGCGCCAGAAAACAAGAACTCGGCACGCTGATATCCTGGGAAGTGGGGAAATCCCTGCAGGAAGGGCTGGGCGAGGTGCAGGAAATGATCGATATCTGTGATTTCGCCGTCGGCCAGTCCCGGCAGCTCTATGGGTTCACGATGGCTTCGGAACGGCAGGAGCATCGTCTCTATGACCAGTACCATCCGCTCGGCGTGGTGGGCATCATCAGTGCCTTCAATTTCCCGGCCGCAGTCTGGTCATGGAATGCGATGCTGGCTGTGGTCTGCGGTGATACCTGCCTGTGGAAACCATCGTCAAAAACGCCACTGACGGCGATTGCCATCCAGCATATCCTCGCCGGGGTGATCAGGGAAAACGACCTTCCTGAAGGCATTTTCAACCTGGTTATCGGCCCGGGATCAACCGTGGGAGAGCTGCTGCTTCACGACCCGACTGTTTCTCTGGTATCCATCACCGGTTCCACGCCGGTCGGGAGGCGCGGAGCGGAGGTGGTTGCTTCACGCTTTGGCAGGTGCATCCTGGAGCTTGGCGGCAACAATGCCATTATCCTGACCCCGCAGGCTAACCTTGAGCTGGCCATTCCCTCAATCGTTTTCTCGGCGGTGGGCACTGCCGGTCAGCGGTGCACGACCGCCCGGCGGCTTATCGTACACGAGTCGATATACGAGACGGTCAAGACGGCGCTGACCAGGGCATACGCGTCAGTCCGCATCGGCTCACCTCTTGATGAGGATAATCATGTCGGTCCGTTGATCGACAGATCGGCAGTGGCTGCCTACCGGCAGGCGCTGGATGAGCTGCAGGCTCAGGGCGGAACAATAATCTGCGGCGGAACCATTCTCAGTGGTCCCGGTTTTGAGTCCGGGTGCTATGTGGAACCGGTGATTGCCGAGGCGGAAAACGACTTCCCGGTTGTCCGGCAGGAGACCTTTGCACCTATTCTCTACCTGATCAGATATCGTGGAGGAATAGAGAACGGTATCGCCATCCAGAACGATGTCGCCCAGGGACTGTCTTCTGCTGTTTTTACCCAAAATATCAGGGAGGCCGAGATTTTTCTCTCGGCAGTGGGCTCTGACTGCGGAATAGCCAATGTCAATATCGGTACTTCAGGCGCCGAAATCGGCGGGGCTTTCGGCGGTGAAAAAGAGACCGGCGGCGGCAGGGAGTCGGGTTCCGATGCCTGGAAAAGTTATATGCGCCGGCAGACCAATACCATTAATTACGGCACCGCAGTGCCGCTTGCCCAGGGCATCAGGTTCGAACTGTAACATAATTATGTTGCCAAGCGTTAACCCCAAGGGAGTCATCGCATGCAGACCACGAGCGAATTAACTGATTACATGAATTTCAGCACGCTGCTGGACGATGAAGAAAAGCTGGTCAGGGAAACTGCCCGTAGTTTTGTCAATGAGCAGGTTATGGCGATCATTGACGGCTGTGCGCAGGAAGAACGCTTTCCCCGTCATCTGGTCCCGGTCATGGGTGAGCTGGGCTTTTTCGGCCCGACCTTGCCCGAGAAATATGGGTGCGCCGGGCTCTCCAATGTTGCTTACGGGCTGCTGATGTATGAGCTCGAGCGCGGCGATTCAGCATTGCGGAGCATGGCTTCCGTCCAGGGATCACTGGTGATGTATCCGATTTATACGTTTGGCAGCGAAACACAGAAAGAACACTGGCTTCCCCGGATGGCCAGCGGTGAGATCATCGGCTGTTTTGGCTTGACCGAACCCGACCATGGCTCCAACCCGGCCGGCATGCGCACCAGGGCTGTCCGTGAAGCCGGCGGCAAGTGGCGGTTGAACGGCACCAAGATGTGGATAACCAACGGAAGCCTGGCTGATGTTGCCCTGGTCTGGGCCAAAACGGAGGAGGGAATCCGTGGATTTCTGGTGGAAAAAGACACCCCCGGTTTCTCAGCGCCGCAGATGAAAGGCAAGTGGAGTCTGCGGGCATCGGTTACCTCGGAACTGATCCTCGATGATGTGCTTGTTGATGAAGAAAAGAGTCTTCTGCCGGGAGTGACCGGCATCAAGGGTCCGCTTCAGTGTCTTACCCAGGCCCGCTATGGGATTAGCTGGGGCGTGCTCGGGGCCGCTGACAACTGCTACCAGACAGCGCTTGAGTACGCAAAGGAAAGAATTCAGTTTGAGAAACCGATTGCTGCGTTCCAGCTCCAGCAGAAGAAACTGACCGAGATGGTCACCGAACTGACAAAAGGGCAGCTCCTGGCACTGCAGCTGGGAAGACTGAAAGATCAGGGGATATACAGTCCCGCCCAGGTTTCGATGGCAAAAATGAACAACGTTGCCATTGCCCTTGAAATCTGCCGGACGGCCCGTACTATACTCGGCGCCAACGGGATCATGGGGGAATATCCAATAATGCGCCATGCCAATAATCTGGAGTCGGTTTACACCTACGAGGGTACCCATGACATGCATACCCTTATTGTCGGCCAGGAGATAACGGGATTTGCTGCCTATCGCTAGAAGAGCGCCTGTTCCTGTCAGTCGTTTCAGACGCAGAGGAGGAAACCGGTGATGAAGCGTATAACGTCAGTCGTTGTTCTAGGACTCGGAAAGGTCGGTTATCTGGTTGGAACGCTGCTCCACGAAACAGGGTTTGCGGTGTGTGGCGGCGATGTCAACCCTGTTGACCCGGCCCCTTTTCCCGTCAAAAGTATCGATGTCACCAGCGAGGCTGAGCTGACCAAAGCCCTTGACGGCAGCGATGGTGTGGTCTCCTGTCTGCCCTACAGCTTCAATCTCGGGGTAGCCCGGGTTGCTGCACAGCGCGGCATACACTATTTTGATCTCACCGAAGATATCGCAACCACGAACGGGATCAGGGAGTTAAGCCGCAGCGCGCCCTGTGTGATGGCTCCGCAATGCGGCCTGGCTCCCGGTTTTATTGCTATTGTCGGGGCATCTCTTGCCCGCAGATTCAACACGATCAGGTCGATCCGGCTGCGGGTTGGCGCGTTGCCGAAGCATCCCACCGGCCTGCTCGGCTATGCGTTCAACTGGTCCCCTGAAGGGGTGGTCAACGAGTATCTCAACGATTGCGAGGTGATTGAAAACGGGGTGCGGAAATGGGTTTCACCGCTTGAATGGCTTGAAAAGATCGTCATTGACGGCCTTCAGCTGGAGGCGTTTACCACCTCGGGCGGGCTGGGGACAATGTGTGAAACCTATGAGGGGCGGGTTGAGAATCTTGACTACAAATCGATTCGCTATCCGGGGCATGCAGCGCTGATGAACTTTTTTTTACACGAGCTGCTGATGCGCGAAAACAGGGTGGAGGCAGGCAGAATCCTGGTAAACGCGAAACCGCCGGTAAACGATGATGTTGTCTATATCCACGCCTCGGTGGAGGGCAGCAGAGCCGGGCAGCTTTCCCGGGAAGAATTTGTCAGGACCTACTCCCCACTCAAGATCGCCGGGCGTAAACAAAGAACCATTGCCTGGACAACAGCTGCCTCGGTCTCAGCCACGGTTGAATTGGTGAGTAACGGGTCTCTGGCGGAAAAGGGGTTTCTCAGACAGGAAACGATCCCGCTGGCCGCCTTCCTTGCTACCCGCAATGGCCGTCTGTATGCCGGAGGAGGGCATGGCGGCAAAGGACAGCTGTAATCTTTGCTGATCGAGTGTGATTTGTCTTTTGTCCTATGGTGTTGAGTTCGCCTGGATTGCTGGAGGCGGTGCTGTCTTGCCAAGATGGGCTGCCCTTTTGAGTCGGGCCGATTCAAAGCGTAAGGCAGCAGCGCAGTAACCGGCACGTACTCCGTTTGAGCAGTTCAGGCTCAGTTCCAGTGATGAACCAGGTATCAGGCGTGTTGAACCGGATCGATCAACGATAATGGAATCGAAGTATCTGTCTTCAGGATGACGATTGCAGCTGTCAAGCCAGCGGGTGTCCAAGCTGAGTGTAAATGGCTTCAGCTGGGAGCAGACATTTTCTGCAATTCCATGGAGAATGACCTGCTCCCGGCCTTCTCCTGATGCTTCTTTTTCATAAAAGAGGATTTCCAGCCGAGCCGCACCGAAGGTGTTGAATAATCCATGCTGGTGCGTGCTAAACCTGGTTATTTCTATCTCAAGACCGTTATCTTCGGGGAGAATTACCTGTTTCAGGTATTGTCTGACGATCCGCATTGAGACTGGTTCAGAGTGTCCGGATAGCGTTTTTGATTCTTTTGAGAGATACAGAGTATTCATCTTGAACTCCTCCCTGTCTTGAATTGTGTTATTGCGAAAACGGGATACCCCTTTCGGGCTGCGGTCCTGTCTCTGCTGCCGAGCCACTGAAACGAGCATGGCTATTGCCGGTTAAGCAGTCACCTATATGATAGCCCGGGAATCTGACCAATTTCTTGCAGCAGGTAAGGTGATGGGGACAAGGTGTCGGGATTGAAACGAAGATGAAGGGGCAGGCATCCTGAAGGCAGCCCTGCAGGACGCTGCCGTCGCTGTTGTGAGAGGCGGGGCAGCGTCCTGCAATTATGGATACCGGAGAGTTCCGCCTGCTTTCTGTTAAACAGATTACTGGCCGGTGAGCACCTGCAGAACTTCAAGGACATCAGTAAGGGTGTATTGCGTGGAACCCGCTGCAAGGGCCGAGAGCATTTCAATCGCATCGCCTAATTCGACGCGTTCCGGCGTTGCCGGCAGATAGAACAGGGGACCCCAGTCGACTGCCGGGTAGCCGTTCCAGGGAACCGCCCTGATGGACAACGCACCGGGATATGCAGAATCTTTGGTAAAAGTGAATTCCGGCTCCGCACCCAATGGGGTAACCGTCGAATCAATGACCTCCAATGCGTCCACGACCTCTATGTCATCAACCAGCAGACCGCACTGGGCACCGGTGCAGTCATAAAAGTACCCGCCGTCATAGTGATAGAGAAAACGGATACGCACGAACGAGTCAGCGAAGGGAGCCAGCGGGATGGAGCGGGGACTGAAGCTGCTTTGCCCGGATCCGTTTGAGCCGCTTTCTGAGTAGAGGGTCTGCCAGCTCCTGCCATCGTCGAGGCTGATCTGAACCATCACTGTCTCGTCATCCGTCGCATAGCCAAGACGTGATGAGAAGATGAGCGTACTCGTTGCAGAGGGGATAAACGAGCTGTCCAGCTCAAATGACTCCGATTCTGCCGCCGGGTGGGCCAGGTGCAGTGAAAAAGCTCCTGACGCACTGGCAGAGGCAGTGAGAAGGTCATAGGAGGCATCGGTGTTGTCAACAAGCGCGGCCCCTCCCTGCTCGCCGCCTTCAAAATAATTTCCCTCCTGTACAACAGTCTGCAGAAGTTCGTAACTTTCTGCTATTGAAACCGCTGTGAAGGAGTAACTGGTCGGTTGTCCCGGTGCAGGATACAGAGGGCCGTCGATGACGGCGTATTCCTCGTCATCTGAGCTTGTCGCCGGGTCAATGATTGTTACTTCGTAGGAAAAATCGACCGGACTCCCGCTGATAGTGACATTTGTGATCTCTACCGTATACGCCGTATCTTCATCGGGCTGAGGCCAGCGGGCATTCCACTGGTCAGGATCCAGGCCGTCAGCAGCCCAGACAATGGTATTTTCTCCATAACCTGAGGCCAGTGGATGGACCTCAACCGGCCTCGGGCTCCCGTTGCTGCTCATGGAGACCGAGGAATTGCTGAAATCCGCCCCCGGGTAGGAGAAAGACCAGCGCGGAGAAACAACGGTATAGGGGACGTAGCCCGGCGGCGGCCAGGCAACGTATCCTTCGCGCGTTTCAGGCCTTGGGTTGCTGTAACGTTCATCCATCACCCAGAGCGCGTTTGCGGAGTAATAGCCTGATGATGACGGCACGTCGCCGGTGCCCATTTCCTCTGTCTGGGGATAGAGGATCCACCTGCGGTGGCCGGCAGCAGTATTATTGGCCCCGTTGTCCCGCATCTGACCGTCCACCGCCGCCCAGCCGTAATTTCCCAGTGAAAGGTTTGATCTGGAAGCCGCTTCTGCGCCTTCGGCCGTATAGCAGTTCCAGTTCGTTGGAGGATTGTGGCTGAGGCTGCCGTTATTGCTCATCATCAGGGCGGCCTGCTGGGCTTTGTCATTATAGCCGGCGGAAAATAATATGTCTGACGGCACACCGGCCATGGCCCTGAAATAGTTTATCCTGACAAGAACACTGTTTCTGAATTCGGCACTGGTGTCTCCTTCGCTGCAGGCGGCAATATCCCCGGTCCATCCGCTGGCGATGGATGACGAGGCCAGGTAGACACTGTTGTAGAAGGCACGAGACCACTGTCGGCTGGAAGGATCAATCGCCCATCCCCCGGTCCGGTCTGCCGGGATTTCATAGGTGTCGTAGAAGAGCCTGGCCGACGGTCTGTCGAGTTCCAGTTGCCGGGGTGGTTCTCCCAGCCGGGGATAATCGCGCCGGGAAACGAGTTCAGCACCGCTGGTGCCGCGAGCAGAAGGCAAAAGAGAAAGGGGGATGATGATAAGCGCTGTCGTCAGCAGGATTTTTGAGATGTGCATGATCCTTTGGATGGTTGCTGGAACGTGATTAATGTAAAAACGGTACAGGCATCCTGAGCATTGAGCAATTCGGGAGCCGATACCATCAGGTTATCCTCATCCTTTGCAGTTTGCAAATTTTGGCCGGCAGAATTTCTGGAAACTGTGGCCCCGGGAGCAGATTTTGGCAAATAACAGGTCGGCCCGGTCAGCGGAAAAATGGTATAAAAACCGTTAAGTACCTGACAATTGACCGACAGATATGATACAAGGTAAGAAACTGGCGTATCGTTTGGAATGCGTGCAGAAAAATCAGCGCGACTCGATCCGTTGTGCCGTCCGAGCGGGCATTGACTTTTTGTTTGAGATATCTGTAAAAACGGCGTTTGCAGAAAGTTGCATAATAACAGGCAGGTACGATTGTGATAGGCAAGACAAAAGAGTTCAAGGTCTTTAATAAACGTTTTCAATTCACGTGCCCGTTCTGCGGAGCCAGGAGGAGTTTTTTTATCAGTAATCTCCGCAGGAAGAACATTAAGTGCTTTAATTGTGGAGAAAGCATACGATGTCTGTTCAACCGCCGCACTGACAAGCGGAATTACCAGAGCGGAAAGATTGTATTGAGCACCCGGGCTGGAAAAGAAGTTGAGGTTTACCTCAAGGATTTATCGTTTAAGGGTGCCGGCATGGAGGTTCCGGCGGGCGTCCCGGTAAGTTTTCTCTCGGTTGGAGAGGAGATTTTTTTAAAATGTAGCTGGAATTCGCAGCTCATTACAAACAGACGGTTTGTCATTCAGAATATAAACGGGCAGCAGATAGGGGTGAAGAAAGCGTATCGCTCGTGAAGATAATGGGCCAGGACAGTTTTACTGGAAGCCGATAAAAACTGCCTGAGAAAACAGCTAAACCACCAGGTGAGCAAGAGAACCAATGGATACATCACT
This sequence comes from uncultured Desulfobulbaceae bacterium, assembly GCA_965366875.1. Taxonomy (GTDB): domain Bacteria; phylum Desulfobacterota; class Desulfobulbia; order Desulfobulbales; family Desulfocapsaceae; genus MADRE3. Next base: position 3,904 of record CBDUGK010000090.1, on the reverse strand, counting down.
GCGTTTAAGAGCGAGAATCAGCTATTCGGCCCATGCCTTGATCAAATCAGGCACAAAGGGCATCAGTAAAGGTGTGGTCCGGGATGTCAGTATCGATTCCATTTATCTCGAGTGCCAATCCAGGCTTAATGTCAACGATGAAGTCAGCCTGGAAATCATTCTGCTTGGTAACGAGAGCGAGCTGATTATTAAAACGGCGGCCCGGGTTGCAAGAACAGATCATGACGGTATCGCGCTGTGTTTCCATAAACCGCTGGAATGGTGGCCTGTTTTTTCACAATTTCCTTTTCATCAGGTGGAGCCGAAACGACGCGGCTGAAGAGTTGCAGCTGATTTTCCCGATGGAGCCTTGAAAAAGCGGCAGAGGAGTACATACCGGATCATGATGCGGGGCAGCATGATCCGGTCCTTTGACGGTCACTATAGTGCACTAATTATTCTATCACTGCAGAAACTTGAGAACCGCCTCCAGGCTGTCCTTGGCATCACCAAACAGCATCCTGGTGTTTTCCTTGTAGAAGAGCGGGTTCGATACTCCTGCATAACCGGTTGCCATTGAGCGCTTCAGGACGACAGTGGTTTTGCCCTTCCAGCATTCAAGCACCGGCATCCCGGCTATCGGGCTGTCCGGTACTTCCTGGGCTGCAGGATTGACGATGTCATTGGCTCCGATGACGATGGATACATCAACGTCCGGGAAATCTTCGTTTATCTCGTCAAGCTCAAAGACGATGTCATAGGGAACTTTTGCTTCCGCCAGCAGCACGTTCATATGGCCCGGCATGCGGCCGGCCACCGGGTGGATGCCAAAGCGGACATTGATCTTCTTTTCACGCAGCTTGCGGGTGATGTCGTTTACCGTATGCTGTGCCTGGGCAACCGCCATGCCGTAGCCCGGAATGATCATGACTTCTTTGGCATCAAGGAGCAGCTCCGCCACTTCCGCCCCTTCCACAGCGATGATTTCTCCCTGCTCTCCCTCCGGCGTGGCAACGGTTTCGCCCCCTGATGTACCAAATCCCCCGGCGATGACGGCAATGAACTTTCTGTTCATTGCACGGCACATGATGTAGCTGAGGATCGCACCGCTGCTGCCGACCAGGGCACCAACAACGATCAGCAGGTCATTGCTCAGCATAAAGCCGGTGGCTGCTGCGGCCCAGCCCGAATAGCTGTTCAGCATCGAGACTACCACCGGCATATCGGCTCCGCCGATTGCCATTACCATATGGACGCCGAAAGCAAAGGAGATGAGTGTCATGAGAACCAGGGGAAGGGTACCGCCCCCTGCCGCAGACTGGCTGATAAAGGCAAAACAGAGCCAGACTGTGAGTACCAGCAGGCCAAGATTGAGCCAGTGGCGGGCGGGAAGAAGCAGCGGCTTGCCGCTGATCCTGGCACTCAGTTTGAGAAAAGCGATGACCGAGCCGGTAAAGGTCAGGCCGCCGATCAATATGCCGAGATAGGTCTCGACATCATGGATTGTCTTGTCCACACCGGTCAAAACAGTTGTGTGGTCAAGGAAGTTGGCGAAACCGACCAAAACCGCAGCCACTCCAACCAGGCTGTGCAGTATGGCTACCAGTTCCGGCATCTGGGTCATTTCAACCTTTCTGGCAAGGATCAACCCGATCGTGCCGCCGATGAGCATCCCTGGAAAGAGGATAAAATAGTTGTCGGAGACGATTCCGATTATCGTTGCCAGCAGTGCAACTGCCATTCCGAGGATGCCGTAGAGATTTCCCCGTCGGGCGTTTTCCTGGTTGCTCAGTCCACCCAGTGCCAGGATGAACATGACCGTTGCAAAGATATAGGCCGAGGTTACGATACCTGGTGACATCTGTATTCTCCTATTTTCTGAACATCGAAAGCATCCGCTGGGTCACCGCGAAGCCTCCGAAAATATTGATGCTGGTAATCAGAACTGAAATTCCGGCAAGGAAGATGATCAAAGCACTGTCGGATGATATCTGCAGAAGTGCACCGATGATAATGATCGAGCTGATCGCGTTGGTCACACTCATCAACGGCGTGTGCAGGGACGGGGTGACATTCCAGATAACCATGTAGCCGACAAAACAGGCTAATACAAACACGGTGAAATGGGACATGAATGCGGGCGGTGCGACACTGCCGACAGCAAACAGGGCGATCACGCCTACTGCGATGGCAATCAACGGCCCCAGGGAGCTTTTCTTTTCCGGTTTCACCGCTGCAACAGCCGGCGGTGTTTTTTTCACCGGGGCCGCAGAAAGTTTGGGCGCCGGCGGTGGCCAGGTTATCTGGCCGTCTTTGATAACGGTTGCCCCGCGTATGATTTCATCATCCATGTCGATGAGCAGTTTTCCGTCTTTTTCAGGGGTCAGGTCAGTGAGCAGGTGACGCAGGTTGGTGGCGTAGAGTTGACTGGACTGGGTCGCAAGCCTTGAGGGCAGGTCGGTATAGCCGATAATGGTAACACCATGTCTGATCACCACCTGGTCGGCTTCGCTGAGCTTGCAGTTACCGCCCATCTCTGCTGCCAGGTCAACGATGACGCTGCCTTCCTTCATGCTCTCAACCATTTCCTCGGTAATCAGCTCAGGCGCCGGCTTCCCTGGAATCAGTGCCGTGGTGATGATGATATCCACTTCCTTTGCCTGTTCGGCAAAAAGAGCCATTTCAGCCTTGATGAATTCATCGCTCATCACCTTGGCGTAGCCGCCTTCGCCGCTGCCGTCCTCATCGGCAAAATCAAGCAGCAGGAACTCGCCATCCATCGATTCGACCTGCTCTTTTACTTCGGGGCGGGTGTCGAACGCACGGACGATTGCCCCCATGCTCCTGGCTGCTCCGATCGCAGACAGTCCGGCGACCCCGGCACCGATGACCAGGACTTTGGCAGGTGGAATTTTACCTGCTGCGGTGATCTGGCCTGTAAAGAACCGGCCGAAGTGCTGGGCAGCTTCAACAACGGCACGATAGCCTGCAATGTTAGCCATTGAACTCAGGGCATCCATTTTCTGCGCCCGCGATATGCGCGGTATCGAGTCCATGGCGAGAACGGATATGTTCTTGGTGGATAACTGCTCCATCAGCTTCTCATTCTGTCCCGGCTGGACAAAACTGATAAGCGTCTGGCCCTCGCGCAGCAGGGAAACCTCATCCGGGCCGCCATCGTCGCCCGTTTCCGGAGCCCGCACTTTGAGTATAATGTCGCACTGTTCGTAGAGCGATTTGACATCGTCAACGATTGTTACCCCTGCGTCCCGATAATTGCTGTCCGTAAATTTGGCATTGGCTCCGGCGCCTGATTCGACAGCCACCTCGTAGCCAAGTTTTTGCAGCAGTGTGGCGACCTCAGGTGTCGTTGCGACACGATGCTCGCCCTGGTGTGTTTCTTTTGGTACTCCGATCCGCATAATTGATCTCCTCTCCGACAGGACATAAAATGATTGTCTAAGCGCAATGAGTTTGCGATAAAGAAATAATCACGATCTGCGAAAACACACCGTGGTTCCGAAAAAAAAGAGCGTAACCCAAGAAATAAAGAAACCTCCGCAATTACTCCACGCTAGGCGGCGATAGAGATACAGACCTGTTTCTGGCAAATACCGTTCGTTTAACAATGTCGCGGGATCCGGGTAGTCTTTACCTGGGTCTGCCGTTTTTCAATGCAGAAAGTCGGCGACATGCTCTATAAATTGTTCCGGCTGTTCACTGTGCAGCCAGTGTCCCGCATCATCTATTCCTGCAACCGTGGAGTCAGGGAAGAAAAACTGCCGGTCCGGCTCGTGTTCAGCAAGGTAATAGGATGAACGATTACCTTTTATAAAGAGTGTTTCTACCGGGCTGGGGGCATGGATTGACAGCTCTTCCAGGCCGATATGGATATGGTCGAGGAACTTTTCCAGTACCGGCAGGT
>CBDUGK010000089.1:0-16228 GCA_965366875.1 uncultured Desulfobulbaceae bacterium | reverse complement strand
CTGCAGACGCAGTGTCCAGTCCGGCCCGTATTCAGGTTTTTCCACGTTATAGAATGCCTGTACCTGGGCGTTGAGCGGCTGGTTGCCGATCTTAAAGATCTTGCCGATACCGCCGCCGAAGGGCACGGTCCACTGGTCGCCGCTTTCCGCCTCCCAGTTGGCAGTAATGATTGGCGCAGAAGAGAGGTACCACCCGTCTGCCATGTTGTAGTTAATGAAATATTGAAAGAGGAACTGGTTGACATCGGCGCGGTCGTCATCCCCGGCAAATGACCAGAGATTGCTAACCAGGCCGCCGACCACCCAGGGGCCCTGGATGGTCAGGGCCACGGCTGATGCGCCTGCACTCCACTTGTCTGTTCCCAGCACATCGTCGGTTGCCGTCGGAAAGGAGAACACCGGACCGACGCCCCAGGTTACCTTCCCGGCCTCTGCAGGCGAAAAGAACAGCGTCGCGTTAATATCGCCCAGGCCAAACTCACTGCCGGTGCCCTCAATTATCTCAGGCTGATAGATGACCGGGGCAATGGTGCGGGTGATCATATTCCAGTTATCTCCCAAACCAATCGGTATTACAGGCTGAATATTCAGGATATTCTGGGTATCATCGTCCGGGCCGATACCAAAGTTGGTGTTGTTCTGCAGCGGCAGGCTTATCATATTGGCGATCGGGTTCTGGGCTGCCTTTGCCAGCTCTGCCGTGTCATCTGCCCTGGCGTCATCCGTATCGATCGTAAGCGCGGTCCACATGCACAAGAATAAAAGCAGCGTGCGAATACAAAAGCGTTTCATAGTCTGTCTCCGTTTTTTTGTTTAAATCTGATTATCGCCCGCCTAAAGCCATTACGACCTGAGGTTTTGCCCAGTTCGCCTAGAGGCGATGATGTAAAGTACGCTCCTGAAGTGAAGACCTCATTTCTTAACTCTCCCCGATAAATGAAACGGACAGCAACGGCAGGTGCATGTTATAGAGGTTGTTCAATATGCCGATTAACTCCGATTGATCGGTAACGATGCCATTGAGACTGGTTATCGGCCTGCCCTTTGGATCGAAACCTGAAGTGATGGTCAATCCGCCAAGGCGGTCCGTCCAACTGGGATCTATATACCCCTGGATCGCGATTCTATAATTTCCTTGTGATGTGAAGGTGAGGTGATCATGCGTGCCCTGCTTCTCTGTCATTTCGGTCTCCATCAGCTAAATAATCACAGCTTGTAAGGCGCATCGGATGCAGCCCTGGTGCCTGCTTAAATTCTGCTGGTTATAACCTTATTCGGAAAACGAAAAAGAAAATCCCTCAGGAAGAGGGAAATGGCTCACCCGATTTGGGGGAAGGAGGGCTGATTACGATTCAAAAAGCACAGAGATGCATTATTGCTTTTTCAATAACCCAAGCTCAAATGCCTTGGTTACCACGTCGCGACGATTGACAGCATCAAGTTTAGAGAAAAGCCGTTTGATATGTGATTTGACCGTTTCCGGTGAGATGAAAAGTTTCTCACCGATTTCTTTATTCTGCAAGCGTTCAGCAAGCAATTCGAGTATCTCGGATTCCCGGCTGGTCAAAGGTTCTGCAAGTTCAACCGACGGCTGGATCTTTACCGCTGGTGATCTCGGTATGGTGGCGCTTATCTGCAGGATTCTTTCTTTATGCCTGCCGGCGGCTTCGGTTGTCGGTGACAGGTGGTCGAGCATTTTCAGTAGCGGTCGCCCAGCCTCTATGAACGGACGTATCCAGCCCCGTTCGGCTGCCATATCAAGCACCCTGTCCAGAATGGTCTCTGCTGCCTGATCACCTTCAGTGCAGCTTAAGAGCAGCGCTTCTAAAACCATGGTTTCTATGAGGTGGCAATCATTATTTACCTTGATAATGCGGGCCTTCAGTTTATTCAGTTCTTCGCCAGCCATTACCAGGCTGGAAGATGACCCCATATTTATCAGTACCCGGCATCGAGTCAACGCCGGTAGTTCAAGCCAGGTGAAGAGAGCCGGAAGGCTGTCCTGCTCCTCTATCGACCTGATAGAGGTTTCTGCTCCGTCAATGTTGCCGTTGAGGAGGAACAGACGGGCCTTGAGGGAATGAGCCACTGAAAGGAGATGAGCGTCCTGACTCTGCTCCGCGAAGGCAATCAGTGTCTTGGAAACCAGGAAAGCACGATCAGCTTCCTTTTGAAACGCAAGACTGAGCGCCAGTCCGGCCAGACTGTCTGCTGCCGCCCTGCTATGCATCACGTATACTTGATTTTCCAGAGGGGCGAGGTGGTTGATCGCAGTTGAAATATCAAACAGTTGCAAGGCGATATTGCCCAGCATGTAGTGTCCCCAGGTCATCGTATAGACAAACCTCTTTTGGGAAGAGACTGCCAGCAGGCGGTTCGCAGCCTCATTGGCCTGGTGGAGATCACCGCCGATGTAATGCAGGAAGGAAAGTGAGGCGATAAGCCTGGAGCGGTAGATAGCAGCCCCGCTGCCAGCTTTGATAACTTCCAGCTTGATCGTATCACATGCCAATGCATTGCTTCCCTCCATCTGCTGAGCGAGTGCCCGATACATTGCAACCATGCCGCGATTGTATCGGTAGGATTTCGGCAGAAGTTTACTGGCCGCGGATATGTGCTCCAGGCTTCCACGACTGTCGGCCAGCCAATAGCTGAGCGCACCCTTCAGATAATGCAACTCTCCTAACGCCGGCCCCTTTAGGGGGGCGGTCGCGGCGAGCATGTCCAGGCGTTCGACCAGGGCAGCTGCTTCCTGCATCTGATAGCGATCAAGGCAGACATAGGCCATGGCGAGCAGCAAAGGCGGAGATTGCAGACGCACCTCGCTTGGGAACATCATGAGCCATCGCTCTACCGCACTGCCTCGATCCTGTTCAAGCTCGAGATGTCTATGCTGCTTTACCAGGGCTTCTGCCCGGTCAGACCTGCCCCCGAGAATAGCGTGCTTAATGGCCTCTTCGTGCAGGCCGCTTTTGCTAAACCAGTCACTCACGGCGATATGAAGCGTGTTAATCTGCTCAACGGTATGAGTATTCCTCAGTTGGGTCAGCAGGAGCTGCTGAAACATGTGATGAAAGCGATACCAGATGTTTCCCGCATCAAGAGTAATAAGAAACAGGTTGGCCGATTTTACTGTCCTGATAAATTCCTCTCCGCTCACATTCAAGGGCTCTGCGCCTCTCGAAGCAGCACCGATAACCTCACATAACGGCGCGCAGAATCGATCGAGAAGTGCAAGCCTCATGAGGTTCATCGATAATTCCACAGGCTGGTTTTCGAGAACCTCAGTCAGGAGGAACTCCTGGACGATCTGAGAATCGCTGCTGAGTTCTTCTGGTTTACTGCTCTGACCACTTATCCCATTGCTGGAAAACAGTAACATCCTCAATCCCGCTATCCACCCTTCAGTCCGCTGGTGCATAAATCGCACCGTTTCGGTTGTGGCTCTGATCCCCAATATCAGCTCTATCAACTGTCTGGTTTCCTCACGATCGAAGCACATTTCACGAACTCGTATTTCCAGCACCATATCTTTTCCACGCAGCCGTGAAATTGGCAGGAATGGGTCCCTCCGCCCGATGACAACGAGATGAAAATGGGGAGAAGGGTGTCGCAGGACCTCTGACAAAAAATCGTAGATCGCCTTGTTACCGACGTGATGGATATCATCGAGGGCAATAACAAAATCGGTTTCGATTTTTTCGACTTCCCTTATAAAACACTCTGCTATGCTGTGTATTGGCGGAAGATTTGCCGAGCAGGCCAGTATTTTGCAATCAGCAAGACTTCCGGGGAACAGATTCTGGATAGCATGCAGCAGGTAAAAGAGGAACTGCCTGAGATCGTTTTCCGATTCATCCAGCGTTATCCACGAGTACGGCATTGACTGCTCTTTTAACCAGCTGCTTATACAGACCGATTTGCCGTATCCTGCCGGGGTAATGACAAGTGCTATCGGCACCTTAATAATTTTCTCGAGGAATCCGTTCAGGTCTCGCCGAGTCACATAATAATCTGGAACCGGAGGCGGATAGAACTTGGTGGAAATGACTCCGCCGTCCGCAGGTTCAGGCACCTGCTCGGCTGAAGTTGCAGGTAGGAGCTGAGAAAGTACAACAGAGGTGATTGACGGGCTGAGGAAACTCTCTCCCTGCATGACCGTGCGAATTCCGTTGACCAGATCTTCCGGAGCGGTTTGTTTGAGAATATATCCGGCGGCGCCGGCTAAAAGCATATCTTCGACAAAGCGCTTCTCAGAATGGATCGATAAGGCAACGACTTTAGTATCCGAATAATCACCTGCTATAAATTGGGCGACCTCTATGCCGTTAAGACCCGGCATCGTGATGTCCAGTATTACGATATCCGGTGTGAGCTCTCTGATTTTATCGATTGCCTGCTCCCCGTCACCCGCTTCTCCAACCACTGAAAAATCGGATTCGTCCTCAAGCAGCATGCGCAACCCCTTACGAAAAACAGGATGGTCATCCACGAGTAAAACGGTTGTAGTAGAATCCATATCGATCCCTGGCTTCTATTTATCCATTGGAAGTGTCAGGCAAAGCCGGCTGCCCTTTTCAAGCTGGGTATCAATAGTGCATATCCCGCCAATATCTTCCATACGTTCTTGAATACTGAACAATCCAAACCCGTCCGTATGTGTTGCAGCCGCACCAATGTATTGTGGATCAAATCCGATACCATTATCGGTTACTTCCAGGTTCAGCCACATACCGTCACGCGAAAGAGATACCCTGATCTGTGTTGCCTGTGCATGCTTTATCGCATTAGTCACCAACTCTTTAAAGTTGCGGAACAGGATTGTTCGCTCAATATGATCCAATCCACAGTTCCCCAGGTTTTGCTCATAGATAAAATCAATACCGTGGCTTTGAACTTTCAGGTTATCAAGCCAGCTTGCGATAGCCGCTTCGAGTCCGATTTCATGAAGCAGTGGTGAGCTCAGGTCGAAAATCAACTCTTTGGTATCGGTGATCACCTCTATCAGTGAATCGGAGATTTCTTCGAGTATCTTTACCATGTCATCACCGTGCGCCAGTTTCTTGGCCCTGTTGAGCTGTATACGTGAAAAAGCGAGAATCTGGCCCACGTGGTCATGAAGTCCGGTCGCTATTCGCGTGCGCTCGGTCTCTTCGGCAATAGTCAGTTGGGAGCCCAGTGCTTTGAGGCGCTCCTGGTACCTCTGTACCTGTTCCTCAGCGATTTTTCTTTGGGTAATATCTTCCTCGATTACAACAATCTTCAGAACCTCTCCGCTTTCACTTTTAATCGGATACATTTGAACCTGAACCCATCGCTTTTCAGGTTCAGGATCATCAATGTTCATGTCTTCCTTCGTACTTGCCGGATTATACTCAACAACCGGGAAGACAACGGATTCCCCCTGAAACGCCTTCTCAACAAAAGGCTGAATACCGAGTTTTTTTATCTCCGGATCTTCCAGAACGTTATACTTCTCAAGCAATATCGGTAAATCTTTCTCCTTTATATCCCAGAGATCCATGAAAGCTTTATTTACCTTGCTTATCGTACCATCGGGATTATTTATCACTGTAGAAAGGGGAGACTGCTCAATCAGCCCCCTGAACATCTCCTCGCTTTCACGCAGAGCCTGCTCTGCCATGACCCGCCTTGTAACATCTTCCTCAATGCTGACAAGCGTCTCGACCTCACCGGTTGGCCCAATGAGAGGATAGATGCGCATCTGTACCCAGCGTTTGGCTGCCTTCGTGTCGTTGATATCCAGGCGCTGCAGGGTAATGTCTGCATCGTATTCGATAATCGGCAAGACCGCACTCTCGCCCAGGAACGCTCGTTCAACAAATGGCATGATGCCTTGATCTCTTACCTCTTCATCCTCCAGAACGTTATATTTATCCAATACATCATCCACGAGCTCCTCCGCTATGCCCCATAGCTCCATCCAGGCCTTGTTCACCCTGGTAATTTTACCTTCCGTGTTGAACATCTGGATAGAAAGCGGAGATTGCTCTACCAGAGCGCTAAGCTGGGATTCACTGGTCCGTAAAGCGTTTTCAATGTCCTTGCGGCTGCTTATATCCTCAATCACGGAGACAAAATACTGAGGTTTCCCCGCTTCGTCCCGTACCAGCGAAACCGTCAGGTTAACCCAGACAATGGCTTCATTTTCCGTAATGTATCTTTTTTCAATGGAGTAATAATCCAGCGTTTGGGCCAGCACTTTATTGACCTGCTCAAGGTCGACTGCGAGATCGTCGGGGTGTGTGATGTCCTGGAAACTTAATTCGAGAAGACGTTCGCGATCGTACCCGGCTATGGTGCAGAATTTCTCGTTTATTCGCAAAAAATGCCCGTCCGGGGCGACGTGGGCTATGCCGACTGCTGCCTGCTCAAACGTTGCACGAAATCGTTTTTCACTTTCTTCTACCTTCCGCTGAGTCTCAATCGTTGCGGAAATATCGGTGGTAAGAACGGCAAAACGATACACCGCGCCGGATTCGTCTGATATGGGGTACAGTCGATGTTCATAAAACTTCCCGGAATGTTCGTCGCTGAACGTATAGAGCTGTTTTGAAGCCATTGCCCGGTCTACATGCAGCCGGCGACTTTCGGCGATATGTTCCGGGACAAGTTCGAAGATACTGGTGCCGAGCAGAGTTTCCGGCTTCACTCCGTAATGGCTCGCAAGACCGCTGTTGGCAACGACAATAGTTCCGTCAGTACCCATCAGGAAAAACGAGTGGCTGACCGCATTAATCAGGGCGAATTCTTCAGCCTCCTTTGCAGCAATATTTTTCTCGGCCAGCATGCGCTGTTCAACTTCACATGCCAGATTCTCTATCGTCTTTTGCAGGTCGGCTGTGCGCTGGTCGACGCGGGTCTTCAGTGTCCGATTCCAGACTACCAGCAAGAACAGCACCATCATAAACGTGCCTGAAAATATCAGGCCCCAGTATACTATTCTCAGGAGATTTACTCCGGTTTCAAACATAACCGGCGACCATCTGTTAAGAATCGTGCTTTTCTCTTCTTCGGGGATCGATTTGAGTACCTTGCCGATTATGCTATGCAGTTCGGGCCAGTCATCACGTACCGCCATCCTTGCCAGGCCATCTGGTAAGGAACTTGGGGCGACAGCCTTGAGGTTGGTATACCCGAACCGGTTAATCATGATTGCAGTTGGCCTGAGGGGGCCTATATACGCAAAAGCCTTGCCAGAACTCACAGCTGCAAGCGCCTCACGACTACTAGCCACCACCAGGGGTTTTATCTCCAGCTCTGATTCTGCCAGCCATTTTTCAAGGAGATATCCTTTCTCGACCGCCACAGCTCTTCCTTCAAGATCCTTCATCGAGTCTATGAAGGGCGAGTCGGTGCGGATAAAGATAAATCTCGGAGAACGGCTATATGGTTCAGTAAACAGCAACACTTCTTCTCTTTCCGGCGTACTTTGCAGAGAAGGAAGCAGATCCGGTCCGCTGTGCTCCTGGATTCCTCTCAAGTCTTCGGAGAACGGCGGGGGAGAAAGGTCGTAGCTAAACTGGATGCCGGTCTGTCTTGCTACTATGTTCAGCAGATCGATGGCAATACCATGAGGCGTGCCGTCTCTAACGAAATAATTCGGCGGGTAATTACCAACACGAACTCTTACAAGAGGATTCTCGGCAATCCAGGCCTCTTCTTGTTGTGTCAAAGTGATCGCCCCCGGCACCGACGGCAGGTAGGACCAATGGGCGATGATGTCATTGATTTCTTTCTCGGAAAAAAGCGCCAGCGCCTTGTCTAAAATGGTGACCAGCTGGGGCCAATCGGCCCGTACCCCAATGCCGAAAAGCGCCGGCGAATCCTGGAACACATACGCCACTGTTATATTCAGCAATTGGTATTTATTGATAAAATAGGCACGATTAGAAGCCCCCAGGTAAAAGTCGGCGGTCCCTTTTTCAACGCTTTGCAAGCCTTCTAGTGGACTTTTGACTTCTATCACCGTCGTATTGTTGCCATATTGCCGGATCAGGTCCCGGGTCCAATGTACCTGTTCGACAATGGCGACGCGCCTGTCTTTAAAATCCCCGGGGCCTTTAAAAGCTTCCCCTTTACGAGCGAATACAGCCGGATATCCCGGCCAGTGGTCTTGGGTTTTCAGCAGTCCTAATTTGTCGGCGTATTCAGGATGGAGCGCCAGAATCCCATCTATCTTTTTTTCTTTGACCTTTTCTATCAATCCCGGAACGAGATCGATATGCAGGCCGATGTTTATACCCAATTTCCGGTTCAAGGCGTCTAAAAAATCTACGAGCATTCCCGAATAGGTCCCGTCCGCGTTGGCAATGATTTCCGGTTCGGCAACGAGGTATCCCAGCTGGATTTCAGGGTGGGCCTGCAGCCAGGCTTGTTCTTCAGGCGTAAGGACGACCTTCTGATCGTCAAGGTTCTCTGAGGTTCCGGTAATGTGTGGGGGATTTTGAGCAAAAAGAGGTAAGCTGCAACCAAGCACGAGAAAGGCTACAAACAACATTATTGCAGCAAGGTTTTTGATTAAAATCACCACACTATTTCTTGTTCTACTTAGCATGATATGTCCACTGAGCCCAGCCGTAACAAATTATAAAATCGCTTCGCTTTTGAAACGTTCTCAGACAAAACACAACTTGATATGCAGAGTAGCATGTGTTGTTAACATACACTAAAATAATAATTATTAATGGATAGGATTCTGCTACTCTGCAAATTACTTTATAATAAATGTTTAAAGAAGAACGCTATATAATGTAGATAATTGTCGTCTGCAAAATTCTGTACAAATTCCAACGTAAAGATTTTTCCTATATCTGATAGTTTCAGAGATTGATCATTGAATTTAATATTGCACAATTGTGCGACACAGCTAATTGTGAGCAGTTTTTCCAGATAAAGGGGGTAACACCTTGGACCCAAAAGCTCTGGATTTATGACCTTCGCACCAATAAGCATTTCACTCTGAAGACCAATCCACTGAAACGAGAGGACCTTCAAGCGTTTGTTGAGTGTTATAACACCTCAAAACGTCATGAAAGAAAAGCAATATGGACGGAGAATGAACCCGAGGGCCGCTGGCGTGAATATAAATACGAAGATCTTGTAAGTAGAGATAAGGCCAGTCTGGATATTTTCTGGCTCAAGGATGAATCTTTGGAAGATTCAGAGAACTTGCCGGACCCGGATATTATAGCAGCAGAGATTGTTGAAGACCTTGAAGCGGCTTTAGAACAATTCAGAGAAATTGCTGATTACTTATCTGAAAATAATGCTGAAATCTAAAACTCAGTGGTAATTTGTTTAAAATAATCAAGTTAACAATTACACGTTGTGTGTATTAGTGTGTGTATAGAAAAAAACAAACTGATAATATTTTTATATTGTCTCAAAACTATTTGGTAAATTTACATAGTTCGACTCCGACCTTGGCAGTTATCTCTCATATCCCGCTCGGACGACATCTTCCATGTCAGCCAGCTCGGCGTCAGTCAGTAGCCCGAAATGTGATTCTCGCTTTCTTGCCGAAAGGCGACCGTTGTTTTGCAGGCAGAGCTGAATAAATAGATCGATCAGACGGTCCGGCATGTCTATGATCCCTTGAATGGCTTGCTTGGTCTTGTCATAATTTGCAAGAAAATCTAACTCTTCCACCAGTTCGTGCTCGATGGTGATCTTCACGAAATCGTACAACGCCTCTGCCTGGGCGGTCATATCGATATATCTATACCAAGGACCGATCTCTCCAGACACGGTCATCTGGCCGAGATCGTCCAGCTCATATTCGATCAGTCGCATCAGCGGGTTAGAGAACACTTCCAGTGAATGATCATAGAGTGCAGGATTTTTCAACATGGCGGCGGAAACCGGAAACATGAGACCTCTTGGGATTGCGCCGCGCAAAGACAAGATATTGTGAATGAGAAAACGGTGGATACGGCCGTTGCCATCCTCAAAGGGGTGGATGAAAACGAAACCATAGGAGATGGCTGCGGCATGGATAATTGGTGGCACCGACCCCTCTTGCAAGGTCCGGTGGGCGCAGAACAGGCCATCCATCAGGTCGTTAAGACCGTCAGGTTTCGGACAGACATAATGAACCAGCTGTTTCTGGTAGGAAATAGATTGCCCGACATAACTCTGGCTGGTCCGGTAATCACTTTCCTGGAAACGGGGATCGACGATGCGATTCTGCACATCTAATAACAGAGTTTTTTCGCAAAAATCCTTATGCTCTGCTGTCTCAAGCAGACAGATGAATTTTTCTGCTCGGGAGGGACTTGGTTTGACGTGTTCGATTTCGAATGAGGATTTAGTCTCCTTGTTATAAAGATAGCTCAACGCCCGCCTGAGCAGTTCCGGAGGATAGACCGTAACAACCTCTTCGCACTGCTTCCGCAGGTCGATTTGCTCCATGGCCGTGAGTTTTTCGGTTCGCCGGATGACGGGGCAGAAGGACCGTCCACCCAGCAGATTGTCGATAACTCTCTGGCGTCGAACGCGTCGCCCCGGTGTCACAGTGTAATAGCGATCCGCCTCGAGAACTTCGATGTAATTTCCGGTGGTTAAATCGGACAACGGCAGCTCCTGCCCGGTCAGCAGCTCATAGAAGAACCAGATCCTGCGAGCGTATTTCCCGGTAGGTTTAGAGGATATCCAGGCTGCTATCTCATCTGGCGCAACCGAATCGAAAAGAGTCGACAGGATGCCCAAGTTGACGCCGTCGTACTTCAGGGCGAATTCCAAATGGTCTCCCGTTGTGTCCCCGGGCCAATAAGACTGGGGATAGATGGATTCCACCTGACCATCCTGAACGGTAGAGCGCAATATCCCTGTCGGGCTGACCAGGGATCTGTGCCAGTTCGGTAAAATGTTCAGTCGATACTGCTCGATGAGGAACGCATATCCCGCCAATCGGTTTTGTGTAGCTTCCATCGCCATTACACCTTAAAAAATGGTTACGATCTTAAAAAAATGATTATATTAAGCTTAATAATTAAAAATATATTTATAAATCTGGATTTTATCAAGATAATTGTTTTTAAGGATGGTGCCAGGTGGATATTTTGGGTAATTCTTTAAAAATCTATTTGCTCGACGAAAAATGATTCAATATCTATCTGTCTAAGAAAAAACACTTACAACGCTGCATAGTGGAAGAAGCTGGAAATTAGGACTTTATTTGTTTAAATAGGGGGCTGGCTGCCAATCCGCAAAGTTTTTTCCGTTTCGCTGCCCGGTATTATCCGCTGCTGCTTGATCTCTTCTACCGCCGCGAAGGTTTTACCGAGGCTGACTTGCGCAACCTCATTGAAGAATCTCGCAGTGACGAAGACCCTGCTCCGGCAACAGTCATCGATCAGCTGCAGTCATTCAACATTATTGAGCCAATTCCCGACGCAACTGCCTCCTTTGAGCTGACGGCTCCGGTACAAAACCTGCTCTCTTTTCTACTGCGCGAGCACCGGCTTACCTCTACGAGGGTTCTTCAGGTCTATCTCTCCGATCTCGGTGATCTGCGCGAGGAGCTGGATGGCGCCGGCAGTCAGAAGCTCGGGCAGCAGGCGGCTCGGGCCCTCAGCGATATATCCCAGCTTATAGAACGAATTCGGCAGGATTCGCATAGTAAGACACAGATGGTCAGGCTTGACATATGGGCATTTTGTGAAATTGAAAATATGCATATCGTAACAAAAATAATACACAGGGTGAACCTGTGATTCTGAAGGTCGCCTCGCAAACCATTACAGAATAGAATCAAGCCATATATTGAATGCACAGAAAGGGGGCAATTTTCGACGCTGATTGACAATGAGTCCGATGTGATAGCGTGAAAAGAACATCATTTCTTGCCATTTACTTCAGTTTTTTCATATACTCCTAATTAACAGTTAGATTTTCCCCAACAATTTCCTGGATTCATTATTGGATATCCGTCTGACAATGTGTCATACGTCAGTGCGTGACAGGAACAGTACTCAAAATCATGAAGGACCTAAAATCATGGCAAAATTTTTAAATACAAGTGCTACCAATTATTATCTCGAAGAGTTGATCAAAGGTGCTTCTGATCGTTTGATACTTATAAGTCCGTTTCTAAAGCTAAATGACCGTATTAAGGAACTTTTAGAGGATAAAAACCGACTCAAGATAGATGTACGAATTGTATACGGCAAAAGTGAGCTACAGCCTGAAGAAATTAATTGGTTAAAAGAGCTTATGTTTGTCAGAACAAGCTTCTGTAAAAATCTCCATGCTAAATGCTATATCAACGAAGAGTCGTGCATCGTAACCAGTTTGAATCTATACGAATTTAGTCAAGTTAACAATAATGAAATGGGGGTTTTCATCTCTCGAAATGAGGATTGTGATATTTACAGGGATGCTTACGAAGAGGCTCAGCGCATTATCCGAATCAGTGATGAAATCCGGATTTCCCTGGAGAAGGTCGAAAAGCTATCAAATGGTGATCAAGCGACACAGAATGAAGATACTTCAGAAGATTCACCCACAAAATTAACATCGTCAAAACTTGCCCAAAAGCACAAAATAAAGACACCAGAATTATTGGACAAATTAACATTATTAGGATATCTCACTCAGCTTGATGGAAAACAAACTCTGACGGATAAAGGTAAAGCGGCTGGCGGAGAGTTTAAATATAGTAAAAGATTTGGAGCATATTTTATCTGGTCCGAAGATACTGCGATAGATTGAAAAAAGTGGATACTAAAGGAAATTTGGGGGGCTTGACATATGGGTATTTGGCCAACAAACAAACACCCAAATCTATTTACAGCATCTAACAATACGCAAGTAGGATGAAATCAAAAATGTTTTATGTTCGCTTTTCTACGAGACTCACTTTCCCTCTTTGATTGGATCTCATATTTAAGGCCACCTGGCGAAATGAGCGTTAATGCCCTATTGCCACCGACCCAGGCGATTGACCCATCGGTCCTCTTCCAGACCTTATTGGAACTGTTGAAATACCCTTGGTATTTTTTAGAAGCGGTGATCTCTGCCCCCTTTTTTATCGGATACCACCGGTACCCAGAGGTTTCTGCCTGAAGAATTGCCTCAATTTCATCGACTTGAAGGACTGCAGCATCGGTTCCAGCCCGAGCTAATTTCATGTAAGAGATTATTGCTGTCCGTCCATTAACAAAAGCCGATCTTATTCTCCATCCATAATGATGATACCGGAGTTCTTCAGTTCCCTGCATCAGAGGAAGCATTATGACACTAGATTCATTAACCGGTTCCCCATAACGGATTTGAGCCTCTGCCTTGGTCTCTTCTAATCGTGCATGAGCTGGTGCAGCAACAAGACAAAAAAACAGACCAAGAAAAATAGAACAGCATATTCTCATTTGATAATCTCATCAGTTCCTAATGCTGAATTTTCTATTACCAACCCAAAAATGTTCAGAAATTAAACGTAACAATCCTTTCAGTCCTCAGTAGAGCATAAACGCTAGCTCGCAACCATCCTCAGAAATCTAGGACATTAAGGTATTTTGATATTGCATCGTCATTCCCAGGGCCATGCAGTATAATCATTCATACACGGCTGCTTCTCTGTACAAAGCCATCACTTCATAGGTGGAGTGTTGGTTAAATAGTCGATGGACTGTGTCTACAAGGATTTGTATTAAATCTTCCGTCATTTTATTCCAAACATCCGGCAATTACCGATCACCGTATTCGATAGTAAGGACATGTCCGGTCTTCAATAAGCGCTGTAATCTCTCATTTGTTTAAGGAGTCCCTCGGTACCTTCCTGCGAGAGGCCATGATTCTCTCTGAGGTTTGCATAGGTCGCCTGGGTCTTCTCAATCAACGTCGACAGCTTGAGTGCTGTAGGAGAGTCGGGCGAGGCGTTGATCGCTTCCTGAAGTGTAGGCAAAATGGTGTGAAACGCACAAAAATTTAAATGGCCTATTTTCAGATGCCGGCTGGTGCAGTTTTCGCAGTTGCCATGATTAGGGCAGTTCAGGTTGACACAGGGGCAAATTTCCTTGATATCCATGTATAGCCTCTCTTTTGTTCTGGTTGAATATTCCTCAAAATTGTAGATAAATCAACATACTCATATTGAATATTTATTCAACAGTAACTCACCGCCTCTGCAGTATATTCACCCGCCAGGCCTTTATCTCGACCGTATCACTGACCCAGATGCCGCTGGCATTGTTTTCTGATTTCTTTGCCACAATTAAACCTTTGCATACCATATTCATGGTCTGCTTTCTGATATCGGCATGATGGCAAAAACAATAACGAGCTATTGCTGTTCGATACCAATATCTAAAATAACACCTTGATCTATTTTAGTTTTGCCGTAAAATCTAAAATAAGGACAGTGCTTATTTTACTTTTACAATGAGATCACCCCAATGAAAAATTTTCAATCCGGACGCTATGATCAGCAAGGACATTATAAAAGCTTTCAGCCTACAACGATCAATCGTGTCTGGAAAATTGACAATATGGAGTTGATTCAGTTGCTTGGAAAGGCTGACCGGGAATTGGGGCGGCTGGATATGTATTCGGAATATATTCCCAATATCAATCTGTTTATCAAGATGCATGTGTTGAAGGAGGCTACCCAATCAAGCAAGATCGAAGGTACGCAAACCAACATGGAAGAGGCGCTTCTGGAGAAGGAAGATGTCGCTTTGGACAAAAGAGATGACTGGGAAGAGGTGCAGAATTATGTGGCAGCGATGAACGAGACGATTGCCAAGTTGCAGACGTTACCCTTTTCTTCGCGATTGATCCAAGGGGCCCATGAAATTTTGCTGCAAGGCGTGCGGGGTACTCACAAGCAACCTGGGGATTTTAGGCATAGCCAAAACTGGATTGGTGGTGCAACAATCAATGATGCGGTTTTTGTGCCACCGGATCATACTTCCATCACTGAACTGATTGGAGATATCGAGAATTTTTTGCATAACGAAACGCAGTATTTCCCGGAGCTTTTAAAGATCGCCCTAGTGCACTACCAGTTTGAGACTATCCATCCATTCCTGGACGGGAATGGTCGGGTTGGACGCTTGTTGATTACTCTGTATCTCATCAGTAAAGGAATTTTGAAGCAGCCAGTTCTGTACATGTCCGATTTTTTCGAGCGCAACCGCAGCCACTATTACGATAATCTGATGCGAGTCCGAGAGAAGAATGACTTACTGCAATGGTTCAAGTTTTTTCTGGTAGGAATTATAGAAACGGCGAAAAGCGGTATAACCACCTTTGATAATATTCTCAAACTCCAAAAGCAGGTGGAGACCCAGCTTCAGACCCTTGGCAGCCGAACGGCAAATGCCCAGAAGGTTATGCGTTATCTGTGTCAGCATCCTCTGATTGATGCCGCAAGGACCGGAGAGGTTGCAGATATTTCCCCGGCTTCAGCCTATAAACTCATTGCTGATTTGGAACAATTCGGGATTCTGAAGGAGATCACTGGCGGTAAACGAGGCAAAATGTACGTTTATTATGATTACTTGCAATTGTTTAAATAGCAGCGGTAAAGGTTGAGGATGATTCGTGATCATGTCGCCGCAAATCTGAGCATTGAAACGGATGATTTTGACTATGCTCCTTTTTCGAAACAGGGCGGACTTAGCAAGGAGTATCAGCTTTTTGGTGAAAAATTGAATAGTGTCATTGAAGATCTTAACGGAGCATCAGCGGTGTAATATGCAGAATGAATACGGTGAAATTATTATTTATGAGGCAGAAGAAAGTACCGTTGAGGTGCGGCTTGACCGCGATACTGTCTGGCTCACCCAGAGGCAGATGGCAGAACTTTTTGATACATCTGCCGACAATATAAGCCTTCACCTGAAAAACATATATAATGATGAGGAATTAGAGAGGGAGGCAACTACCGAGAATTTCTCGGCAGTTCAGAAGGAAGGAAAGCGGCGGGTCCGACGAACATTCACCCATTATAATCTCGATGCAATAATATCAGTCGGTTACCGGATCAATTCGAAACGAGGTGTTCGTTTTCGTCAGTGGGCAACATCAGTTTTAAAAGACCATCTCATTCAGGGGTTTACTGTCAATGAACGGCGCCTAGCTGAAAAAGGTTTAGTTGATATGGAGCAGGCCGTAGCCCTTCTCTCCCGTACTCTGGAGAATCATGAGCTGATTACCGATGAAGGCAAAGCTGTGCTGGAGGTGATCAACAGTTATGCCAAAG
>CBDUGK010000088.1:0-17375 GCA_965366875.1 uncultured Desulfobulbaceae bacterium | reverse complement strand
CATATAATTGATATTCCGAGGATAAAATGTTTTAGCATAACGTAGAGGTTGAGCGAAAAGGGTGTTTTGCAAAAGGCTCTATGGCTTTTGAATGCCCAGTTTACGCATGCGGGCACGTAAGGTACTGCGGTTTAAGCCAAGAATTTCGGCTGCGCTGTTTTTGCCGCTGACCTTCCAGTGAGTCAGTTCCAGCACCCTGACGATATGATCTCTTTCAACGGCTTCGAGTGTCTTTTTGTTTGCGGCTATGTCTTTGAACGGCTTTTTCAGCTCGTCTATAAGGTATAACTTTGAGCCCGAAGTGCTGATTACCGCACGCTCAAGAACATTTTCGAGTTCCCTCACATTTCCCGGCCAGTGATAACTCTGCAGGGTCGTCATGACGTTTGCTGGAATAATGTCGATGACCTTGCCCAACCGCTTTGAGATCTTGTCGACGTAGTGGTTGACGAGAAGCGGAATATCATCGAGCCGGTCGCGCAGTGGCGGCAGGGTAATGGGAAAAACATTCAATCTGTACCAGAGATCTTCCCGGAATCGCCCTCTGTTAACCTCCTCCAGCAGATTGCGGTTGGTGGCAGTTATAATCCGGACGTTTACCTCTCGCGTCGTTGAACTGCCCAATCGCTCGAACTTGCCGCTCTCTATTACCTGGAGCAGTTTTGGCTGCAAATCAAGCGGTAATTCGCCAATCTCATCGAGAAATAAGGTTGTGCCGTTTGCGACTTCGAATCGCCCAATTCTCTTTGAATGAGCCCCGGTGAAGGCGCCCTTCTCATGCCCGAAAAGTTCGCTTTCAATCAGGTTTGCAGGAAGAGCGGCACAGTTCATCTTGACCATGGCCCGGTCCCTGTTCTCGCTGAGGTTGTGTATTGCCCGGGCAACAAGTTCCTTGCCGGTTCCTGTTTCCCCAAGAATCAGCACATTGGCGTTTGTAGCGGCAATCTGCTCAACCTTGTATAGGACATAATTTATCTCGTCACTTTTTCCTATGATATTGCCATGATTGTATTCCAGTTTGATCTCTTCCTGAAGATAGGCCCGTTCAGCTTCCAACTGGTCTTTTAACTTTTTGATTTCCTCCAGAGCAGTCTCGGCGATATGTCTGCTCGCTTCAGCTTTCTCCCGGGATAACCTGAGCTCAGCTGTGCGTTTAGAGACAATTTCCTCAAGATGCCTTTTGTAATATTCGCGTTCTGAAA
Source organism: uncultured Desulfobulbaceae bacterium (assembly GCA_965366875.1). Taxonomy (GTDB): domain Bacteria; phylum Desulfobacterota; class Desulfobulbia; order Desulfobulbales; family Desulfocapsaceae; genus MADRE3. Next base: position 16,173 of record CBDUGK010000088.1, on the reverse strand, counting down.
CATCCTCTATGGAAAGCAGAACCAGCCGGGTTTTGTTTTTTTGGTCATAGATTCTCCTGGCGTTCAGGTGCATTATTTTGAAACCGATACCTTCAAAGGTGTGTTCCACTTCAAAATCTTTGAAAATGGTGTTCTGGGGCAGGATGGTTTCGAGCAATTCTCTCAGCTTTGGTATATCCCATTGATGGTTGCCAAGGTCATAGATAACGTTGCCCAAGGTCTTTTCAGGCTCGACAGCAAAATTTGTGTAAAAGGCATCATTGGCTTTGATCACTCTGAGATTAGCGTCAAGTACGATCAAGGGCTCTCGAACCGAGCCCAGGATATCATCAAAAACATCAAGAAATGTTTTTTCCATGCTGCTGCTCCTCCGTGTCCTGAAAGCTTCTGCCCCCCGCTCATCTCAACAGCTGTAAAGTGATCACCTGCAGGCTATTTGCATATCACAAGGTATTCACATTTCCGGGAAGCCATCTACCATACAATAAGAACAATCATAATTGATAACAGAAACAATGCTTCAACAAAAATCACTACTAACATGTCAACTTTATTTCCAAAGATCGCGTTGTTCCTTTCACACAGCTGCAGCACTATTTCTTCTGGGTACTTTTGCAATGCTTCACGCAGAATCAAGAACCGATTTTTCGGACACCATATTATATCTGCACTGTCAGAGCGCGTGCACTGACTTTTGTGCATCACTCATGTTTCATTAGTCACAAAACAGTCAGAAAACGATACGCACCAAAAAACGTTTCATCCGGATAACGCGCACCTGAAACGGGAATGCGCCTATTGGATGTCCCCCCGTTTGGTGCCGGCGAGCAACGGGCATCTGCTGGACAACTCATTGATGATTATAGCAAACAGGTACCCGTTTACGATCTGGGGCCGCCTTTCAACAGCTCGAGGTCGATCTGGTACTTGTTGATCTTGTCATAGAGGCCCTTGCGGGAAAGCCCAAGGACTCCATGCGCCTTGCCAACTTTGCCGTTATTATCACCCAGGATTTTCAGAATATAGTCCCTTTCGGCGGACTCCAGATACGCTTTGAGCGATGGCTGGATTCCTTCCCCGGCAGCGAGGTCATCCGTTTCTCTATCGCCGGCCACCGTTTTTCGCTCTTCACCGAACACGCAGAGCCTGCGCACAGCGTTGCGCAGCTCCCGGATGTTTCCAGGCCAGTCTTTCCTGACGATCTCTTCCAGCTGGACTGGGGAAAAGGGCGGGATGTCGCGCCCACGGTCACGGCAGTACTCCTGACGGAAAAATTCGACAAGCAGCGGGATGTCCTCCTTACGGTTTCGCAATGGCGGAATGTCTATCTGCAGCCCATTCAGGCGATAAAACAAATCCTGCCGGAAGGTGCCCGTCTCGATCTCTTCCGGAAGATTGCGGTTGGTCGCGGAGATTATTCTGGCCCTCAGCGAACGGCTGATGTTGCTTCCCACCCGGGTGAAGGCCCGCTCCTCCAGAACCCTCAGCAGCTTGGCCTGGAGTGCAAGCGGCAGGCTGCAGATCTCATCGAGAAAGAGGGTGCCCTGTCCCGCATGTTCAAACGTGCCAACGGTCTCGCTGAGCGCCCCGGTAAATGCGCCTTTTTCATGCCCGAACAGCTCCGATTCGATAATTTCTGCCGGCATAGCCGCCATGTTGACCGCAACAAAAGGCAAGCCGGGTCTGGAAATTTCATGAATGGCATTGGCGACCAGCTCCTTGCCGGTACCGGTCTCACCATAGAGCAGAACCGGATCGTTTTCCCGGGCGACTTTTTCCACAACGTCATAAAGACGATTCATCAGGGGATGACAGCCAACCATGCCCCGGTAAAACGACTGGTTTTCCTGCCTGGTAATCTGTTCCTGCAGAAGACGGTTTTCTAGAATCAGCCTCCTTTTTTCCACCGCCCGGTTCAGGGATGCCAGCAGTATTTCATCATCAACCGGCTTTTCAAGGAAGTCGTATGCTCCGATTTTGATGGCCTGCACAGCCAGGGTAATATCGCCATGTCCGGTAATGAGTATCACCGGCAGGTCCGGATCAATAACCTGTAGTTTCTTCAGCAGCTCCATGCCGTCCATTACCGGCATGCGTATATCGGCGATGACGGAGAGATAGGTGTTGTTCTGCAGCTCTTCGAGAGCGGCAAGCGGGTTGCTGAAAAGAACCGGTTGATAGAGGCCGAGCTTTAAGGTCTGGCCAATGGCCGACAAGAGATATTGATCATCATCAATGACCAGCACGGGCTGCGGGGAGGAAACTGCCATGGGGAGCCTCTTGGTAGATATAATCTCAGCTGATTTCCAGTTCGGGAAGGGAGATCGTAAAGGTCGTTGCCCGGTCAGGGGCACTCTGCACCTTTATGTGCCCGCCATAGCCCCTGACGATCCGTTCGACAATGGACAACCCCAGCCCCATGCCAGTACCCACCTGCTTGGTGGTAAAAAAGGGATCAAAAATCTTTGCCTGCAGGTCTTGAGGGATGCCCGGGCCATTATCCGAAATAGCAATACCCACATAGTTCTTTTTCTGCAGACTTTGCGGGTCCACCCCGGAGTGCTTGAAGGTGCGTATCCCCAGGACCGGCTGGCTGGTCTGGGCCAGCGCCTGGATACCGTTCTGAATGACATTGAGCAGTACCTGCTCGAGTTTGACCTCATGCCCCAGCACGTAGACAACCGTGTCATCAATGTCAAGATCCACCCTGATCCCGGAAAGCTCCAGCTGGGCCTCGAGAAAATTGAGAATATCCATAATGATGACATTCACCCGGGTCGGTACAGCCTCCTCCTGGACCTTCGAGGCAAAACCTTTCAAACTGCGAATGATAGAGGAGGCATAATTCACCCGGTCAATGATGTTCTGCAGATTCTCCCGGACCATATCTGTATCAGGGCTGCTGCTGTCCATTGCTTTAAGCGAGTTGCGCGCCAGCAGCAGAACCGTATTCAAAGGCTGGGTCAGCTCATGCCCCACACCGGCTGCCATTTCGCCAAGGCTTGCCAGCCTGCCGGAGTGGGTCAGCTGGTTCTGTACCTCGCGCACCTGTTCAAGCACCGAGTAAATATCCCGCCGATCCGAGGCGTTCAACATGTACAGAACCCTGCCGGAAGGGGTGGTAAACAGCGTTCCCCGCATGACAACCGGGATTTTCCGGCCATCCCGGTGCAACAGGTTCATTTCCCGGTCGCTGAATTCCCCCTGTTCCAGGAGCTCAATGAGCTGGCGGCAGGTATCCTCCTCGACGATGTCTCCCAAAAACAGGTCAGGATCATCAAGCTCATAGCCAAGGACGTTGTATATCTCTTTACTGGCCTGAATTATTTCCAGATCAATGGACAAAATGATCAAAAGATCGGAAATATTCGACAGGATCTTGTCAATAAACGATCTGCTGTTCTGGGCATCCTCGTGTTGCTGCAGAAACCTGGAGACAAGGTCTTTCTTCTGTCTTTCAAGTATACCGATAAGGGTATCGTTGTCTGTCATACCTGTCCATCCTGGTTGTTACGCTCCTTACACATACCCTTTCGCATGGGAGCCTTTTGTAACCATTACTTAACAGTATTTTTCCCTATTCCACCAAGGTATTCAGGAGAGGATCATATTTTTTGTTACTGCTGCTTAACAACACCGGCGGCCATGGTCGCCAGGGCTTGTTTCTTAACCCTTTTTCACGCAAGGATATCTGGCTGATATAACGTGATAAAAAAATAACGTCCACAAGGTTTTTAATCTGGCTCACCTCTTGCTTAATGTCAGTCAGAGAAGCGAAGGTAAACCGGGAACCCGCCCCAGACAGATGCTGAATGGAACCGCATGAAGAGAAAATTTTATCACCATATACAGGCCGGTAATCGCCTGCTCTCTTTAGAGGAAATCGCCAGCGCCTGCAGTGTTTCCCCTGAAAAGATTCGTGGCTGGGTCTCCGCCGACCTGCTGAGAGTCAAGACGGGATCGGCACATTTCATCGATGCCGTCGAGGTTATTTCCTTTCTGATCGAGAACAAGCTGCCGGTATCCACTGCCCTGCTTCCGCCACAGACGAAAAAAATCCTTTTCATTACTGCCAGTCTCACGGAACTCGAAGAGCAGTCCAGCACGATAGAGCAGATCTGCACGGCCTTCAAAGAGCGTTACAACATCCTCTCGGAATCGGCTGTTATTGGCCGTACGGCAGATCTGACTATTCTTGCCAGCCATCCTGAGCTGGTGGTCCTGTTTCTGAAATCATACAATCGGGTGACGGTCAATTTGTTCAAATTGCTGAATAATCGTGCCTTGAAAACCATTCTGCTTGTCGATCAGGAGACCCAGAATTCTCTTGAACTCGGTGAATTTACCCTGCCTGGCGACCTGATTATCTGTGAAAAGACGCCTGAAAACCTACTGGCTACCCAGGTACGCAACATCTTTGCCTGCTGAGACGAAAATGGAACGGAAAAAAAAATACTACGCTATCATCACCCGCAATCTGCTCATTGCCTTTTTTTGTCTGAGTGTCATGCCGATTGTCGGTTTTGCCTGGATGATGAAAACCTCGGTTGAAGAGACCAATGTCAACAAACTGGGGGAGCTGGCATCGAGTACCGTTGCCCACCGCGGGGAAGTCATCGAGATGTTTTTAAAAGAGAAAATCAGTTTTTTGAATGCGGTTGTGGCGATGCATCTAGAAGACTATCTGCTGGACCAGAAAAATATTGAACAACTCTATCTGGCAATGTCACCCAAAGGCGATACCGTCGATCTGCAGACAATTGATGCTTCGGGCAGTCAGCACGCCTATGTCGGCCCGTATCGCAGCAAGGTCGAGGGTAAAAATTATGCGGAGGCCAGCTGGTTCAAGGAGACCCTGATCAACGGAGTGCATGTCAGCGATGTCTTTGACGGCTACAGAGGTGTGCCGCATTTCGTGGTGGCGGTCACAAATCCCCTGAAGACCTTTGTCCTGCGTGCCACCATCAACTCCAGCTTTTTCAACGCGCTGCTGCATTCCGCCCAGCTCAGCCCCCGGGGAGATGTCTTTATCGTCAACCGTTCCGGAGATATCCAGACGCCAAGCCTGCAGGGGCTGGTTCAGCTGAGCGAGACAGAAAGGAGGCTTATTTCGTTCGATTCCGACGGTTTGCTGGTGACGGATACCGACATCTATTCAACCCACTGGATTGACAAGGGGCACTGGCTGCTGATCCTGAAGGCGAACATTGCCGATTCTCTTGGCTATTACCTGCAGGTCCGGAACCAGATCATCATGATCGTCATCATTATCTCGGTGGCAGCCATGTCAGGAGCAACAGTGATCAGCATATCTTTGTCAAAGAAGCTTGAACAGTCAGACCGGGAGCAATCGGCCCTGCACCTTCAATTTGCCCAGGTGGAGAAAATGGCCACCGTTGGCCGGCTCGCCGCAGGAATTGCCCACGAAATCAACAATCCGCTGCAGATGATTACTAATCAGGCGGGCTGGATGAGCGAACTGCTGCCGGATGAAGACCCCGCCTGTCTGAAGAACTATGACGAGTATACCAAGGCTGTTGAACAGATCAAATATCATGTCCGCAGGGCGGGAACCATAACCCACAGGCTCCTTGGTTTTTCGAGAAAAATGAGTGCGCAGAATGAAAAGGTGCAGATAAATGAACTGCTCACAGAGACAATCTCCTTTGTCGAGAAAGAGGCTGACTACAATAATATAAAAATTATCAGAAAATTAGACGCCAATGTCCCGGAGACCCTCACCGATGCGCCACAGCTGCAGCAGGTTTTTCTCAACCTCATCAACAACGCCATAGATGCGGTCGGAAAGGATGGAGAGGTGGCGGTCTGCACTCAGTACCTGAAGGATGGGCAGGTGCAGATAGATATCACCGACACCGGTCCGGGAATACAACCAGAACATCTGAAACAGCTTTTTGACCCGTTCTTCACCACCAAGGCACCGGGGAAAGGCACGGGGCTGGGGCTCTATATCAGCTACGATATCGTCCATAAGCTGGGAGGGACCATACGAGCAGAGAACAGAAAAGCAGGAGGGGCGGTCTTCATCATAGTGTTACCGGTCATGTCTATGGGCATGACTGTTTAGGCTGACTATTGAAATGGAATTGAAAAAATAACGACATCAAAACAAACAGGAGAGGCAAATCATGAGAGAATTTAACGTGCTGGTCGTCGATGACGAAGAAGAGTTTCGGGAAATGATGGTGAAAAGGTTGAATAAGAAGGGATTGGTTGCCCTGGGTGCTGACAGCGGTCAGGCAGCTCTTGATCTCCTGAAGGCGAAACGTATCGATGTCGTTCTGCTTGACGTCAAAATGCCCGGTATGGACGGCATTGAGACCCTGCGGCAGATCCGTGTGCTGAAACCGCTTGTCGAAGTCGTTCTACTGACGGGTCATGCCTCGGTGGACTCCGGCATTGAAGGCATGAAACTGGGGGCATTTGACTACCTGATGAAGCCCATCGAGCTTGAACCGTTACTGGAAAAACTGGCGGACGCCTATGAGAAGAAACGTCTGCACCAGGAGAAGATCGACCAGGCCCAGGCAAAGGTGTTTATGTCAATGCCGATCTGAGCTGCCGGTCACACAACAGGATTACCATACACAACACAGTACATTTATCAACAAGGAGAACATTACGATTATGAGTTACGCAAAAGAGTTTTATCAACTGCTCATGAAAGGCTCCCAGGCACACGCCCGCTGGGAGCTGGAGATGTCCACCAACATCTTGAAGAGCCGCACGCGCAAGGGGCTGCTGCTGCTCCTGCTGCTGCCAATACTGATAGGCGGTATCGCCATTGCAGGAGGCGACGGCTCAGGGCTGCCGAATGTCCTGGGTGGAAAAACAGCATACATGCCCTCCCACTATACCAATGCCATTTTCTTCGCCTCTGTTTTCGTCGGACTCTGTGCAGGTCTTATCACCGGCTGTATCGGTGCAGGCGGTGGTTTCATTATCGCCCCTGCCCTGATGAGCGTGGGTGTAAAGGGTATCCTGGCAGTCGGCACGGACCTGTTCCATATATTCGCCAAGGCGATCATGGGCAGTGTTCTGCACAGAAAGCTTGGCAATATCTCCATGTCCCTCGCCGTTACCTTCCTCATTGGCTCAATCGGTGGTGCGAGCCTCGGCGGTATGCTCAACAGGTACCTCTATGACCTCAACCCGGTCCTCAGTGACCTCTTCATCACCGCGGTTTACGTTGTCATCCTCGGCTTCCTCTCTTTCTACGCTCTGGCCGACTACTTTACGGCGAGAAGAGGTGGAGCTGCCGGAAAAAGTAAGCCCGGCAAAGATGAAGATATCCCCAAGATGGGCAAGCGTCTGCAATCCATCAACCTGCCGCCGATGATCACCTTCGACCAGGGCATCACGCCGGGAGGACGTAAAATTTCAGCAATATTTCTGATCGTCAGCGGTTTTATCGTCGGAATGGCGGCAGCGGTTATGGGCGTTGGCGGCGGCTTTCTCACCTTCCCTATCTTTGTCTATGGTCTTGGCGTCTCCTCGATGACCACTGTCGGTACCGACATTTTTCAGATCGTTTTCACCGCCGGTTACAGTGCTCTCAGCCAGTATGCCATCTTCGGCTTTGTCTTCTATACCCTGGCAATGGGGATGCTGCTTGGCTCGCTGATCGGCGTTCAGGTTGGTTCTCTGGTGACCAAGGTTGTCCCGGGCATCATGATCCGCGGTTTCTTTGCCGTGGCGGTTTCTGCAGGCTTTATCAACCGTTTCTTTGCCCTTCCGGAGAAACTTGGCAGCCTCAATTACATTTCCATCAGCAAGGATACCGGGGCAATGCTCAGTCTTATCGGCAACTGTCTGTTCTTCTTTGCCATCAGCGCCTTTACTGTCTGGGTATTCTATGCCTTCTTCAGTAATATAAAAGAATTGAAATCGGAGGTGAATTAACATGAGTATGCAAAAACGGTTAATGACCCGGGGACTTTTGCTCCTGGGCAGCTTTTTTGTTATCCTGGGCCTCATATTCACGCCCATCTTTCCCGGTAAGATGAATGGCCTTGATTATATGGACAATCTCTTTAACATGATTTCCAAGGGATCATCCTACTTTATCCCGAAGGCAAAGACTGACAGTGAAAAATACGGAGGAAAGGAACTCGCGGCCACAGCAACTATTGCTGATGAGAAACAGGCTCAGCAGACGGTTCTGATGCTTGAGAAAAACGGGATTGCAGCTTCAGTTTCCGACGGCAAGCTGCAGGTCAAGGGCGACCTGGGCCAGCTCCTCGTCGCCAGCCTCGATGATGCCGATTTCATGTTCAATAATAATGGAACACCGGTTACAGAAAAGTATGGTTTTCCGGAACGGGAGGTCCTCTATAACTGGTGGACGCTCTTCAAAGGCATCGGTCAGGATCTCACCAAACAGGAGCAGTTTGCGGATGCGAAAATCGTCGCCAATGTCAGCAAAAAGGCTTTGGAGCCAGCCTATAACTACTATGGCGTCAAGGCGATGAACTGGCAGGACAATATAGCGATGATACTCATTGCCCTGGGATTTTATGTGATCTATACCCTATGGTATGGTTTTGGCATCATGTACGTCTTTGAAGGTCTGGGCCTGAGAATCGGTCACTGATCTGCTGAGCGTTCATCAACTCTGCACGGCAAACTGTCACACGATGGAGGTGACAGTTTGCCGTGAGCCTGAGGAAAATTGCATGACCGATTTTTTCACCAGTATTCGCCAGTGGCTTTTTCCAACGTCAAGATCAGGCGGACAGGATCCTGAACAGCTGCGGCAGGAGTTTAAACAGCGATACGCCTCCTTCAGGACCCTTCTCACAGCAAACAACAATGCCCTCCAGGCGATGGCCGAGCTGGAAAAGATCTACTATGGTCATGGAAGCTACCGGATGGCCGATATCCGTTCAAGGATCACCACTGTCCTGACCAACGTCTACAAGATGATTTTCAGCCTGATGGCCATGGCCCCGGACAAGTATTCGGCACTGGAAAAAATTTTTGAAAAAATCAGCAGGGAGATCGGTGCAATCGTCGACAGCGTGCCGCAGTACACAGATGGCCCCCTGGTCTACGATCTGCATGAGATATCCGGTAAAAACCGGGACCAGGTGGGCGGTAAGATGGCAAATCTCGGGGAGATCGCTGGCCTGCCAGCCCTGACGATACCCCGTGGCTTTGTGATGAGCGCTTCAGCCACCAGGCGCTTTCTCTCCCCACAGCTGCTGACTGAGATTAATCGCCTGCTGCAGGTACTTGAACCGGAAAACCTGCAGTCGTATTACAAGGGGTGTGAAGAAATACAGAAAGCAGTGATGAACAGCCCGCTGCCGCCGGAGCTTGAAGAAATCCTCATCAGCGGCTATGCGCAGCTGGAAGAGCAGAGCAGTGCGCGCTGCAAAGTTGCCCTGCGCTCAAGCGCTCTGGGCGAGGATGTTGTCGGCGTAACCTTTGCCGGACTTTACAGTACCGTTCTGGATGTTGAGCGGAACTCGCTCACTACCGCCTACAAGAAGGTTATCGCCAGTAAATACGGCCCGAAGGCCATCGCCTACCGATGGCAGAGAGGCTATCGTCATCATGATATCGAGATGTGCGTCGGTTGTCTGCTGATGGTGGAATCAAAGACCAGCGGGGTAACCTATAGCTGCAGTACAGATGAGACCTATGGTGAGGTGATCCGGATTAATGCAACGACCGGAATCGGCCGGGGCATCGTCGATGGCACAAGGGCTGCCGATCGTTTTCTGCTGGATCGTAAAACCCCTCACGCCACGCTTCAAAGCACCATCAGGCAGACCACGTCAGCCCCAAACACTGCTGAGGCGAGCATCACCCTGAATAATAACCAGCTCAGGATGCTGGCAGAGGCAAGCCAGATTCTTGAACACCATTTTGGCAAACCCCAGGATATAGAATGGTCATTTGATCAGCTGGGCAGACTCTACATCCTGCAGAGCAGACCGCTGCCGACGCCGGAGAAGGAACAGACAGAACCACCAGTTTACCAACTGGAAAGCCACGCTGAAGTAATCAGCAGAGGAGGCATCTCTGCAAGCAGCGGTATCGCCTGCGGAGAACTTTTCAAAATCGATCGACCGGAGCAGCTGCAGACCTTCCCCCGGGGCGCTATTCTTCTGGTCGAATACCCGTTGCCTGAATATGCTCCCCTTGTTGGCAGGGCAGCAGCTGTTATTGCTGAATACGGGAGTGAAGCCGGCCACCTGGCAACTGTTGCCCGGGAATTCGGTATCCCGGCCCTGTTCAGCGTGCAGGGAGTCATGCAGAAACTCGAGCAGGGTCTGCTCATCACCGTGGATACCAGAGGGCAGGCAATCTACAGAGGGCGTATCGAAAAACTCCTGGGGAAAAAACCTGTACAGAGAAATCCCATGGCGGGCAGCCCGGTGCAATTTATCCTCACCCAGGCCTTGCAGCATATCACACCGCTCAACCTGCACGACCCTGCATCCAGCCGCTTCAAGGCTTCCTGGTGCGAGACGCTCCATGACATCACCCGTTTCTGCCATGAAAAATCAGTGACAGAAATGTTCACTCTGGACCACCGGAACCGGGTGGACAAGAGGACGGCAAAACGGCTTGTTGGAGAGGTGCCATTGGAGTGGTGGGTAATCAATCTGGCAGATGGCTTTGCTCCAAGCGTCAGTGATGAGAGCCGAACCGTCAGGATTGAGGATATAACGTCCGTTCCCATGCAGGCGATCTGGCAGGGAATATCGGCCTATCCATGGGAGGGGCCGCCGCCGGTCAGCGCCAGAGGCTTCGGTGCCATCATTTTTCAATCGGCCATGCGGCCGGAACTCGATCCCGCCGTTGCCTCTCAGCTGAGTGCCAAAAACTACTTCCTGATATCGAGTAATTTTTGCAATCTCAGTGTTCGCCTGGGCTACCATTATGCAATGATAGAGGCATATTTGAGCGATCTGCTGACCGAGAGTTATGTTACCTTTCGCTTCAAGGGGGGGGCTGCCGACATGAGACGCAAGGCGGTACGGGCCGGATTGCTGGCAAACATTCTCCAGACGCATGGCTTTCAGGTTGAGCTTCGCTCGGACGCGCTTCTGGCACGGGTAAAAAAACGTCCGATAGAATATCTTGAACAACGTTTGCAGATTCTCGGTTACCTGACGCTCCACGCCCGCCAGCTTGACATGGTGATGAATCATCCCCAGGAAGTGGAACGATACAGGCAGAAGTTTCTCAAAGATATCGACGCGATATTGAACAGCAACAGATCAGAAAGCAACGAGGTGCAGCAATGACTGAAAAAGACAAAGTCCTGCTGGTTGATGATGAGCTTGAATTTGTTGAACTCATCGCCAAATTTTTTCTCAGGCGGGGAATCATGGCCGATACTTCCGGCGGCTGCAGCGACGCCCTGGAAAAGTTTGCCGCCGGTAGTTACGATGTCGTCATCATGGACATGCTGATGCCGGAACGAAACGGCCTTGAGTGCATGGAGGAAATGAAAAAGATGCGGCCCGATATCAAAGTGATTATTCTCACCGGCCACGGGACGCTGCAGTCTGGGCTGGAGGGGATGAAAAAAGGGGCATTCGACTATTGCCTGAAACCGCTTGATATGGCTGAGCTTCTGGAAAAGGTTCTGCTGGCCAGAAAGTCTTGAGTTCCATGAACAAATAAAATGGTCAGCTCCCTGCCTTCTCTTTCGACATAATGAATTTTGCCTCCCTCTGCGTGGCAGACTAAAGAGCAAATGGATGCATTATCCAGCAGATTGTCGCCGCTGCTTTGGATCCACCGGAGGCAAATGCAGCATTCGGACGTTCCTGTCATTACATGTATCATGCCTTGCCTGGCACGCTGGGCAGTTGAATTTTCGGTCGGTTATTTCAACTTTGAAGATAATGGTATTGCCTTTTTAAAATGATGAACACTATTTCGCCCTTTTGATGTTAAATGCATGGTATAATAGCACTATGGACATGACATGAACCTCTTTTGAAAAAGCTGTTGGCCTGGACACCAATCAACCTGTCTTGTGTCATGTCTTTTTTCAATTACTTGTTTTGTCTTATGTACTCATTTCCCAAACGGGGATACTGTCTTTCATAATCATGACCTGATTATGAGATAAGGAAATGATGGCTGGAAAGAGATGGTTGAGCAAGCAGCTAACATGATGGTTTGAAATATGTCAGATATTACTATTTCTTCATGGAGTCAGTTGCAGTATGAACTTTTTGAGGGTTCGTGGAACGACACAATCAAACGATTCAGATCTCCTTTTGTGTTCCGCGGCCTGTCAGATAGCTCCTATCGTCTGGAGACATCACTGAAAAGGCTTCAGGGGCAATACTGGCAGCTGGAAAAACACCTGCTGAGGAACTTCAGGAAATATGCCAGGCTGAGTTCCAGAGAATTGAGCTCTTTCTGGCATCTTCTTTCCATTGCTCAGCATCATGGGCTGCCGACAAGACTACTTGACTGGACTTATTCTCCCTACGTGGCGCTGCATTTTGCCACAGCCAATCTCGAACGGTTTGCAACCGATGGTGTCATCTGGGTAGTTGATTATGAAAAAACCCACAATCACCTCCCCAATATGCTCACAAATCTCCTCCGGGCAGAAGGCGCACAGGCATTTACCCTGGAACTGCTGACGAGCCTCAGCCCACAGAATGAGGCCCTGAGCATGGAAGAAAGTTCCTTTCATGATGTCGTTGAAACGCTTAAAGAATTTGAAGATCTGGGAGATTCAGAGGAGTTTCTGCTTTTTTTCGAACCTCCGTCAATAAATGAAAGAATTGTAAACCAATTTGCACTCTTTTCGGTAATGCCAAATGTCAAAAGAAATGTCGACACCTGGCTGGAGAATGATCCCTGTCTTTTTCGCAGATTAATTATTCCTGCTGAACTGAAATGGGAATGCCGGGATAAACTCGATCAATGCAATATATCCGAGCGGGTTCTTTTTCCGGGGCTCGATGGCCTGAGTTCCTGGCTGAAAAGGCAATACAGTCCGAAACACAGTTAAGACGTTTCATCTAGCGTCGCTCGCGGATTTTTCCCCTCAGCACATCATCCGCGACACCATTCAATTGCCAATTTAAAGCAGTGGCTTTCCATGGTGGATCGAGCTATTTCCTGATCAGGTTTCGGTCATAAAGGGGTAGAGCATCTGAGCCCCTCACGGAGTTTCATATCTGTATCCGACCCCGTATACCGAACGGATAATGTCAAGTTCAGGGTCCACGGACGAAATCTTCTTACGTAGCTTCTTGATATGGCTGTCGATGGTTCGATCACAGACAATCCTCTGGTCGGTATAGATCTTCTCCATTAACTGGTCACGGTTGAAAATCCACCCGGGTTTTTCGGCAAGGATTTTAAGCAATTGGAACTCGACTGCGGTTAAGTCAAGTTTGTTGCCTTTGATAGTGGCGATATAACGATCCGAATCAAGGTACAGGATGGCGTCTTTTTGTCCAACACCACTGCTGCTGCCCCTGCGCAAGACAGCCTTTACCCGGGCCACGACCTCACGCGGACTGAACGGTTTGCAGATATAATCGTCTGCGCCGAACTCAAGACCGAGCAGACGGTCTATCTCCTCGACCCTGGCGGTAACCATGATAATTGGAACATCAGAGAACGATCTGATTTCTTTACAGATATCTAAGCCGTCTTTGCCAGGCAGCAGAAGGTCGAGCAGGACAAGAACAGGTTCCTTCTGCCGGACGTACTGGATTACCCCGGTTCCGTCAGCAAGCCAGTCTGTTTCGAATCCCGCCTGCCGCAGGTAATCACGGTGCAGGTCAGCAAGGCGTTGTTCATCTTCCACAATCAATATGAGATTTTCCATTTCAGTACCTTCTTTATCCGCAGAGCGGCAAGCCAACACTGAATCGAAGGCCGCCATGCAGTGATTTTTCAGCTGATATTGTCCCCTGGTGGGCAGCAACGATGTTCTTGCAGATCGAAAGGCCAAGCCCGGCACCTTTTCTGCTACGACTTTGTGATGGTTCAACCTGATACAAGCGGTCAAAGAGCTTCGGCAATTGTTCGGGCGTGACGCCTGGAGCAGAGTCTGAAAAAGAAATAGTCACCTCATCCCCACTCGTTTCAGCCGATATTACGAGCTTTCCCGGTCCTTGTGTGTAGCGCAGACTGTTTGACAGAAGATTGGAGAAGAGTTGCTGAATCCGGTCCGGATCTCCAAGCATGTTCACCGAGAGATTATCAGGTATATCAAGTATCAGATCGATATTTTTGTCGACAAATCCGTTTTCACAGATGCCAACGGTGTCGCGCAGGATACTTATCGGATCAACCTCCACTTTTTTGTACGTCAAGGCACCGATGTCAGACATTGACAGCTCATAGAGATCGCTGACCAGCCGTTCAAGGTGCATGATTTCGCCGTGCAGCGGTCCGATGGCCTGCGGTTCAAGTTTCCGGACGCCATCCTGGAGCGCCTCGACATCGCCTCTGAGTATCGAAAGCGGGGTGCGCAGCTCATGGGAAATATCGGCCACCCACTGTTTACGAGCCTTTTCGTTTTCCTCAAGGGTCATTGCCAGCATATTGAAATCCTTTGACAGTTGTCCCAGTTCATCCCCGGTTCTGACCGGAATGCGGGTTCTGAACTGTCCGCCAATCAATTTTCGTGTCCCGCTGGTGAGTTCGTTGATTGGCCTGAGCAAATGTATGGTGAGCGGAAATGTCAGCAGCAGAGACAGGGCCACCATTCCGAGGGTAACCAGCATGAAGTTCTCCTTCTGCTGCTCGACAAACAGGAGATCGCCCGAGAAGGAAAGTTCGGTGGATGGAATAAGACCGAGATAGCCGACAACTTTTTCATCCAGGCTGATCGGCCGAAATATCAAATTACTGTCGTTTCGTTCTGGTCCTTCCGGACCTCCGATTACCCACTGCTTGTCACGATCATAGAGCACAACTCTTCGCCCAAGATACCTGCGTTCAACAGGAGGAGGGGAAAAGGGAGGCGGCCCTTTTTCCAGCATTGCAGGTTTCGGGCCGGGAGCTGAGGAAAAAATCTGCGCCTGAACGGTTTGCCACAGGGGATGGTTCTCCACCATGAACCGCCAGTCCATTCCCTCCCGCGCATAGTAGCCGGCCAGTTGAGTTGCAAGCTGATCGAGATGGACCAGCTCCTGTTTCTCGACGTAGCTGACAAAACCTCTGTCAAAATTCCACTGGAGAAACAGGGAAAGACTCGTCGCGACGATGGTACTGGTCAGCAGGATCGTCAAGAAGAGCTTGTGTCTTATCCTGAATTTCATGTCTACCTGATTCCCAAATTTTAAGTGTTTTGCAAATGCTGTTCTCTTTCGCCCAGGAGCGCTTGTCAGCACCTGTCAACATGGCTCGTAAATCCCCTGGGTGTCTCATGCTTAATTCCTACAATGTGTCTGAAATGTATCAAGACAATAAGGAAGAAATATGGACGCAATGAGAAAAAGAAAAGGATCTGTACAAGGCCGGTGATGAAGATTCGGCAACCTACTCTTCGCTGCAGATAACGACCTGAATCGTTAGCACTGCTGATAATCCTATTTATGGTAATCACAGAGCTAAACGGGATTCTATCCCAGCCCCTTCTCGGCAGGAGCAGGCCGTGTAGACGACTCAGCTGATTTGTACCGTAACCCGTCCGACCAACAATTGATTGCCTGACATTTTTCTTTCACATTCCTTCCCTATTCCCTGCTCATTGTGCTGCTAATCATATTGACAACACTGCTGAATCGGAAAACGGTTCAATGACAGGTAAACCCGATATGCAGGACGAAAAGGACATGAAAATGATACCACATGATTTGCTGGAAAATATCACAAATTACATCTTTGTACTATTACTGATGTGCACCAGTCTGCTGGTCAAGCTCGGAGACACGGGAACTTTTCTTCTCAACAGAGCAGCCACCCTCTCCAGATCGGCGCGTAACTATCAGTCCAAAGAAGTAACGAAGATCCGCTAAACGGGTTGCGAAACAGTGCAACTATCGCCGTCATGCTGCCAACGGCCGGACGGCTGTGAATAGAGAATGTCAGGTTTCCCGGTACTCCCTCTCTCCTCCTTTACACCTCCCGTACCGGGGAACCTGTCATCTCTTCACCTGCATTGTCGTCTGCTGCATTTTTTCTGGATCCTCCGGATTACGCGTA
>CBDUGK010000087.1:0-17440 GCA_965366875.1 uncultured Desulfobulbaceae bacterium | reverse complement strand
CAAAAATGAGAATCGGGTCAATACCCTTCTGCTTGGCCATTTTACAGAAATCCGCGCCTTCCTCCGGGGGAAGGTCCGGGATAATGAGTCCTGAAATGCCTCCCTTCCGGGCAGCTTCGAGAAATCGTTCCTCGCCGTATTTGTAGATGATGTTGTAGTAGGTCATATAGAGAAAGGGAATATCGTAGGTCGCAGCCATCTCGCCGCCGAACTGGATGCAGTCAGCAACGGTGGTGCCGTTTGCGATACTTTCCTGGTTTGCTTTCAGGATTACCGGACCGTCTGCCATCGGTTCAGAAAAAGGGATCTGCATCTCGATACAGTCGACACCGCTTTCTACCATCTGCTCTATCACCCTGCGATTGATTTCAAAAGAAGGATAGCCGAGCACGATGTGGGTCATCAGCAGGATTTCCTTATCCTTTTTCTTGTCTTTGATATAGTGTTCAAGCTGCATTTGGCTCACCACGACCCCGGAGCTGTGCCGGGACCCTCAGATTATTTACTGTAAAGTTTTGCCCGCTCAATGATAAATGCCTTCCATGACGGATCATCATAGGCATGTGCGATGGTGAAGATGTCCTTGTCGCCTCGACCGGACATATTGATGATAACCGCATCGTCGGTCGACAGGTCAGGTGCTTCTTTAAAGGCCTGGACAAACGCGTGCGCGGACTCGAGAGCAGGTATTATACCTTCTTTTTTCATCGTCAGGTCAAGGGCTTCCATTACTTCGTCATCGGTTGCCGATTCAAAACGAACGGCTCCCTGGTCATTGAGATCGGAAAGGATGGGTGAGACCCCGACATAATCGAGGCCTGCAGACACGGAGTGGGTATCGAGCATCTGGCCGTCGCGGTTCTGGAGGAACATGGTCTTGTAGCCCTGGGCGATGCCAGGCGATGCGTCATTGCCGCAGAGGCGGACGGCGTGCTGGCCGCTGTTGATTCCGCGGCCCCCGGCCTCTACTCCGACCAGTTCCGTTGCGTCTTCTTTTAGAAATCGCCCGAAGATTCCCATCGCATTTGAACCTCCGCCGACGCAGGCGTATATCCTGGCCGGCAGGCGGCCGTGCTGATCGACTATCTGTGAGGCCGCTTCCATACCGATGATGGACTGGAACCATGACACCATTTCCGGAAAAGGAGCCGGACCACAGGCGGTGCCGAATACATAGTGGGTGTTGTCCATATTGGTCACCCAGTCCCGAAAGGTCTCGTTGATCGCATCTTTCAGGGTTTTGGAACCGTCCTTGACAGGTACTACCGTGGCCCCCATTTTTTCCATCCAGAAGACATTCGGCCGCTGGCGAAGCACGTCTTCCTCGCCCATGTAAACGGTGCATTCGAACCCGAACTTGGCGGCCATGGTGGCCGTCGCCAACCCATGTTGACCGGCACCGGTTTCCGCGATGACCCTGGTTTTTCCCATACGTTTGACGAGAAGCCCCTGGCCCATGACGTTGTTTGCTTTGTGTGCCCCGGTATGGTTAAGATCTTCGCGTTTGATATAAATCTGGGCACCGCCGAAATGCTTTGAAAGATTTTCCGCATAAGTCAGTGGTGTGGGCCGACAGGAATAGGTTGACATGATATCAATGTATTCACGCCAGAATGACGGGTCCTGTCGTATCTCCTTGAAGGCGACCTCAAGCTCCTGAAACGTATCGTGCAGCACTTCGGGGATAAATTGTCCCCCCCATTCACCGAAATACCCTTTTTTACTCATTATGTATCTCCATTATTAGACAACTGACGCAGCGGGCCGGGAACCGGTGTCATCCATGAATAATATGCCGGAGGAACCAATGCGTGATCCGTCGAATGTTGTTCAACCCGTCTTAAAATATGCATCGTTGAATGTGTTTCCATGCATAATTTTTTTCATGTCAGAACCTACACTAATTGCCCTGTTTTTCACAAGGGTGAAAAACAGCTCATCCCGTCTTACCTGAACGAGTGGTTTTGGAAAAATGGGTAAGGATTATCCTGCCGAGAGTTCTGAGCGGCAGACTGCGGCAAAATCTTCAGGATAATGTCCGTTTATATAGCGGTTCTGGCTCTCACTGAATGCCCCCGGAGAGTTCGGCAGTTTAGGCAGCAGGCTGTAGATAAGCGGCTGGGGATGATCCGTGAGGTTGAAACGTTTTGAGTACTCTATTGAAGAAACCATGCGGGCTCCGCGTCCGGCCAGGGCCTGCTGGGCTTTCAGGAGTGCCGTGTCCAGTGAACGGCGGGTCCCGGTGTCGGTCTCGAGAATATTTCCCGGCCAGCGTCCCTGTTTGTCAGGTTTGGTCATCACCTGCAGCTCCCATTGCGAGGTCTGCGCTTTCGGCACAAACAGCATAACGTTTTCGTCCTCCCAGACCACGAGGCTGCTGCTCCTGTCCTTCCTGCTGTCCATACGCTGATTGGTGTTGATCGCCTGTATATAATTGTCAAAGAAGGATGTGCCGTATTCACCATGATAGTCCCTGGCGAATTCTGTTACCATGTCGCCGCAGGAGAATGGCGTGCCGGTGCCGGTTGTCTCAGAATCTCCGCAATGATACGTTTCAACCGAATCCGGTATCAGCGCGTACTGCTGGTGTATCTGCTGGTGGGAAGCGTGCAGCCGGTATCCTGATGAGGAAAAATCAAAACCAAAGTTCCAGCCCCAGAGTGTCGCCGTCAGCCTGGCTGGTTGTTTATTTAAAGCCTCCTGAATCTGCAGGCGAAGCTCTTCCAGCTTCTCTGTTGACAGGAGAGCCGGGTCAAAAGGTATGCCGTGCGCATCTGCAAGCCGCACATAGGTGCGCTGGTAGTAGAGGTGCCGCAGACCGGAGATATCCTCAAGGTGCAGGGAATCTATACTATACCGTATTGCGTCGTCAGCCATGTTGGCTGCATAGTGGCCGCCGCCGATATACGAGTTTTTTCTCAGATATTCATAGATGTGAGTATTTTCTCCATGGTGGTAATCGCCGACAATTTCGCTTGTTCCCTGGGCACCCGGCCTGATTACCATGGCGATCTTGTAGTGATCGGGCAGGGCAGGGTTGTTTGCCACCGCCTCAAAAAGATCATGATCGGATATCTCGGGCCTGGTCTCTCCGTTGTGGCCGGAGAGGTAGGCAAGACCTGTAACTGCTCCCGACTGATTCGTTATGAACCGGCAACAGATATGAGCCAGGAGAATAAGGTCGGCGGGATCCGTTGAACTGGCTGCCAGGCCGAGCAGGAGCGGACGAGGGAGTCTGGATACGAGGCTGTCGTCTATTTTTTCTGAAGCGAGCAAACGGCAGAGGGATACCTCGGCTGGCCGTGCAATGCTGATTCTGCTGTAGTCTTCTGCACTGCGGTCTGCCCAGCTTTTGCCGATAAAGGTTGTTCCCCGGAAGGGAAACGGGTTGGCAATTTCGTAGATCCAGTCACTGCTTGGGACGTTGACATCTGTGTCGGGATAATTGCTGCAGTTGTCGATCTGGCGTGCTGCCTGGTCAATGCCCAGCGGTTCAGCTCGAGTCCTGGTTCTGAGGTTATGTACCCGGTATGCTGGTTTGTGAATTCCATAACAAAATATCCCATCCGGGGTTATACAGGTCCTCATGATCGTTTTGTTCTCCACATTTACTTTTTACCCCACACGCTCAGCGCCTTGCGGTAAACATCCGAGCGGGAAACCCCCATGTCGATTGAAATTTTTTTACAAACATCTTTCATGGAAAGATCGCTGTTCTGGTAATACCAGTCAAGGATTTCATCAATCGTTTCACCTTCGACAATGTCCTGGGTGCCGGGATGAATGATGACCACGATCTCTCCGCGAATTTTCTTGTCATGAAGCGTTGCCGACAGCTCAGAAAGAGATGTTTCGGTGATATCTTCAAATTTTTTGGTGATTTCCCGCGCCCAGAGAATTTTCCTGTCGCCAAGAATCTCATGGGCATCGTCGATGAATTTTTTGATTCGGTGCGGCGACTTGTAGAATACCAGCGGGTATTCAGAGGTGCGCAGGGCGATGAGCAGTTGCCGTCTCTGGCCGCCCTTGGCAGGCGGAAAGCCGATGAACAGAAAAGATCCGGGCGTCAGCCCGGCACAACTGACCGCAGCAACCAGGGCAGAGGGACCGGGAATCGGAATAATCCGTACCCCCTGTTTTCGGGCCTCTCTGACCAGAACACTGCCCGGGTCTGAGATTGCAGGGGTCCCGGCATCGCTGACCAGGGCGATGTCTGCACCTGCAACCAGCCTGGCAACCAGTTCCTCGGAACGTTGGGATTCTTTTTCCCGGTAATAGCTGACAAGATCTGTGGTTATCCCAAAATGGGTGAGGAGTTTGCGGGTATGACGGGTATCTTCTGCCGCGATGAGTTCAACTTCCTGCAGGACTCTCAATGCCCGGTGGGTAATATCCTCAAGATTACCAACAGGGGTGGCGACGATATAGAGCGAACCGGTCATACCATTCTATAATTTCGGGTAAAAGTGAGAGGGGTCTAGCTGCCTGCTGAACATTATGGACAATCATCGAAAAAAATGCACCTGAATTCCTTGATTATTTTTCCGTATTGTTTAGTATATGAACACATACTCATATAAGGTGAAAAATGACAGAGGACATTTGTGAGCGGCGGATTATTCATGAGGACCGCCTCGAAACAGCACGAGCGCTGTTGCCCGGTCAGGACAAGATTGAGCGCATGGGTGATCTGTTCAAGGCGATGGCCGATCCCGGCAGGGTGCAGATACTGATGGCGCTTGATGTCCAGGAGATGTGCGTGTGCGATCTGGCGGCGCTGCTTGGCGTTTCCGAATCAGCGGCGAGTCACCAGATGCGAATCTTGAGAAATATGAATCTGGTAAAGAATAGACGGGAAGGGCAGGTGCTTTACTACCGTCTGGTTGATGATCACGTTATGCAGCTGATCCACGTTGCCCGGGATCATGTGTCCGAAATAACAGGTGAATGAGCTGAGCATGATATACGATATCTTATTTGAAATGTGGCGAATTCTGCTGGACTCGTCACCCTATATACTGCTGGGGATTTTTGCTGCTGGTCTGATTAAGATCTATATCAACCAGGAATTTATCTCAAAACATCTCAGTCGGGGAAAATACCTCTCCGTGTTCAAGGCCTCTTTCTTTGGGGTTCCCCTTCCGCTCTGATCATGTGGTGTGCTGCCGGCGGCAGTATCCTTCAAGAAACAGGGGGCTAACAAGGGTGCGCTGGCATCGTTTCTGGTTTCCACCCCGGAATCAGGATTTGACTCCATAGCCATTACCTATGCGCTGCTGGATCCGATCATGACCGTAGCCAGACCGATCGCGGCTTTTTTCACCGGTGTCTTTGCCGGAGTCCTGGAAAACTGGTTTACGTTTGAGGACAGGGAAAAGGACAACAGCAAGCAGGATAGAGGGAAACAGCAAGGCGGCACCTGCTGTTCAGAGGATCTTAATTTCGGAGAACCTGAGGTGGTGCGGCCAGCAGGTGTTGTCTCCAAACTGGTGGCCGGTTTCAAATATGGCTGCAATGATGTCTGGGGCGACATCGTTTTCTGGTTTTTTGCCGGTTTGCTGATTGCCGGAATCATTACCGTGCTGATCCCTGAAAACATTTCAGAAATGGTGCTTGGCGGCGGTTTGGTCTCGATGCTCACCATGCTGGTTATCGGGATGCCCCTGTACATCTGTGCAACCGCATCCACCCCCGTTGCTGCAGCGCTGCTGTTGAAAGGGGCAAGCCCCGGAGCTGTTCTTGTCTTCCTGCTGGCCGGGCCAGCGACCAATATGACCTCACTTACGGTTCTGTCACGAATCCTCGGCAAGAGCGGAACCGTCAGGTATCTGGTGGTAATTGCTTTCTCCTCAGTCCTCTTTGGCCTCGGAGTGGACTGGCTCTACCAGTTTCTGGCCATCGAACCAAGGGCGATTATAGCAGAGGCCAGAGAGACGATGCCTTTTACTGTAAAACTTGCATCTGCACTCTTTATTCTCTGTTTGTCCCTCTATCACCTGCTTCTCTGGTGGAGAAAAAAAAGAAGCAGCAGCAACGGGACGAGCTACATGACAGGCTTTCCGGTGCTTGATCCCGCTCCACAGAAAAAATGCGATGGCGAACAATCATTTCCAAAAAAAAGAGAACATTAAAATTGCTCGACGGGCGCTTCGGTATTATTGGTTAACAGCGAAATGAGGCAGTCATTGTAAAGGTTATGATGAACCCACTGCTCAATAGATTATCAGTGCTTCTATACGGGATTATTTCATGAACAAACATGTTGGTATTTTAACTGCCGGTGGTGACAGTCCCGGCTTGAATGCGGCGATTCGTGCAATCGGTAAATCCGCTTTTGATACGGGGCGAATGGATGTTGTCGGATTCAAGGATGGATTCAGGGGGCTCATGGAGAACCGGGTCATGCGCCTTGATCGCCAGATGCTGGCTTCGATCATGACGCTTGGCGGCACAATTCTCGGGACGAGCCGTGACAAGCCGCATAAAATGCCGGTTGGCGGCGAGTTGATGGATATGACCGACGTGATATGCGATAATTATTACAAGCACAACCTGGACGCGCTGATCTGTATCGGGGGCGGTGGGACCCAGAAGAATGCCTACCGGCTTGCTCAACGGGGTCTTAATATCCTCACCCTGCCCAAGACCATCGACAACGACGTCTATGGAACGGACGTAACATTTGGTTTCGATACGGCCATGGAGATTGCAACCGAAGCTATTGATCGACTCCATTCAACAGCACACAGTCATCACCGGATCATCGTCGTCGAGGTCATGGGGCACAATGCCGGCTGGCTTGCTCTGGGAGCTGGTATTGCTGCCGGGGCCGATGTCATCCTGATTCCGGAAATACCCTATGACATGGAGAAAGTGGTCAACGCGATTCGCTTGCGAAAGCAGCGTGGGACGAATTTCAGTATCGTCGTGGTAGCTGAAGGAGCTCTGTCGACAGTTGAACTCAGCCAGCTGGAAAAACTCAAGAAAAGCAAACTGAAAGCAAAAGAGAACGGCGGATCCAAGGAGAAGAAAAAGACCCAGAACGCCTATGCGAAGTTTTCCCAGAAGCGCTCAGCCCACACGCTCTGGCTTTCCCAGCAGCTGGAAGAGATGACAGGACTCGAGTCCCGGTTGACGATTCTCGGTCATCTGCAGCGCGGCGGAACGCCGTCCGCCACAGACCGCGTACTGGCAACTCAACTCGGCAGCGCCTGTGTCAGGTATATCGAAGAGGGCGTCAGCGGCATGATGATTGCCGTAAAAGGGGAGACGACCATCCCTGTTCCGCTTGAAGAGGTGGTCGGCAAAAGAAAAGTTGTCCCGCAGGATCACCTCTGGGTTGAAAGTGCACGAAATGTCGGAACCTGTCTGGGCCAGTGAGGGAGAATCCGTTTTGACGACTAGGCCCATTGATCGCTCTCTGCTGACAGAGAAAATAACCGGTAATTCAGTTGACACATTCAGTAAACGAGTCATCCTCGGGGTTGTTGCCGCCTGCCTGTCCCTGTTTCTGACCTCCTGCGCGACAAGCAGACTGACCGCCGCCTGGCATGATCAGCGGTTTGCTGGAAAGCATGTCCTGCAGGATGTTTTGATAGTTGCGGTGACCGGGGATGAAACGATACGGCGGCTCTATGAAGATGAATTTGTCGCCGCCTTGTCAACAGAAGGGGTGAAGGGTATCGCCAGCTATTCACGCTTCCGCCCGGATGTGCAGCCAACTGAGGAAAACATTGCCGCAGCCGCTCTGGATGCTGGTGCCCGATCGGTGATTCTGACAACATATCTGGGAACCGATACAAGAGAACACTATCACCCTCCGCAGCGGACATTACTTTTTGCCAACCCCTATTACAGGCGTGCTCACGGTTATTATCCGATGGCCTTTCGGGAGGTTTATACTCCTGGCTATCGGGTAAAAGTAACGACCATATCTTTTGAATCAAAGGTTTACGAAACTGGCAGCGGCAGCCTTGTCTGGGCAACGCGTTCAGAATCGATCAGCCCTTCAATGACGGAGAAAAATGTCGATGAGCTGGTGAAACTGTTTATTGCTGATTTAAAAAGATCAGGTCTTCTCTAGTACCTGGCGGCCTGCAGCCAATGGCCTGGGCCATTACCTGAAATGGGTATCCCTGAGAACCAGCTGGGCGCGGGCTTCCTTCCTGTATTTGCTGCATTTCATCATGCAGTACCTGTTGTTGACGGACAGCTTCAGAACGTCCCTGAAATAAGGTCCCTCCAGGATCTCGTCTAACGGTGTCGTCTTGAAATTAATCCGGGCAGCATAGTTATTGATGAGATCGATGATAAACTGGAATGATGGTTCGTGTTCGGTAATATAGTTGCAGTGAGCCAGGCAGCATGGATGAACGGTTCCGTCGGCAGCGATATAGATCGAATGGTTCTGGATGGGCTTGCAGCGTGCCCGTTGATCTGGGCCTTCTGCTTTTTCCTGGTACCGTGCAAAAATCTCGTCTTTTAGCGGAAAAAGTGTGTTCTCCGGTCGCTGGCATTCATCATTGTACTCTCTTGAGGAAAGCACGAAAAAACGGGTACAGCCGATTTCTCCGGCAAGCTTTTCCGCCGCGTCAACCTGATGTTCGTTGTGCTTAAAGAGAATAAACTGCCAGTACGCTGTTCCACCTCCCGAGGTGAATGCCCGCATATTTCTGATGACGCGATCAAAGTCTGTTCCTTTTCTGTGCCGGGAGTGGCTGTCAGCCAGGCCGTCAAGCGAGAAATACATGTTGCCGTTTGAGTAAAAACGCCCGAGAGATCTCCACCAGCCGCTGTCCTGAACCGAGCCGTTCGTGCTCCCCATCAGCATGAGTGATGGGCACTGCTCCTTCAAATAGGCTGCTATCTCAGGCAACTGCTGGTTTGTGCAGGGATCCCCGAAATTACCGCTGAAGGAAAGCCACTTCAGCCTGTCGAACAACCCGGACGGTAATTTTTTGAAATCGTCAAGGGTGAGAAGGTGTTTTGCATACGGGCGCACTTTTTTGTTTCGACTGCAAAAGGGGCAGCCCGCATTGCAGCGGGCGGAGGGTTCCACATTGATGCCGGCTATGTCTTCGAGATGGGGCATGGCTTTGCTGGTATTCCACTATTGAAAAAGCAGAAGAATCGTTTCAGGAAAATGTTGTTTTAAAAAATAATCAAAAAAAACAGGAACATATTTGTAGTATATGGTCCTCAAAACAAAAATCAAACACTGATTTATCCTATTTTGACGATAAAACCTACAAAATTCCAACAATCAGAAGCTGTTGACAACCGTATATCCGTTGAAAAAATCGGAATAAAATCTTTAGGCTGAAGACTGCTTAAGCAATTCATTTCTGCCTTGTCTGGGGTATTCGAAGAGAGATCATTATTTCTTTGACACTGGATAATATCGAGTATATGCTCTAAACCAATTTGTTAAATAGAGGGAGCAGTATTGTTGTCTGTTCCCTTAAAACATAACCTGTTGGCCAGAGGAGGCAGTATGAAAAAAGGTGAGAAACTGGTAATTATCGGCTGCAGCGGTTCTGGTGGGCCGGCGGCAATGATGTCAAAAAAGCTGCTCCCGGATGTCGATATTACCGTTATACGGAAAGAAGAATTTTTTATCGTCAGGTGAGCATTACCGCATGTGGTGGCCGGTCAGGTCACGGAGGAGTCAATTGTTGTTCCCGACAAGATGCTCCAGGGGATGGGAATTAATGTCGTGCATGATGAAGTAATCCGCATTGACAAGGATAAAAAGCTCGTTGTTACCTCTCAGGGACGTGAAATTAAATACGACAAATTGTACCTGGCGACCGGGTCAAGCTCTGTTGTCCCACCTATAGAAGGAAATAAACTGGACGGCGTTCTGACCCTCAGGGGGCTTCCTGATGCTGCCGGAATCAAGAAATGTCTTGTTTCCAGAGAAGTGAGGAATATCGTCTTCATTGGCGCGGGTTTCATCAGTATGGAAATTGCCGCTCTGCTCAAAGAGATGAATACGTTTTCTGCCTCGATCTCGGTGATTGAATTAATGGACCGACCGCTGCCGCTGATGCTCGACAAGGATATGGGAGATGTCGTCAAGACGTATCTGGAAGAAAAAGGACTCTCTGTTCTGACCGGAGAAAAAGTTGAGAAAATCCTTGCTAAAGACGGCAAGGTTGCAGGAGTAAAGCTTGCCTCGGGAAAGATCCTTGATGCCGATATTGTTTTCATGAATGTCGGTGTGAAGCCAAATACTGAGCTGGCTGAAGAGATTGGGCTTGAGATGGGTCGGTTTGGTATCAAGGTAAACGAATTTCAGGAAACGTCTGACCCCGATATTCTTGCCGGCGGTGATTGTGTCGAAAAATATAATTTTATTACGAAAAAACCAACTCCCGGTCAACTGCGGGGTCCTGCTGTTGTTCAGGGCCGTCTGGCTGCAAAAAGACTTGCGGGATATAGCATCAGGTTTCCCGGAGTTCTTGACGCCGGCGGCTGTAAAATGTTTGACATGACCATAACAGCTACCGGTTTTTCAGAGGAAAGTGCCCGTAACGAAGGTTTTGAGACAGTGAGTGCAACGGTTGACTCAAGAAGCAAACATGGCATGATTAAGGGCATGAAACCATGGAAAATAAAATTGGTTTTCGATAAGCGTACCGAAAAACTGATTGGTGGACAAATCGTCAGTCATGATATTGCTCCCGCACGGGAAATTGATGCAGTCACCGCCTTTATCCTGGGCGGCAAAACTATTTCTGAACTGACAACATTCACCTCTGCATGCAATCCCGATATTTCATCGGAACCGAGTGCGGAGCCCATCACCATCGCAGCAGAACAGGCGCTGCAGAAACTAAAGGTCGTGTAAACCGAATGGTAGGGAACGGATATATGACAATGTAATTTTTCAATTTTCTTTTAGATTCAAAAAAAGCCGCCTGACAAAAATGCTCAGGCGGCTTTATTTTTCAATAGATGCGGAAAACAACACAATTCCCCGCCTGCAACTGCTCTGTTGAACACTTACCAGGCTAAGCTTTATTCCCTGATCTCTTTGAAGGTTTTCTTCACGTCTACTTGACTTAAGTCAAAGATAATTTTGATACCCTGTGTTATAGAGGAAAGTAAATGCCACTATGCAGTACTCTGCTCAAAACAGTAAACAGGAGTGAGTATGCCGATTTTCAGCTATCTGGCAATACCAGTAAATGGCGCAAAGGAACGTCTCTGTGCCGATCTCTCAACCACGCCGCATTGCGAAGTGATACCGTCTGATAATCAGGATGTTATTGTCCTGGTTACTGACACGCCCGATGAAACTGCGGAAACAGTTCTTCAGCAGAACCTCAAGAATCTGCAGTCCCTGCAGTCTCTTAATCTTGCTTTTGGCTATGATGACCATGAATAAACGGGAAAATACGAGGTGACCATGAAATTGAACAGACGAAGATTTATGAAATATGTGGCTGCAAGCAGTGCTGTTGCATCTGCCGGGTCTCTCTTCCCGGGTATCAGTTTTGGCGACTGGCAACAGGTCGTCAATAATTCCGGACAGGTTTCGTGGCAAAAGGCCCCCTGCCGTTTTTGCGGAACCGGGTGCGGTGTTTTGATCGGTGTTTCGGACAACAGGGCCATCGCGGTTAAAGGTGACCCGAACTGCAGCGTGAACAAGGGACTGTGCTGCATGAAAGGGTATCATTCCGTCCAGGCGCTCTATGGCAAAGACCGCCTGGTAACGGCACAGGTCAGGAAAAATGGATCCATGGTCGAGGTACCCATCCAGGAGGCACTCGATCTTGTGGCAAGCAAACTGGAAGAGATCAGGGACAAGCATGGGAAAGATTCGGTGGCAATTTACGGATCCGGACAATGGACTATCCCCGATGGATATGTCGCCTCCAAACTGTTCAAGGGCTGTCTCGGAACGAACAATGTCGAAGCAAATGCCAGGCTCTGTATGGCAAGCGCGGTCACAGGATTTATGACCTCGTTCGGACTGGATGAGCCCATGGGGTGCTATGAAGACATCGATCATGCCAACGTCTTTGTCACCTGGGGCAATAATATGGCGGAAATGCATCCTGTCCTGTTTTCACGGATGCTTGCTAACCGGAAACGGCGCACCAATGTACAGGTCATTGATTTTGCCACCCGTCTGACCAGGACCAGCCAGGCCGCAGACAAGACACTTCTGTTCAAACCCCAGACGGACCTCGCGGTCGCCAATGCCATCTGCTATGAGATTATCAAGAACGACTGGGTGAACTGGGATTTTGTCAACAACCACGTTTCATTTCATAAGGGTAAAACCAATATAGGGTATGGCACGGAGGATCATTTCGCCTTTCAGGATCAAGCTGAATCCATCAGCCTGGAAGATTACAAATTGTTTCTCGAAGATTATACCCCTGAAAAAGTTGAAAAGGTATCCGGAGTTCCGGCAAAAGACATCAAGTATCTGGCATCGCTGTACGGCGACCCTGCCCTGAAAGTCACCTCTTTCTGGTGTATGGGAATGAATCAGCATACCAGGGGAACCTGGATCAACAATCTTGTCTACAATATTCACCTCCTTGTCGGTAAAATATCAACTCCTGGAAACAGCCCGTTTTCCCTGACCGGTCAGCCGAGCGCCTGCGGAACCGTGCGCGAGGTCGGTACGCTGACCCAGAGCCTTCCCCATGGTGTGGTGACCAACGAGGAGGACCGTCAGATGGCCGCTGAGATCTGGGATGTTCCGCTCAGCAATATCGATCCGAAGCCAACCTATCACACGGTTGAGATGTTCCGGGCTCTGGATCGGGGCGATATCAAGTTTATCTGGATACAGGTGACAAATCCGATGGTTACCATGCCGAACCTGAAACGTTATCGGGAAGGTGCCCTGAAGGACGACCGGTTCGTGGTGGTCTCGGACGTCTATCCCACTCCGACAACCGATGTCGCCGATGTTATTCTTCCGGCGGCCATGTGGGTGGAGCAGGAGGGCATGTTTGGTAACTCGGAGCGCCGGACCCAGCATTTTGGCCAGATAGTCGACCCTCCGGGTGAGGCCATGTCTGATACCTGGCAAATTATAGAGGTGGCCAGGAGGTTGGGTTTTGAGAAACAGTTCCCCTGGAGCCAGGACGATTACATCGAAAAAATCTGGGAGGAATATCGAAGATTTCATGCTGGCCCCAAGCACGAGATGGCTTCCTATGAAGTCCTGAACAAACGCTCCGGCGTGCAGTGGCCTTTTGTCGAGGGCAAGGAAACTCGCTGGCGCTACAATCCTGAGTATGATCCTGCCTGTTCAAACGGCAAAGATTTCGATTTTTATGGCAAAAAAGATAATCGGGCCTGGATATGGGCACGGCCGTATGAACCGGCGGCAGAGTCGCCTGACAGCGAATATAATTTCTGGCTCAATACCGGGCGGGTGATTGAACATTGGCACACCGGATCAATGACAAGACGCGTTCCTGTCCTGCATAATGCCGTACCCTCGTCTTATGTGGAACTGCACCCGGATGATGCTGCTGAGCTCGGTGTCGTCAATGGAGAAAAAGTTAAGATAATCTCGCGACGCGGAGAAATCGTGATGCCTGCCCAGATTAACGGCAGGGGGGTTCCTGCCCGGGGATCGGTGTTTGTGCCGTTCTTTGATGAGAGTTATTTGATCAACGAAGTGACGCTGGATGCCTTCTGCCCGATATCCAAACAGCCGGACTACAAGAAATGCGCTGTCAGACTGGAGAAAGCATGATGGAAAAAAGAGACAAGAGGGCCAGGACAATGGTTGCTGTTGGCGTCGGCTGCCTGGCGGTACTGTGGCTGGCCGGTTCGGCTTTATTCTCTGTCGCTGCCGGGATAGAGGACTTTGACCATCAGGGGTACAAGATATACCGGAGTTACGAAGCGACCCCGGACATATTCATGGGAGCCGATTCCGGAGGCCGCAATCTGGCTCACTATTATTCGCTCAGGCAATATCCGGGTTCACCCCCGATAATTCCCCATAAAATCGATCTAACCTTCAGCGGGAATGAAACGGATTGTCTGTCGTGCCATGCCAAAGGAGGATACGCCCAGGAGTTCGGCAAATTCGTCCCGGTTACTCCTCACCCTGAGAATACGCTGTGTTTCCAGTGCCATGCCCAGGTAGAAACCGAGGAGTTGTTCGTTGCCACTGACTGGAAATCAATAGCGCCGCCGCGACTCGGAGGCTCAGCCCTGGCCAGCTCCCCGCCGACGATTCCTCATCCCCTGCAGTTGCGGGAAAATTGTATTTCCTGTCACACGGGACCTGGTGCCGTTGTTGAAATCAGAGTTGACCATGCCTCCAGGGGAAACTGTCGCCAGTGCCATGTTCCTCTTGTTCAAACTGAAGCGGTTAAAGCGTTCACGAGAAACCCATAATTGATTTACTGCCAGGCTTCCAAGAGGATGCACATGACCCAATTGACCCGACCACTGCATTTTGTTTATCTCCTGGTTCTGATCTTTTTTACTGCCGGGTTTGTTGCAGCCAGTGAATCGTCTTTTATTGACACGGTAAAAGACAGCGATGATCCATTTGATAATCGTTCGGTTACGGCAGTCCAGCCGATAGTTGATGAGACCGTCCTGGTAAAGGAGCCCTACCAGGGAGGCTCGTTCCGCGTGCTGACCAGGAAACAGGAAATCGAGCGCTATAAATGCACGAGCTGCCATACTGATAAATCCGTTTTAGCCAGGAATGGACAGGAACTCACCCACGGCGACGTTGTTGTGAACCATGGGCAGGAGGGCAATAATCTAAGTTGTATTGATTGTCACCATCCCGAGGACCGGGACTTTCTGGAAGATAAGAAGGGCCGCAAAATTGATTTTGATCACAGTTACCAGCTCTGCGGACAGTGCCATTTTCGGCAAAAACGTGACTGGCTGGGCGGAGCCCATGGGAAACGGGTAAGCTACTGGACAGGTGTCCGGGTCGTTTACAATTGCGCAACCTGTCATGACCCCCATTCCCCGCGATTTGAAAAAAGATATCCAGCCACCTACTCCGTACCGTTGAATTGAACAGGAAAATCTCATGAGTTCTCAAGAGAAAGAGTCGGTAACGACTAATGCCCAGGATGTTATGGATACCTCGAGCAGCAGGCGCACATTCATAAAGAGTTTATCCCTGGCAGCAGCGGCAGGAAGTGCGGCTCTTGCCACCGGCTGTATTCCTGATGCCGGAGCCGGGTCGACCGAGGAGATGAAGATTCGCTGGCAGGAATTCTTCAAAAAGAACTACAGGCTGATGAGCCAGAAGGAAAAGGATGATACCGTTTCCCGGCTTGAGCGGCTGGCTAAACTCCATGATGATATGCAGGTTCAGGTTGGAAACGAGGCGCCGATCGAAAACGTTCTCTACGGGTATGCCTTCAATATTACCCGCTGCGAAGGGTTTATGGAGTGCGTAACGGCCTGTGTCAAAGAAAACAACCTCGATCGGAAGACCAATACACAGTACATCCGGATTTTTGAAATGGAGCCCGGAAAACTCGATCCGAGTACCGGAGATGGAACCTATTTCCATAAGGTGCCGGTCGACAACAAGTTTTACATGGGCACCCAGTGTTTTCACTGTGAAAATGCTCCCTGCACAAAAGCGTGCCCCACAAAAGCTACCTGGATGGAACCTGACGGCATTGTCGTGGTTGACTACGACTGGTGTATTGGCTGTCGCTACTGTCAGGCTGCCTGCCCGTATTATGGTCGCCGGTTTAACTGGGGACAGGCAGAAGTGCCAAAGGAAGAGATCACGATTAAACAGCACTATCTTGGCAACAGAAAAAGGCCGAAAGGCAAGATGGAGAAGTGTACGTTCTGTATACAACGTACACGCAAAGGCAGATTGCCGGCATGCGTTGAGGCGTGCCCGACCGGGTCACGGGTTTTTGGTAATTTACTCGATCCCGACAGTGAAATTCGCTATGTCTTGAAGCACAAAAAGGTTTTCAGGATGAAAGATGAAATCGGTACGGAACCTAAATTCTGGTATTTTATAGACTGAGGGAAAGGGGATCGAAATGAGTATACACTCTGAAAGGAATCTTATAACTTTTCTCACAGATGCTATCCGCTGGAACATGAAAGGCAGTCTTGGTTTCCAGATTTTCAGGATCATACTGGTTCTGTTCATGGGACTTGGGATCTATGCGTATTCCTTCCAGGCACGGTTCGGTCTTTCCGTGACCGGAATGAACGACATCGTCAGCTGGGGGTTTTATATTTCCAATTTTACCTTCCTGGTTGGCGTTGCCGCCGCAGCGGTCATGCTGATCCTGCCGGCATATATCTTCCATGATCCGGATTTTCATCGAGTAGTGATTATTGGTGAAGGCGTTGCCGTCGGTGCATTGATCATGTGCCTCACCTTTATCCTGGTAGACCTTGGCGGTCCGCTGCAGGCCTGGCATCTTATTCCGGGCATCGGCCTGTTTAACTTTCCTTCATCAATTCTTGCCTGGGACGTACTCGTACTGAATGGTTACCTGTTGCTCAATGCGCTGGTCCCCGCCTACATCCTTTACAGCCACTATAAAGGCAGAGAAGCGGATGAAAGAAAATACCGGCCGTTTGTTTTCCTTTCAATTTTCTGGGCCTTCTCGATCCATATGGTGACCGCCTTTTTGTACCAGGGACTTCCGGCCCGGCCGTTCTGGAACAACCCGCTGATGGGCCCACGATTTCTGGCATCTGCGTTTGCCGCGGGACCAGCGCTCATCGCCCTGATCCTTGCCGTTATCCACAGCGTGACAACGTATAAAATTGATCGATCCGTCTTTAACAAACTGCGCCTCATAATTGTCATTTCCGCAATCATTAATCTGATCATGCTGTTTTCTGAGGTTTTCAAGGAATTCTATTTCCCCACCCATCACTCGAGCTCTGCGGTCTACCTGTTTTTCGGCATGGACGGCCATAATTCCCTCGTCCCGTGGATCTGGACTTCAATCTGTGTGAATTTTCTCGCAACACTCGTATTGGCCTTCAACCCCGGAAAAAATAACCCAAAAGTACTCCTACCGGCATGTCTGTTTTTATTCGTCGCAATCTGGATGGAGAAGGGGATTGGCCTCATTGTGCCGGGATTGATCCCGTCACCGCTCGGTGAAGTTGTCGATTATCTGCCGACCTGGGTCGAGCTGTGCGTGACACTGGGTATTTTTTCCCTCGGAATAACCGTCGTTACCTGGCTGATCCGTACAGCTCTGATCATTGAAGAAAACCATGAAAAACTCATGGCGGAGTAATGATAGAAAAATGATTAGGACAGCGGAGACGAAAGGGCACGATAAAGATTAATTTTCTTTCCTGAATACCCGGACACAAAAACCCCCGCCACGCGATAGTCGTGAGGCGGGGGTTTTTTTTATAGAGAATCGGCGGCGACCTACTCTCCCACACAGTTGCCCATGCAGCCCATAGACGCAGCAGA
>CBDUGK010000086.1:0-17460 GCA_965366875.1 uncultured Desulfobulbaceae bacterium | reverse complement strand
TCATATGAGTCATCGACTTCAGCAAGGTCATGCTCATCTGAATCATCCCCTGCAGCAGGCCAGGCGGTAATGCACAGCACTGCTGTGCAGATGAAAATAAAGAGGCTCGTTTTCTTTAGTATCGGCAACTGTTTCACCCTTGGATCTGGCTGCTCTTCATGATTGTGCATTTCAGAATTTTTCAGATGGAAATTAATGTCTATTAAACATATGATTTTAATACTGATTTACGCGTTGCAAGATTTCTGTTTTTTTGAACAAGAAACGGCGTGGCTGTTCAACCCACAAAATACCAGCCTGAAGAGATGTCTGACAATGGTACACAGATAAAATGCGATGAAAAGAATCAGGTGTTTTACCAGGATCGGACCCGCCCGGTATCGAGATGAATAAAATCAGATTTAGCGTAGTAACCGACGCCCCCGCGCTTCATGGACCGGGCTTTTGCGCCAAGCTTTCTGGTCGGCACGTCAGAAAGCCGGATATCGATTGCCCTCCCTTCCATGTGCAGACTCTTCTTGGCTACACCATTGGTGTTGTTGCGAAGGTTTTCATTCGTCGCCGGTGACCGGTATCCCGATATCACTTCAAACCTGCCTGAACTGCCACATTCCATCTGCAGGCGACAAAGCGTATCAAAAAGTCTGAGATCTATCTGGTGAACATCCCCGGTCCGAAAATCACGGAGAAAGTTAACCACACGCTTTACCTTTTCCGGCCTGCCCGTTTTAAGATTGAAGACAAGATCAAGCGTTTCACCGGTGTGGGTGTGATAAAATGAAAGGGTGTGATATCTGAGCGGTGAGGCGAAACCTGCAAGCGGTGATGAGACAAGTAATCCTGCTGCAATTTTTGCAGCTGCCGTAATAAATCCTCGCCGTGAAAGAGAGCCGGGTTTTGGGTGAAAACTCATAGAATCAGTAATTTTGTTGTCGATGATCGATCCACCTTTTTAGAAGTGTATCAGAACCTATGTCATTTTGCCAGCTTGGCTCAAATTCCAGCTATTAAAATCGAAAATAATCCAATTGTCAACCAGGTCGATAATAGGTTCGGGAAAAACATCGTTAATCAACCCCTGCATACAACAGGACTGACGGGTGAAAGATGGTGATAACTAAATGATATTATTTGCTTTCAAGAGCCATCAGGTAGGACCTGAGATTCTTCTGGGTATTGGCAAGACCAAGCTTCTGGCGAACTCTTTTCCGGTGAAAATCAACACCGCTTACTGAAAGATTCATAATCTCGGCAATTTCCTTGCTGGTCCTGCCGCTGCGGACCAGGTTTGCAACTTCGGTCTCCTGGGGGGTCAACATGGACCCCAGCGAAGAGAGGGTCCGCAAAAACGGTGAAACAATATCCCGGAGGTTAGTGTCGGCAATTTCTGCCAGCGTGCGATGCTTTTCTGAAAGTCTTCCCTGCAGGAGTTTTTCGATATAGGGCAGCACCAGGCGGTCTACGTTATTGTAAACCGTTTCCTCCAGCCTGAGCTTATCTTCGTCACGCTGCCTGAGCAGTACTCGAAGTGCGATATTGGTCTCTTCCAGTTTTTCCCGTTCCCGACGCAGCTCTGCCTCTTTTTGTTGGAGCTCCTCCTGCATCACCATGATCGGGGTGATATTTTCATGGGTGACGATGATCTTCGCCACCTTTTCTTCCCGGAACGGTACTACTCTCACCACAAACCAGCGCTTCTTTTCCGGCGAATGACAGGGGTAATGGGTAGCAAATTCGGTTATCTCCCCAGAAATCACCCGGCGTATCCCGGCGGCAACAAGACTGGATTCTTTTTTCCATTCCGGAGAAGCCGCTTCACAGATAGACAGATAGTTCGTTCCGACGCTGTCAAAATCTTCCGGCATTCCGTTTTCGCGGGCAAAATTTTGCCAGGCCTGATTTGTGTCCAGTATGACGCCCTTGTTGTCAATGATTGCCACATGCGCAGAAATTGAATTGACAATCTCTTTGTATAGATTCTTTCCTGCCAAAACAAACCTCCTCATCAATAGTTTATACTATCATTAGTACCCCATTTATCCCCTGTTGTTCCAGCTTTTTTTATGCGTATAGTATTGCTTGTAATTAAGTATTGTTTTCTAGTGCAACGCACAACAAAGGTTTGAGAGGGTATGAGATGAAAAGGAGGTTGAGAACGATGAAGAAGACTTTTCTGGTGATTCTGATGATCGCACTGTCAATAGCCGGCTGCTCCAAGCCTGATCTGAGTCAGTATCAGGACAACGAACCGCGATTCAGCCTCTTTGATTATTTCCAGGGCAAGACAACCGGCTGGGGAATGGTTCAGGATCGCAAAGGTAATCTGCTGCGCCGGTTTGTCGTGGACAT
This sequence comes from uncultured Desulfobulbaceae bacterium, assembly GCA_965366875.1. GTDB lineage: Bacteria > Desulfobacterota > Desulfobulbia > Desulfobulbales > Desulfocapsaceae > MADRE3. The sequence continues at coordinate 15,111 of CBDUGK010000086.1, read as the reverse complement.
AGAGGGTACCCTGCATGCAGATGATGATCTGACCCTTGAAGAACACTTTGAATGGAGTGATGGAGAGATAAGCTCAAGAACCTGGTCTATCGCTAAAACGGGAGTGCACACCTTCACCGGAACGGCATCCGATGTACATGGCAGCGCTACCGGAGCTGCCTACGGTAATGTTTTGAACTGGCGCTATCATCTCGATATCGAGGCGAACGGCAGAACCTGGAAAGTTCATCTCGATGACTGGATGTTCCTGCAGGACGATGAGATACTGATAAACAAGACCAGAATGAGCAAGTTTGGCTTTGCACTGGGAGATATAACGATTGTTTTCCAAAAAGACTTCAGAAAGGAGCAGACATGAGAGCACTTATATTCGCTGCGGCACTACTGCTGACCACCCCGTTTCATGTCCAATCTGCCATGGATTCGTTCGTTTCCCGTTCACAGGGAAATGTTTACTATCTCCAGTTCATCAAGGTATACACGGCGTCACTGCTGACCCAAAATGGCATCGATCTCCAAAATATCCTTGATCCGGATATCTCGAAATGTTTAAAGTTGGACTATGATGTATCACTCACTTCTGAAAATTTCATCGAAGGAGCGGACACCGTGCTTGCCAGGCAGCATTCAGCAGAATATCTCGATGGTCTCCTGCAAGAGATAAAAATCCTCCACGACGCCTATCTGCCGGTTCAGAAAGGCGACCACTACGCGCTCTGTTACGATAGCGAAAGTGCCAAAACAACACTGCAGCTGAATGACAGGGAGCTGGTTTCGATCGTTTCCCGGGAATTCAGTTCACTCTATTTCGGCATCTGGCTAAGCCCCGATAAACCGCTGGACAGCAAGCTGCAGCGCAGCCTGGTAGCACCTGGGAGCTAGAATGATCGGAAAGACTGAGGAAATGAAACATTTTTTGAAAATCTGTCGGGAAATCACGCTCGGTACCATCAGGTTTTTATTGTTCCCGGCTGCAGGCACTTTGACTGCTCCCGAGCCCTGCCCGCGGCACGCCTGTCTAAAAGATGGTACGAGATGAGAGATACAACGATTGCAATCGTCGGCACCGGCATTTCCGGACTTGTCTGCGGCTATCATCTCTTTAACAAAGGCTATGATATCACACTCTATGAGGCTTCGGACTACATCGGCGGCCACACCAACACCATCGATGTTGAGTTCCATGGAGACAGCAGCCGGATTGATACGGGATTCATCGTCTTTAACGACCGCACCTATCCCAATTTCATTACGTTGCTCGATGAGATTGGTGTCGCCTATCAGCCCTCGGAGATGAGTTTTTCGGTCCGCAATGACCTGTTGGACCTCGAGTATAACGGCAACAATTTCAACTCGCTCTTTGCCCAGAGATCCAACCTGCTGCGTCCCCGGTTCTGGAAGATGCTCAGCGATATTATCCGCTTCAACCGGGAGGTCAGGAAAGCAGGGCAATACGACCCCAGCCTCACCATCGGCCAGTACCTGCAGGAATCGAACTATTCAGGCCTGTTCAGGGAGAACTACCTGCTGCCGATGATCTCTGCCATCTGGTCCATGGGACTGGAACGCTGCCTCGATTTTCCCCTGGCCTTTTTTGTACGTTTTTTCGAAAACCATGGTCTACTCGATATTACCAACCGCCCCCAGTGGTATACGATCAAAGGGGGCTCGAGCAGCTATATCGATCCGCTCACCTCGTCTTTTCGCGATAGAATACAGGTGAACACGCCGGTTAAAGCAATCAGGAGAGGAAGCGATGGTGTCACTGTTCAGACCGACGGCTCTCAACAGCGGTACGATCAGGTTATTCTTGCCTGCCATGCGGACGAGGCCCTCGCCCTGCTCGATGAACCAACGGCTGCAGAAAAACAAGTGCTCGGGAAATTCCAGTTCTCGGAAAACCGGGTAATCCTCCACACGGACATTTCGCACCTGCCGAAAAGAGAGAAAGCCTGGGCGAGCTGGAACTACCGTGTTGTCGACAGTGCGCGAGAGCAGACAGCACTCACCTACAACATGAATATCCTCCAGCGGTTGACCAGCAGCACCACCTATCTGGTTACGCTGAACCAGGAAATTGAAGATCGATATGTGATCGGAAAATATTCATACGATCATCCCATCTATACCACCGAGATGATAGCTGCCCAGTCAGCGTGGCAAACAATCTCGGGAATTGACCGCATTCACTATTGCGGAGCCTACTGGTTTAACGGCTTCCATGAAGACGGCGTGTGCAGCGGTATCAGGGTATGCGACATGCTGGAGAAACGATGATGGAATCTGCGATTTATTCGGGCCATATTTTTCATACGCGTCACATTCCCACACCGCACAGCTTCAAATACCCCTTCTTCATGTGGTACCTGGATCTCGATGGCGTCGATCAACTGCAGAATCTCGGCATCTGTTTTTCCTCGAAGAGATGGGCACTGAACAGATTCAAACGGTCAGACTACCTCGGTGATCCAGGCCAACCGCTTGCCGACTGCGTCAGGAACAAAATGGAGGAACTCACCGGTTTTCAAGTCGCCGGCAGGGTGTTTGGCCTGCTCAACCTGCGGACGATCGGCCTCTACTTCAGCCCGGTAAATTTTTACTACGGATTTGATAAAACCGGCAAGCCCTCTCACCTGCTCGCAGAAGTCTCGAATACTCCCTGGAACGAGCGTCACTATTATGCCCATCGCCTGGATGACAGCCGACTGGAAAGAGTTAATACCAAGGACTTTAAAGTCTCACCGTTCAATCCTGCCAAAAACCAGACCTATAAATGGAAAATCAGCGCCCCACTTGAAACGATTGGAATCAACCTTGGCGTTCACGACGAGCGGGGCCATATTTTCGAAGCAGCCCTGCGACTGAGCAGACAACCATTTTCGAAAAAATCTGCGCTCAAATTGATTGTCAGGAAACCGGCAATGACGGCCTTTATCATTGCCGGGATCTACTGGCAGGCGCTGAGAATTTTCCTCAAAGGCATTCCCTATATACCACACGAAAAGGAGAAAGCATGAACAGCGTAGCGAGAGACGAACAACGGGTTGTTGATAGAGCGTCCGCTCTCTCGGTGAGGTGGGCACGATCGCTCTTTTTTAAATTCGTCGCACAGATTCAAGGCGGCCAGATCACCCTGCGGGATGGAGAAAGCGTCACCGTATTCGGAAACGACAGCAGCTTGGCGACGACGATCTCAGTACTGGATCAGCGTTTCTATTCCAAAGTAGTTCTCGGCGGATCGATTGGAGCGGGCGAGGCCTATGTCGACAATCTCTGGAAAACAGACGATCTGACAACACTCGTTCGAATCATCGCCCGGAACCTGGCAATGCTCGACAAACTCGAGCAGAAATTCTTCTGGCTCTACCAGCCATTCAGAATTCTCAAGCACAAATTGAACCATAACAACAGGAGCGGTTCGAAGAAAAACATCATTTCCCACTACGATCTCGGAAATGAGATGTATCGTTCATTTCTTGACCCTGAAATGATGTACTCCTCGGCAATCTATCCGGATAGATCGAGCGGCCTGGAAGAGGCATCACTGTTCAAGCTGGAAACGATCTGCAGAAAACTCGATCTCCAGCCAACCGACAGGGTGGTGGAAATCGGTTCAGGATGGTGCGGTTTTGCCATATATGCGGCCCGCAATTATGGCTGTCACGTAACCACGGTAACCATCTCGGATGCCCAGTATCAGGAGGGGAAAAAGAGAATCAAGGAGGCGGGACTCGGCGGCAGGATCACCCTGCTCAAAAAGGACTACAGGGACCTGACCGGCAGCTATGACAAACTGGTGAGCATCGAGATGATCGAGGCGGTCGGGCATCGTTACCTGCCGCTTTTTTTCGCCAAGTGCGGCGAGCTTCTCAAAGAGAACGGGATCATGCTGCTCCAGGCGATCACCATACGGGATCAGGTCTATAAACAGTACACCAGGAATGTTGATTTTATCCAGCGCCATATCTTCCCCGGGGGCTGCCTGCCCTCCAACCACAGGATGCTCGAGCTGATCTCTGCCGAAACGGACATGGTTGTCAGACAGCTGGAAGACTTCGGCTTCCACTACGCAAGAACCCTGAAAGACTGGCGCCAGAGGTTCAACCAATCGTTTTCCAGTCTCAGGCACAAGGGGTATGACGACGCCTTCAGACGACTCTGGAACTTTTATCTCTGTTACTGCGAAGGCGGCTTCCTTGAACGTGCCATCAGCGTGGTGCAACTCGTTGCGACCCGTCCGAACCACCGTAACCTGATTGTCTAGATGAATGTCCTGATCAACATCATTGTTTACCAGGCTGTCTGGGTCCTCTGTGTTTTCTGGGAAAACCAGGGTGCGCTGGCGGCCCTTGTCCTGGTGGTGCTGCATGTCGTATTCTCCCGCCGCAGATACAACGATCTCAAAATGATAGCGTTTCTCCTGCCGGTCGGGACACTGATTGATGGAACCCTTCACATCATTGGATTTATGACCTACAACACGGCTGCACTGCCGATCCCATTCTGGCTTGCCGTTGTCTGGCTGGCGCTTGCCACCCTTCCCCATAACAGTCTCAAATGGCTCAAGGGTCGCTCCTGGCTGTCCCTGGTTTTTGGCGCGGTCGGCGGTCCGCTTGCTTACTGGGCCGGGGTCAAGGCCGGCGCTGCAGCTTTTGGCATGGCACTCATTCCATCCATTCTGCTGCTCGCCGTTATTTGGGGAGTGCTCTGGCCGATTACCATGTATATTGCCCAGAGAGATCTACCGAACATCGCAAAAAACACTGTTTCTTGATCATGATGAACTAGTAAAAACGTAACCGATGGCCAAGTAAAAACCTGATCGATGGCCAGATAAAAAATTAAATCGATGGCTAAGTAAAAATTTCGATAAACAAGAAGTGGTCTTTTTTCAAGTGTGAAGGCATACACAGGTATGCCGAATGCTTGAAAAAATGCCACGACGCAGTAGATCGGACTTTTTACGACGCCATCAATGAGCTGCAGCGGGGGAAATACCAATGAACGAAAATGGCAACAGCGAATTTAAAATCGGAGTCAGCTCCTGCCTGCTCGGCAATGAAGTGCGGTTTGACGGCGGTCACAAACACGACCGCTACATAACCGGTACCCTTGGCAACTACGTGACCTTCGTACCGGTGTGCCCCGAGGTCGAATGCGGCCTTCCTATTCCGCGTGAGGCGATGCGTTTGACGGGAGACCCGCAGAACCCAAAACTCGTAACCAACAAGACGGGAATAGACCACACCGAGCGCATGACTGCTTGGGCGAAGAAGAGAGTCGTCCAGCTTGAGCAGGAATCGCTCTGCGGTTTCATCTTCAAGAATCGCTCGCCGTCTTCCGGGATGGAGCGTGTAAAAGTGTATGACCACAACAATATTCCACGGGCGATCGGGGTGGGAATATTTGCCAGGATATTCATGGAACACTTTCCGCTGCTGCCGGTTGAAGAAGAGGGCCGTCTGCATGATATTCTCCTGCGCGAGAATTTTATTGAATCGATATTTGTATACAAGCGCTGGCGGGATGTGGCGGCAGCGCCGACGTCTGCCGCCCTGGTAGATTTTCATACCCGCCACAAGCTCCTGCTGATGGCCCACAGTGAAAAACACTGCCGGATGATGGGTAAAATCATTGCCCAGGCGGGTGCGCTTGAGGTAAGCGAGCTTCTCAGCAGCTACCAGGACTCCCTGATGGCAGCCATGCGCCTCAAGCCGACCCTGAACAAACATGTGAACGTGCTGATGCACATGATGGGATATTTTAAGAAACGCATTTCTGCCGATGAAAAACAGGAACTGCTCACCGTTCTCGATCAGTTCCACCGGGGAATCGTGCCGCTCATTGTGCCGCTAACCCTGTTGAATCATTACATACGAAAATTTAACGAACCGTATCTGCAGAAACAATACTACCTGAACCCTCACCACCTCGAACTCAAATTAAGAAACCATGCCTGAGAAATCACCGCGTAAAAAAGTACTGATCACCGGAGCCACCGGCTATATCGGCAGACGGCTGACCCATCGCCTGTTGAAAGAAGATGTCTATGATATTCGTCTCTTTGTCCGTAACAAGCGAAAAGTTCAGCTCTCCGTAACAGAAGAGGTGGAAATAATCGAAGGTGACACCTTCGACGCTGAAGCACTTGACCAGGCGCTAGAGGGAATCGACACTGCATTTTACCTGATTCACTCAATGGGTTCGGATAAAGACTATCAGGAACTTGACAAAAAGAGCGCAGAACAGTTCCGTACCGCCTGCATCAGGGCGGGGGTTCAAAGAATTGTTTACCTGGGAGGACTCGGCATCAAGCAGAGCGCCAGCAAGCACCTGCTCAGCCGCATCGAGACCGGAGAAATCCTGTCAGCTGATGCTGACAAGATCCAGACGATATGGATACGTGCAGGGGTCATTGTCGGCTCCGGAAGCGCCGGTTTTGAAATTATCAGGAATCTCTGCCAGAAACTGCCCACCATGTTAACACCATTGTGGGTGCGTACGCGAACGGAAGCAGTCGGCATAGAAGATGTGTTGTCCTACCTGCAGCAATCAATTTCGCTTGATTATAGAGAAAATCTCGTTGTCGACATCGGCTCGGAAAAGATCAGTTTCCAGAAGATGATCGGCCAGGCCGCCGAAGTCATGGGGCTGCGCCGCTTCCTGATTCCGGTTCCGGTCCTGTCACCGAAACTCTCGTCATACTGGCTTATTCTCTTTACGCCGATTCCCTATAAACTTGCCTCATCTCTTGTCGAGGGACTGAAAAGCGAGACAATTCGGGAAAACGATAACGCCCGCATTTATTACCCTTCGATTTCACCGATCTCCTATCGGGAAAGTGTCAAACACGCAATGTCCGAACTGGAACAGGATCAGATTCTCAGCCGCTGGTGTGACAGCAGCAGCGAAAAAGCCTGCGATATAACAGATTTTGACAATCCGGGCGGCGCAATCCTCAGAAACATTCAGGTTGTCCCGTACGAAAACGGAGAAAAACAGGACGATGTCTTTAAGGCCGTCTGCTCGGTCGGCGGCCCCAACGGCTGGTTCAGATATAATTTTCTCTGGCGAATCAGGGGGGTTATCGACAAATTTTCCGGCGGGTACGGGCTTTCACGCGGACGAAGGAACAACCATGACCTCAGAGTCGGTGATGCGCTTGATTTCTGGAAGGTTGTTGATATTAAAGAAGGCAAGCGGCTGTTGCTCTACGCGCAGATGAAAATTCCCGGCCAGGCCTGGCTGGAATTTGATGTACAGCCGCAGCAGCTCGTTCAGACCGCCCATTTCATTCCCCAAGGCATCCTGGGAAGACTCTACTGGTACTCGGTCTACCCACTTCACCTCTTTGTCTTCTCGAACCTGGCAAAAACCGTTGTCCGTTCTTCGCGGCAAACAGATATCTGAAACATTTGCAGGGCTGCAGCCCCTCCTCGCCTGTTCTACAAAGACCATAGCCCTGCAACAGTGCAGATGGATGCAGAATATACCAGCAGGTATGTTAAAAATTAACGAAATAATTAAATTACACCTTCACAGGAAGCTCAAGAGACATTAGCGTAGACCGAATCAGGAGTACCAGTTGTTTTTACGCCCTACCTATTACCAAAATGAATATACCCGTGTTTTTCAAACAAGGAGAATAGTAAAAATGAAGAGATTTATACTGATAACGGCATGCATTTCGGCAGCCCTGATATCCTCAGTTCAGGCCGGTGAAAACCGCTTCCAGCAGTTTAACGCAGATGTTGACAGCGCCTACGGTGCCTACAGAAAAGCTCTGTTCCAGACGAACATGAACGATGCGGAAAAATCCGCGCAGGCAAACAGCTCGTTTCAGGATCTATGGAAAAAGGTCATAGAGACATACAGTTCACAGCCGCCGGAAGTATTCAGTTCTGATCCTAAATGGACTGAGACACTGATTTCCATCAGCGAGATAGCAGAAAAGAGTTCAGAATTGATAAAGGATGGACAGTTGACCGAAGCTCATGAGCATCTTGAGGCGATCAGGGACAACCTGAGTGATCTCAGAAAAAGAAATTCAGTCATTGTTTTCAGTGATCATATCAACAATTATCACGAAGTTATGGAAGGGCTGCTTGTAGCCGGCTTCACGCCGGATAAAATCGATGAATCTGCAGTAAACGAAATACGGGGAAAACTCGCCGTTCTGAAATATCTCGCCGAAACCATCAGGGAGCATTCCCCGATCAGTTATCGTGGCAATGAGCAATACCAGCAGTTAGAGAAAGCGTTCTTTGCATCGCTGGAAAATCTGAATCAGGCGGTTCAATCAGGAAAACCAGAGGCGGTCAGTAAATCGATAAAAATGCTTAAGCCGGCCTATGCAAAACTCTTTCTGAATTTCGGCTAGGAATGGCGGCTACTGTGCCACCGTTTCAGAAAATGACGTGCCGAGCGCATACTCGATGCCGGCATAGGCGGTGAGATAGCCGTAATAGGTAACAACCAGTTCGCTCCTGGTCCTGGTCAGGCTGAGTTGCGCGTCGTTGAATTCGATAACATCATAGGAACCGGAGTCATATCTTCTTTCTGCCAGCTGCACGTTCTCCTTGGCAAGTTCCAGGGTCTGCAGTGCGATTCCAACACTTTCGCGATTTTCTTCGGCTTTCAGGAAACTGTCGGTGACCTCGCTGACAACGGCAAGCTCAAGATCCTGCAGTTGAGCATAATTTTCACGGTACCGGCCAGTAGCTTCCGCCACCGCACCCCTTGTCTCAAAACCGGAGAACAACTCCCACGTTGCCGCGATGCCAACTTCCCAGGAATCCTTGTAAAGGGAGAGGGTCGTGTCGTAATCATTGTATCGTGCATCGGCGACAATCGCCGGCCAGTAGTCGCCCTTGACTCTTTTCAGGTTCGCCTTGGATGCCTCTACAATGTGTTTCAACTGGGTGATATCCGGTCTCTGCTCAAGGGCATCGAGAACGGCCTGTTCCAGCGTGAAAGGGACCGGGGGCATGGAGTCAAGAACCTGGGCAAGCTCCACCTTGTCACTCATCAGGACATATTTACCCCCATGGGGTTTATTGCCAAGCGCCTGCTCGAGAGCGACCTTTGCCAGCCTCAGATTGTATTCCGCCCGCAGCTGACTCATTCGAGCATTTGACAGTTCAACCTCTGCATTGATGACATCGATCTTGGTTCGTGCACCGGCCTTGTAATAAACCTTGGCCCTGGCCAGGTGCTGTTCAAAACTTGCCACTGATTCAGTGGCCACGTCAATGAGCCTCATCTTCTCAAGGACATTGTAATAGGCTTTTTTTACCTGGAAAACGACATCCTGCAGCTGTCTTTGCAGGTGTGCGTCTTCGGCGGCCATATTGGATCTGCCGACGCCTATGGCCCCGGATGTTTTGCCGAAATCATAGATCAGCTGCGAGACACTGGCAAAACCATGGAGAATATCGTCTTCTTCAACCTCGTCAGGGATCAGGTCTCCTGACGACCTCCCCTCGACTGAAGTTGCCCCCGAATCCTGTCTCTCGGTATAAAAATAACGCCCCTGAACTGACACATGCGGCAGATAGCCGGCCTGTGCCTGCATCAGCTGCCCCTTGCTCTGCGCCACCCGCTGCCTGACAACTTCAATCATCGGGTTATAGCGAAAAGCGATATCCATCAGATCCTCGAGCATCAGCGCAATCTCGTCTGCCTTCGGATCCCGCGCAGCAGGAATGCCTATCGAATATTCAGAGGCATAGTTGCTGACAACAAGTTCATGTATATTAACAATATTATTGCCATTAAAGGAGTATGCAAAAGAGGTTGGAAACAAGAGGCCGAAAGCCAGAATTGTCAGCAGGTGTCTGGTAGTTGTCAACATAATCCCTTCTTGTTGAGTGACAGGAAAACGTGCAGATTAATGAGGCTGAACCTACCACAGATTCGATCTTCTGATCAATACAATTTATCATTTTTTTTATGACGGAAATGACCATTTCCTGAGAATGCCCGAAACTGGAAACAGAGGAAAGGAATAAGAAGAGGATGGCCCCTGACCGGGGAGGTCAAGTGAACTAAAAGATACTCTCCTGAGAAAAGACAACATCCATTGCCTGGCGCACATCGTCTTCCACCGCTTCGTGAATTGTGGTGCAGTCTTGCGGTTCAAGTCCTGCTACTGCCCAGACAGATTCGTCGACATGGAGCAAACCTTCATTGAATACGCAATCCTCCTCCCGTGCCTGGGTCAGCATCGAGCCGATATGTACCAGCGAGGCCTCTACACTGTAATTGTGCGCCGCTGCAGGATCGACATGAAACATCGTTGTCTCCCTGAAAACATCGGGCAATGCCCAGTGCTGCATCAAAATGCCGCCGACGGAAGCATAATCGAAACCGATAATCCTGCGCTCTGTCAGGTAAATATGTTCCTTGCGTTCTTTCGCCTGCAGAATTGCCTGCTGAGCAAGCTCGGGGATTGCCTGATACATGATGAGATGACCGATATCACAGAGCAGGCCGGCAACGAAAAGGCGCTCTTTGTCACGCTTGCCCGACAGCACGGCAATTCTTCGCGAAATGGCGGCACAGTAAAGGCTGCGCTCCCAGAACGTCTGCATATCCATTACCGTGGTGGACATGCCCTTGAAGGCACTGGCCACCGCAGTTGCCAGGACAAGATCGTGAATCTGCTCGGTGCCAAGCAGGTTGATGGCACGTCCGACCGTCTCTATCTTGTTGGTAAAACCGTAAAAAGAGCTGTTCACCAGGTGCAGGAGCCGAAGAGTAATTGCCGGATCCTGGCTGATGACGATTGCAACCTCAGCCATCGCAAAATCGGGGTCGTCCAGGACGTTTCTCAACTTGAGATAGATGTCCGGCAGACTGAGCAGTTCTGCTTCTCTTGTTATGGTCTCAAAATTGGTCTTCACGGTATCATTCTATCCATGCGTGATATGTACACCTGCAAGATCAGTCAGCAGGAGCCAAAGCACAGTAGAAAATAAGTCTTCATATCTTATAAATCAAGCAATCACAATGATTTATGCCGCCTGGTCTTCCTGCCACAAGGCGATGCGGTTCTTTACACCGTTTTGAAAAAGGGTTGTTGCCTCCTGGTGCGGAACCGGCTTGCTGAACAGGAAGCCCTGCATTTCGTCACAGCTGAAATCGTGGAGAATAACAACCTGTGAGTCGTTTTCAACTCCTTCAGCGGTGACTTTCAACCCCATGCCGTGAGCCATGTTAATGATCGATTTAACCAGGGTCGCGTCACGCTCATTTGTTTCGATATCGGCGATAAACGACCGGTCAATTTTTACATGGGTCACCGGAAAATTTTTCAAATATCCAAGGGAAGAGTATCCGGTCCCAAAATCATCAAGGGCAATTTGAACTCCCATCTCATGAATTTCATGAAGAATAATCATGGAGCTGTTAATATTTTCCATCATCGCGTTTTCGGTGACCTCAACGACAAGATGCTCCGGTTCGAGACCATTTTCCTGCAGGGCATCATGAATCCGCTGGGCGAGGCCTGAATTACGGAACTGTTTATTGGAAAAATTTATGGCCACACTGCAGTTTTCAATACCCATATCAAGCCAGGAGCGCATCTGTCGGCAAGCGGTCCTCAACACCCAGTCACCAATGGGGTTTATCAGGCCAGAATACTCGGCAATGGGGATGAACTCGTAGGGCGGCACCAGCCCGGAAGTGGGGCTGTTCCAGCGAATCAGCGCTTCAGCACCGATGATGGTACCGCACTTTGTGTTAAGTTTCGGCTGGTAATGGATGACCAACTCCTCATTCTCAATAGCCCGATGCAGATGATTTTCGATATTGAGATGTTTCATGGAGGTTGACTGAAGATTTTCGGAGTAAAAATAGTAGTGATTCGACCCCAGTTTTTTCTTCGCATGGCTTTTCGCAGCTGTAGCGTTTCTCTCCAGTTCCTCGGACGTCTGTCCATCATGGGGATAGATTGATATACCGATATTCGTTGCCGTATAGATCTCCTGCTCACCTACCCTGAAGGGTTCCTGCAGTGCTGTGAGAATGCGTTTTACAATCCAGGTGATTGCGCTGACCTCTTCGATATCTGTCAGCAGAATGCCAAAATCATCCTGCCCCAGCCGTGATACGGTCGGCTGCAAGGCATCAGACGGTAACTTCGCAACCGTATCCATTGAGCGAAGAATTTTACCGAGCCGCTTGCCGATTTCCCTGAACAGCCACTCACCGGATTCATGGCCGAGCGTCTCGCTGATTCGCTGTACCGCATCAACGGAAACTGACAACACCGCAACAATATGGTCAAATCTCCGCCCCCGCATCAGGGCCTGGGAAACCCGGTCATGAAAAAGGGTCCTGGTCGGCAGGCCGGTACCCACATCGTATGCCGAAAAATGCTGTAACTCCTGGGTCCGCTTTTCAGCAAGCACTTCAAGCTGTTTGAGCTTTACCGTCAACCGTTCTACCTCGTTTGCAGTCACAGCTGGCAGCGCTGCCTCCACTCCGGCATCAGCATCGGTTTTCGTCTGTTCCAGGGGGTGTTCGGCTTCAGTATCGCTTTCCACCTCTTTTGCTTCACCAAAATCGGATACCTCCTCATCACCCCAGCAGACGACCTGATTCCTGCCGCTCTCCTTGGCAATATAGAGCGCCCGGTCCGCCTGGTTGGCAAGCTCATTGGTCCCGCTGACACCGGGACCAAGAGCCGAGACGCCGAAACTCATCGTTACCTGGACACCTGATGAGGTATCGTCCTTTATGCTCTTGCGAATTCGGTTGCAGATTTTACTGGCGAGCCTAAGATCGATGTCGGGTAAAACAATACAGAACTCCTCTCCACCATATCGTCCAACAAGGTCGTGTTCCCTGAAATTCTTCTGCAGCAGCGCGGCAATCATTTTAATCACCTTGTCGCCGGTGGCATGGCCATAACGATCATTAACGGACTTGAAATGGTCGATATCACACATCACACACGAAAGTTCCGAACCAGATTCCTGGGCACTGTTGAAAGCACTCTCAAAACGCTGGTTCAGGGCTCTGCGGTTCAGCAGCAGTGTCAGCGGGTCGTGTGTTGCCAGAAATTCGAGCTCCTTGTTCTTTGATTGAACCACATCTGTCGTTACCTGCAACTTGCTGACGACAGTACTCAATTCCTGGTTCTTCATTTCAAGTTCTGTGACATTGTCAAGCGTCACCAGAACACCCCGGTTTTTCCCTTTGCCGTCCAGAACCGGAGCACTGTTCGAGACCAGGCTCAACATTGTCGCCTCATCCCGCTTCATCGAAAGACGGACGCCTGTCATATTCTTTTTGCCGCGGAGTACCTGCACCCAGGGGAGTTTTTCTTTCTGCTGAGGAGATGAAAACCCCTGCCAGCCAAGTTCGGAACCTTTAAAGCCGATAAGCTCTGATGCCTCCCTGCCGACCATCTCGGAAAACGCTCTATTGGCAAGAACGATATGCTCTTTTTCATCAAGGATAAGCACACCCTCTTTCAGAACATCGAACGCTGCCTGGACCCTGCCGGGAATAACCTTGGACGGATCAAGCTCACGAAGCGTCCGTTTAATCATCAGGGAATAACCGCTGAAGCCGGCAAGGGCAATAAAAAGAATCAGACTGAGATAGGAATTCTTGAACCCGTTGATAATATTGTCAAACCACAACGGGGGAAAGCTGATCTCGACCGTCGCCCACTTTTCCTGCCCGCGAAAAATCGGCACCTGAATATGCGTAGCGGTCGATTTGCCGTCAGCAGGCGGTTTCCAGTGAGCGAGGTGGTTGCCCGTTTCGGCAATCAACTCACCGCCGGCGTCTCGAATAGCAGCTGACGCAATCTCGTTTTGACGTTCAACCATCGACTCAAGCGTCTCACGGATCACGGTTAGATCGCCATGCTGGGCTGCTGCAGAGAACTGAATTGCCAGGGCTTCCGAGAGTGTTTTTCGCGACTCGACAACAGCATTCGTTCTATCAGGTGCCAGACCGAGAATCTTTGCCATAAGCAGCAGGCTGATCGTTAAGCAAACCAGGCCAAGGCTTATTCGTGTTGTCGGTTTAATTCGTATCATTTTTAATCTGTTACCGGTAACTTAAAACACTTTTCCCATGGAAGTAAAATACCCGCACCGTGTCTACCAGAACCCCTCGGCCGGCAGCTCATCAGCACTCACTAGTCCAATTATATCACAAACAAATACAATGTAAAATCAACCTACTACAAACCTAAAACAGGACACCGCCTGGAATGTGAGATGTGGCCTCTGAAACAGTCGCAGAAACGTAATAGCCGGATTACCAAACGTGTCGCCAGAGTGACGTGGGATCGTTGCAGCTATCACCTCTGCTCGGAGTCCGAATCAAACATGGTTTCAGCCTTTTGCTCAGGCGTTATCTCGCCAGGAACTGCATCCTCGCTGTCCTTCTTTTTCTTGTCCTTTTTAGTCGGGGAAACAAGAACGGCAACCGGATCAAAATTGCTCCAAACCGGCATGGTGGCAAGAAAGCTCGACATCAGGGAACCGGCTCGCAGCAGATAACTGACAACCCCTGCGGCAAAAGAGGCCGACAAACCGCTCACCGCATAAACCACGGTCTTCTGATAGGCAGCAGCCTTTTCGTAAGACTCATCGATCTCATCACTCATGTCCTGCAGCGTCTGACGAACGACAACATTTTCGGAAATTGACTCAAGCCCGACGAAACCGCTGTATATCGGAGTTGCGGAGGCCGGAGAAATGATAAAATCTGAGAGTTCCGCCAGCGTCGCCTTAAACGCCTGGAGATGATAGTTAGCATAGCTCTGCTTGATAATCTGCTTCCGGATCTCACCACTCGTCCCATCTCTTCCTTTTATCTCTTCAGACTCGGGGGCCAGATAACCCAGGTATTGTTCTGCGGAGCCGGATGCATCCTCATCCACGGAAACACTTTCCATCAGCTTGTCAACAACATCAGTGTTGTCGATGATGCGAACCGCCTGATGGGCTGCAAGTTCGGTTTCGATGACCGGATCATCTTCTGCAGGCTGAGGATCAAACTCTGCAACAGGAGTGCCATCAGGATCATCAGTGTCGGGATCTGTAACTGGATCGTCAGGATTCCCTTCATCGGGGTCAGGGT
>CBDUGK010000085.1:0-17528 GCA_965366875.1 uncultured Desulfobulbaceae bacterium | reverse complement strand
AACTCGCAACCCTCAGCTTGGAAGGCTGATGCTCTACCAATTGAGCTATTCCCGCAGACAAACAAGACCTAAAGAGAATGATAGATGGTGGAGGGGGGAGGATTCGAACCTCCGAAGGCTCCGCCGACAGATTTACAGTCTGTTCCCTTTGACCGCTCGGGAACCCCTCCACAAATCATTCTAATTAGGTCGTAATACCTTTATAATCTTACTGATATTTTACAAGTAGTCATTTTCATGGAGCTGGCGATGGGACTTGAACCCGCAACCTGCTGATTACAAATCAGCTGCTCTGCCAATTGAGCTACGCCAGCTTACAAAGCTGATAAATATACTCTTTCATAATGTATATAGCAATAATTTTTTTGGCACACTTCTTGTTTTTATCATTGCAAAGACAAAAGGCCCCGGTCTGTCCGTAAACAGACCGGGGCCTTTATGACAACTGCCGGATGAGTGAAAATTATTCCTGCTCGATCACCGGCTTTCCAAAAGAGCTTTCGCGGTACTTCTCAAAAGCCATCGCCGTGGTGCGATAGGCGATATGAGCAAACTTGGTATACGGCATGTAGAGAAAAAGCATCATAACGGCTACCAGGTGAAGGAAATAAACCGTGTAGCCAAGCGCAGGCATGCCGAGCAGCCTGATGATTTCCGCTCCAAAGCCGGTAACGCCGACAGCCATGATTTCCCAGATCAAAAACCAGTCGTAGAACGTTTTACTGGTGGTGCCTTCACCCTCTGTTTTTGTCCGGTTGGTCCACAGGACCCAGACACCGAAAAGCAGCGCGACTGCCGAGACGTTTGCAAGAATCTTGAATGGATCGTAGAGCAGCATCGGGCCGTGCCAGGAGGGCAGAAACAGACCGATAACATCATTCTTGAGCAACGACCAGCAAGTAACGATGAAAAGCCCGACAAAGGCCAGCATCAGCGGCAGATGGCCGGTTACCCTGTCAGTATTTGTGGTACACTCCTTAAAGCGCTTATGGGTAAAGATCTCAACGATTGAAGGCCACAGATAATCGGTGACAAACTGAACAGCTGAAGGCCTGAAATCAGAAGTGATGTTGGCCCTGGCGGCCATATCCTTCCACAATTTTGTCAGCCCTTTATACAGAGAAAAAAGGGCAATACAGACGGAGGGCACCATGAACATAACAATAAAAAAGATGTTTTTGGCATACCATTTAAAATCCCAGTGACCGAAAAATCTCTGGTAGCCGTAGGTGGCGAATTCCTCCCCTGAGGGAATACGCATGGCGCCGGAAATGAGCCAGAAAACAAAAATAATTACAGCAGGAATACCGATCAGCATCGGCAAGCCTTTTGCAGAGGATGCCAGTTTGGATAGCCCGCTGGGCCAGCCATAAAAGGTATAGGCATAGGCCCGGATAGCGCCAAGCACTTCAGAGGGCTTAGCCCCCCGCGGGCAGTGGGTAGAGCAGTCACCACAGTTATGGCATAAAAACACATCGGGGTCGGCTATGAGATTCTCTTTCATACCCCAGCCGGACCAGATCATCTCCTTGCGGGGAAACGGTTTATCGTCAGAGGACAGCGGACAACGCACAGAGCAGGTTGCACACTGGTAGCACTTCTTCAGCGTATCACCACCTGCTCCTTTTAAATATTTAATAAATGTTAAATCAGGTTGGACGTTCATTTTTTGCCTCCTGTTATCTTATCAATAAAAGCCATTTTCTGGCACACTCAGCCTGATATTAAGCCGCAAACCACACAGGTATGCGGCTTAATCATGATAAAAAACAGGTTAGAAGCCTTTAAATGGATTCGGACCCATTTCAACGATTTCCTCGACAAAGTCATTCAAAATTTGAGGAATTTTGTCGTAATCGGTTATTGCAACCTGTTCAGTTGCACAACGCTCTGACTCAAGTCCAAGCGTTGACAGCGTGTCACCAATATTTTCCATACGTTTCGTCGCAATTTCAGAGCCTTTCACAAAATGGCACTGGTAGTCATCACCATAGGTGCAACCCAGCAGCATTGCTCCGTCCATACCTGCCGACAGTGCATCCCGAATCCAGGCCATATTCACGGAACCAAGACAACGGACCGGTATAAAACGGATCATGTGATTAATACCGTGACGTTTCATCCCAGCCATATCGAGTGCCGGATAGGCGTCATTCTCGCAGACAAAAACAAGAATCCTCAGACGATCATCATCTTCTTCCGGAACTTCAACTGATTTGATCATCGAGCCGATCAGATCGATATTGTAATCCTTAAAGCCGATGATGCGCTCCGGGCAGGACCCCATACAGGTACCGCAGCGGCGGCACCGGGTATTGTTGGGCAGCGGCGTGCCTTTTTCGTCATCATCAAGCGCACCAAACGGACATTCCTCTGTGCATCGCTTGCACTGCGTGCAGCGCTGCATGAAGAATTCAGGATACGTTGCATCTCCGGATCTTGGATGAACGGAAACGCCGCGGTCGACGGATTCAAGGCACTGGATCGCTTTTAACGCTGCTCCCGTTGCATCATCAACTGTTTCTTCCATGGTTTCAGCTTTCCTGACGCCGCCACAGGTATAGACACCGGTCCGTCTCGTCTCATAGGGAAAACAGATAAAGTGCGAATCGGCATAACCGTCGAAAAGGGACAGATCCGAGAACGCCGGTCCCTGACGATAGGCAAGATTGATCGTGCTCTCTTCCTTGGTGGTCGGGACCATCCCGGCAGCAAGAACAACCATATCCACATCGATGGTCAAATCTTCACCAAGAAGCGTATCCTCCGCATTAACAGAGAGTTTAGCACCATTCTCCTGAACTTTGGTCACGCTTGCCTTGGTGAGGAAAATACCGTCGGTCTCCTGTGCCCTCTTGTAATACATCTCCTGGCTGCCGGGAGTACGCATATGCTGATAGAGCACGTATGCCCTGCCTTCCTCGTTATCCTCACACACGTATTGTGCCTGTTTCAAGGCAACCATCGAGGTTACCGAGTTGCAATACGGAAAGTCCTTGTCGTGATCCTTTCCGCCGGGGCTCTGTATAAAAGCGACATTTGCCGGTACTTTACCGGTTTTTGCCAGTTCCTCGAACTCAACGTTGGTCACAACATTCTTGATGGATCCGTACCCCAGGTGATCATACTCCGCGACATCGGCTGGAACCCACCCGGTAGCGAGAACAACAGCACCATGCAGCTCGGCGGACGTGTCGATATCGACATAGCGTTTCAATCCTTTGTTCGGATCTTCCATCTCACCTTTTTCTATCTTTTCCATCTGCTCTGATGTTACTTTTGCCGGCGCATCCCACTCGGTTTCGCTTCCGGCAGCTTTAAACGTTACCCTGAATTCACCGGGAGCACCGGCAATACGGGCGACTTCGGTATCCGTTTTTATGGTAATCCTGTCATCGGCAGAAACAGCTGCAATCAACGCATCCGCTGGATTCTCTTCAAGATCGGTCCAGGGCGCTTTTGTCGGAAAGGATTTTCTCCACCCGAGGGCTTTTCCTCCAAGCGCGCTTTCCTTCTCAACAAGCGTCACTTCAAATCCGGCTGCCGCCGCTTCCTTGGCTGCGGTCAGACCGGCGATACCGCCGCCCATGACAAGAATTTTTCTGCTCAGGTTTTCCAGCAGGTATGCTTTCGGCAGCTCTGTTTTCTTCGCCCGGGTACAGCCCATGCGCATATAATCAGAGGCGGTCTCCATCAGATACTCGGCAGCTTCTGCCGGTGGCTCTTCCCCTTCTCCAGGTTTTGCTGCGGCCCAGACCACCTGCTCGCGCAGATTTGCCCGTACCGTGATCTTGTCTTCCCCAAAATCGAATTCGTTCTTCATGACACGCGGAGAGCATGCCCCGATAATGACGGTGTTCACCCCGTTATCGGCGATATCCTTTTCAATCAGGGATCTTCCTGCAGCTCCACAGAGACATTCATGGGTTTTACACTCCATGGACATTTCTCCGGTCACTACCCCGGCAAGCGCTTCCATGTCGAGCGCATCGCCGATACCGCAACCAGAGCACAAATAGGCGCAATATTTTTTATCCATCGTTCATTACCTCCTGGAAACCTGAATTGCCTTTAAGGCAGCGGCTGTTGATGATTGAGTGGTTGTCGCGACATCTGCTGCTTTCTTCGCACATCCGGCTGCGATCAGGCCTTTTTCCGCATCAGAGAGGACAAAGCCGTTAGCGTCGAGCTTAAACGGAGCGGGTGCTCCACCTTCAGACATGGACGGCTGCATGCCGGTTGCCAGAACAACCATGTCAACAGTCTGATGTATCTTCTCGCCGGTTACGGCATTTTCTGCGACAACAGTAACCGTACCATCGGCCTCAATGTCAATATCGGCCACTTTGCCTTTAACGAACGTGGCGTTATCATCCTCCATCAACGTTTCACGGAATTTTTCATACTTCCCAGGAGTACGAAGATCGATATAGAATACATATATTTTTGCATCCGGAGACTGCTCCCTGATGTACCTCATCTGCTTGAAGGTAGCCATGCAGCATATATAGGAACAGAATTCGAGATGATTCTCATCACGGGATCCGGCACATTGCACGAACGCTATGGAGGCAGGCTCTTTATCTGAGCCCGGCACGACGATTTTGCCGCCGGTCGGTCCTGAAGGAGCTGCCATTCTTTCAACCATCATGTTGGTGACGATGGCACTGGACTCATTAAATTTAAGATTGTCAATCTTGGCCGCATCATACGGGGTCCAGCCTGTCGCCCAGATGATCGAGGCGACATTGAGGGTAATCTTCTCCGTCTTCATATCAAGATCAACCGCGTCATACTTGCAGGCATCCTTGACGGCAGTCGCACCCGCTGTAGAGAGACCGTTCCTGTCGATAACATATCTTCTCGGAAAGGCCATCTCATGGGGCAGATAGGCAGCCTTGCACGTGTTCATGCCGAAGTTGAAGGGATTATCAATTTCATCCGGACAGGCAGCGGTACAATCCCCGCAGGCAGTACAGTTGCTGTTTACATAGCGAGGTGCTATTTCCAGTTCAACCTGATAATTGCCGGGACTTCCACTTATCGATGACACACTGGCCATCGTATAGGTTCGGATTTTACGATTATCCTTGATTCTGCGGAAATTAATTTCCAGCCCGCAGCTCGGCGGACACATCTTCGGAAAATACTCGTTCAGCTGGGCGACACGACCGCCAAAGTAGGGGTTCTTGTCGATGAGAAAAACATCATTTCCGACTTCGGCGGCTTCCAGTGCTGAGGTCAGCCCACTGATTCCTCCGCCTACGACCAAAATTGCACCGGAGGTGCCTTGCTCGTCAGTCATACCTTTCCTCCATTATTACTCTTGAAAATATTGGACTATTGATACCTTCTTCGAGATTCTCACTGCAGGATACTCAGGTACCATTTATAAATAAACCAGAAAATCGCTCAACTTCCTCATTCGGGAAAACCTGCACGTGATCCTGCAGGTTTTCCCGAATGAAACAGTCATGCTACCATAGAAAAAATCTCCAGAGGCATAAAGCCCCTGGAGATTTTTCTACATCACGATCGAACTGTCATCAGAAGATTACAGCCACGGATCTGTCTCGAAAATGTTCAGACATTCAACCTTCTCACACTTCCATTCCTTGCTTTCAGGATTGAAGGTGGAGTTGACGAAACACTTCCAGTTATCGTCGTCAACGGTCGGGAAATCCGAACGGTAATAGAAGCCCGGATAGCGGGACTCCTTACGGAACTCAATGTGACGGATATGAGCCTCTACACACCAGATGCGGTGGTAGTTCTCCCAGCAGCGGAGCAGCTCATGGAGGTCACCGGCAGCCATCTTCTCTGCATCCTCACGAAGCATTTTGAGAAGATCCATACAGATGTTGAGAAGCTTACCGGATGTCATGTAGTAGGTAGCAACTCCACCACCATACTCATCGGTAGCCTTCATCAGACGCATCATCAGTCCGGCAGGCTTACAGTAGTTCGGGTTTACATCGGCGGCAGTAGAGGCACCGACGAACTCATCGTACAATCTTACCGGAGCATAGATCTCATCTGCAATTTCCTGCGCGCTCTGCATGAGTTCAGGTTTGAAATCTGCGTTATCACGACAATATTTAACCATCTGCTTGGCACAGATACGGCCCTCGGCATGGGAACCGGAGGAGAACTTATGACCGGAAGCACCAACACCGTCACCAGCAGTGAAAAGACCGTCAACGGTGGTCATGCGGTTGTAGCCCCACTTGTACTTGTGAGCACGTGAGTCATTGGCCACATCCGGTACCCAGTCTTCGTTCGGGCCGGAGGTCCAGATACCGCAGCAACCGGAGTGTGAACCGAGCATGTAAGGTTCTGTCGGCATGATTTCGGAACCTACTTTTTCAGGTTCGACATTCATACCGGCCCAGAGGCCTGCCTGTCCGACTGACATATCCAGGAAGTCTTCCCATGCTTCAGATTCGAGATGCTTCCAGAATTTTTTCAGGGCCTTCTCATCCATTCCAGCCGCTTTACGATCATCAAGAAAGGCATTCAGAGCAACGTCGGTAGCCATGTACAGCGGTCCACGTCCTGCTCTCATTTCCTCGATCATCAAATGGTTACGCAGACAGGTCGGGGTGACAGCGGAGGCACCATACGGCATGAATTTTCCAAGCTCGTCTTTTACTGCATCGCTGTTTGCATAGAACTCTCCAAGACCATTGGAGACCTTCGCTTTGAAGAGAAGGAACCAGGCGCCGACAGGACCGTAACCGTCTTTAAAACGGGCCGGGGTGAAACGATTTTCCATCATCGTCAGGGTAGCACCTACCTGAGCACACATGGTGTAGGTGGAACCGGCATTCCATACCGGATACCAGGCGCGGCCTTTACCTTCACCGGTCGAACGCGGACGGAAGATATTAACAGCACCGCCACAGGCGACAACGGCGGTTTTACACTTGATGACGTATACTTTGTTCTCACGGGTAGAGAATCCGGCTGCACCGGCGATCTGGTTCGGCTTGTTCTTGTCAAGCAGCAGCTTGACGATGAAAACGCGCTCAAGGATATTGTCTGAGCCAAGCGCGGTGGCTGCAGGCTCTGCAACGATACACTTGTAGGACTCACCGTTGATCATGATCTGCCATTTACCGGTACGAACCGGTGTACCGCCTTCACGCAGGGTCGCCGCGGGCTTGGCACCATCGAGGTTTTCACCTTCTGCATCTTTTTTCCAGATGGGAAGCCCCCATTCCTCAAAAAGCTTGACTGACTCATCAACGTGACGACCGCAATCATAAATAAGATCTTCACGCACAACGCCCATCAGGTCGTTACGCACCATCTTGACGTAGCTCTCAATCGGATTCTCACCGATATAGGTGTTAATAGCGGAGAGGCCCTGGGCAACAGCCCCGGAGCGCTCAAGAGAAGCCTTGTCAACGAGCAGTATTTTCAGGTCTGCCGGTGCCCACTTTTTAATCTCAAAAGCAGCACCACAAGCTGCCATTCCACCACCGACGATCAGCGCGTCTACTTCCATTTCGACAACTGCTGGATCAACTACGGCTTTCAGCTCACCCTTTGGTTTATTTGGTAATGCCATATTCAAATCTCCTTTATAAAAGATTTAAGATTTTAATTAATCCAGCTTATTTAGGGGTCGGAAGATCAGCTTCAAGAAGCAGGTTTTCATCGTCCAGGTTTCCACCTGTCTGACCGACATAAGCATTGGCAGCACCCTCAGCCGTGGTACGGACCGGGAACTTGAAACGCTTCATGTTGCCATTACGGAACTTGACCGTCCACATAATGGAATCAGAAGACCTCATCGGATGAACCTGGCCACCCATTGGCACGAAGTCGTCATAGCCGCGAACAAAGATTGCGCCCTGCGGGCAGATCTTGACGCAGGAGTAACACTCCCAACATGCATCCGGCTCTTGATTATAAGCCAGCATCGATTCAACGTTCAGAACCATCAGATCGTTGGGACAGATGTACATGCACGCAGTTTTGTCACCACCTTTGCAACCATCACACTTGGAAGGATCTACATAACTTGGCATTAAACTACCTCCTCAGTTTGTTTTAACTGTTGTGGCCCTGAAACAGTCAGGGCCCACTTGAACCTTAACAAAATCCTTTACTGCAAACGTACATTCTCCCAGTCGTTGACACACCTTTGCAGAAGGCCAACAACTGTTTGATATTACTACGGATAAAACTATTGAAATAATTAAGAGAATTCCATTTAAAAAAAATGAACGCTCACTCATTTTTCCAAGAGTTTTCTTATAAAATGTTGCCTGGTAATTGTCAAGAAAAATCACTTACCCGGATGATTTGTTCAGCTGTAGGAATTGCGTGCCAGCACCTCGCGGGGTTTTGCTCCGTCTGCCGGCCCGACGACACCCTCTTTCTCCATCATTTCGATAATCCGGGCAGCACGGTTGTAGCCGATCCGCAGCCTTCTCTGGACCATCGAGATAGAAGCCTGACCGGACTCACAGACCACCGCAACCGCCTCGTCATAGCGCTCGTCAATTTCATCAACGTTTCCTGAATCAGTCAGCGAATCTTCCTCGATCTGGTCAAGAACCGAATCATCATACACCGCATTTCCCTGTTTTTTGAGAAATTTGACCAGCTCCGCGGTTTCCTGTTCTGAGATGTAGGCACCATGGACGCGCTGAAGTGTCGAGGTCCCGGGCGGCATGAAGAGCATGTCACCCATGCCGAGCAGATGTTCGGCCCCGCTGGAATCGAGGATCGTTCTCGAATCTATTTTAGAGGCAACCTTGAAGGAAATCCGGGCAGGGAAGTTGGCCTTGATCAGCCCGGTCAGGACGTCGACCGAGGGCCGCTGGGTGGCCAGGATCAGGTGCATGCCGGCGGCACGCGCCATCTGTGCCAGTCGGGCAATGGCTCCTTCAACTTCCTTCGAGGCAACCATCATCAGATCGGCAAGCTCGTCAACGATAATGACAATGTAGGGAAGCTTTTCCGTCGCTGTCTCGTTAAATGAGTCAAAACTTTTAACCCTGGCTTCTTCAAGCAGCCGGTAGCGCCGCTCCATCTCACGCACCGCCCACATCAGCGCCCTGCTGGCCAGCTTCGGCTCGACGACCACGGGATGAAGCAGATGAGGAATCCCCTCGTACCCGGAGAGCTCGATGCGCTTCGGGTCAATCATCAGAAAACGTACTTCATCCGGTGTCGCATTAAATAAGATGGATCCGATAATCGCATTGATCGCCACGCTCTTGCCGGCTCCGGTTGCCCCGGCTATCAGCAGGTGAGGCATTCTGGCAAGATCGGTAAAGGTCGGATGACCAACCACATCAAGGCCAAGGACAATACCAAGCTTTGCCCGATGGTTCTTGAAATGCTCGGAAGAGAGCAGCTCCCTGATATAAACGACCTGCCTGACATCGTTGGGAATTTCAATTCCCAACGCGGACTTGCCGGGAACCGATCCGACAACCCTGACAGATTGTGCCTTGAGGCCGAGGGCGAGATCATCGGCAAGGCTGACGATCTTGTTGATTTTTATTCCAGGGGCAGGCGAGTATTCATAGGTGGTTACCACCGGCCCCGGAGATATGCCGACCACCTTGCCGGAGACTCCAAAGTTTTTCAGTTTCTGTTCAAGCTGCTTGGAGATCTTGAAATAAACATCCTTGTCCACCTTTTCGGTGATGCGCTCATTTCTGGCAAGAATTGACAACGGCGGAAGCTTCCAGTTTCCCTTGGCAACGGGCACGGTACTGAACTCTTTGTCATCCGGCCCCGAAGGATCAGGTTTCGGCAGCTCTTTAACAACAGGCTGGCCTGAAAACGAGGCCACCTCAGGTTCGGGTTTTAAGGCTGGTTTTATGTATTCCCGCTTAACCGTTTTCTTTTTCCGCTCAGCCCGTTTTTCCAATCCTTTTTTCAGTAAAGCAATGCTTCCGCCGACAACAGCCCTGATTGAGCGCCATACAAAAGTCAGCAGCTGGTAGGGTGAGAACTGAACGGCAAGCATCATTGAGACGAGAAGAATAAGCGACAGCAGTAAGATCGTCCCGCTGTCACCGAGAACGGTGTGGATAAAAGAAAAAATAGTCCTGCCGAGAAAACCGCCGATCTCAAGAAGTTCGGGACGATACAGGGTGAACGATGAGAGCAGCGAGCAAAATGAGATAATCGCGCCGGTAAGACCAACGGTCACCTGCGGCAGACGCTCAAACGACAGGCGGCGGCTGAAAAAAAGAATGGAGACAAGGATAATCAGAGCTGCAAAGAGATATGCTCCCCAACCGGTAAAGCCAAGCAGCAGTTGTGCCACCAACCGGCCGATTTCTCCACACCAGTTCACAGCGGAGGAAAGCTGTTCTGAAATCAGGCTGAGCAGCATAAAAGCGGCCACAAAAAGGCCGAGAATTGCGACGAATTCCTGTTTGAACCCAGGTTTGCCGTTTTTTTGAGATTGAGCCATGCGTTACCGCGCTCCACGATCCTGAAAAATTACCAATGTATCATCCATCCGCGCTAGATGTACCCACAATAGTCAGAAAATGCAAGCAATCCGCCTTGGGGCAAATCATCCGGCCGACGTTGCACCAGGCTGTTTGCAGGAAATACAGGGGAAAATGGTAGGAAAAAGAGTGAAAATCAGCGATAAAAATAGAAAAAAAGATCATTTTAACCCAAGCGGAGCTGGCGGGTTAAACAGGGGTTATTCAGCTGTGCTTCGTTTTGTATTTACTGCATCGAGGACACCGTTAACAAACCCCGGAGAATCTCCGCTGCCAAATCGCTTGGCAATCTCAACAGCCTCATTTATCGCCACCTGCGGCGGGACATCTCCTGCGAAAACCATTTCATAGGCGCCAATCCGAAGCAGGTTGCGATCCATGATGGCAATCCTTTCAAGACGCCAGTTTTCAGCGTTTTCACGAATAATACGGTCAAGCTCCTCCCGCCTTGCAGCAATGCCATGAAGCAGTTCAAGCGCATAGGGACGGGCCTTGTGACTGATCTGGTAAAACAGGCAGAAACGGCCAAAGCGCTCATCGATATCGTCAGCCCGATGGCCGCCTTTGGAGGCGAAATCATCCTGAAAAAGAAATTGCAGTGCGGCTTCTCGCGCTTTTCGTCTGGTGCCCATACTCGTTCTTTGGTTGAAAGAAAAAGCCGTACCCATCGCTCACGGGTACGGCTTTTGAGGATTTGCGCTGTTGTGACAGGGATTAACTCAGGGCTTCGACAAGATTTGCCATTTCAAGGGCAGCGACCGCAACTTCGGCGCCTTTATTTCCTGCTTTCGTGCCCGAGCGTTCAATCGCCTGCTCTATGCTTTCGGTGGTAAGGACCCCGAACAGTACCGGGATTCCTGATTCCAGGCCAACCTGGGCGGAACCTTTCGATACTTCGTTGACAACCACATCAAAATGCGGGGTTGCGCCGCGGATAACAACGCCGAGGCAGATAATGGCGTGATACTTCCCGGCAGCAGCCAGCTTTTTAGCGATCAGCGGAATTTCAAACGCACCGGGAACCCGTACCACGTCGATATCATCACCGTCAGCGCCGGACCGTGCCAGACTATCAAGCGCGCCGTCCAACAATTTATCGGAGATAAAGGAATTATACCGGGCAACTACAATACCAAACTTTTTGCCATCCGCTTTCAGGTTTCCTTCAATAAAATGTGCCATTTTCTGTCTTTCCTCTATCGTGATGGCGTCGTAAAAAGTCCGATCTACTGCGTCGTGGCACTTTTTCAAGCACTCGACATACCATATGTATGCCTTCACACTTGAAAAAACACCACTTCTTGTTTATCGAAGTTTTTACGTAGCCATCGATTATGTTTTTACAAGATTGTCAATCGTGATTTTTGCTCGTTTTTTTTCGCTTCAGGAGGCTCTCAATCAACCTCGATCAGATGCCCCATACGGTCGCGCTTGCAGAGCAGATAATCCTTATTTTCCGCCCCCGCTTCAATTTCAATGGGATAACGGTCGACAATCTCAATGCCGTAGCCCTCCAGACCTACTATTTTTTTCGGGTTGTTGGTAAGCATTGCCATTTTGGTTACCCCGAGGTCACGCAAGATTTGAGCCCCGATGCCATAGTCCCGCAGGTCGGCCTTGAAACCGAGCCTCAGGTTAGCATCAACCGTGTCGACGCCTTCATCATCCTGCAGCCGGTAGGCCCTGATTTTATTGACAAGACCAATGCCCCGCCCTTCCTGCCGCATATACAGGACAATACCGCAGCCCTCCTGGTCGATCATTCTCATTGCCGCGTGCAATTGTCCACCGCAGTCGCATCGGGCAGAATTAAAGACGTCACCGGTGAGACATTCCGAGTGAACACGCACCAGGATTTTTTCCCCTGCTTTCGGTTCGCCTTTGACCAGGGCGATATGCTCCAGCGTATCCACATCGTTTGTGTAGACAATCGCCTTGAACTCACCGGCATGTTCAGTGGGAATCCTGGCCTCAGCCGCCCGGTGGACGAGCATATCCTGGTGCAGCCGGTAGGCGACCAGGTCGGCGATCGTTGCTATCTTCAGGTCGTGCTTTGCGGCAAACTTCTCAAGATCGGGCATGCGGGCCATCGAACCATCATCCTTCATGATCTCGCAGATAACCCCTGCAGTCCGCATACCGGCCAGCCGCGCAAGATCGACCGAGCCCTCGGTCTGGCCGGTACGAACAAGCACCCCGCCCTCTTTTGCCCGTAACGGAAAGATGTGGCCGGGGCTGATGATGTCGTATGGCGTTGCATCCACTGCAACCGCCGCCTGAATGGTACGCGCCCGGTCGGCTGCTGAAATCCCGGTGGATACGCCGGTTCGGGCCTCAATGCTTATGGTAAAACCGGTTCCAAACGGAGACTGGTTCTGGGTGACCATCATCGGCAGCTGCAGCTGGTCGATGATATCCGGACTCATGGTCAGGCAGATAAGCCCTCTCCCGTGGGTCGCCATGAAATTTATTTCCTCTGGCGTAACAGCTTCCGCGGCCATGCAGAGATCACCTTCATTCTCGCGGTCCTCATCATCGACAAGAATGACCATTTTACCGGCTTTGATGTCTTCTACCACGCTCTCTATCGGACTGACTGCCATAATAAGCTCTTGTTTAACAATAGTTTTATGGGTTAAATATAACCATTTTCGGCGAGAAACGCCGGGTTTATTCGTGACTGGCTGCCGGCAGCAGACGTTCCTGAAGTCAGCAGCTTTTCAACGTATTTCCCGATGATGTCCACCTCTATATTGACCTTGCTGCCGGTTTTCAACCTGCCAAGCGTTGTCATCTTCAGGGTAAGGGGAATCACGGAAACGCTGAAGGTTCCGGCCGCGCAACTGTTAACCGTCAAACTGACACCGTCTACCGCAACTGAGCCCTTTTCAATAATGTATCGATCCTGTTCCTGCGGCACAGTAAAGGAGAGAATCGTAAAATCCCCATCTTTTCTGATCGAGGAAACAGCGCCGACACAGTCAACATGCCCGGATACCATATGACCGCCAAGACGATCACAAAGCCTCAGGGCACGCTCCATGTTTACCATATCACCCGCCCTGAGACCACCTAATGTTGTCCGGGAAAGACTCTCGGGCGACACATCAACCGTAAATCGGTCCGCCTTTATGTTGTAGGCGCTCAGACAGGCTCCGCTAACCGCGATGGACTCGCCTTCTTCGGGGTCGGTGAACGTGAATCGGGCTTCAAGATCAAAAGCGAGCCCGCCGCCAGCCGGCCTGCTGCTGATTAATTTCCCTTTTCCCAAAATGATGCCGGTAAACATGGTTATCTAAGCTCGCTGTTTGTCCAGATCCGCAGCCTTCTGCCGATATGACTCGGCAATCTTATCATGCTTGAAATTGGCATGAATCGATGCCATCGTCCGATAGGAATCAGCTGCTTTTTCCAGCTCACCTGAGTCCAGGTAGACTTCAGCCATCAGCTCCAGAACGGCAGTGGTTCCTCTCGGGTCGTTATTCCCCTGATATTCATCAAGCAGATCGAGACAGATATCCAGGGATTTCCGGTAATCCTTGAGGCCCCGGTAAACCTGAACAAGCTGCAGGGAGATAGCCTGAAGACTTATCCGGTCTCCGAGTTCCTCGCAGATATCCCAGGCACGCCGGTAGCTGGCCAGTGCCTTGGCAAACTCCTCTCTTTGCAGGCAGACATGGCCAAGCTGATTTGAAGCGTTGGCGATACCTTCCTTATTGTCCTCTTCCTCAAAACCGCGCAGGGCATTGTGAAGGGAGACAGCGGCAAGGGCGCTCTCCCCTTTCTCAACATACCCGCGTCCCTCTTCATAGTCAATCTGTGCCTGGCTCCGAGAATCTTTTTTATCCCCGGATGCCTGCCCGGCCTTTGGTATGGAATGTATATCCTGAATTGGTGTACTCATTGTTCTTTCTGTCCCTGTATCCTTTTAATGGCACGTTTTGCCTGTTCTGCCACAGTAGTGTGCACGGGAGCCCCCTGCTCCCATATCGTCAATTCGGCGTTGTCCTGGTGCAGCCCCATCAGCTGGATAGAGGCCTCTGTGGCCGTTATTCTGCCAAGCAGCCTGGCCAGCTGCCCCCGAACCTGAGCCTCGGGATGATTGAGGAAATGAAACATCGAGTAAAACGGCGTTTCACGAACCAGATCAGGGCGCCGCTCAGCTATTTCAGCAAGAGCCCAGATGACCTGCACTCTTGTTGAGTCGGCGCTGACAAACCCGAGCAGGTGGCGGGTAAAGGCGCCAAAAATATCGGGCCGGAGGGCGACGACCGAGCCAATTGTCTCAATCATCCCCCACGGTGTCGCGGCCGAATCGGAGCAGGTTTCAAACATCCGGTGTACGAGTTCCGAGACCTGCCCCGGGTCTCTGGTTGAAACACGGGCACAGACCCGGCCGATCAGCCAGGCAGCCTGCCAGCGCTTATCTTCATCGGGGTCATAGAGAAGCCGCTGCATGAAACGCAGGGTCTTCTTATCATCGAAACACAGAGCAACAAGGCCGTTCTCATCGCGCTCTTCACTGAGCTGTTTTACCAGTTGCTTGCTGACCCGCGCTCTTTTGCGATCTTTTTGGGGCTCAGGCTCGACTGCGGGCGGCGCATAACCGCCGGACAGTGCAGCCTCTTCGGTCTGCTGCTCCTTCTTCTGCTGCAGCCGTCTGGCAAGATCAGACATCTCGGTATGCAGCCGGACAAAATAGAGAACCCCGCGCACCGCTCTGCCGTCAACGTGCCTGAGATCGGTTACCTGGTGCGTTTCTTCATCATAATCTTCAACCCTGCCGGTCAGGTAATCATCCTCGGGCATCAGCTCCCAGGCCAGATCCCAGTTGTCGCCGCAGGCATGAACGAGTGTCTCAACCATCGCCGCACCGACATTGTGCCCGGTGGGATCGCATGAATAAACCGCACCGCAGGTACATTTGCCGACGCTGAACTCTCTCATCTTGCGGTTCGGCATATCGGACGCTCTGTCGACCTTCTGCCCGCAGAACGGGCACCAGGGTCGTTTTATCATCGTTTTCTTCTTCATAGTCCTGCTCGCCGCCCTTCCGCAGCCGAAGATACTGTTCAGCCGAGTTTTTCCTCGAGGCCGGCGATAAAATTGGGATCCACCGAATAGCCGAGTTCCCGGGCCTTATCCAGATGTTTTTTTGCCTCGCTGAACTGCTCGCTGAAGTAGAGGGCTACGGCCAGGTTATTGTGGGCAAGCCCAGACTCGCTGTCATGCTCCAGCCCCTTGCGGGCGGCTTCAAGCGCCCGCTCATCGTCTCCTTTCATGGTCAGGACGGAGGTCAGGTTCATCCAGACGGTGGCAAGGGTATCATCGATTCTGATCGCCTTCTCGTAGTGCTCAATTGCTTTTTCAATCTCATTCTGCTGCTGACAGATCAGACCAAGGTTGGCATGTGCCTGAGCTGCTTTTGTATTCACACCAATTGCCCTGATGTTAAGTTCCCTGGCCCGTTCCAGATCGCCCTTGCCGAAGTGAATGGCGCCAAGATTGATCATGCTCTCTGCGGACTGGGGATCAAGCTTGATTGCCTTTTCAAGAGAAGCGATCGCCTCGTCAATACGGCCTGCCTTCATGTAGACAAGCCCCAGGTGGTGCCGAGCCATCACGTTATCCGGATGCTCACCACATTTTTTTTCCATTTCGGCGATAACCTTCGGAAGATCTTCTTTCAACTGTTCTGCCATACCCGTGCTCCTTGATTCTCATATGGTGCCGGCAGCAAAACAGCTGCTGCCAGGCTGTATTTTCCTGTTCTATATGCCCGGTAATCAGCGCACAGCCCGTCCGGGTGATCTCTGCGGCATACATTATAGACACCCACCACCCACTTTCAAGCATAAAAACAAACACCCACCTTCTGCAATCCTCATGAAGACAGCCCCGATTCAGCCTGGCAGGAGACACCCAGCTCCTTCCGGCTGGCGCTGAGAATCTTTTTTGCCTCTATCACATCACGGCTTATCTGCTCGGCCAACTCACCGATGCCCGGATACTTTTTCTCGTCCCGGATAAATTTCAGCAGGTTCAGTTTTATCGGCTTGCCGTAAATATCCTTGTTGAAGTCAAATATGTGGGTTTCCGCGACCAGACGGTTCTCGCTGAAGGTCGGGTTATAGCCGATGTTGAGAACGCCGCCGTAACATTTTCCTTCGCAGATCACCTGGGTAACATACACCCCGATTCGCGGCACAAGATCATTCTCATTCACCTGCAGGTTGGCTGTGGGATAACCGATTTCCTTGCCGCCGCGCTGCTTGCCTACCTGGACAACACCCCTGATCTGGTAGGGCCGCCCCAGGAGTTCCCTGGCATCCATCATCCGCCCCTGGTGCACCAGCTCCCTGATCCTCGTTGAACTGACCAGGTTGCCGTCCTGGTAGTGAGCATCCACAACCGCGACCGGGAATCCCTTCTCCTCTCCCTTGTTTTTCAGAAACCTGGTGTCTCCGCTTCTGCCTTTGCCGAAGGCATAGTCATAGCCGACCACCAGCTCGGTCATGCCGATTTTCTTGAGCAGGATCTCATCGACAAAGTGTTCAGCAGTCGTTGCTGCAAATGACAGGTCGAAAGGAATGATGATCAGCGCATCAATCCCGGCCTTTTCAATCTGTTCGATTTTCTGTTCAATCGTGGAAATGAGCTTGATTCCATCTGGCCTGAGAATCCTCAATGGATGAGGATCGAAGGTCACGACAACACTGCAGCCGCTGTTGGCCCGACCGCGCCGCACGACCTCCATGAAGAGCAGCTGGTGCCCGAGATGAACGCCGTCGAAGTTGCCGATGGTGACACAGGGGTTGGCAAACGGTTCGGTAATCTCATCGAGGCTTCTGAATATTTTCATTTCTGCTGCAGATACCATTTCTTTTTTCAACCTGATATCAAGAAAGTCTTGACAAAAGGAGGTACAGAAATCATATTCACCACACCGTTGCCGAAGTGGCGGAATTGGTAGACGCGCTAGGTTCAGGGTCTAGTGGGGGTTTCCCCGTGGAAGTTCGAGTCTTCTCTTCGGCACCAAGT
>CBDUGK010000084.1:0-17558 GCA_965366875.1 uncultured Desulfobulbaceae bacterium | reverse complement strand
GGATATATGAAACACCATGAAATGTCTCTTGTACGCAAAGACCTGGCCCCTGGCGGAACGCTGCGGGCTGCAATTAATCTTGGCAATGCAGTTCTAGCCCAGGAAAATTCGGGTTCAGACGGTTTAAAGGGTATATCAGTTGAGATCGCCCGAAAGCTGGCGCACCGCCTTGAGGTTGAGTTGCAACTCATACCCTTCACATCGGCAGGGGAAGTCGTTGGAGCACTTGAGCAGGATGCCTGGACAATAGCCTTTCTGGCCATTGACCCCAAACGCGCGGAAACGATTGCATTTACTGAATCCTACCTTGCTATTGAGGGCAGTTACCTGGTACGGACTGAGTCGCGTTTTGTTTCAAATGAGGACGTGGATCACCCCGGGGTGAGAATTGCTGTTGGCAAAAATGCTGCATATGATCTTTATCTTTCCAGAAACCTGAAATCAGCTGAATTAATTCGTGCAAAAACCACCCCGGGGGCTGTAGACTTGTTTGTCGAGGAAGGGCTTGAAGTCGCTGCCGGCGTAAAACTTCCATTACTCAATTTTGCTGAAAAAAATGGGGCTTTCAGGGTACTGAATGAGCCGTTCATGGTTATCAACCAGGCAATGTGTATGCCGCAAGGTCGTCCTGCCGGTTTTGACTACCTGGCTAAGTTTGTTGTTGAGATTAAAAATAATGGAACACTGCAGCAGATAATCAGGAGTTTCGATCAGGTTGATTCTCCCTAGACTGATACATTATTTGATCGCAGGCCCCAAATCGCTTGGCATGAAAAGAACTGCTTTCATACCGCATTTCTGACGGTTACCCAGGACACTCGTATCGTTTCAGGGGTTAATCAGCAGGCCAGACTCTTTTTCACGGTCATATAGTCCTGCTCCCAAGGGCTGGTGTGCGTAAAGTAATTTCTGATAAAACAATATAATACGGCTGTTGACAGGTGCGTTTCAAATTCTAATATCATGACTGAACATACAGAGAAAAAGTGCCCCAAATGTGGCCAGCGGTTGCGTTTCCCAAAAGATATCGGTGGAATGCTGATGGCTTGTCCTTCATGTGGCAAAAAGTTTCACTCCGACTTCAAACTTGGTGGTGCCAGACAGAGTGCCACCCATCAGGGATTGTTACGAACCCTTTTCGAGCTGCCATATAAAATCGTTTGCCGCATTGGCCGACTTTTTTTCCCTGAATAGTTTCTACCGGAAATCTTGAATTTATGTAATCAACTCTTCGTATGTGATCAGATCGGAGATCCTCAGTAAAGCCAAGGTAAGAGGGGTAATGATGCACAACGGAACAAAACGAGCGGATATCAGCGTCGGACTGAAAGTGTCCATAGTATTAAAGCAGGATCAACGAACGGGAAAACTGACAGAGGGCATTGTCAGAGATGTCCTGACAAAGTCCCCCACTCATCCCCACGGAATCAAGGTTCGCCTGGAAAACGGTCTTGTCGGCAGAGTGAAGTCCGTTCACTGAGCTGTGTGATCTTTGTGACCGGGGTGAGCACCATCTGCTGCAATCGCTGTCCTTTCAAGAATTTGAGCTGTCATTGCAAACTGAGTTGCAGTGCTCAGGGGAGGTGGCTTTGAAACAGACATAAAACAGATGAATACGTGGCTTTTATCTGATTTTTTTGCACAGAGTTGGTGAGTCATTATAGTCTCAGAATATCACGCAGGTCGAATGTTTTTTCGACCATAACATCTGAAGGAGGTAGAGCCATGCTTTGCAGTTTATCGAATTTGACAGAAAAAGATCTGCAGGAAATCAATACATTAGAAAAAGATATCCATTCACCGCTGCTTGCTTTCAGCTGTAATGATTCTCCGATTGCGGAGTTATCTGCCGACAAGCTCAAGAAGGTACAGGCTTTGGAAAAGAAACTTGGAATCAGTCTGGTTGCTGTTGGCGGGAAGTGCTGACCAAAGAAAAGCAGCCGGCATCATCAGTTTGGCGGCACCTCTGCCTCCAAAAGAAAGAACGGTAATCTGCAGCGCTCCATGGCGGCAGGTGAGCTTAATCTGTCTTTGATCATCTACTTTCTTTTAATATATATCTTCTCTGAGAGCCTGTTCGAGCAGTTTTCTGTTTAAATCAGACAAAACTTTCAGATGTGACCGTTCCCATTTCGCCAGGGATGAAAAGAGCTCTTTTTTTGTAGCATCATCTGTGGCTTCTGCCTGTTCCGAATAAAATTCAGAAGACCGAACCTCGAGACCCATCGCGGCTGATATCGCTGATGCCTCATAATCGGCACCTTTGATACTTTTGATTATATCATCTGAAAAAACTATCTCTGCAAATTCCTCCTGATCGTTTTTTGCTAAATCAGTATTGAATTCGCCCTTATTGATGAGACAATCAAGCTGAGCTCTAAGAGTATTTTCATGACTTTTTTCTTCTTCTTCCATTCTGTCAAACAGATTCTTCAGGGAAACAATAGCTGTGGTTTCCGACACACTTCTGTAAAATGCCTGCCCCTGTTTTTCCAGGATGATCGCCTTTTTCAGTATCTCAGCAGCGTTCTGTTCATTCATGGTGGCCTCCATTTTCACTTAGACTATCATGTGAGATTTGATAAAGAAATAGTATGTTGTCAAATTGTCCAAAGTAGGTGATAAGCAGTCGCTTTCTGCGGTGTAGGCTCACAGCGCAGTTTACCCTGAAGAGTTCTCATTGTTATAATGAATCAGCCATCGAACAAGAGGGTATTTGCTCAGGTTATGAGCAATTAACTCAAATCCCAAGCTATATTCAACCATCTTTGGTGTTTAATATCTGAGCGCAAAGAGCGAAACCATGTCTGACAAGGATACTGGATTTTTGTAAAAAATTATCCGATCTTTTCGCCCATTGAGCATTCCGGGCTACTTCTCCGCCAGAAGTATAGCCATCTCGATGGCCTCAATCATTGACTGAGGGGTGGCCCGGTTTTCTCCGGCGCGGTCAAAGGCGGTGCCGTGGTCCACAGAGGTGCGGATAATCGGCAGGCCAAGAGTCACATTGATTCCTGCCATCTGTCCCCAACTGTCCGTTTTTTCGTCGTACTGAAAGCCGACAAGTTTGGTGGGGATATGCCCCTGATCGTGGTACATAACCACCACTGCATCGAACATGCCGCCCCGCATCTTGGAGAAAACAGTGTCGGCAGGCAGGGGTCCTTCAGCCCCGATTCCTTCGACGAGCGCTTCCTTGATTGCC
The DNA here is from genome assembly GCA_965366875.1 of uncultured Desulfobulbaceae bacterium. Taxonomy (GTDB): domain Bacteria; phylum Desulfobacterota; class Desulfobulbia; order Desulfobulbales; family Desulfocapsaceae; genus MADRE3. The sequence continues at coordinate 14,353 of CBDUGK010000084.1, read as the reverse complement.
GGGATGATTTCCTTCTGCTCCTCCCAGCCGAACAACCCATCTTCACTGCAGTGGGGGTTCAATCCCGCCACGGCGATCCGAGGCGCCTTGATACCCAGGCCTTTGAGGGTCGAGTCTGTCAACCTGATCACTCTCAGGACGCGATCTTTTTTTACGCGGTCACAGGCCTCGCGAAGCGAAACGTGGGTCGAGACATGGGTGACGCGGAAATTGCCCTCCGCCAGCATCATGGCGTAATCACGGGTGTCTGTTTTGTCGGCATAGATTTCTGTATGCCCTGCATAGTGGATTCCAGCTGCGTTTATCGCCCCCTTGTTGATCGGGCCGGTGACGGTAGCATCTATCTCTTTGGCAAGGGCCAGTTCTATCGCCTTGGCTACATATTCAAAGGATGCCTTTCCCTGGGCGGCAGTGACCGTTTTATACTGTAGATCACCGAGAGGCAGGTTGGCCAGGTCAAAGACATCGATCGTACCATAGACAAATTGTGCATCCTTGACCGAACGACACTTCCTTACACCGAGACTGAGTCCGGTAAATCGAATTGCATCGTCGATTACACCAGCATCGCCGATAACAAGAGGACAACAACGGTCATAGATGTCTTCAGAGTGTAAAGCCTTAACGCATACCTCGGGCCCAACACCACCGGGATCCCCCATGGTAATACCGAGAACAGGGCGTTTCTTGCTGTCTTTCATATTCATTTGCTGATTTCTCGTTGCCTGCGTTGTATTTCAGGATAGTTGCTGCACCAATGTTACCAGAGTGTCCTCTTCACCGAAGCTCCCGGCTTTTGTCACGACGATTGACCCGCCTAAGGGTCCTCCACAAAGTTCACCCTGCACGAGGCCGGGCAGGACTTCACGATAGAGTTTGATTCCGGACCAACCAATTTTTTTCAACACTGCCTCAGCGGTATCACCGCCAGTCAGGAAAAGAATTTCCGGTTTAGTTGTGATCGCCAGCTTAGCTCCAATGGCGGCAAACCGCTTCACAAGCTCTTCGGGATCAACATTCGGATATTGTCTTTTGGAGCCGATTGAAAGGATCCCGTTTCCGTCCGGCAGGTTCCCATAGAATTCTTTTAACCGCACACGATTCTCCCTGCTGCTGCCATCCGCCAGTAAGAAATCAGGATCAAGGGCTCTATGCTCCCACCCGGTACTTTGGGCAAGCCTGTCAACTTGACGTTTGGCTGTATCCGAGGCGGAACCGCATACCATCAGCCACTTTGCAATGTTTTGTCTGATACGTTCCTTCCCTCCACTCATCTCACTGCCCCCGGTAGAACTACCAGGGCGTAGCAAACGACAAAGGCTTGCTGCCAATCCAGCAGAACCGCAAAAGAGGATCTTCATCTCTTTCGAAAGGACCCTGCCGAGTTCGGCAATACGATCGAGGTGATGATCATCAACTGCATCAAAGCAGATATGACAAAAGCCTTCAGCAAGTAATCCTTTGACCTTCTCAAGGGCAAATGTGACGCCACTATCGTTAGTTGCCAGATTAACATGGCCAACTTTCAGCTCACTCTGTCCCTGCAGATAGGCGGATAAGCGGGACTCGGAGACCGGACAGAGAGGGTCTTTTGCAATTTCAGTCTCAGCAACAGGGATTCCATGCAGTCTGTGGATATCGCTCTCAGTAGTTCGACCCTGGGCGGGCAGTGCCGGAGCCACAAAACATGCATCAGCACCCGTTTCAGCAAGAAGAACGTCCAACTCAGCACCGATATTTCCCCGCAGGCTGGAATCAATTTTTTTATAGATGATTTCAGCCTGCAGTCCGCTCGCTTTCAGTCCTGTAACCGCCATCTTCACCCTGACCGCGGCCTCTGCCCGCGAAACGTGCCGGCTATTGGTATTGATAGAGATTCCAGGAGAATCAAAGCCTTCAGGCGCCAGCTTAACGTCGCCATCTCCCAGGCTTGTGAGGTATACCGGTCCTACCACTGAACAGAATTGCACTCCGGTATCAGCACTCCCGGTAAGGTCATCGGCAATGACCGCAATTTTCAAAGCTTGAGTCGCAACGGTCATTTTTGCGGACTTATGCTCCGTTTAGTGCTCGGTTTGCTATTGGCAGCATATCTGGGGCGTGGGTCAGCACAGAGATCCGAGCTTTTGGACCTTGACGCCTCAAGGCCTCGGCTACCGCCTCCTCGATCGATTCGGCATGGGAAAAACCCAGTCTTCTTTTATCTGACTCGGGAATGCCTGGCGAATACATGATAACGTCAGCCTTTTCCCGTACAATCGCCCATGCTGTCGCAAGAGCCGCGGCGACACCGTTCTTGATCGTGCCGTCCCGATATCCCGCCTTGATCTCTTCTGACGACCAGGAGGTGTAGTCGAGCAGATCAGTGTGCACAGGGCTTACCCCTTCAGGAGCAGGGGTACAGACGACGATTACTCCGCCAGGTTTCACCATCCGCTGGGCTGGATAAAGGGACTTATGGGACTGCCAGAAGTCGAGATCGCAGGGGCAGGAGTTGGAAACGACGATATCCGGCACCTCGTTGTAGGTGACCCCGTAAATATCCGTTGCCAGTTTGATACCCTCGAGGAAAGCCGCGCGCTTTTCGCCGAAAAAGAGGTCCATCACCCCGCCGTGACTGTCCATGACCACGTTGAAGATGGTGTTCATGCCAATCATGTCCGCCATATCATCCATATCCCGGCGCACCGGGTTGTCAGGGATGCCGAGGAAGGAATCGCCGCCGCTCCCGCAAGAGAGCAGGTGGGTCTCCGCGGTGGTATCAGCCCCGCAGACTCCCGGCTGGATGATCTTGGAAGATCCCGAAAACCCGGGGATATGATGGGGAACAATCGCCCCGAGGCCGATGACCACATCGGCTCTAGCAACCAGTTTGTTAACGGTAAGCGGCGTTCCCTGACGGGATCGCCCCATATCCAGGAGCGCCTGCTTGTTGCGCCACTCGTGATTGACCACTTTGATTCGCTCATAGACCGCCCGCCCGACTTTCTCCACCATTTCTCCTTCAGTCATATAGCGGTGGGTGCCAAGAGCCATAATGCAGCAGATATTGCTGTCGGGGATGCCGGCGCTATTCAATCTTTTTAACATTGGCAGCAGGATTCGGTCGGACGGGGTCAACCTGGTAATATCATCACTTACAATGACAACACGATCCGAGGACGTAACAAGATCCTCCAGCTTTTTCATTCCTATGGGGGAATCAAGTGCCTGCTCTATGGCATGATCCAGATTGGCAAGAGGCTTGCAGGGTTTGGGGCTGAGCACCTCTATCAGATTTTCACTCTCTATTTCAAAGCTGTAGGGCTCACCGTCAAAAGGAAAACTCACCTGTGGCATCGCATCAACCTCCAAACATATTCGGGATAAACATTACTAATATAGGTACATAGGTGATCAGCAGCAGAACGCCGATCATCACCAGCAGAAACGGCAATATGTAGCGGATAATTTCCGACAGCTGAATCTGGGCAATATTACAACTGATAAAGAGACAGATACCGAGCGGCGGAGTCAGCATGCCGATGGCCAGCGCCGTTACCATCACCACCCCGAAATGCACCGGATCGATGCCGAACTGCTGAATAACCGGCAGGAACACCGGGGTGAGGATAATGAGCGAGGCAGAGGTTTCCATAAAGGTACCTATCACCAGCAGGCAGACCAGGATGAGCGAATAGAGCACAAAGGGTGAGGAGGTAAGGCTCACAAGATAGGCAGCCACTGACTGCGGCACCCGTTCTGCGGTGAGGAGCCAGCCAAAAATGTTGGCGGTGGCGATAAGGAGCATGACCGTTGACGTCGAGATCGCTGCTTTGGCAAGGATTTTCGGCAGTTCCTTGAGCCTGAGTTCACGATAGACAAGAAAACCCACGAAAACTCCATAGAGCACGGCAACCACTGCCGCTTCTGTCGGGGTAAAGACACCGCCGAGAATACCGCCCAGGATGATCAACGGCATCAGAAGCGCCCAGAAGGCACCGAGAAAGGTGCGTCCGATCTCTTTTATCCCCAGAAAAGTATCCTTCTCATAACCCGCCCGTTTTGCCAGGACGTAGCTGACCAGCATCAGGCTGCCACCGATCAGTGCGCCAGGAATAAAGCCGCCGAGAAACATCTTGCCGATACTCACGCCGCCAACAACCCCGAAGATAATCATCGGAATCGAGGGTGGGATGATAACGCCGATTGAACCGCCAGCCGCCTGTACTGCGGCGGCAAAGCCCCTGTCGTAACCTTTCCTGATCATGGCGGGAATCGAAACAGCTCCAACCGCTGCGGTATCGGCCGCAGCCGCACCCGAGATGCCGGCAAAGAACATCGCTGCCACAACTGCAACCATGGCCAGGCCGCCGGCAACAAAACCTACCAGGGCGTGGGCAAAATCGAATAGGCGCCGTGAAATACCCCCGGATTCCATCAACTCACCCGCCAGCATGAAAAAAGGAATAGCCATCAGAGGGAAGGAATCAGTTCCGGTAAAAAGCCTCTGCGCCGCCAGGGTCAGAGGCAGGTTTGAGGCAATTTCAAGGGTAGCCACGGAGGCGATCCCGAGGGAGAAGGCAATCGGAACGCCGATGATAAAACAGAAGAGAAGGGATGCAAACAGCACCAGCGTCATATCCGCACCTCCCTGTCCAAAGTCTCGTTTCTGAGCGCTGCCACCAGGACCCGCACTGAGTTGATAAACATGAAGATCGAACCCACCGGCACTGCCAGATACGGATAGGCCATGGATATATGCATGGAAGCCGACTCCTGGAACCTGATAACCCCGAGAATCTTAAAGCCCCAGTAAATGATCATTGCCAGAAAAATCTGGATGATCAGGTTGACCAGCACCACCGCCCAGCGGTACAACTCCGGTGGCAGGAGTTTGTCCATCAGATCAATCCCCAGATGCACCTGATAGCGCACGCCTGCTGCCGCCCCCATAAAGGAGATCCAGACAAAGAGATAGCGCCCCGCCTCTTCCGACCAGGATAGCGGGTTGTTAAGCACAAATCGATACCAGACCTGTGCCGCAATTATCACCACCATCGTCGCCATCAACGTGGCCAGAAACCAGTTGATGAGCCGATCCATTATTTCCAGGCTTTTTGACAATCCGGACAACACCGCTGGCCTCCAGTTAGGTTATATAATTTTCAAAACATCCATCAGCGCAGCACCGCTCAAGCGCTGGGTAAAATAAGACCTTCTCAGCCCTTACAGGCAAGGAGTTCAGGCTGAGAAGGTATATATACTGCTCTGTTTTCTGGTAAAAACTATTTGGCTGCAGCGATCGCCGCATCGATCAGCTTCTGACCTTCCACCGCATCACCGCCTCCGATCGCCTTAACAACATCAGGGTTAGTGTATACGGAGGCCACAGCTTCAGCAAACGGAGCTTTGTCCGGACGAGTTATGATCATCCCTTCCTTGGCACAGGCTGCTTCCAGTTCCTCGTCGGCCTTCAGGCTGAGCTGACGCTCATAGTCGCGCGCCTGGGCGGCAGCTTCGGTTACGATCTTCTGATGTTCAGGACTCAGTGTCTGCCAGGTGATCTCACTGATCAGCAGGACCGCAGGAGAGTAGAAATGTCCAGTCATCGCCAGATATTTCTGGACTTCAAAGAACCTGGAAGAGTGGATGACCGCCAGTGGATTTTCCTGGGCATCGACGGTCTTCTGTTCCAGCGCAGTATAGAGTTCACCAAAGGCCATCGGCAGCGGGCTGGCACCAAGTGCCTTCATGGTAAGGATGAAGACATCGTCTTCCATGACGCGGATCTTCATGCCGTTCATATCTCCAGGTTTTTCCACAGCAACCTTGGAGTTGGTGATGTTCCTGAAACCATTCTCAAACCAGCCGAGAGAGCGAATGCCAACTTTTACGAACCGATCGGCGATCCCGGTGCCGATCTCACCATCGAGCACCTTGTAGCAGGACTCGCGATCCTTGAAGAGGAACGGAAGATTGAAGAGCTTGACCTGGGGAACAAAATTGCCCATGGGGCCGGTGGAGGTCAGGGTCATCTCAAGCGAGCCGAGCTGCAGACCTTCTACCATATCCCGCTCGGAACCAAGCTGGGCGGCCGGGAAGACCTGAACCTCGATTTCGCCACCGCTCTTTTCGGCAACAATCTCACCGAATTTTTCCGCAGCCAGGTTATAGATGTGGCTGGGCTGGGTTGAAGTCCCGAGCTTGAGTATCGTCTTGGCGGTGACCGCCGAAGAAAGAGAGACGACAACAAACAATGAAAACAGAACTACTGCCAACAATTTTTTGTGCATGACTACCTCCATAATATACTGTATTTATAAATATAAACGCCTAACACTTTCCCTTGTTTCCCCGGTTTTCAGACCTTGAGAATGGGAAAAGTATTGGCACCTTGCGGCATAACCGTAACTTTGGGAGTGTCACTGCCGCATTTCTCATAAGCTATCTTGAGGGCTTCCTCGATGGAGGCAACCCCCAGGACCCCGGCCCGCCTGGCCAGTTCAATATTGTCCTTCCGGGTGACCATGATGATGGTTCCAAGGCTGCCGTACTCCAGCTGCCGTACGGCGACCCAGCCGGAAATAAGAAAATTTTTCCGAACAGCCTTTTCCAGCTCGAACGGTGTCGGATTGTCGAACCAGTCCAAAAACTCGCTTGGGTCCTTAATGTCGGGGCAGTCTGCCAGCAGGATAACCGCCCCGCCCCGTTTCATGGCGTAGACGGCGTTGTCTATGGTCTTTTGCGACTGGTAGAGGTTGATATCCTTGGGGTAACCGCCTGCCGAGGCGATGACGATATCGGCCTGCTCCTCGATCTCCACCCCGAAAATATCGTCCACCATCCGGGTGGCTGCATGCCAGGCTGTGATCCAGTTGCCGGTGAAGATGCCGGTTATGTCTCCATCGAGGTTTGGCACCACGTTGATCAGAAAGTCAGGTTTGACAAATGCCGCCACCTCGACCATATCCTCATGTGCGGGATTGCCTGCCGTCTTCATATTCGCGGCCAGAGGATTCGAGCCCCCACCCACTTCCTTTTCCATGGCCCACATATGACTCTGCTGGATGGTCTTCAGCGATGCGACACCTGGCATGATCGACTTGCGCCCGCCGCCATAACCCACCATGTAGTGGTAAATAACCCCCCCGGTCAGAATAACCCTGTCAGCCTCGGCAACGACCCGGTTCACCGAAACTTCGGTCTTCCGGCTTGTCTTTCCGTAGTAGACCATGTTTTCCGTGTCCCAGGCATTGTGATTCATCACCTTGACACTGTCGCACACCTCCTGGCCGCAAAGCTCAGCAAACTCATCCTCACTGTTCTGACGATGCGCGCCGACAGCAATGATGATGGTGATATCCTGCTTTTTTATTCCCGCTTCAGTCAGGTACTCGATCAGAACCGGCAGCGTCTGGTGATTGCGCTGCCAGGCCCTGGTGATATCACTAACGGTTATAGCAACTGTCTCGCCCGGACGTACAATCTCTTTAAGAGGAGGACTGTCAATGGGATTGTCAAGTGCATGCCGATAGGCCGCTGTCAGGTCTGGCGGCGGTGGCTGGTTTCGTCCGACAATGTTATCCAGCAACTGTTCTTCGGGTATAGAAAAACTGACCGTTCCTTTGCCTATCTTCAGTTCAAATTCTTGTGCTTTTTGTGTCATAATACTGTGCAACTTCTCGTAAAGAGTGTTTTGATATATTCATTCGCTTAGAGTTTGTCCGCCTCTCCATCTATCATCTTATAGGTGTGCTCCCTGGCCGGAAAGGTACCTTTTTTGACATCATCCACATAGGCGCTGAATACCTTGCGATACTCCTCTGCTACATTTCCGTATTTTTTGACAAACTTAGGGGTAAAAGCCTGGAAGAGACCGAGGATATCAGCGCAGATCATCACCTGGCCATCGCAGAGGCCGGCACCGATGCCGTACACCGGTATCGGCACTTCCTTCATGATCGCCTCGGTAACCTCCGGCGGTACTCCTTCCACCAGTATAGAGAAAGCCCCCGCCTGATAAACGGCCCTGGCATCTTCGATGATGGATTTTGCACTCTCGGCAGTGCGTCCCTGGGCGCGAAAACCACCCTGGGCGCCGGAACTCTGAGGAGTCAGCCCTATATGCCCCATAACCAGCATGCCGCCGTCGCAGATCGCTTTGATAACTGCAGCAACACGCACACCGCCTTCCAGTTTGACGCAGTCTACCGCCGCCTCCTTATGGAACCTGACACCATTCTGGCAGGCTTCCTGCACTCCGGTCTGGTAGGAACCAAAGGGCATGTCGCCTATAATAAACGTGTTGGGAGCACCGCGACGCACCGCTTCTGTATGATAGATGCATTGGTCCATGGTCACCGGCACGGTTCCAGGGTAGCCGTAAACGGCCATGCCGAGGCTGTCGCCCACCAGCAGCATCTCCATTCCCGACTCCTCTGCCAGCTGAGCGGTAACGAAATCGTAGGCGGTCATCCAGACGACTTTCTCGCCCTTGTCTTTCATTTCCTGCAGGTCAAATCGGGTTAATTTCTTTTTCATTTCTTTCTCTCCGGTTATAGGTGTTTTAGATTATGCAGTTCTTTTTAGACAACGGTAACCATTGCTCCCGTTTCCTCAATTATTTTAACCACCGACCGAGGAAAGGAACGATCTGTAATGATTTCAGACCTGCGGTCAATCGCAAAGGCTTCACCAAAGGCCACCAGGCCAAATCTGGAAGAATCGACCAGCATCAGATTTCTTTTTGCGCTGCCTGATATGCTCGAGGATAAAGGTACGGTGCTGTGCTGGGATGATGTCAGCTCTCAAATTTCCAATCCAGTCTGAATGGAATAGCCAGAGGGATCAATTTCTATCAGGATAACTCACCAACAGTCAATAAAAAAATATCGATCTGGCCTATGCTGCAGATTGCTGCCCTAAAGAAACTAGAGAAACTCATATCCAGACAGCAGTCACTGCCTGTATACTCCAGCCGGCGAGAAATGGTTATGAGTTACCACGTCTCCTGCGTAGGTAGGCGCAGGTTAAAACAGCAGATTGACGATATAAAAGGGGTTTGAAGAGAAATGATAGCGCCTGTTGAATTTAGAGCAGAAGGGCACTATTTAACGCTTAATCGGATCAAATTTAGACGCTGGGTGACAGCTACTGACAATACTTGGTTTCTTTTTCTGTCTTAACCCAGCACATACACACAGGGTTCGGTAAAGAAGTTCCAAAACGGAATTTACATTTTTCGTATTGGGGGTGATCACAGGCAACGACACCGTCAACCTTCTTACAAAATTCTTCATCTAAACAATCGAAATTTCTATTACAATCCAGACCTACTTTCATAATAGTGTCAGTAAATATGTTGTGCTTTCGTTCCATTTAAATAGATGTGTTTTTGATTGATACTGGGGGTGGTTTTCAACTCATTATTCATTATAATACTACACCATTCCCAACGACCAAACAATCCGTATATATACCTATTTTTTAGTTCAAATCTCTGTCAAACGTGCTGCAATCCTATTTTTCGGTGCTTCCTGTGGATCTGCGCTGTTCATTTTAGGCTGGGTGTTCGGAAATGTGGTTACGGCCATAACAATATCATGCAGGGGTTACCATCTGTGCAATCCTGATCACACCGAGGGTGTTTCCAGGATATCCTGGCCGAGACACAACGCAAACGGTAGAGCCCATAGTGTTCCACTAAAAACGGCAATGGAGCCGGATTTGCCTAAATTTCACATCGTTTTTTGAGCTAATTCAGGTTATTAAATGCCCAGACATGACACGTTATTGGATAACCTTGCAGAAGCGGTCTCATGACAAAATGCGAAAGCGAAATGAGGCTGCTTGACTCGAAAACAGGGTGTTTTGCACAACGCCACGAAAAGGGTTCTTTCACAGGCCCCCCATAAGGAGCATATGATGCGACAGGTTTCAGCAAAACTCGCACATTGGCTGGAGGCATATAACAAGCTCGTCAAGGAACTTGAGGAAACGGGATTTAAAGCGACACCGACCAATGCGCGAGAAGGTCTTGCCGGCATGACCTGGACATGGGTAAAGAGAAAGACAACTATTGAATGGGTCCAGGATGATCTGGTTGAGGGAAAGGAGTTCGACGTTCCTGTCAGGATATATCATCCAGACCCCGAGCGTCGGCTTCCGGTCTTGATCTATTTTCATGGCGGCGGTCATATGGCTGGCGGCATTACCGTCTATGATCCTATCTGCAGGAGACTTGCCCGGGAAACAGAGCATATTGTCTTTTCCGTTGACTACAGACTTGCACCGGAGTGCCGCTATCCTGCTGGCATCACCGATGCTGTCACTGTAATAAAAAATCTGTGGGAGGTTCTTGAAACAAGACAGCTACGCCATAGTCGAAATCTTTCCATAGGGGGTGACAGCGGTGGTGGGGCAATAGCGGCAACGGTGGCGCATCATTGCCGACATGACGAAGAGGTAGAGATCAGGCGGCAGATTCTCATTTACCCAAGTCTTGACTATACCATGAGCTCGGCATCAATTGAGTTGAACGGCAGAGGGTACCTGCTCCAACGGGAAAAGATCGTGTGGTTTTTCAATAACTACTTTGAAAAGGGCGTAGACCGGAGGCAGGCTTCACCTCTCTATATGGCTTTGGACGGCAGAATGCCTGAATCACTTGTTATTACTGCCGAATTCTGCCCACTCCGCGATGAGGCCCTGGCCTATGTTGAGAAGTTACAGGCTGGTGGACTAACTGCTGAAAACCTCCATTTTGAAGATATGATTCATGCCTTCCTCAATTTGGAGGATTTGGTAAAGGAAGAGTGCGATACACTGTACGCAGCAATTGCTGCTTTTCTCAAGGATTAACAGGCGCAACGAGATACACAAACAAAAAAAGCCTCTAGCCATGGGGGCGGCTAAAGGCTTAATATTGCTGCAAACTATTGGTGCCGGGACCAGGAATCGAACCAGGGACACACGGATTTTCAGTCCGTTGCTCTACCGACTGAGCTATCCCGGCACCGAATAGAGCTGCTTATTTACAAAACATCACCGAAAGTGTCAATGATTTTGTCTTTCAGGCACCCCATTTCTGTCAATTCTTTGCGTCTTTAATGGTCAGTCCGCCAAGATCAAGCTCAAAGTCAAGGTCTTCATCCATATCCGTGGCGTCCAACGGGGAGACTCCCTCATACTCTCCATCTTGAGCTGTCTTGTCGACAGCTGACTGCCCGGCGGTTACTTCCTCGGCGCCGCTTAGATCAAAGTCCAGATTACTGAAATCGAGGTCATCTTCGGGTTCAGCTTTTACAGGCTTCTCAACTTGTTCTGCTGACACCTCTTCTTCAGGTATGCTGTCAGGCGGCAGCAGATCTGAGATATCATTAAGTTCATCGGGCAGGTCCATGTCTGGCAGCTCCGCTTCTTCAGACACTTCGGATTCTTCATCAAAATCATCGAAGCTGAAGGTATCCTCCTCCGGGACATCCTCAAACTGGCCGAGATCTGCCGATAGGTCAATATCGTCTTCCCCATCGTCGCCGAAGGTTGCCCCCTCATCAAAATCTGCGGCGAGCGGAAGATTATCATCTGGGTCATCGGCGCCATCAAGATTAAAATCAATCTGGTCCTGAGCTTCTTCATCATCGACAAGAATTTCAAGATCTGGGTCAGCAAACTCAATCTCTCCACCTACTTCGGCCGCACCCTCGATACGGATATCGTCATCAGGAACCGAGAATTTGAGAAAAGAAGGGGTGGCGACATTTTGTATGCTGCCTTGAAACGCCTTCGTGGCAGCAGAAATGTCCTTATTGCATTTCAAGCAGGATTCCAGGTTGTCGAAAGAAATGAAACCGCATTTGGGACAACGCATCAGTTAATTCCTCTGTTTAAACAATATCGAAAAGCATGCTCATCACTGAAAACATGCAGCCATCTCGCTACCTACCCAGTATCGCACATTTTTTTCAGAAAAATCAAGGATAATTGCAGCTTTTCCTGTTATCGTGAAAAGATCGACCAGTCCATACCGATATCACATGCGGGGGCCGAATGTGTCAGAGCGCCGATTGAAATAATGTCAACTCCCGTTTTGGCAATTGTTTCAACCGTTTCAAGTGTAACTCCGCCCGAAGCCTCAACAAGCGCATTTCCATCTATCATGGCAACAGCCTCAGTCATCATTGCCGGGGACATATTATCAAGCATGATGATATCGACACCACAGTCGAGACACTCCCGGACCTGGATAAGGGTGTCTGTTTCCACCTCGATACGAAGGGTATGCGGCACACGTTCCCTGATTTTCTGCACCGCTCTGGTTATCGAGCCGCAGGCGGCAATGTGATTATCTTTTATCATGATACCGTCGGTGAGGTTATAGCGATGGTTACTTCCCCCGCCGGCCGTTACCCCGTATTTCTCCAGCATCCGCAGTCCAGGAGTGGTCTTGCGCGTATCACAGATGCGTACCGGATAGCCTTTAACTCTTTCAACAAAAGCTGCCGTTACGGTGGCAATACCTGATATCCGCTGCAGCAGGTTGAGAGCAACACGTTCGGCCTTTAACAGATCGATCACCGGACCGGAAACAGTGAGCAGCACATCCCCGCGATGAACCAGGCGCCCGTCGGCAACTGCCGAATCAGTTTTAATCATCTGGTTCTGGGTTGTAAACACCACTGCTGCAACAGTGGTGGCACCCGCAGCGGTAAAGGATTCCCTTGCCACCAGGGAGGCAGCCCCCATTTCCTGGGGCGCGAAGATCGACTCACTGGTGAGATCTCCTCGCCCAATATCCTCAGCAAGAAACGATTGAAGGATCTGTTTTAGAAGATTTGTATCCATGATGCGATCTCATAAAAAAACACGGTGTTCCCGTTCAGGTGCGCGCGCTGTCTTTTAATCTGTCTTCTGCCTCGGTAATTCTCAGCAAGCGGCTGTCCAGTTCTTCTTTTTTCTCTTTCTCTTTCAGAACAACCGCTTCAGGGGCATTTGCCAGAAATTTCTGGTTACTCAGTTTGCCGTTTACCTGCTTTAATCCGGCTTCAACCTTGAGCCGCTCCCGAGCAAGTTTTTCCAGCTCGCTGTCAACGTCGATCAAGCCCTTCAGCGGCACATAAATTTCAATATCGTTATAGATATAGGTGGCAGCATCGGAGGGTTTTTCAGTTTCCGGCTGAACATGCAGTGCGCTCAGGCGGGTCATGTCTGAAATAGCTGAAGAAAAAGCAGTGACAAAAGCACCCTGTTCATCGCTGATACTGGTAACATAGGCTTCAATTCGTTTGGATGGATGCACATCGGCCTCTGATCTGATATTGCGGATCCCTGAAATAATCCCCATCAGCACGCTCATCTGGTTTTCAGCGGAGTCGTTGAGCCAGTCGTTTCGTCTCTGCGGATAAGGCTCCTGCATTAACACCGTTCTTTCACCAGGTAAAACACTCCAGATTTCCTCGGTAACAAATGGGGTAATCGGGTGAATCAGTTTGATAAACGTCTCAAGAACGACCAGGAGAACCCCTCTCGCCTGATTTTTAGCCTGCTCGTCAGTACTGAAAAGATCGGCTTTAATCCACTCCAGGTACCAGTCGCAGAACTCGTGCCAGATAAACTGGTACAGCGCCGAGGCAACTTCATTAAAATGGTACTCGTCAAGTCCCCGTCGAACCGTATCGATGGTGTGAGCAGTGCGGCTTAAAATCCACTGATGGACAAGCGGCAGCTCTGCCGGCCGGTCTGCAGCATCCCGGATCGCATCATCGCAGCTGCTGACATGCATCAGGGAAAAACGGGCAGCATTCCAGATTTTGTTAATAAAGAAGCGATAGCCTTCAATGCGGTCCTCATCAAGCCGTATCTCGCGTCCCTGAGCCGCAAAGGCAATCAGTGTGAAGCGCATCGCATCAGTGCCGTAGCGGCCCATCACGTCGAGCGGATCAAGGACATTGCCGGTTGACTTGGACATCTTTTTGCCATCTTTATCCCTGACCAGTGCATGCAGATAGACATCACGGAACGGTACCTCGTCCATGAAGTGAATACCCATCATCATCATACGGGCAACCCAGAAGAACAGGATATCAAAACTGGTTATCAGGATCGAGGTGGGATAGAAGGTCTTCAGCTCCCTGGTCTGCTCCGGCCAGCCCATTGTTGAAAAGGGCCAGAGCGCCGATGAGAACCAGGTGTCGAGCACATCGGTTTCCTGCTCCAGCTCAGCCGATCCACAGGATGGGCAGAGGCGAGGAGCCATCGTTTCGACGATCATTTCATCGCAGTCGAGGCAGGTCCAGGCCGGAATACGGTGTCCCCACCAGATCTGTCGGGAAATGCACCAGTCGCGAATATTGTCCATCCAGCCGTAAAACGT
>CBDUGK010000083.1:0-17955 GCA_965366875.1 uncultured Desulfobulbaceae bacterium | reverse complement strand
CTTTCAGCATAACGCTGTTATCTTCACCGTATATGCTTGGCTGCACGAGAACCATGCGTTCAATTCCGATGGTATTAAGCATCTTTTCATAGTCGGAAAGCAAGGCATCCGGCGGTGTGTAAATGCGGGCCGGATCATAAGGGACCGTGGCTTCAGGTCCGCAGATATGGGCATGTGTGTCACACGCTCCTGCCGGGAATGGGTGCCTGGGCGCGCTGGGGTTCGGACGGTACGGAGCGCAATAGGGAGCATCTTTTGTTGCCTGTCCAACGTCTCGGTCCATAATTCCTTCTCCTATAAAAACAGGTTTGGCAGAAACAGGGTGATGGCCGGAATATAGGTGAGAAGCATCAGCACGACGATCTGAACGAGCAGCATCGGCCAGAGTGCAGCTGATATCTTCTCAACCGAAATACCGCTGATGGCAGCTCCAACGAATAATGAGTAGCCAAACGGCGGTGTTGCCATGCCCACGGCAAAGTTAATGACCACAATAGCGCCAAGATGTGTGGGATCAAGTCCGATCTGCTGGCCAAGGCTCGTCAGCACCGCGCCAAGGATGAGCATGGCGGCGATATTGTCCATAACCGCACCAATGAACAGCAGCAGGGCATTGAGCATCAGCAGGATGACGATGGGATTGTCTGAAACCCCGACAAAACCTCTTGCGATGGCGTTGGGCAGATCCTCCATGGTCACGAGCCAGCCGAAAATACTCGCTGTAGCAATAACAAAAATGACCACGGTGGTGGTTTTCATTGCTGTCAGGACAACATCGGGCAGTTCTGCCCAACTCAATTCTTTGTAGATGAACAAACCGACTATCAGTCCATAGGCCACGCCGATTGCAGAAGCCTCGGTAGGGGTGAAAATTCCGCCGTAGATTCCTCCCAGGATGATGACTGGCGCAATCAGCGCCCACAGTCCGTCCCTGAAGGCAGCGCGGACTTCGGCGTAATCGATCTTCTGAGAGTCCAATTTTTTCTTGGCAATCAGATCTTTTATATAGCAGAGGAGCATCAGTCCGAGCGCGATCAGCAGACCCGGAATGATGCCTGCCAGAAAAAGCCTGGTGATTGAAGTTTCGGAGATAACACCCCAGACGATCATCGGAATTGACGGGGGGATCATCTGGCCGATGGGGCCGGAGGCTGTCGCCAGCGCGGTAGCAAAGGAACGCTCATACCCCCGCTTCTTCATTTCCGGAATCATGATCTTGCCGATAGCTGCCGTCGTTGCAGGCGCTGAACCCGAGATAGCGGCAAAAAAGGTTGCAGATAAGACCACCACCATTCCCAGACCACCGTGGAAACGAGCCACCAGTGAATAGCACATGCGGATCAGCCGGCGCGACAAGCCGCCTCTATACATCAGCTCACCGGCAAGGATAAATCCCGGAACTGCGAGAAGACTGAACGACTGAGTTCCGGAGATGGTTCGCTGAACCGCCACCATCAGGTCAATGTCTGAATACCAGAGGCCGATGGATGCAGCAACACCGAGAGCGAAGACAATAGGGATCCCACCGAAAAGAAAGACGGCAAAGCAGCCCAGCAGAATCCAGCCGGCATCTGTCATATCCTGGGCTCCTTGTTATTGAGGAAGAGATGCAAAAGGTTGATGGTGCCGTGAAATATGATTAATCCCCCGGCAAGAGGAGCGACGAAATAGAGATACTGAAGCGGATAACGGACCGCAGCGGAAACCATGCCCTGTTCTGCCGTGGCCACGGTGTAATCCCAGCCCTTGATCAGGAGCAGAAGGCCAAAGGCAATGGCCAGTGCTTCCGCAAAAAAATCGAAACATTGGCGCCCGAACGGTGCGAATCGGTCGCGAACCAGGATGAGGCGCACATGCATGTGCTCGCGCACCCCTATAGACCCGGCCAGCAGCACCACCCAGGTGAAGAGAAACAGGGCCAGTTCCTCGCTCCAGGAGAGCGATGAGTTGAACACATAACGGAAAATAATCTGTAAGATCAGGGCAATCATCATCACAGAAGCCATGACAATGATCACCCAGCTTGTTATACGCGCAACCCATGCACCGATAGTATCCACGGTATTCATAGTGAAAGAACCTTGGTTGTCTTGAGAGATCAGGCTTGAGTTATACAGCCATCCGCCGCGATTGGCACGCAGCGGATGGTCGGACGACAGTCTCGTAATTATTTGACGGCTTCAAGCGTTTTGTCGAGCAGATCTGAACCGATCTGGTCGCGGAAGGCGTCGTAGACCGGTAGCACTTGCTGCCGGAAAGCGGCGGGATCATCAACCTCATTAATCTGGACTCCCTTTTCTTCCATTTCCTTTGCCAGGATGGCATCGTTCTCGCCAACCGTCTTACGCTGGACCTTGTTGCCGAGCAGGGCGGCCTTCTGGAAAGCATCCTGCTGTTCTTGGGTAAGTTTGTCCCAGGTTTTCTGGGAAACCAGTGCCACTATGGCCGAGTAGGTATGACGGGTCAGGGAGAGGTACTTGATAATTTCGTAATAACGGGCGCTGAAGATCGAGGCAATGGGAATTTCCAGCCCGTCAACCGTGCCCTGCTGCACTGCCGTGAAGGCTTCACTGTAGGGCATTGGCACTGCGTTGCCGCCAAGGGCGGAGAACATTTTGATGAAGGTAGGTGCCTGCATGACCCGAAACTTGATACCCTCTACATCAGATGGTTTGCTGATGGGTCTTTTATTGTTGACCATATTTCGGAAACCACCTTCATAAAACGCCAGACCCTTGATCTTTTTCTCGCTCAGCATGTCGAGCATTTCCTGGCCGATGGGACCATCGAGGATTTCGTGGGCCTGGTCTGCATTTGCATAGAGGAAAGGCATGTCATTGAGCATGAAGGCACTGACGATATTAGAGACAACGGCGTTGGTGATAATGGCCATGTCGAGCGTTCCAAAGGCGAGCCCCTCCAGCATTTCCTTTTCGTCGCCAAGCTGGCGGTGAGGGTAGAACTTGAACTCGATTTGTCCCGGGATGAGTTTCTCTACTTCGTCCTTGAAAGAACGATAGGCAAGCGCATAATTGTCACGCGGGGTGTCTGGATTTACCGTGCCGACTTTGATTACGACAGGCTCTGCAGCGCTTCCGGAAAGGGGCAAAAGGAGCAGCATGGCTCCGATAACCATAAAAAAGATCGTACTGGCTGAAATGATACGTTTCATTGGTTTTCTCCTTGGTTTGAATGTGAAACAGCTCTTTCGATACAGCAGAGGTGCGAGGCAGCAGGTAGAAAACGTAACCTGGCATGCAGCTCATAGTACTTTCTTGACAGAGATAACGAAAGCTTTTCTTATGGGATTCGACCAGCTAACATTGTATGAACAGGGACTCACCGTCCGGGTAGCGACGGCTTGTTTGCCGGTCAGGCAAAGCATCCTCGGTCAGCTTGCGGTGATCATCAACCACTCGCGGGGGGAATAGAAATGCAGGTGTTTCTAGCGGAGCGTTTCGGCAACCTGTTCCGCTTCGGCAAAGGCTTCGGAAACCATCTCAGCCATCATTTTCCTGCTGATATTAAAATCTTTTTCAGCAGCTTTGAACAGACGGTCGGTGCTATCGTCTTCATCAAAATAGCGAATCAGCGAAACCAGCCGAACCGCCGGCTCTGCCGATGAATGCTCGGACAGGTCATGATGTCCGGCGATGGCAAGGATCAGGTAATCCGGCAGGCCCCACTCTTCAGCAACCAGCGCGCCAATGGCCGGATGATCATAGCCAAAACATTCCCGTTCCATGACATCGATATCATCGCCGGTATCCGTGTGCCATTTTATCAACAGATCTTTGTAAACCATTTTCTTTTCTTCAGAAATTAAGGGAATAGCCAGATCCTGCAGCAATGCTGCAGTGAAGCTGTCAGCCTGGGTTGCACCATGCAGGTGCAGGGCTACATGCCTGGCCAGACAGGCCCGGCGGGCAGAGGCCAGCCAGAAACGGGAGACATCCATACACTCCAGGGAGGGAGGAATGGCAGCAGCAACGGCGTAGCTCAGGAGCATCGATTCCAGGCGGGAGCGGCCAAGAATGGTGACTGCATGATGGAGGTTTGAAACCTTGGTGGTCAGGCCGAAAGCGGCTGAATTGACCAGCCGCAGGATCTTGATGTTCATGCCGGGATCCATCTGGATATGGTCTGTGATATCTTTTGTCTCCGAATGCGGATCACGCAGCATGCCGAGAACATTCATTACCGTTTCCGGAAAACTCTGCAGCTCATAATCGCCCAGCAATGCTTTTAATTCTGCCCTTGGGTCTTTCTGGCTTCGTTTAAAAAAATTAAACATGGTGGCTCACTCTCCGCGCCTGGCCATTTTATTGGTGAAGATGGATAACAGTCCACCGAGCATGACGTAACCGATAAAAACCTCGCAGATTGTAAAAATCCGGGCAGCAGGTGTGGCTGGAATAATGTCTCCGAAGCCAAGCGTGGTAATGGTTACTACCGAATAATAAATGGGGCTGATCCAGTTGTCGTACTTGCCGTAATCAACGCCGCTGAAGGCATAGAGCAGGCTGAAAAGCAATATAATTCCGAGAATCCATAGACACCAGCGAGTAAGGCTTCTGCCGCAGTCACTGGTTATCGACCATAGTTTGTAGATCAGCCGGTTGAGTTTACTGGCATCCCTGAATTCTTTGAGATAATTCTCGTCAACCACAAACCGTTGCAGTCGATAGGCCCCGGCAAAGTTGATATTACGGATATCCACTCCGTACCATGTGGCTTTTTCAAACCCACTGACCTGGCGCAGCCGTGCATCCCGCATATCGGCGTTATTCATTGTTGCACCAGCAAATTGGGAGAGAGACATATCAGCCCCCCGAAAATCAGCTCCGGTACAGTCCGCTTGGTAAAACACTGCTTCTCTTAATCGTGCCCTGCTGAGATTGGCATGCCGTAAATCGGCCTCGGTTAAATCCGCTTTGGTAAGGGTTGCATCGGTGAGTACCGTGTTGAACATCCTTGTTTTCTTCAATGTTGCCATCCCGAGACCAGCCTTTTCGGCCTGTGCCTCTTCCAGGTTGGCTTCCGTGAGATTGGCTCCGGTCAACTCGGTATCATTGAGTTTTGCCTTGACCATACTCGCCCTGCTGAAATCAGCCTTGAAAAGACAGGCTCCACTCAGATCAGCCTCCGACAGATCGGCTTCGACAAAATTGGCTTCGATCAGATTCAACCCCGATAAATCCTCACCCCGCAACGAGACTCCCGTGAAAATAAGCTCAGACGGCGGGATTCTTTCCTGCGGGTTGTCGCGGAGTCGCTGGATGATCTCACGAGCAGCTTCCTTTGCAACACTGTCCTGTGCCATGCTGTAACTCTTCTGGAAAAGGCTTTCGATTAGGAGTCATGACATGGTGCAGCTTACACTCTATGTCTGGAGTAACCCTCATGAAAATGTAACAATCTCTTCCATGATTACGTCAGTGATCCTCTTATAAAAGTCAATTCATCATATCACGTTATTTTGAGCCCTGACTACATTTATTATTTCCCCTTGACTGCCTCGCAGGATGGCCTGATCTTGAGTTCCGGCGAATTTTTCCATCGCTTCCCCTGCATAGATCCTCCTGAGTCATTCTGAGAGACCCTAAAAATCATCCTGCGTTTACAGGTGGTCCTGTTGTCGGGGGCCTGTTCTGTTTGTAACCACATGGTTATGGTAAATTGCTGAAATAGTGTCTTTCATGTCCGGGGAAAGTACAAATCTCAACTTGTGTGTTCGGTTAAAGTGATTAATTCTTTCTGTACGTGTGAATACGGTGATGAGAACGAAGCGACTAACTCTACATGGAGGTCGAAATGATCGAATTAAAAACGCTGAAACCAGAGGCAATATCCTTCGCCCTTGGCAAGGCCAAGCGTTACCGGCTTCTCAGTGAGCCAGATGATGCTGAAAGCATATGTCTTGATATACTGGCAACAGAGCCGGATAATCAGGAAGCTCTGATTACCCTGCTGTTGTCTTTGACGGATAAGTTCGCTCATAGCGGGCTTAATCCTTCATACAACCAGGCAAAGGAAATTGTCGTCAGGCTGAACACCTCTTACTGCAAATCGTATTACATGGGAATCATCTACGAACGCAGAGCAAAATTTCATCTCAAACAAGGCGGCCCCGGGGCGGGCGCTACTTCCTATGACTGGTTTGTGAAGGCGATGGAGATGTTTAATGAGGCCACGGAAGGCTGTGATCCAAAGAATCAGGACGCGATTCTGCGCTGGAACTCGTGTGCCAGAATTCTGAACACCAACCCCGACATAAAAGTTGACGAAACGGATCAACAGGAGATGTTGCTCGACTCCTACGAAACGCCACATTGAGCAGGAGATCTCACTGCAGGCAGTATATAAAATCGTTACATGATACGGTTTTGTGCCAGGGTGAAACGTCTCTGCACGTTCATTCTTCTTTTTTAAGCTTAATCATGCGTTTTGTTTCGTTGATCCTTTTGGTGATGAGGATTGAGCGGGGACAGGACTGTGTGCATTTAAAATGGTTCTCGCACAGATCGACGCCGTCAGGCTGATCAAGTATCGCTAAGCGCTCTGCCGATCCTCGATCACGTGAATCCGCATTGAATCGAAACGCCTGAGCAATGGCTGCCGGTCCAATAAATCCAGGCCGTTCCTCGAGAATCGGGCAGGCGGAATAACACGAAGCACAGAGAATACAATTGGTTGTGTCGTCAAATTGCAGCCGCTCTTCCTGCGACTGTATTCTCTCTTTCTCCTCTACCGTTTCTTCGTTGATTAAAAATGGTTTTATCGAACGGTATTTTTGAAAGAATTCACTCTGATCCACGATCAGGTCACGCTGGATTTCCATATACCTGAGTGGCTCGACCGTTACCAGGTCTCCTTCCTTTTCCGCCACCTCCTTGATCAGGGTCTTGCAGGCGAGGCCATCCTTTCCATTGATGCGCATGGCATCTGAACCGCACACGCCGTGGGCACAGCTTTTTCGAAAACCGAGGCTGCCGTCTTGAAACCTTTTGATCTGCATAAGCGCATCAAGCAGCCGTTCGTTGGGGGCGACATCAACGCTAAAAGACTGGTAGTAAGGGGCGTCATCCACAGTCGGGTTATAGCGCTTTATCTTAAGGGTGATATTCATAATCGACTCCGTTGATTCAATAGTTACGCGGTTTTGGTTCCCAGATGGAGGTATCGACACTCTTCTTTTCAAGGCGCACTGAATCGCCCTCCAGGTAGGCCAGGGAATGAACAAGCCAGTTCTTGTCATCACGTTCCGGATAGTCTTCGCGGCTATGAGCCCCGCGGCTTTCCTTACGGTCAAGTGCCGAGGCTGCAGTAATCAGTGAAAGGTCAAGAAGATTGCCCAGTTCGATGATTTCAAGAAGGTCAGTGTTGAACTGTTTCCCTGTATCCTGAACACGAACGCTCTTGTAGCGCTCTCGCAGCTCCGTGATTTCTTCTACCGCACGTTCCATTACAGCTTCGCTTCGATAGATGCCTACTTTTTCCATCATGGTGACCTGCATTTCCTCAGAAATATGCCCGCCATGAGGGCCGCTTGAGCCGTCGGTAAGGTGATCGATCCATTGACGAGCCTCGCCGGAAACCGATTCTTTCGGGTGCACCATCTCCGCGTCTTTTACATATTCACCAATATGGATCCCTGCTCTGCGGCCAAAGACAACAAGGTCGAGCAGGCTGTTGGTGCCAAGACGATTTGCACCGTGGACAGACACGCAGGCGCACTCGCCGGCGGCATAGAGCCCGTTGACAATGGTATTTTTGTTATCCAGTATGACTCGCCCATGGATATCGGTTGGAATTCCGCCCATGGCATAATGCGCGGTCGGCAGCACAGGAATAGGTTTTTCAGCAGGATCAATTCCCAGATAGGTCTGGCAGAAATCGCTAATATCGGGAAGCTTTGTCAGGAGCACATCTTTTCCCAGGTGCGTTGCATCGAGATGTACATAATCGTCTATTTTTGAATCTCCCCGCATGCCCCGCCCCGCCTGGACCTCAGTCTGGATGGAACGGGCAACGATATCACGAGGGGCAAGGTCCAGCAGGGTCGGTGAGTATTGTTCCATGAAACGTTCATTATTTCGGTTTCGAAGAATGCCGCCTTCGCCCCTGACCGCTTCGGAGATGAGAATACCGAGTCCCATGATACCGGTGGGATGAAACTGATAAAATTCCATGTCCTGGAGCGGAATGCCACGCCGGGCGCACACGGCCGGACCATCGCCGGTATTTGCATAGGCGTTAGAGGTTATCTTGAACATGCGGCCAAAACCACCCGTTGCAAAAAGCACGGCTTTGGCGGCAAAAATGTGGAGTTCGCCTGTGGAGAGCTCCACAACCACGACACCAGAGCAGGTGGAACCTTCCAGCAGAAGATCAACGACCTGAAATTCATCATAAAATGAAACGTTATTTTTTATGCATTGTTGATAAAGGGTCTGGAGAATCATGTGGCCGGTGCGGTCGGCTGCATAGCATGCCCGTTTTACCGGTCCCTCACCGAAGTTACGGGTATGTCCGCCGAAGCGGCGCTGGTCGATTCGTCCCTCTGGGGTTCTGTTGAAGGGCAGCCCCCGGTTTTCAAGGTCGTAAACGGCCTGAATTGCCTCCTCGGTCAATATTTTCACGGCCTGCTGGTCTACCAGGTAATCTCCTCCTTTTACGGTATCATAGGCATGCCATTCAGCCTTATCTTCCTCAACATTTCCAAGAGCTGCACTGATGCCGCCCTGGGCTGCCCCGGTATGGCTGCGCACTGGATATAATTTTGACAGAACTGCTGTCTTTGATTTTTTACTCGCCTCCAGTGCCGCATAGAGCCCGGCCCCGCCGGAACCAACGATTACCGTATCGAATTGATGAATCACGCCTGCCTCCCGATAACTGATTGATTGAAACTCATCCGCTTAATAGGAATAGTTTGCAATAATGGTACTATTCAAGGAAAAGAAAAAGCTGCTGCTCGAAAGAGCAACCGTCACGTCACACCAGCAGTTGCCCGTCTGCAATTTTTCACAACTAAAACTAAGCATTTTACGAGCAAAAGTGAGGAAAAAATGCCATGGAGTTACTCGAAGTCCGCAGATTATTGGATTTCTTCTACTTTTTTAAACGCGGTCCGGGAGGTTCTGCGACTAACTGAGATGTTTTCGGAGTTCGGTCTGGCTGTGCTTGGAATCCGGAAACTGATAGAGTATTACTTGAATCAAACTGACAGAGCAGTCCCCTGCAAGAGGTTTTGACCTGCCATGCCGACACAACTTCCTGATGCGGATTTCGACCTTGTTGGTTAGTATACTGATTATTCGAGTCCGCAATCGAGTATCATCACAAGATAACTTGTCGAAGGTAAGCAACTGCAAAGAGGATGGGCGATGACAGAACAATTGGAAGAGCAAACCAGGATAAAAGAGAAAAAAGGTTTTTCAGGCCTGCAGGTTCTCGGCATAGTCGCGGCTTCCATCTGCCTTGCCATTGTGGCGACACTCATTGCCATCAAGATGTTTTTTTTCCCGGCGCCATTTGAGCCTGTGACGCTCTCTCAAAAAGAAGAAATTGCCTTGACCCAAAAGCTTGAAACCTTTGAAGGTCTAAACCCTGCAGCGCCTCCGTCCCCAGCTGAAGTCGATAGCGAGGGGAAGCTGAGGCCGGAACAGTACAGCGAAGATTCCGGCTCAAGAGAAATCAAGTTCACAGAACGTGAACTCAATGCGATGGTAGCAAAAAACACAGACCTTGCGGACAAGGTCGCCATAGATCTTGCACAGGATATGATCAGCATCAAACTTCTGATTCCGTTTGATCCGGATTTTCCCATTCTGGGGGGAAAAACGGTGAAGGTTAGAGCTGGCGCAGAGCTCGCATATCGCGATGGCAGACCTGTTGTAAGGCTGAGAGGCGTCAGCTTGATGGGGGTTCCCATGCCTAATGCATGGCTCGGCGGACTGAAGAATATTGACCTGATACATGAATTTGGCAATGATGAAGGATTCTGGAAAGGCTTCGCAGATGGAGTGGAATCCATAGATGTTGTGGACGGTTTTCTCAATATCAAACTCAAGGAATGAATTGGCGGATACTGGATGATCCCCAGCTTGGTGCCGAGAGGCAGCGAAGCTGGTAGCGGAATAAAAGGTTCATCAGAGAGCTGACAGGAAGTGTTTTTTTCGGGATGACAGCAGGAGAATGGCTTGATCAGCTGTCTGAAATTTCAGCTCAGAATTCAATGCCCGATGAATAGAAACACAGACGAGGGAGCTTGTCTGGTTCAGTGGAGGAAGAACATGAAAATTGCTGTATTTGGAACCGGGGGTGTCGGCGGATATCTGGGGGGCAGGCTGGCTCAGGCGGGAAATGACGTTACCTTCATTGCCCGAGGCGCACACAAAAAGGCAATTCAGTCCAAGGGGCTGCAGGTAAAGAGCATCAATGGAGACTTCCTGATTGATCCGGCTAATACAACAGATGATCCAGAAACAATTGGCTCAGTCGATCTTGTTTTGTGCTCTGTCAAATCCTGGCAGGTAAAGGAAATTGCAAATCAAATCAAGCCATTGATAAAATCTGATACGATACTTATCCCAATACAAAACGGGATTGAGGCCCACACCACTTTGTCTGCCTTTATTGATGGAAAACATATTCTTCCCGGCTTGTGCCAAATGATCAGTCTCGTTGAGGCTCCCGGGGTTATTTGCCATATAGGAATCGACCCATACCTGTCGTTTGGAGAATTAGACGGCTCGCGGAGTCCACGGCTTGAAAAACTGGCGACGCTCTTTACTGCGGTGCAGGGGGTAAGAATTAATCCCTCTGCGAATATCCTTCAGGAGCTGTGGCTAAAATTTATGATTGTTGCCCCGTGGAGCGGAATGGGTGCCCTGACTCGATCGCCGGTGGGGATATTCCGTCAGGTAAAGCAAACGCGTGAAATGCTTGTCGCGTCAATCCAGGAAATATTCGAGGTCGCCCAGGCAAATGGGGTGAAACTGGATGAAGCTGCGGTGAACGCCACCATCGCTTTCATTGACAAGGTTCCGGCGAAAGGCACTGCTTCGATGCAAAGAGACATCATGGAAGGGAAGCCATCAGAGTTACATGAACAATCAGGTGCAGTTGTAAAATACGGTGAAAAAAAGGGAGTTCATACACCAGTAAACCGTTTCATTTATCACAGCCTGCTTCCGCTTGAGTACACGGCCAGAGGAGAAATTTCCTTCTAGCACAGACAGGCTGGAGGGCCACCAAAGCTACTGGGTTTACCGGAGAATTTCTCGCAGATGGGATTTCAGCGAACCCCATGGCATGCCGGAGAGAGGGGTTTTGCCCTATGATGGTACACCAGGCAGGATTCGAACCTGCGACACCCGGCTTCGAAGGCCGGTGCTCTATCCAGCTGAGCTACTGGTGCACATAAAAAGACGTCGTTGTTTTAACACCAGTGAACAGCTGTGTCAATCTCGTTCTCGTTATCCTCCGGGGCAAATTAACCTTCGCAGACTGCTTTCGGTCGACAGGTAACGACCACTCCCCTGCGGTCCTGGTAATCTATTTTGTTTTTGCCGGGTAAACGGAGTGATGCTTACCCTGTAGAGCTTGAACATGCTTCTCGTCTGCGCTACTATGCCGGGTATCCATTATACTGGGAGAGGGTGTACTATGATCACGTCTGCCGCCACCGTAACGGTCTTGTGAAACCAGGCACTGCAGCCAGTGTAATTGGCGCATGCCGTCGGATATCTTGAACAAACTGACATTGAGATATGGTAATTGCGACATTGATACTAATAGTATGAAAAACAGGAATCGATATGCAGCAGGGGCTTACTGCAAAAGGCACAGAAAATAATAGACCCGGACATTAATGTTTTCGGGAAGGGCAACTATGAAAAGAATCGTCGTTCATCAGTGGAGGGACTGGATCCTGGAGCATATCGGTGAAGACAGGTATGAATTGATACAAAAAAAGGATCTCTCGGTTCACCCGGTACAGGCTAAAAATTCGATGGACGCAGAAAATCAGTGTCGGCAGATTATTAACAAGGCGAAAGCGGAAAAAACGTAGCCACGCTTTTTCCTATGTCATAAGGGATATGGTGTTTGGCGTTGGGTGGCAGCTGCAACCCTATTCAGCTTCTGCTGCCGGTCCGTGCACCGTTGAAAATTGACCATGCGGTGGGACAATCAGCCCAATTGTTCCGTGATGGTCAGTGCGCAGCCAGGCAATGCGTCGTTTCTTGAGCGCCTCGATTACCTTTACCGAAGGGGCCTCGATCCAGTTGTTTTCCGAGGTGGATATGATTGCCAGCTTTGGCTGTACCCTGTCAAGTAGCCTTTCTGATGTCGCATCCGCGGCGCCGTGATGACCAATTTTTATAACATCGGCACGCAGATCTGCAGCGGTATTCAAGAGTGATGATTCTGCTGCTCCGGCAAGATCGCCCATCTGAAGAAGCCTGAAACTGCTGTAAGAGATCATCAGCACCAATGATGATTCATTCAGATCCTGCCCTGTCCCCACTGGATTCCGGGGGCTCAGCACTGCCAAACTGATATCCCCGCAGGTGATACGATCTCCGGCGGAAATAATCCTGTAGGGCAGAGTCTGTCTGATCGTTTGATAGTCACTGAAATATTCTCTGGCCGGGTTGGTCACGCCGTTATCGTAGAATTGTTTGATCGCAAACCGGGCGTAGATATCGAAAAGTCCGCCAAAATGGTCGAGATGGGGGTGCGTAATGATGACAAGGTCAAGCGCACCTATGCCCAGTTCCTGTAATTTCTGAGTGATCCGGTGGCCGTTAATCAGGGGGCCGGCGTCTATCAGTGCGGTGCATGAGCCGGGCTGGTTCAGGATCATGGCATCGCCCTGACCGACATCGAGAAAATAGATCTCCATACTGTCGCTGCCGGAGCCGGCGTAAACCGGCCGTGCAACGGTTAAAGAGCAAAACAGTATCAGCAGGAGTTTTATGGAATCGGTCATGATGGCTGTCAGTGTTTCGGAGGTGTTTCACAGCCGATTATCTGGGCCTGTTTGATGAAAAAATCATCGGTCATTCCGGCAATAAAGTCACGGACCCTGGCCGCAGCCGACTGCCTGCTGATGTAATTCTCTTCAAGATCGCTCAGCAAGTCCACCGAAAGCCTATCCGTCCTGTTGTTTTTCAGGTGATCAAGATAAAAAGAGAACAGGTTCTGATAGCACGCTCTGATTTTCGGCATATGCTCCCTGGTGGCTGGTGCCAGGTAAATGCGACTGTAGTTGAACTCTTTGAGGGTTTTGAGTGCTTCTGCAACAGCTGTGCTGAAGCCGATAGAGTTGTTTTCCCCTCCCAGTTTTTCACCCGGCGGGGCGACCTTGCTGTGCCGTATCAGGTCGGTTACCAGGGTGTAAACGATCGTTCCGTTGGTATTGCCGAGAACCTCCGCGCAGATGGTGGGAATATCGGACCTGCTGATGAGCTTCAATATGATTGCATCCTCAATGTCTCTGCCGATATAGGCTATCGTATCTGCCAGACGCACCACACAGCCTTCAAAGGTCATCGGGGTCAGATTGAAAGATGGATCTGAAGATTTCTTCCGTATTTTCTCGTCAAATGATGCAAAGCTGATCTGAGGCAGCGGTCTCAGGCTTACCGTGTGGCTTTCTCCATCGTGGCAGAGAATTCCATCGAGTGTCTGGACCGTGAGATTCCACCCCTGGCCTTTGCGTTCAAGCTGGTCAAGCGCCCGCACCGATTGGATATTGTGCTGAAATGGTGTCAGCCCGTTCTGCAGACACAATTCGGATAGAAACGTCTCACCCGCATGGCCGAAGGGCGGGTGTCCGATATCATGGCCGAGGGCGATTGCCTCGATCAGGTCTTCATTGAGGTGCAGGAAGCGGCCAATCGTCCTGGCGATACGGGAAACCAGCTGCACATGCAGGACACGATGAGTGATATGATCATTGCTGACGAGGCAGAAGACCTGGGTCTTGTCTATATACCGGGCATATGCTCTTGAGTGAAGGATGCGGTCGGCATCCTTGGCAAAACTCTGGCGATACCCTTTTCTTTTCTCCCTGTTTCTGCGAATGCCGCTTGAACTCAATACGGCGCATGGAGAAAGCCGGCGTGCCTCTTCTTCGGTGAGCGTTTCAAGAGCAGATAATTCAGGTTGCTGGTCGGTTGTATCAATCATTTCCAGTCTCGTTCAAATTTCAACAATCATAGTCACCCTGCAGAACATAATCAACTCTGCGATGACGCTCGCGGGACTGGATTTTACTGCCAGTCTCATTATAATAATTGCGTGGTCCCGGAGAAGATAATATGGTTGTCACGAAAAAAAAAAGAGGCCTGTTTTATGAAAATTGTCATCGAATATTGTGCTGTCTGAAACTACAAACCCCGTGCTTCCAGTCTGGGAGAGGAATTGGTCAAACAGTATAATGCTGAGGTCGAGCTTATAGCAGGCTCGAGCGGTGTCTTTGAGATTATTGTAGAGGGGAAATTACTGTTTTCAAAACGCAGACTCAACCGATTTCCTGAACATGGCGAGGTTGCCGAACTGATCGGCAGGCTGGCTACATAAAACGGTTCAGGATTTGCCAGCGCTATCGTCAATACAGGAAGAAATACAGCCGCTGCAGTCAGCATTGCGAGCGCCTTTCTCAGAGAAGGCGGCAAATCCTTTGAGGAGTTCGTCGCCGCCGCGTGGACAGATCTGCAGGAATTTCATGAAACCGATCATTTGCGCTATTACTTCAGGCGGTGCCGCGTGTTCAATTTTACATGCCGCCTCTTCTGCGGTGTCTTCATTGATGACCAGGACTTCAGTGAAAAATCGTTTCAGCGAATTGTGCCGGAAGATGACATCTTCTGCAATCGTTCGCCCCTGCTCCGTCATGGTTATTGCTTCATAGGGTGCATAGTTGATCAGTTTTTTCTTGGCAAGGGCCCTCAGGGCTTCCGTTACAGAGGCACGGCTGACGTCAAGGCGGTTGGCGATATCCTTGCTCCTGGCAACGAGTTTTTCTTCAACAATATGGTATATTGCTTCAATGTAATCTTCCAGACTGGCACTGAGATCGACGGTATCTGTGGTTTTTTTCATGATTTCATGGCAGGATAGACCTCTTTGAAAACCTGAAACATGGGTGTGGTTGTCAAGAAGCGGTAACGGTAAACAAAATTTACGATACTTTTCTTTTATTTGCCCGTCAAGAAGGAAGGTAGAGAAACCTGGGCGCCGGTGATGTGAAAAAGAGATGCTCTGTGAACTGAAAATAGAAAACCTGGCCTTGATTGATTCCGCTCAACTGAGCTTTGACCGGCAGGGCGAAACAGCCCTTGTGGTGATGACCGGCGAAACCGGAGCAGGAAAATCAATCATGCTTCGCGCTATCGGCCTGCTGACGGGACGCCGGGCGTCGTCAGACTGGATTCGCGCCGGTGAGGAAAACTGCACGGTGGAAGCCCTTTTCGAGGTGGATGACGCCTGTCAGCAGGTGCGGGAGTTGCTTGACTCCGGGGGGTTCGGTGATGAAAGCACAATTATTATCAAGCGGATCATCAGCCGTAACGGACGGAGCAGGCTTTATATAAACGGCTCGCTTGCGACTGCCCGATTTGTTGCCGAGATCGGTTATCACCTGATCAATATTGCCAGTCAGCATGATCATCAACTGCTGCTTCAACCGGGCATGCATCTTGATTTTCTTGATACGCTTGGTGATCACTGGACGATGCGCAGGCGGGTACAGCATCTGTTCGAGGACTGGAAGCAGGCCGAAGAACTCCTTGCCGGTTTGCGTTCGCAGGAAAGGGACCGGGAACAGCGCATCGATT
The DNA here is from genome assembly GCA_965366875.1 of uncultured Desulfobulbaceae bacterium. GTDB lineage: Bacteria > Desulfobacterota > Desulfobulbia > Desulfobulbales > Desulfocapsaceae > MADRE3. The sequence goes on along the minus strand of CBDUGK010000083.1, from coordinate 2,104 downwards.
TTTTGAGTTTTCAGCTCAAAGAGATCAGGGCGGCAGCTCCTGTCGCCGGCGAAGATGAGGAACTCATCAGGGAACGCAAGCTGTTGAAAAACGCCGACTCGCTGATAAAGTTGAGTCGGGAGAGCCTGGGAATACTGACAACGACAGCCGTGGATGAATTGAGCCAGGTGAGGAAGATGATGGAACAGCTTGCCGGGCTCGATCCCCAGATTTCCGGTTTTGCAGAAGAATTCAGCGAATATGCCTATCTTGCAGAAGATTTCAGCGCTCGGCTGCGGGCCTATGCTGATGGCCTTGAGAATGATCCATTCCGCCTGGAGATGATCAATGAGAGACTTGATGAGATACAGACGTTAAAGCGGAAATATGGAGAGACAGTCGGCGACATTCTCGATTTTGCCAGGCGGGCTGAGCAGGAGCTCGCGCAGATAGAAAATCTTGACCGGGAAATAGCGCAGCAGCAGCGCAAGGCTGGAGAGATCCTTGACAGTCTTCTTGCACTTTCTGTGCAGTTGAGCGGAGAGCGCAAAAAGACAGCCCGGTACCTGGAAGTTGCCATGGCGGAAGAACTGGCAACCCTTGCCTTTGACAGAGCGTCGATAGCGGTGCAGTTTGAAGATCATCAGCAAGCGTCGGCAGATTTGAGGCCGAGCGGATTTGACCGTCTGGAGTTCTTTTTCGGAGCAAATCCGGGAGAGCCGCCGCGACCGCTCGCAAAAATCGCCTCGGGAGGCGAACTGTCGAGGCTCATGCTGGCGATGAAATGTCTGCTGGCCAAAAAAGACATGGTTGAAACCGTGGTCTTTGATGAAGTTGATGCGGGAATCGGCGGTGAGGCTGCAGAGGCGGTTGCCAGGAAAATACGGCAGCTTGCCGACCATCACCAGGTAATATGCATTACCCATCTGCCCCAGATAGCGGCCCGCGGTACTGAACACCTGAAGGTGGAAAAAGTGGTTGTAAACGGCCGCACCCAGTCAACGGTTGCCGTGCTCTCGGAAAAAGACCGTATTACCGAGCTGGCTCGAATGCTGGCCGGCTCTTCACCAACCCGGCAGACTGAGGCCTGGGCGTCAGAGCTGTTGAGCAAAGGGAGAGCAGCGGCATGAGCGGTGTGCGGGCGATCAGCCTGTTTTCCGGCGGACTGGACTCGATCTGTGCAACCCGGCTGGTGATGGACCAGGGCATTGAGGTTATAGCGGTTAAATTCATAACCCCTTTTTTTGGCTATGACATTCTGCGCGATCCCGAGAAATATCGGCTGGAAACAGAGGAAAAATACGGCATTGATGTCAGGGTCGTCGACATCAGCGATGATTATTTAAGGTTGCTGAGACAGCCATCACACGGGTTTGGAAAATATTTCAATCCCTGCATCGACTGCAAGATTTTTATGCTGAGCAGGGCACGCACAATGCTCGAAGAGCTGGATGCAGCGTTTCTCATAACCGGTGAGGTCCTCGGACAGCGTCCGATGTCACAGCGACGCGATACACTCAATGTCATCGAGCGTGATTCAGGAAGCAGGACCATTCTTTTACGGCCGCTCAGCGCCAGGCTGATGAACGAGACCGAGGCGGAGCGGGCGGGGCTTGTCGATCGGGAGAAGCTGCTCGATTTCAGCGGGCGGGGCCGCTCCCGCCAGATTGCCCTGGCAAAATCATACGGCATCACTGATTTCCCGGCACCCGCCGGCGGCTGTATTCTTGCTGACCCAATCCTCAGTCGCAGGATTTCACGTATCTACTCCGGTACCTTTGTCATTGCTCAGAGTCGCATGAATGTTGCTGATATCCTGCTGCTGCTTGTCGGCCGGCAGTTTGCGCTGCCCGGGGGCGGATGGCTGATACTTGGCCGGGATGAAAAAGAGAACCTGAAGATTGATGAACTGCGTGAGGATGGTGATATTCATTTTGATATCGAGGAGCGGCCGGGCCCGACTGCACTGCTGCGCCGTGCAGATATCATGTACCCTTCAAAAGCGGCAAGAGATGGTGATGTGGCGGTCGGCGCCGGGCTCGTTGTGCGCTACGCCAAAAAGGTGAATGACCTGATGTGCGGAGGAACGGTGGTTGTCGATGAGGGGGGCAATCGCCATGAAATT
>CBDUGK010000082.1:0-18132 GCA_965366875.1 uncultured Desulfobulbaceae bacterium | reverse complement strand
TTCCTGTATCTTTTAAATTTCTAAACAGTAAGTCGCTCGATCCCCCACACACATTAACTGCACAGGAAACACCCAAAGCTAAAGGGAAATACAGAACTGTTGACCCTCGATTTGCCAATGTTAAATGCAGGCTTCAGTTCCTGCGAATGACTGATCTTTGGTAAGCTATAGTCTGCAGTTACTCCATTTCTGAACTATTCCAATAAAATAGGCAGGTCTATCCTCATAGTAGTAGTATAAAGTCGTGGCGATGGTAAAATATTCAGATCTTCGATATGGCTATCTTAACACTAGCATAAGGGGCTGCCTAGCCGATCATTGCATTAGCAACAGACTTACCAGGGCCACTCAATTTGCACCCGGCAAAAAAACGAGATAGCAGTCCCCCCTTTATGCACTTGTTAGGCGCATCATCTAGGCTAGTCTAATACTGTCCCAGTAAGACCCTTGAGATGATTTACCATCAATCCTGTTACAGCAATTAGTACCATCACTGCGGTTATGGCTTCTAACCAAATTGTCAAATTCATCGTAACCGTATGCGACGATAGTGGTGCAAGGCTCTAGTGACCTAAGCCGTCAAGGCCGAGCGCTCCATAGACAGCGACGGTGACAAGTCCAATAAACCGATTGCTGCGGTGAATTAGCAAACAGCCGACGAGTCCAATTCCAACAGTGCAACAGGGGTCAAATATTTAATTTTGACGAATGAAGGTTTTCTCAAGATTAAAGATTCGACCCCACCGGCACTTTGTTATTTTTTAAGGTTCTTTCCTCCCTTGTTAACAAAGCAGGGCTTACCTTTTTTTCTGTCAGTACCATCGCAGTCCTGATCAATTCCATCACCTTTTATGTCGCAACTGTCAGGATTAATGGAAGAATCTAAATCGTTGCAGTCAATATTATCAGTAAAACCGTCATTGTCCGCATCATTATCACAGGCGTCACCTATGCCATCGCCATCAGTGTCTCCCTGGTTCGGGTTGTAATCGTTGGGGCATATATCAGTTGCGTCTGGAACGCCATCGTTGTCGCCATCAAGGGGCGCACAACTATCCAGCATGCCGTCATTGTCTGTATCGATCAAGGGACATTCACTGAACATGATCTCCATCCAGTCGGATGTTCCATCATCGACCTTGAGCAGCACCCAACCGGATTGAAACGAGAGTACCCCGGTTGGCAACCCGTCATTTATGAGCATGGTAGGAGCGATTCCGAGTGTGTCTTGTGCAAAATCTATCTCCATCGCGGATAGTAGATTGCCTCCCAGGCTCCCATAGTTGGGGGTCCAGCCCAAAAAGCCAAGCTGATCAGAAAATTGGTTGTTGCCCTGGTCTATGTCATTACGCACTGTGACACTGGCGAAGATCCCAGGGCCACCCTGTGCTTCAAACCTGAGTCCGTTTGCCTCGAACTCAACCGCCAGCAGATCCAGTGTATCTATGGGATATATACCGGTATTTGCGCTGGCGTTTGAGTCGGCAAAGCTGTCGTCGATTGTGAAGGTAACACGCACTGTGTCATCGATAACAAACTCGGTGTCGTAAGCACCGTTGATATACGTAACCCTGCCTATGATTTCAGTTGTCGTGACGTCTGCAAAGGCGTTGCCGCACCACGCTAGCAGTAGGAACGGTAGAAGAAACTGAAAGGCATTTCGAACGAGTAGCTTCATGTTTTTATCCTCCATGAATAAAATGAGAAGTTTGGCTACATCTTTTTCGGAGTCTTTAAGCTCCCAACTTACACCACCAATCGGTGTAGAAATTCCGGTTATTCCTATTGCTGCCATGACGTCTTCACTTTCTAACAAGTTATTATACAGATCTGTATAACTCCAGACTCCAACCTCGGTTAACACATTTTCGTGCTTTCCAGCATCAATTTCTAACTATATAACCTGCTATGTTGCATGGTAGACAGAAACTGTATAACTCTAGCCACACTTGCTTTGAAGGTAGGTAATAAGTAGTTGCTTCCAAAAACAACCAATGGAAAAGAATAAATAAGATATAGTGCCTCCAATTTATGCTCATCAAAATGATGTCTTGAAAACCCAAAAGCCGAACCACCTTTTTAAAGGCAGCTCGGCTATCTGTTGAGACCAGTAGCTTTCCGTCCCAGCCTTTCAGCAGGTTTGGCTTTGTCTGTCGTCAGTTTTTTCGAAATTGATTTTATTTAATTATACGACAGCACTTGATAAGGAAACAAGGTAAAAGAGTGGTACTGACTGGAAAAATTGGCAGCAGCATAAAGTCATTGCAGCGCAATGCTTCTACGGAGAAGAAATTTTAAGGAAGAATTAGGATTTGATAAGGCAATCTTAACCTTATTACAATTAGACGGAACGTAAGTTAAACACAATTCCTGAATCTAAAAAATTACGCTTCTCCCAAAACCTAACAACAAAAAAGCCATTTCAGATTTGACCTTCTCCATGAGAGGTTACGCGGAACCTATCCGATGCGATTGTAGAGACTTGATTTGGCAATGTTAACCATATAAGAATACCTGGAATTTTACATTATTCCAGTCAATATAGAGGATCGTTACTCTGGGAAGCTGTCAGATCAAGTTGAACCGTGCTTTTCGTAAGTGTGCGATCAAGTCGAAACTATATCAAATCATAGTGTTCAAATCATAACACCATTTGGAAGGTGAAAATCTGGAAAGCCAGCACCTTCTTTCCGGCTTTCCGGAAATCATCTTCAAGCTCTTCATTTCCTATCTATCTATTGGCCTGTAATAACAAGCAATAATTTTAGCCCCGTCGGGTACAATAATTGCTATGTTAAAGTGATTCAGCCGTTGCTCTCATCAAGGAGCACTCACTCTGAACCGGAGCGCAGTGCTTCCTGACTGTACATGGGAAAACATGCGAATCCTGGGTAAGACAGGGATCGGACAAGGGGAGAAGATGGGCTCAATTTCAATTCGTCAGCTGGCCCTGGCTATGTGCAAAAAGAGTTTTGCAGAACTGGTCATGTACCAGATCAGTACAACATCGTACTCTGATCTGAAAAACGCCATTCATGAAGCGAAAACCCGTCTGCACCCTGACATTCAGTTCGAACTCGAAGATATTATTAAGAATACCTGTGAAGCAACCAGAGACTGTCGATTCTGGGGTAAGGACTGCGGCATGGTCCTGAGATATTTCACCACGATGGTCGAAAAACATCTGACTGATCATTTTATCGATACGTCTGAAAAAGATCTCATAGAAATTTTCCACGTTATCGTCATGCACTGCGCCTACCGTGCCAGAAAAAAACCTCGCATGATCAATTTCCTGCGCGAAACAAGCGGGCAATTCATAAGCAATCAAAACTACTCAACACAATACTTCAACCAGGCATAAGCTGGTCATGCACAACCTCACGAACCTGTTTCGAAACTATCAGCCGTGCTGACTTTTTTGTTTGAGATAGGCTATGATATCGTCGCTCTCGTACATGTGGCAGTGCCATCTCGTAAAAACAGTACCATAGTAGAAATTGAGAATATAGTGAGATCTATATAATCAAAAACACTAAGAAAAAACTCCTGACCAAACGCTTCACACTGACTCGCTGAAACTCGCCGGCGAGCTTACCATTGACATTGCCGATTCGAATATTCCAATTCCACACCTCGCTTATTGGTCAATCTCCTTCCTGTACACCGTGATTGATTGACGGAAAACATCTTCACTTCGTATGCTAGCCAAAGGACGAAACCGAATGACCTTTTATCGGGCAGGACTAAACGTTCAGTTTCCGGTATTTCGGAATATTTTTTCCACAAAAATAGTATTCAGTATTCTTGTTTTCTCTATGGTTCAGCAACATAAACATGATAAACAATTGAAATAAATATAAATATTGTGAGTTTATGTCTGGGAAAAAAATATGGAATATCATTTGCATACCAAATTGTCCACGTTTGAATTGCTCATGGCTGATTGCTGATCTTCAGAACAGTAGATTAGTACTGTGAAAAATTTGATACAGAAAAACAAATGAAACAAGCCCAGGAAGAACTCCAGTTACGGCAGATTGGCAAAGGGTTTATTCTACTCGATCAGGCAAGCATATTTCCCGGTCGCAGACTGATAAATACATATAAAGATCAGTATGACCGTAAATATGTAAAGATTGATGGAGAGATACAACCTCTGACAGAACAACACAATTATCTAGCTGTTGATTGAAGAGAATAGATTTTATCACGTGTTGAGCCGTGATTAGCCCCATGAAATCATCCAGAAGGATAATTTTGAAGCCGCAAAGCTTCTCCCTCACCTGCAAGTAAAGCCTGCCTGCGCTTTCAATGAATCTTTAAACCTATCCTTTGTAACTGTCATCCTCTACAAAATTGAGTAAAAGTTATTTGCTCCACACAAGGGGTTAATGATGATGTATGATCTTTAAGTATTGATAGATCCTGTCAATCATGGAAATCATCACAGGGTGCACAGACAGCGAACTATGGATCAATAAAAAGTTCAGCATGCGGAAGGATATCACTCCCCAATTGTTCCAGACGAACGGTGGTATGGACGATGTCATCTTGTAACAGTGAGCCACTTAAATGCGCCAATATCCCCACAAATATTGGAAACCCGGGGACTTGAGCAATGCGGTAAAAAAGTGAAAGAAGACCAGAACAACGGCCGCCAGGCATAGAAGGACGTGGACCATGGGATGTAAGAAATTATCAGATAAATGTTACGAGCTGGCGATGAAGCACCTGCCTCAAGGCTACACCTACAGCTTCCGCTCTTCGCTTACCGGCCGCTGCTGGCGGGGGAAAAAACATATCAGTGCACCGAAACCGGTTACCAGGCGGGCACTGCATGTCTGGCTGCATGAATGCCATCATGGCATGAACGCCTACTCAAAGTTCCCGAGCTACTACGCCGAATACCAGTGCGAGATGTTCGCTACCAGGATCATGGGAGCGGATGGCATTAAGGTGCACGAGAAATCGATTGCCAACGCCAAGCACTACGTGTTCAAGCGCCTGGAACATGCCGTACGCCAAGGGATGGTAACCGAGAAGATCAGCCCGGAGATCGCCAGGTGGTGCGGCTGGGGCGAGGCCAAGGTGGTTGAGAATAACCTGCCGGTCAGCGCCGAAATCAAGGAGCGCTTGAAGAAATGCCTGGCGCTGGCGACAAGCGACAACGAGAACGAGGCGACGGCTGCCATGGAAAAGGCCCGGGATATCATGGCCCGCTACAACCTGCGCACCGCAGATCTTACCGAAGAAGGCACCTTTACCATCGAGCAGCGGATAATTTACGGCTCGACCAAATCAGTGCAGCACTGGGAGACTCGCCTGGCTGCAGCCATCACCCGCGCTTTTGACGGGGCAATGCTCTATCAGCGTGTTCGCAGCGGCTACAAGATTTTCTTTATGGCCGCCAGGACCGATCTTGAGATCATCTGCGATTTGTTTCTGAGGATCCGGCCGCTGATTTTAAAGATGAGCAAGGACTTTGTCGCCGCGTTCAAGGCAAGCGGTGAACCGGGCTGCCGGATGGCACCGATCACGCTGCACAACAGCTACCGGCACGGCGTGGTGATAAACATCACCACGCGCCTGAACAACCTGCAGAAAGCCACCCGGCCGGATCCCATTGTTGCGCCAGAGGGATTCGGCGGCGGTACCGATCTGATCGTGGTCAAGAAAGACGCGGTCAATTCGTTTCTTGCCAAAGAGCACCCGGTCGTCGGCAGGAGTTCGAACCACAGATCAAATATCAACGGAGAGGCCTATGACCGCGGGCACCAGGACGGCAATTCAATCAACCTGCACCGCTCAGTGCAGGGCAGCGGGGCTCCGCTGGCAATAGGAGTTTCCAGCAAAGCATAAAGTTATCTTCTGGAGGGCAACATAATAAAAGCTGGGAGCGCCTGGTCATCATCTACACGATGCTGCTCTGTTTCAACCAGGCACTATTTGTCGTTTTCCAATTCAGTAAAACTCATTCTATTTCAAGATTCGATCTTCAGGGCTGGAACCCTGAACTCGTAATGCCCACCACGTTTTGACGAGTACCAACAAATCAACCAGAATATTCTATGCTGTCTCAAAGCACCGACTATCTCTTCGTTCTCGTTCCAGCCACCGGTAGAAATCTTATACATTCGCGGTTCAGGCTCTTCCCAATAACCACAATCAGCATATCTCCATCGGTCCTTGATATACTCGAACAGGTATTCCCAGCCACGATCCCAGTTACGAATCAAATCCAACTCATGTTTTGCTGAAGAGCTGTCTATGTCCATAATCGCCTCGCCAAGTTGTTTTATTGGTTGATTTCTTTCCATACAATTTGCAACCTCCGTGCCAAGACGCCCAGACCCCACCGAAAACTCACCACATGTATCGCACCTGATCCCTTCGGCTTTCCATGTCAAACACCAGTGTTTTTACCGGTCTGTCATTCGTCTTCCCATGCCCATGGGCTCAGCAACCTTCGCCGCTTGCCTTCATTGTTCCAATTTCTAACCGGTCCAATATTACGCTCTTTGCATGATAGGACATTCTGACTCACCCAAAACTCTGCCAGCTTGTCGCAATAAGAGCACAACAGTCCTCAATTGTCTGGAGCCCCAATAATGATTAATTCCTCGTATGCTTGAAAACATAATTGACAACTGTCTATCATCATCATAATCGTTTTTTTCTCCGCAACATGGTACGTAACGTTACAGTATAAATTTCGCAGCGCATTCAATTCAATGACCGTTCTGGAGAGAGGTTTTCATGTCGGATATCGTCATCAGCGGAACCGGAGTGTATACTCCGCCCCATGTAATCTCCAATGAGGAGCTGGTCGCATCCTTTAACAGCTATGTCGACCAGTTCAACCATGATAACCGTGAGAGAATCGCGTCTGGATCAATTACGCCGATGGAATATTCCAGCTGTAATTTCATTGAAAAAGCATCAGGGATAAAACAGCGGTATGTGGTAATCAAGGAAGGGATCCTGGAAACTGATCGGATGATGCCGCTGGTTCCCCGTCGACCAGATGATTCATTATCAGTTACTGCGGAAATGGCGATTCATGCGAGTCGAGAAGCTTTTTCACGAGCAGGCCGAAAGCCTGAAGACGTTGACCTGGTAATCTATGGAGCCTCGACATCAGAGCGACCATGGCCCGCCGTCGCGGTTGAAATCCAGAAAGAACTGGGCTGTGGCGGATACGCTTTCGACATGACGGTCGCCTGTTCTACCGGTACGTTTGCAATATCCACCGCCTTTGATGCCCTGCAATCCGGCAGCGCCCGATGCGCTCTTGTCGTCAACCCTGAATATGCTTCTCCTCAATTGAATTACCGTGACCGCGACAGTCATTTTATTTTCGGTGATGTGGCAACTGCTTGTATTGTCGAACGTTATGAATCCGCCCGGGCAGAGCATCTTTTCAAGATTGTCGACCGAAAACTGGAAACACATTTCTCCAATAATATCAGAACGAATGCCGGCTTTCTAACCCGGGTTGAACCGGATCTTTCATATGATCGGTTCTTTGAGCAGGATCAATATTTTATCCAGAACGGCAGAAAAGTTTTTAAGGAACTTCTGCCGCTTATCTGTAAGCTTATCCGGGCTCAACTGCAGCAGAACGCTCTTGATATCACACAGATTCGGAGAATGTGGCTGCACCAGGCCAATATCAATATGAATCTGTTTGTTGCCCGTGAACTGCTCGGGCGGGAACCTGATTTTCTCGACGCCCCGGTCATTCTTGATGAATACGCTAATACAGCCTCTGCCGGCTCGATTGTAGCCTTTCATAAATATCACGATGATTTTAGCAGCGGCGAACGGGGAATTTTGTGCTCATTCGGTGCAGGTTATTCGATCGGCAGCCTGCTTTTGCAGAAAGTATGAAACCTTGAAAAGGAGGTACCATGAAAACAAAAATAATTGCTCCCAGCACTTCAGCATATACATACCCCCTGCTCATTAAAAATCTTCTTTCAACCCCGCTCATCTTTTCGCCGCAGCAGAAAATATCGTATCGAGACCATTTCGAGATGACCTATGAACAGTTTGGAAAAAGAGTCTGCCAACTGGCCCATGGGTTGGTAAACCTGGGAGTAGTGCCCGGTGATACCGTTGCTGTTATGGATTGGGACTCTCATCGCTATCTGGAGTGTTACTTTGGGGTCCCGATGATCGGGGCGATCCTCCATACGGTCAATGTCCGCCTCTCCACGGACCAGCTGTTATATACCATCAATCATGCCGAGGATGATGTTATTCTTGTAAACAGTGAGTTTTTACCTCTGCTGGAAGCTATTCGCGATCAGCTGACAACGGTTAAGAAAATTATTCTTCTCACCGATTCTGGCAGCACTGTTGAAACATCCCTTGTCATTGATCATGAATATGAAACCATGCTCGGGGAAAATCCTCAGGAGTATGCATTTCCTGATTTTGCTGAAGACTCCATTGCCACAACCTTCTATACAACCGGCACGACCGGCATGCCCAAAGGGGTATTTTTCAGTCACCGGCAACTGGTTCTCCACACTTATGGAATCCTGGCCGGTATCTGCGGATATGACAGCCCTGTCACGGTAAACTCTGCGGACATTTACATGCCGATGACACCTATGTTCCATGTTCACGCCTGGGGAATCCCCTATTTGATGACCCACCTGGGAGCGCGGCAGATTTACCCTGGCAAGTATGAGCCTGAGATGCTCCTGAAGCTTATTGTCAGCAATAAAGTCAGCTTTTCTCACTGCGTCCCCACCATCATGCATATGCTGCTGTCCAGCCCGGCTGCAGCCGGGTTTGATTTATCCGGCTGGAAAGTCATTATCGGAGGTTCTGCGCTGTCCAAAGGGATGTGCAAAGCCGCCCTGGACAGAGGCATAAATATTTTCACAGGATATGGCATGTCGGAAACGTGCCCGGTTCTGACCCTGGCAACGCTTAAGCCGCATATGCTCCATTGGAGCAGTGATGAGCAGATAATGATCCGCTGCAGAACAGGTCTCCCAATCTCTGGTGTACAGCTCGAAGTTGTTGATCTTGAAGGCACTCCCCTGCCCCACGATGGAAAATCCACTGGAGAGGTGATCGTCAGGGCTGCCTGGCTGACCCAGGGATATTTGAAAGATGAGGAAAAAAGTGAGGAACTCTGGAAGGGTGGCTGGCTTCATACCGGTGACATCGGCTTTATTGATGCAGACGGTTATTTACAGATTACCGACAGGCTGAAGGATGTCATAAAAACAGGTGGCGAATGGCTCTCATCCATTGAGCTTGAGGACGTCATAAGCCAGTTGCCGGAGGTCGGCGAAGTTGCCGTTATCGGGGTACCTGACAGCAAATGGGGAGAACGCCCGCTGGTGCTGGTTGTAGCCAAGGTAGGATCAGCTGAAAGCCTTACTCCTGAGGCTGTTCAGGCCATGGTGCAGCAACATATTGACCGGGGAAACCTGCCCAGATTTGCACTGCCTGAGCGGGTGCTGGTTGTCGACTCAATCGCCAAGACCAGCGTAGGAAAATTAAACAAAAGACAGTTGCGTAAAGAATTCGGGCACCCGGAGTCTTGATCACGACTGTTCTAAGCATCTGACATTACATGACAAAGCCCCTGCTGCCTGCTATTCATAAGCAACAGGGGCTGATATCTACCGTTTCGATACCCTTTTGTTCCACACTGACTAGCGTTTCACCTCTACCTGGGCCGCCTTCTCATAATACTGGACGATGCCTCCATGATCCAGACCGCTCTTGCCATCAACCTTGAGAGCCTGCATGATCTCCATTACCGCTGAGGTAAGCGGGAGCGGAACGCCGATCGCGTGGGATGTTTCCAGGACATTGGCAAGATCCTTGATGTGCAGCTCTATGCGAAAACCCGGATCGAATTTACGGTCAAGGACAAGCGGAGCCTTCGCATCAAGAACGGTGCTGCCGGCCAGCCCGCCGCGGATTGCCTGGTAGACGAGCTCCGGCTCGACGCCGGCCTTTGTCGCCAGCACCAGGGCCTCGGACATGGCGGCAATATTGAGGGCAACGATAATCTGATTGGCAAGTTTTGTCGTGTTGCCTGCGCCGATACTGCCGGTATAGACCACTGATCCGGCCATGCAGTCCATGATATCGAAACACTTGTCGAATATTTCTTTCTTGCCGCCAACCATGACCGAAATGGTTCCATCAATTGCTTTCGGCTCCCCGCCGCTGACCGGAGCATCAAGCATTTCAACGCCCTTCTCCAGCAGTTTTGCCGCAACTTCCTTGCTGGCCAGAGGCGCTATCGAACTCATGTCTATGACCACAGCACCGGACTTGACACCCTCGATCACGCCATTTTCTCCGAGGACAACCGCTTTGACATGCGGGGAATTGGGAAGCATGGTGATGATCACATCGCTCTGCGCGGCAACCTCTTTTGGTGAACCCGCGACCGTGGCACCTGCACCCGCTACCTCTTCAACCGCAGCCTTGTTTATGTCATAAACGACCAGTTCATAGCCGGCTTTGAGCATGTTTTTGCTCATCGGTTTTCCCATTATTCCAAGACCAATAAACCCAATCTTCATATCAGCTCTCCTTTCAATGTTTCCGGATCATACGATCCGTTAATGATTTCCGTAAATACTGATAATTTACGAAATACTCCCTGTTTTCCGAGTTACCGTGTTTTAGTGATCAGATTGTCCCGGTAAGCTCCGATGCACCAGCATCCTTTCTGTTTATAAAATACTGTTCGGCTACTGCTGTGTTATAGTTATCGTGCCTGGGGACATCAACCTCTTACTATAACTCACTGCCGAGCGTACTGCTATCAACAAAAAAAATAAACACCATATGAAAAATTACTTGCCCGTGGCGGCAGAGTTTAATGGACACTTTGCCAAGAACCAATTATTCATCATTCCGGAGATGTTCATTACCAGCAGAGGAGAGATACGGAGACTACCGGCCTGCAAGCTCGCCCGGTGCTCTGTCAGGGAAATATCAGGTGAATAGTATCAGTTCAACTCAGCACACCGCAGCAGCGGCAGGAGTCTTGATTTTTCTGATGATCTTAGCCAAGATCGTCGAAGAGTTGTTTCATGTTCTGCCTTCATGGCCCTCAGGCCTGCTTGCCTGGCTCGCCGCTGCTCTGCTCGCGCCACACCTCTCCAGACATCAACTCCTGCAGATGGGTATTCTGCTGCTCGTCGGAACCATTGCGTTGTTGAGCGGGGCGCTGCTCGGAGAGGCTCCTCCGTGGCTGGACCTGCTCGATACCAATTCAGGTTTGCTGACCATGCTTGCAGCCGTCAGCTTCTTGAGGCTTATTGCCATGAAAAGGGAACCTCCACCGAGCCGGGTGCCGCACGGAATGCCGGCATTCCGGCAAACCATGCTGGCAGTGGCGGTATTCGGCAGCTGTATCAATATATCCGCCCCCGTCATCATTGCCGACAGATTGTCAGAAAAAAATGTTCTGAGCCCCCTTGCTTCACAATCGATCATTCGAACCTTCTCCGGCTGCGCGGCATGGTCGCCATTTTTTGCCGGTATGGCGGTCGTCCTGACCTACATCCCGGATGCCCGACTGCTCTTTGTGATGATGTTCGGGTTTCCTTTTGCGGTTCTCGGCATCCTGCTGATCATTGCCGAGGCACAGCTTCGCTTCAGGGCCCGGCTCGATGAATTTGAAGGCTATCCCATCACCCTTTCAAGCCTGTGGGTGCCGACACTTCTGGCTGTCTGCGTGCTGTTGGGACGTTTTTTCCTGCCGCAGGCATCGATTCTTGCTATCATAGCACTGGCGGCACTGGCGGTGTGCTCAGTTGGATTATGCATTTCGGTTGGCTGTGTCGCAGCCTTTGACAAGATGGGAGCGCACATTGCTCACGGGCTGCCCCTGATGATCGGAGAGTTGCTGTTGTTTCTGTCAGCCGGCGTGCTGGCTGTCGGGCTGAGTACTATCGTTTCCGCAACACACATCAGCCTGCCGTTTACCGGCCTGTTTGGAGCCTTTCCGGCAGGAATACTGCTTGTTTCAATGATCCTGGTAGCAGTGCTCGGCGTACACCCGATTATCTCCATCGCCGTAATAACGCCGCTGCTTGCGCCGTTCGACCCGGATCCCCAGCTGCTTGCCATCACCTATGCCTTCGCCTGGTCTCTTGGTACCTGCGCAGGCCCTTTGTCCGGGATAAATCTCATTTTTCAGGGACGATACGGTATGCCGGCCCTGCAGATTGCCAGGCGCAACTGGCCGTTTGTTGCCCTGATGTCTTTGATCGCCTTATTTTTCCTCAATGGCGCGGCCATCATGCGAGGGTTGTAACTCATCTGCAGGGCTTGCCGGCGAGTTATCTCAGCGGCTCAACGCTCCTCTGACAGCCACTCTTCTGCGGCTTTTTTCTGATCCCGGTCAAACGCTTTGATCTCAAGGCCCGGAATCAGGAGTCCTTCCAGTTCACTTGCTCTTTTTAACCAAGCCTTGTCGCTCAGAACGGCAGCGCGGTCAAATTTTCTCATCAGCCCAAACATTGCGGGCAATCGTGAAAATTCAATTGCTATTGCCCCCAGCGAGGGAAGGTGAAAGTCAATAACATCGTAGAGCATTGCGCCATTTTCAATGTCTTGCGACTTGTCGACCAGTTCATCAAGGGCCACCCTCATCTCTTCAGAATCCAGTTTACCGCTCAATTCAATATCTAGACGATTCCTTCCCTGGCGGGTTACCTTGAACATGATTCCTCCCGGTATAGTACCTGCAGTTTCTAACTATTTTTGTCGTGCATCAGTGAGCGTTTCGATACTCAGATCATGAAAAGATGTGATCAACTTCTTCACGGTACAGCTCCGCAATAGACCGCTCCATCCTGTCGACTACATAACGGATGTCCTGCTGATCGCCCTCTATTTTCGGCATGAGCGCCTTGTTGAAAGAGCTTTCGGCAGAGTTGAGCTGATTGTTCACTATCAGATAGTTGGCTCTGTTCCGGTAGCAGGCCCGGATTAACCCCTGCACGCTGTCTCCTCTGGCAGCAAGCAGATTACGGTAGTGATCGACAAGAAGAGAAAGCCATTGGCGGTAATCTGGTCGGGCCCGGGCGGGAATGGGATGGTTGTTTTCCTCCAGGTCGTCAATTTCCTGGAGCCGGCCGCTCTCTTCTGCCTCATATGCCATACCGAGGGCTTTGTTCCTGGAGATCAGGTAGTGGTCGGCAAAATCTTTCAAGCCGCTGGAATACTCCTTTACTTTCCACGCATAGAAAACAAAAAATACCGGGATAAGAATCATCCAGACAGGAGGTACCGGCTTGTCAATTACCCGCCGGGCGAGTTCACGGGCCCTGGATTTTTCGTATTCGAAAATAAGGGCCCTTTTTTCGTCGAGGGAGATCTCCATCATAAGCACGCATATTCAAAGAGTCTGCAGCCACAAGTTCCTGCCTATTCAGTCTTAAGAACTGACTCGAGATACAGTTCGGCCTCCTTTACCTGTTCAACATCCGTATAATAATATCGGGTGGGATCGATTCCACTCTTATCCAGATAGTCAGACATGCTGCTCAGGGTGTCAAAGGAGCGGGTCAGCAGCGGCAGAAAAACGTAAACAAACAGCAAGGCCACACCAAGCGAAAACACAAAATTTCTCATGCGGTGCGGCAGGCTGCTGTTGGATTCTGGCTGCATGTTTTGCCCTCGAGCCGGGAGGAGGAGTCTTCCCGGCTCTTTCACTGTTGCTAAGTATTAAATTTTCGCCGTAATTTCGGGGAACACCAGGTAAAACATAATATACGCCATGGTGAGCGTCAGAACCAGGTTAAGACTCTGGCCGCAGACATAGAGGATCAGGGGTTTACCGCCCTTGAAATATTTAGACAGCTCCCTGAAGTTGGTTGACAGCCCAATGGCGGCAAACGACAAGGCAAAGAACCAGTCACGCAGGAGGCGCGTTCCACCACGGACCGCACCCTGCTCGATGAAGGCTTCACTCATCGTGTTTCCCATTCTTCCATCAAGAAACGAGAAAAGGATGGATGCGGCAAGGAAGCCGAGCACGAATTTCGGAAAACGGTGCCAGATTTCTCCTGCCCCGACAGTCCTTTTTTGGGCACTGTCCTGCTCGACCACCATACACCAGTAGAGAGCCACGCAGAAAGCGGTGACACCGATCATGATGTTCTGAATCATCTTGATGGTCGCGGCAACGTAAAGAGCTTTCTCACCGAGGAACGCGCCGGCTGCCGCCACTGCACCGGTGGAATCGATCGTACCGCCCATCCAGGCGCCGCCAAGAATCTCAGGTATGCCTACAGTCTTGATGAAAGCCGGCATGGCTATCATCATGATAGCGGTGAAGACCAGAGACAGGCCGATTGCCAGGGTAAGTTCTTCCTTCTTTGCCCGACAGGCTGCTGCTGTTGCGATCGCAGCCGAGGTGCCGCAGACCGACATGTCGGCAGAGATGACGATGTTCAGTGTCTTGGAAGGCATTTTCAGGACAGTCTGACCAAAGATGTAAGTGGTGACGAGTACTATCGGGGTAACCACCCAGGCCACGAAAACCCCCGGGATACCGATAGCCATAATCTTGCTGAAGAGAACCTCGGCACCGAGCAGCACCAGGCCAGTCTTGATGAAGAATTCAACCTGGCAGGCCGGTATGACCCACTTCGGCGTGCCGATGGAGTTAGCGATAATCATCCCGAGCACTATCCCCCAGGCTTCCGCACCGAAACCATACTGTTTGGAAATTGCCTGGTTGCCGAGCATGTAGGCAAGAACCGAAACCAGGAAAACGATGACAAATCCTTTTGCGAACTCGGCGACATTCTTTCCCATTAATTTTATGCCGATGCCGAAGAAGGCGATGAAAAAAAGACACAGGCCGATCAGGCTGGGAATGTAGTTGTAGGGCTTATTGGAGGCCTTTGATTTGGCCGAAGATGCTTTTTTTTCTGCACCTCGCCAGTCAGCAATCAAGGTCTTTGCCGTTTCGTTTAAGGCCTGGTCCTCAAAATTTGCGGCGGCGGCAGCCTCCTCGGCCAGCGTGGCAGCACTCAGTGCAGCCGCAGCGGCAGTTTTGGCCTCCTCGTAGGCAGGCATTGCCTTGTCATTCATCGCCTTGGTTTGCGCTTCTGAACGTATAAAGCCATCGACCGGATTGTTTTTCCAACTGCCGGGGTGTTTGGTCCAGTAGGAAAGGAATTTTCCAAATCCGGTGACGCTTGATGCTTTAAAACTTTTCGCACCGTCAGCTGTGTACCAGGCTATCGTTTTAAACGGTGCCCGCTGCGACTCGGTTTCCTGTATCTGGTTTGCTTCCTGGATTTTCTGGTCAAATTCGGCCTTTGGTCCAAACACCAGATAGGCAGAGAGACAGACGATGATAACGAGAAAACCAAGCCAGATTGCCAAATAATCTTCCTTGGTCCAGAGGTCCGACAAGCTGCTCTTGTCGCCATGCATGACAACACTAGGTTCTGTTTGAGCCATAAGATTATCCTCCCAAGTGCTCTGTGCCATGACCAGCTTCAATTGATGCATGGCGATAAACTGCAGGAAAACGATCAACATCACTCTGAACAATTAGAAGCAAATTGCCAGGCAGACTATACCACCTTGTAATATGGCTCTGCAATACTATAAGCAAGGGACTCGATAAATATATTTTACGGAAAAACAGACGGCAATATTTCGAGATAAAACCAAGACAATTCAATATGATACAAACACATCTCGGTATCGTGCAAGCAGATGCCCAAAGGCTGATCGACTACCAATTATCTGGGCAGGGAGAAAAACAGAAGGCCGGAACAGAAATCCGAATCAGATATTCAAACTCCCTTATCAACTCGAGTCACGCCCACAGCCCCTGGCGCAGCGTAGAATCGATGTGTTTCTATCGAGAAAATAGCTTCTTATCGCTGCTTCCGCGAGCGGTACGAGCACGTTCAAAGCCTGGCTGCCGCCGTCCTGAACAAACCGTTATGTTTCAAACAGACGCCAGCAGTTTGACAATAGCATCCTCGATCTCAGACGGTTTCGTTGTCGTGGCAAATCGGCCCGTCACTTTTCCCGTTGAATCCACCAGGAATTTTGTAAAATTCCATTTAATCGACTCACTTCCGAGCACGCCGGGACATTTTTTTTTGAGATAGGTGTAAAGCGGGTGAGCATTGTCTCCATTTACCTCAATTTTAGCCAGGACTGGAAAACTCACGCCATAGTTCAGACGGCAGAAATCCTGGATTTCCTGATCCGTTCCCGGTTCCTGGTTTTTAAATTGATTGCAGGGAAACCCAAGGATAACCAGACCACGCTCGCTGTATTTCCGGTAAAGCTCCTCCAGGCCGTCATATTGTGGGGTAAATCCGCACTTGCTGGCCACATTGACGATGAGCATTACGTTCCCTTTATAGGGGGCAAGCGTGGTCGTCTCACCAGTGCCTGTTTTAACCTCGAAATCATATATGCTATTCATTGTCCTTCTCCCTTGACGCTCGTTTAAACAAACCCATATCTCATAGTGACCGTCGTTAGAAAAGCTAAAGACATACCTGTAATTGTCAACTATCAGCCAGTGCCTGGACGAGAAGCTTGTCGCGCCCATAAACATCATCATAAAAATGGAGTAATTTATCTTCCGGATTCATGAATACAGTGCGATATAAAATACATATCGGTATGGGCTGTTTGAGAGAAACCACCTTCCGTTTCCCTGCCGCTGTGATTTCATTTATCCGTTCAACGCTCCAGCCGTTATCAGCTCCGCCCAAAACCCAGGCTGCCATCTCAGCAGGTCGGGCCATTCGAATACACCCATGGCTTAAAGCCCGTTGCTTCTGTTTGAAGAGATTGCGGCTCGGCGTATCATGAAGATAGACATCATATTGATTCGGAAACATGATTTTCAGCGTTCCAAGAGCATTATCCGGCCCCGGCTCTTGACGGATAAAATAGCGATTCATCTGTTGTTTCGACACCTCTATCCAGTTAAAATCAGCACTATCCAGTTCCGGGGCCCCCGTCTCCCATCCTCTGAAAATGCGCATGTTATTTTTTTTCAGATACAGGGGATCTTCCTGTAATTTTGGCAATATTTCGGCGCGGGCGATACTCGGCGGAACATTCCAGTAGGGATTAAAGTCCACATAGCGTATCGTACCGTTGAAAATCGGGGTTTTATGGTACGTTTTCCCGACAATGACCGGCATGGAAATTTCAATTTTCCCAAGCCTTCCTGCAAACAGTTCAAACCCGGCGATGTTGACCACGACCGATCGCTCGTCATCCGTATGTTTGAGCCATCGATAGCGTTCCATATTTATGATTAGTTGCTGGATCCGCTCGTGCACGGGCACATTCATCGCAGCAAACGTCTGTTTCCCGACGACCCCGTCAGCAGCAAGGTTGTGCCTGTTCTGGAAATGTTTAACAGCCTCCACCAGCTGCGAATCGAACTCGGCCCCCTCCAGGTTCTCCTCATCTAGATCTCCGGTGCTGATCAGCCGCTGTCTGAGCAGCGCAATTCCAGGGTCGTTCATACCTGACTTCAGGACCTGGTCTACGGGAACAACCGGCCAGCCGCCCTCTGCTGCAATCACCTGATACTCCGCCAATTTCTCTTTCAAGAGTCGGTATTGCGGAAACTGAGGCTGCTGCCTTTCCAGGAATTCCTTCATGTCCGCTGAATTCACGGCTGAACTAAAAAGGGTTTTCCAATCAACTTTCACATCGCCGGCAGCAGCAAACAGCTCAGGCTCCAGGAGACGGGGTTCAACGCGCCCTTCTCGCTGGTTAGCCACATACCTGGTCATCCCCAGGCTCAGGAGGATATCCAGCCGAGCCAGATCGACGGTACCGGTGCTGTCCCAGAATTCATCGATATTCATGGAGAGATAGTGTGACGGATCGAGGCCGTGTTTTCCGGCATCTCTCAGCACCTCGCGGATATCCTCGCCATGCCTGCCTGGCCGTCCATTTTCTATCCAGAACGGCTGAAATCCATTGTCCCGGTACAAGGTGAGGAGTGTTTCGTCTATTTCAGCAGGGCCTGTTCCCAAAACCGAGAGATTAAGCAATTTTGCAGGCCCCATGTCCAGGGACTCTCTCAGGGCATGTTCATATGAGTCATCGACTTCAGCAAGG
>CBDUGK010000081.1:0-18203 GCA_965366875.1 uncultured Desulfobulbaceae bacterium | reverse complement strand
TATTGCTATTACTGTTGCCGTTGTTGCCGTTGTTGCCGTTGTTGCCATTGTTGCCATTGTTGCCATTGTTGTCGTTGCTGCTCTTGCTGCTCTTGCTGCTGTTGCCGGGTCCGTTATCCTTGCCGCTGTTGCCGACACCCGGCGAACCACTCTGGCTGCTCCGGCTGCTGCTTGCTGTTGTGGCCTGAACGGAGACGGAACTCCTGCTCTTGTCCTTGCTCTGACCCTGGTTCATATTCCCTGCTTTATTGCCTCTTACGTCACTGCTGGCGACACCGCTTGTCTGGACCAGACCGAACTCTTTCTTGGAGACCTTGTTCATGTTGTTGCTTCTGGTTTTGAAACCGCTGCCTTCGCTCCAGCCGGTCCTGGTATTTCTTCTCGTCACTTCAGCTATTTCATCATCAAGGGGAATGGCTTCCGGGTCTGCCGGCGCAATTCCGGCCAGCGGGTCAGCGATGCCCTTTTTCTTCATGTGGCCAAGCCCGTTGATGCTGGGATGCAGGTTTATACCATCAACCTTGACAATCTGTCCCCAGCCCAGTTTTTCAACGTAGCGCAGCTGATGGATTGTTTCCAGTTTTTCGCCGGTAATTCCGGCAACCGCCGCGGCCAGGGCCTTGTTGTATGATGTTTCATAGGCATTTTCCCACTCTCCATCAGCGGTGGCCCGTTCACGGGCATAATTATACGCCGTTTCATAGGCATTTTCCCAGTTTCCATCGGCGGTCGCCCGATCATAGGCGGTTTTGTAGGCCGTTTCATAGGCATTCTCCCACACGCCTTCAGCGGTCGCCCGATCATAAGCGGCGGTGTAGGCCGTTTCCCAGGCATTTTCCCACACTCCATCAGCGGTTGCTCTTGTTTTCGCGTAATCGTACGCTTCTTTATATGCATCGTCATATCCCGGATCCCTTGGGTTAAGATTTAACGAATCTGCGTACTCCACGGCTTTTTGTTCAACAAAACCATCGGCATGCGCCGTAGCCTTTTCCACCACCACACCTTCCGCATAGTCCGAGGCTATTTTGTCAACAACGCCCTCTGCGTAGTCATTGGCAATCTGCTCGACAGACGCTTCCGCCTCAGCAACGGCTTCAGCATCCGCCCTTGCCTGGTCCAGTTCCGAAAAAGAAGCCTCGGCAATATTTGCCGCGCGCTGCGCCTGCGCAGCATTCTGAAAACTGGGTGCCTCGTTTACCATACCATCCGGCAAATCCCCGTCGGCAAAAACGGCAACCGGGACAGTCAAACACAGTGACAGCGACGCAGCCAGCATGCATTTCCATAATCTCATATTGAAACCTCCTTCTGATTTTCTGTTGTCAGCCGGCTGAAAAAAAGCAGACCTTCTGATAGTTCTATACCTGAAACACCAGTGTTCTTCTCTATTGTCTCCGGAGCATCAAACCAGCTCAGTCTGACCTGGTCTGAAACATCCCTGTTACTATTGTGCACAATCATGCGTTTGAGTGCGATCGCCCTCGTCCTGGCGGCTTCACGGTCATTTTCAACGAAGACAACGATCTCGAGGTTGATCCGGTCATTTTCTTCCAGAATCGATGTAATAGCCGCAAGCTCTTCCTGCCTGGCATCGTCCGGGACGGATTCATCAAGCAGGAGCTGCTGGTTTACAATGATTTTGCGCCCGCCGACCTGATAGATGCGAAAAGAAAAATCATCATAACCATTGAGGCGCTGAACGGCCCTGAACGGCCTCGTTCCCTCCCGGTTTTCCCGGAGAAAAGCACGCCAGGACGATATCTCTTCGGATACCATACCCAGGGCCCGGTAGATCAAACCACTGTTATAGCGGGCGACAGGATCATCCGGGGCCAGGGCCAGCACCGCCTGGTAGGCGTCGAGGGCTTCCTGGTAACGTTTGTCCTCCAGGTAGCTGTGACCGAGATTGATGAGTAATGGAATGTTTTCAGGATCGGCCTCAAGGCCTCTGAGGTAGCTGCGGCGCTCCTCATCCTCGTCTCCGTTCGCCCAGTATCCGACACCTTCCCAATAGGCAAATTCCGGGTTTCGCGGTTCAAGACGCGATGCCCGCTGAAGAAAGGCGAGCGCCTGCCCTTCACTGTTGTTTCCCCGCAACAGGCCGCGGCCGACCAGATAAGCGGATTCCGGGTTTTCTATGCTCTCGGGTTGGATCTGTGCAGCGGGGACGGGGGTCTGGACAACCTGGATCGGGATCTCCCGGGTATTCCTGCCCAGGAAAAACGCTCCACAAACGAGAATGGCGATCCCGAAGGCATAGACCGGCCTGAAGGAGAGTGAATACGATCGTGAGACAAGACTCCAGATGCTGCTGATCAGGGATGGCGGAGGCGTTGCTATCCGCGCCATGACCCGGTCGGTCAGGTCAGCCGGTGCTTTCTCCAGCGGCAGCCTGTGCAGCCTGTCAATCAGATCCTGCTCACTGTTATCTCGGGATTGCGTATTCATATTCATCATTTTTCAGTTCACGGCCAAGTTCTTCGAGCGCCCGTTGGAGGCGCATTTTCACGGCACTCTCGGAGATATCAAATATTTCTGCTATTTCCTTTATCGATCGCTCATGCCGGTATTTCAGCAGCACCATTTCCCTGCGATCATCGGCAAGCGTTTCAAGCGCAGAGAGAAGGTTTTTTGTCTCCTGGTCCGCTTCAACAAGGTACCCGGGGGATTTTGTTTCACTGGTGCTGAATTCCCTTGAAAACCTCTGTATTTTTCGCTCATGGTTCGTTCTTTTTCTGGCCCAGTCCCTGGCATGATTGAGCGCCAGGGTATACAGCCAGGAGAAAAAGCTTTTCTGAGCCTGGTATCGCCCCAGCTTCTCAAAAACCTTGCAGAAAACATCCTGGGTCATGTCGGCTGCTTCCTCCGCAGAACCGCTGTAACGATACATCAGGTTGTAAATCTGAGTTTTGTAACGCTCGACAATAAGGGCAAACGAACCGGTATCGCCTTCCCGGATTGTCTTGATAAGCGTTTCGTCAGATATCTCCATAAAAAGTATTGCTCTCTAATAGGATAAACGTCCGCCGTTTGTGTTGGTCACATGAAAAAAACAAAAAAAATCCGGGCCTGGAAAACCCGACGAGGCTCATACTGAAAAAAACTGCTGTTTATATCTTTTGTGCACAACAGCTCACTGCAGAGACACGCAGATTCATTCGGGAACTATTATTTCACGGTTACGAAAAAACTGACGGATTCGTCAATTGTCAGTTTTTTTCCTCCGAGGGTAATCTTCTCGGGTTCGGCAAACCAACTGACCCCGATCCGCTTGCTGGAGATGGCAGGATATTTTTCAAGCAGGAATTTCTTGATGGCAAGCGCCCGGCTGCGGGCAAGTTCCTTGTTGTTCTTCTGGTAGGCGATTACCTGCAGGGTTCCCCGCTTCATGGAGCTGAAAACCTCGCCCACGAGCACGAGGGAGCTGTAACTTGCCTCGGATAATTCGAAGCTGAACGGGACAAACCTTATTTTCTCAAGCGTTACCGTATGTTCTCCCAGGGTATGGTTTCTGAAACTGAAATTCCGGGCTCCATTCAGATACTCGGTCGCCTGCTGCGCCATTGGTCCGGAGGGATGCTGCTCAAGATAATCAAGCCAGGCGATTATCTCCTCCGGACTCCGGCCGAGTTTGTTCATGATGAGGGCACGGTTATAGAGCGCCGAGGGACTGCCGGGCCAGATGTCAAGCGCCTGCGTATAGAAACCGAGCGCTTCGACATACTGCTTTTTGGCCAGCCGCCTGTGCCCGAGATAGATCAGTGACTGGAGATGATTCGGGTCGATTGCCAGCGCCGCCCGGTAACTCTTTTCCTCCTCGGTGGTCATCCCGTTTGCGCCAAACGCCACTCCTGCCCAGAAATGATAGTCGGCATTGGCAGGGTCCAGATCACGCGCTTTTCTCAGGTATGCAAGCGCCTGCTTGTTTTCATTTTCCTGGAGCAGAAAACGCCCGTAATAGTAATTTGCCAGCGTGTTGCCGGGATTTTCCCCGACTTCACGCTTGAAACTCTGGCGCCCCCGGTCAGGCTGGTCACTCTGTAGAAAATAGTCGCCTTTGACCGTGTATTCCACCGTACGGCTCAGGTCCTTTACCACGCATCCGCTTCCTGCCATTACTGACAACGTTAGAGCAACCCCGAGAGACATCCATTTTGCAAGCGATTTATTCATTTTACCTTGATCGATTCTGAAATTTAATCTTACTGGAAGGCTATCATTACAGACTGGTTAATTACAACCCTTTTTGAACAATTCACTGAGTATCAGAAAAAGAGAAGAGGCAGCAAAAAAATGAGTCTCAGGAGGCCCTGAAAAGCGCCCCACGCGTGTATGGCGAAGTAGCAGTGTCGGTCATCGCCACATGCAGCGCTTGTGCAAACCGGGCTCTATCCAGGAGCTCCAGCTGATCTCTCACGGAGATCGCCCCGCCTATTCACTGGGACCAGTCATCAATGCTCCCGGCCACCCCTTCCGGCAGCTCCCGGACCAGGACGATGTCTGCAAAGTGCAGCTTTCCCCCGGGCTTGAGAACGCGGCGCACTTCCCTGAACAGTTGTAGCTTGCAGGGAGAGAGGTTGAAAACACCGTTTGAAATCACATAATCAAAGCTGTCATTATCATAGGGAATTGCATCGGTTGTAACATGCCGTACAGACATGGTTTTGTCCCCGAAGTCACCTATCAGGGTTTGCGCTCTGCTGACCATCTCTTCCGTGAGGTCGATGCCGCAGACGTGTCCCTCCGGGCCCACATACCTTCCTGCGACAAGAAGGTCAAAACCGGCGCCGCAGCCGACATCGAGCACCCGGCTTCCCGCGGCGATCGGCCCCACGGAAAAAGGATTGCCGACACCACAGAACGATGTTGAAGCCTCTTCCGGAATCATGTCCAGGATTGCAGCGTCATAGCCGAGGGCAACAGCACCTGCTTTGCCGGTCTTATAGCGGAAATGCCCTTCTGCAGATTGAGATACCTTCCGGTATTTAACCTTGATCGCATCGCGTATCAGCTGCTGTTCCCGGTCATCAAATACCTGATCATGGAGCTGATCTCTTGCCGCGATTTCTTTTAACACCGACTGGTCCCGGTCACCGCCGGAATGATCTTTCGGTGCTCAGCGGCCGGTTTTCACATCACATGACAGCGGTGTCGTCATTTTTTTCTCCCTGATGTTGGTTTTTGGGGGCTAGATTTCCTCTCTTCACTATACCCACAAAGTAGTAGCACGTAAAGAGCGGACAGGTGTATACCGTCGTTGCAATTTTTTCCAGACGTTAGTAAGGAAGAACCTGACACTAGGCGCCGTCTATACAATACCGTAACATTTTTATTGCAGATAACGGCTGATGATACCCTTCGAAACACAAATACCTTTTATCATGGCATCCGTGCTCCTTGCTCTGGCGCCGGGTCCGGACAACCTATTTGTGCTCACCCAGTCCGCCATCCATGGCAGATCATCCGGCATCGCAGTGGTGTTTGGCCTGTGTACGGGGCTTGTCGTGCACAGCAGCGCAGTGGCCCTGGGGGTTGCCGTTATTTTCCAGACATCGGCGCTTGCCTTCTCCATGCTCAAGCTGATCGGCGCAGGCTACCTGGTCTACCTGGCCTGGCAGGCTTTTCGGGCACCGGCAAACAGGATATCGAGCGAAAACGGTGGCCGGATCAACCTCCTGAAGCTCTATCGCCGCGGTATTATCATGAATATCACCAACCCGAAAGTGTCCATCTTCTTCCTGGCCTTTCTGCCTCAATTTGCTGACCCTCAGCGAGGGTCGGTATCGCTGCAGATCCTCTACCTTGGAGGGCTGTTCATTGTTTCAACGATACTGGTATTCGGCGCTATCGCCCTGCTCGCCGGGACACTCGGGCAATTTCTAAGGAGATCGCCCCGGACCCAGCTGATCCTCAACAAGCTGGCAGGGGCGGTTTTTCTTGGCCTGGCACTCAAACTGGCAACAGCAGAGAGATAAAAGCAGGATCATCCGGATTAAGCGTACTCACCCGCGAACGAGAAGGCGAAGACCATTGCTGGAGGATGCCTCACGCAGGCCCGCCGTGGCTCCACATCAGGCCCGAAGGGCAGCATCCGGAAGCGATGTGCTTCGCCGGTACTGCCCCCTCAAAATCTGCAGAGTACGCTTGATCCGGATGATCCGAAAATCAAATGAAATATTCCATCCTCTACCCCGGGTAAGCCTGAAGAGTAGATGAGTCGAGACGGCCTTTCAGCCAAGCAGGTTTATACCGATATAGATGAGCGGCAGCAGATACAAAAGCGGCAGAATCACCTTGTAACGATGCCAGCGTTTGAAAAACACCAGGATCACCAGCCCGGCGAATACCGCCGACCCGCGCAGCCCCATGGACATATAGCTCCAGCTGAGAATGGTTGAGTCAAGTCCGGTCAATACCAGCAGAGAAGCGGAAAGCAGCACGATAAAAGTGGTAATTCGCAACAGCCTTACTGCCTCAAATTTTTGCAGGAACCGTGCATTTCTGAGGGGAAAGTCATGATAGAGATTTGTTGTCACGCCGAGCAGCAATCCAGCGGCAGTGCCAAGCACAATCAGCAGGATTCCTGCTGAAAAAAAGGCGGCGATCGGGGATGGAAAACTGTGCTGCAGAAAATAGGGCAGCGCCTGGGCACTGTCCGCTCCGATTTCAGGGTGATAGGCCCTTAAATAGAGGCCGATTATGATGCCGAAAACCCCGATCGGTGGAATCAGCAGTGCGCTTAAAAACGCTCCATTACGCGCTTCCCTGACATTTTTTGCGGAAAAAATGGCCTGAAGATAGATCTGGGTTGAAAGCACACCAACCAGCATGGAAAACATATCGACGAGTGCCGGCTGCAGACCGTACACGGAAAAATCGAGCATGCCGCTGTCCTCAGGAAGACGGGCAAGGATTTCGCTCATCCCCCCTCCCTTTTCCAGGGCCAGCCATGTGCCTGTCAGCATGATGATGTAGAGCATGAAGAACTTTATCCGGCCGATCAGTCCGGCACCTGAAATGCCGCCGCTCACCACAAAGATGCCGATCAGCAGTGTGGTCAGGATAACCGAACTGAAATCACCGAAACCAAAGACCGACTGCAGGATGGCAATTGAAGCGAGAAACTGGCCAACCACGTGAATGAACATGCCGGCTGAATTGAAACCACTGCTGTAATACTGGAACCGTCTGCCGAAATAGTTGCCGAGATACCCGGAAACTGTCACCACGCCTTCCTGGCGAAGCGCTCTGGCAAAAAAACAGCCGAGCAGAAAACAGGAAATACCGCTGCCGAAAGTAAAAATACAGGCAGATATGCCGTGCGTGTATGCCATTTGAACCGTTCCCACCGTCGAAACCCCTCCGACAAGGGTTCCAATGATGACCCAGGATACGCCGGTAAAGGGAAGGGACCGATCAGCAAGAGAAAAATCCGTTGCGGAAGTAACCCGTGATGCCCGGCTGCAGGCAAGCAGCGAGACGAGAACAAAGGTGACAGCAAAGGTGATCTGGTACATGAATTCCCCGTTATGCCTTCTCAGGAGCAATCAGCCGTATACCCGCGCTTTTTCTTTCATTGGCTCTAGTGGATCGTGCCGATATTGGACGCATATTGCTGGTAGATATAAACGCAGTAGACCCCGAGCAGCCAGGCACCCTGCCAGCGCTTGAAGGCCCCCGAGCCGTTCATGGTTATAAAGAGCCGGAACGAAAAGAGGATAATGAGCATTGCCGGAAAATGAAAATAAAAGAAGTTAGCCGGTATTTCAAGCGGTGCCGCCGCTGCCGCCGCCCCGATGACAAAAAGGCAGTTGAGGACGTCTGCGCCGACAATGTTGCCCAGGGTGATCTCGGGATGCCCCTTGCGGATTGCCGAAATTGCCGTCATCAGTTCCGGCAGCGAGGTGCCGAAAGCGACCATGGTGGCGGCAATAACATCATCGGGAACCCCGAAGCGCACGGCAACCGCGGAGGCGCTCGGCACCAGGACTCTGGCGCTGGCAATTACCAGTACCAGGCCTCCGACAATCATCACCCAGGTTATGGTGATTCCCTTTATGCCATGCGCCGCCAGACCATTTTCTGAACCAGCAGGGGTTTCTCCTATTTTCGCCCAGACATAGGTCGCGTAGAGATAAACAACCAGCAGCGCCAGAAAGAAAAATCCAACCCACCGGCCAAGAACAGGAGTAGACCCAGCCGGGGCCGTCTGCAGTGCCAGAATTGAGACAAGAACAAGCAGCACCGCCGCCCCGACCTGTACCCATCCGGTGCGATTTAAAATTCTGCGGTTCACCGGTATCGTTGCCAGCAGGCAGGTGATGCCAAAAATAAATCCTGTATCGGCGATGATCGAGCCGACCCCGTTGCCAAGGGCCAGCCCTGAATTACCCATATAGGCAGCCATGACCGAGACGAAAGCCTCCGGCATGGTGGTGCCCAGCGAGACAATGGTCGCCCCGATAACGACGGTCGGCAGTCCGGTTCTCATCGCCAGGCTGACAACGCCTTCTATCATCCAGTCGGCCCCGAGGGAGAGTACGGCGATACAGATGACAACAAACAAAAGCAGAACCGGCGTTGAAAATCCATTGACAAATTGCTGCAGGATTGCGTCGTTGCCGATCCACTGCCAGACGCTATGGTTCATTTTTCCTCCACTGACAGGCACTTGATTCCTGATAATTTTATACTGTAAAAAATCTGAAAGTCCTTTTAATTCGCCCAACCGGATCGAACTGGAATATAAAGCATCTGAGCCTAATTAAAAGCATCATCTTCCTCTCGGCTCAGATTTCCATGAGCTGGAGGCTTTTAACAGTCAGGCAGTGATTACACCGGTTGACATTGGTGAGACATTGCTATATACCTGAACGCTCATTGAAACATGCAGGGGTGGCCAGAGCCTGAGATGATACCCATTGAACCTGAACCGGTTAATGCCGGCGTAGGGAAACGCATAGGTCAAATGTTATCAGCACTTGACGATTCCGCTCATCTCGGCTGCAGCAGGCTTCATCCCTGGAGACAGTAAACTCCAGACAAAGAGGGGCTCATGCCAGGTATTGCCGGGAAAACAGCAGAAAATCTGCAACTCATCCGCCAGAACAAACCGCTCATCCACAATATCACCAATTTCGTGGTGATGAATTACACTGCCAACGTGCTGCTGGCAATGGGTGCTTCGCCCGTCATGGCGCACGCCCGTGAAGAAGTAGAAGAGATGGTCTCCTATGCCGGAGCTCTCGTTCTGAATATCGGTACGCTTTCCGACATCTGGATTGAATCGATGCTCAAGGCGGGAAGAAAGGCAACCAAAACAACCACCCCGATTATCCTGGATCCGGTCGGCTCGGGTGCCACCGGTTTTCGAACCAGCAGCGCGAAAACCCTGCTGGCCGAAACCGCTGTCAGTATTATCCGCGGCAACAGTTCGGAAATTCTCTCGCTCGGCGATCCAGAGTCGATGACCAGGGGGGTGGATGCGATGCATACCGTAGACGATGCGGCCGAGATCGGCACACAGCTCGCCCTGGAACTCGGCACAACCCTGGCGATAACGGGTCCGGTGGACCTGATCACCGATGGTACCCGGATTCTGCGGGTTGAAAACGGTGATGCGATGATGCCCTATGTTACCGGCACCGGCTGCGCGGCAACCGCAGTCATCGGCGCTTTCGCGGCAGTTGAAAAAAACATGGTTGACGCTGCTGCCGGCGGCCTGGCCTTCATCGGGCTTGCCGGTGAAAAGGCTGCAGAAACAAGCAGCGGCCCCGGCAGTTTTATGATTGCACTGCTCGATGCGCTCTATAACCTGACGCCAGATGAGCTGCGCTCGCGATCCCGTATTATAGAGCAATAACCAGGAGCAGGATACCGTGGACAATCACAGCAAGATAGCGGGGAGATTTTTCTGATGAGCGAACAAAGCAGCAGCTATTTCAGGGTATTAACAATTGCCGGCTCGGACAGTGGCGGTGGAGCAGGCATTCAGGCTGATCTCAAGACAATATCGGCAAACGGATGTTACGGGATGTCCGTCATAACCGCCCTGACAGCGCAGAATACCGTTGGTGTTACCGCTATTCATCCGGTTCCGGTGGCGTTCGTTGAACAGCAGCTTGAAGCGGTGCTCGCCGATATCGGCACCGATGCGGTAAAGATCGGCATGCTTTTTTCTCCCGAGTTGATCGAAGCTGTAGCCGCTGCATTGAAGAAATTCAAGTGCAGCAACATCGTCCTTGACCCGGTGATGGTTGCCCAGAGCGGTGACCGGCTCATTGAAGACGATGCGGTCAATGCTCTTAAAACATCACTGATTCCCCTTGCCGACCTCATCACCCCCAATCTCCCGGAAGCCTCTGTCCTGCTTGGCCGTGACATCAGAAGCCGCGATGATCTCTCCCAGGCAGCGCTCGACCTGAACAGGCTCGGCTGTACCAGCGTCCTGATCAAGGGCGGACACCTGGAAGAGTCAGAAAACAGCGACGACCTGCTCTACCTGGGAGAAGAAGCAAGAGAGATCACCTTTCCCGTCAAGCGTATCAAAACAGACAACAATCACGGCACCGGCTGCACGCTCTCCTCGGCGATTGCTTCGGGTCTTGCCAGGGGGCTGAGTACAGAGCAGGCCGTGCAGGCGGCGAAGGAATATATAACCGGGGCGATTGCTGCCGGGGCCGGCTACAAAATCGGTAGGGGCCATGGCCCGGTCCATCACTTTTTCCGCTTTTTCTGATCTCAGCCGGACATGAACTCGGATCCCGCCCAGACAGCCGGCGACATGATGCCCTCAGTTATCATTGATTCGCTCAGCGTATCGTTTGAAGAAACACTGATATTTGACCGGCTCTCACTGCAGATCGAGGGCGGCAAATGTACCTGTATTCTCGGGCCAAGCGGCTGCGGGAAATCCACCCTTCTAAAAATAATTTCGGGAAACCGCACCATTGCCTGCCAGGGATCTGTCCATATCACTCCAGGTCCGGCGGACACCAATCTCACCGCCTGGATGAGCCAGAATGACCTCCTGCTTCCCTGGATGAATGTCGAAGACAACGTGCTTCTGGGAGCAAAGCTTCGCTTCGAGGTTTCAAACTCGCTACGCGAGAAGGGAGCGCGGCTGCTTGAAGAAGCGGGACTGGGCGAATACCGAAAATCCCTGCCCTCTTCACTGTCCGGCGGAATGCGGCAACGGGTTGCGCTGCTGCGCACCCTGATGGAGGATCGGCCGGTCCTGCTCATGGACGAACCGTTTTCGTCTCTTGATGCCCTGACCAGGATCAGGCTGCAGGACCTGGCGGCCGGGCTGACCAGGGGCAAGACGGTGCTGCTGGTAACCCATGACCCGCTGGAAGCCCTGCGGCTGGGAGATACCATACTGGTACTGGGGGGCAGCCCGGCGCGGGTGGCGGCCCGCTTTGAACCGGACGGTGAAGCGCCCCGGCAGGCAGCCGACAGTGTGATAAGCAAACAGTATCCGCTGCTGGTACAAACTCTGATGGAGCAGTA
This sequence comes from uncultured Desulfobulbaceae bacterium, assembly GCA_965366875.1. Taxonomy (GTDB): domain Bacteria; phylum Desulfobacterota; class Desulfobulbia; order Desulfobulbales; family Desulfocapsaceae; genus MADRE3. The sequence continues at coordinate 6,689 of CBDUGK010000081.1, read as the reverse complement.
ATTGATGACGAAACAGGCTCTATTCCAGCGCACCTGGCAATAACGATATGACAGTTTTCAGACTCATACTCCTCGGTGCAGGCTTTACCCTGCTCTGGCAGCTGCTGGTCTCGCTCACCGGAGTACCCCATTACATCCTTCCCGGGCCGGGACCGGTCGGCAGCGCCCTGGTCTCCAAATGGCCGATACTCATCAACCATCTGCTGATCACCGTCAGCGAAATTTCAGCAGGTCTTGCAATCGGCACCCTGCTCGGCTCCTCATGTGCCCTGACAATGTTTCTTTCCCCCCACCTGAAGCGCTGGATGCTGCCGCTTCTCGTGGTCAGCCAGGCAATTCCTGTCTTTGCCCTGGCTCCGATACTCGTGCTCTGGCTTGGCTATGGAATGGCCTCCAAGATAGCAATGGCTGTTCTCATCATCTTTTTTCCGGTTGCCTCATCCTTTTACCACGGCCTGCGCAGGACGGAACCCGAACTTCTTGAGCTTGCCCGGGTCATGGATGCAGGGACCTGGGGGGTGCTGCGCTTTATTGTTATCCCATCTGCACTGCCTTCGTTTGCCGCCGGTCTCAGGGTTGCAGCAGCCGTTGCGCCGATCGGTGCAATCGTCGGTGAATGGGTCGGGTCAAGCGCCGGACTCGGCTATTATATGCTGCATGCCAATGCCCGTATGCAGATAGACAACATGTTCGCGGCACTGCTGCTGTTGTCTGTGGCCTCGTTAACCATCTATTTTTCAATAGATTTTCTGTTGAACAAATTAATCTACTGGGAAAATCCACAGGAGTTGAATTATGCAAGTGATCTGTAAGAAAATGTACCTGCTTTCCTTTATCCTCTTTCTGTCAATGACAACCGCAGCCCTGGCGGAGACGAAAATGACCGTGCTGCTTGACTGGTTTATCAACCCGGATCACGCTCCGCTCATCATCGCCAAAGAAAAGGGGTACTTTAAAGAACAGGGCCTTGACGTCACCTTTGTCGCACCTGCCAACCCCAACGATCCGCCGAAAATCGTCGCAGCAGGTAAAGCTGATATGGCAGTATCCTACCAGCACCAGCACCAGATGCAGGTGGACCAGGGACTGCCGCTGGTCAGGATAGCCACCATCGTGGCAACACCGCTCAACTCCCTCGTCGTTCTTGCCGACAGCGACATCAGGACCATCGCCGATCTCAAGGGCAAGACCATCGGATACTCGGTCGGCGGTTTTGAGACGGTACTGCTCAAGGTCATGCTGGCGAGAGCCGGGTTGCAGCTCTCCGATGTCACCCTGGTCAACGTCAACTTCTCGCTCTCTCCGTCGCTGTTCGCCGGAAAAACAGATGCGGTGATCGGGGCCTTTCGCAACTTTGAACTCAATCAGATGGAGATTGAAAAACGTCCGGGCCGGGCTTTTTATGTGGAGGAGTATGGCATTCCCGCCTACGATGAGCTGATCCTGGTCGCCAACAGGGAGCGCGTCGGCGATAAAGATTTGCGAAAATTTGTCAATGCACTGGAATCAGGTGTCCAGTTTCTACTCAACCATCCCCAGGAAAGCTGGGAGCTGTTTGTCAAAGGCGAGCGGGCGGAGCTAGACGATGAACTAAACCGGAGGGCCTGGGCCGACACGCTGCCGCGATTTGCCCTGAGGCCGGGCGCACTTGACAAACACCGTTACAACAGATTTGCTCAATTTCTGCTGGAGCAGGAGATCATCACCTCGGTTAAGCCCCTTGAGGAGTGGGCCGTGGAACTGCCATAGGAAAAGCTTCCAGAACATCTCTTGTGCTGCCCGCCCCGGCTGGCGATTGCCGCCGGGCAGCACGCAGGACGTCCTTTCCGGATATCCTCTTTCAGGACGGGAAGCGCCGCTTCAACTCGCTTACCTGCTCATCGCTCAGATAGTTTACCGGCCGGTTCTGGGTGAGCAGGTAAAGCCGTGCGGTATCCTCAAGCTCTTCGGCTGCGTAGAGTGCATCGTCGAAATTTTTCCCCGACACAACCGGTCCGTGATTTGCCAGCATGACCGCCCGGTGCTGTGCCGCTTTTGCCCCCACCGCCTCCGCCAGAGCTAGATCACCCGGGGGGTAGTACGGGATCAGCGGCAGCCTGCCGATCTTCATCACATAATAGGCGGTGATCGGCGGCAGGACATCCTCCGGATCGATGTCAGCGAGGCAGCTGACCGCAACCGAATGAAGCGAATGCAGGTGAACGACGGCTCCCGCCTGGGGCCGAACACGGTAGATGGCCATATGCAGGAAGCTCTCCTTGGTCGGCGGGTCCCCGCTGAGCAGTTCACCTTTGGTGTCAATAAGCGATATTCGCTCCGGGGCAAGGTCGCCAAACGTTGACCCTGTCGGGGTCATCAGCCAGCCGTCGCCAAACCTGACGCTCAGATTTCCTGAAGATCCGGAAGTTAACCCCCGATCAAAGAGTGATTTTGCCGTTCTGCTGATTTTTTCACGCAGCTCGCGTTCTCTCGTATCCATATGTCGTTCCTTTCCCTGGTTCAATCAAGGAGCTCAAATGCCTTGGTAAAGAAATCTTCGTTCCCAAAATTGCCGGACTTCAGGGCCAGCGATAAATTGACGTCTCCGATCGTTTTGCACCACGGCACCCCCGGGTCAATCTCCCGGCCAATACGTATGGCAGCGACGCCAAGACTCTTGACAACCGCACCGGAGGTCTCCCCGCCGGCGACAACCAGTCGTTTGACCCCGCGTTTAACTATTCCAGAGGCAATGAGGCCCATCGCCTCTTCGACAAGCAGTCCGGCCCTGTCTCTTCCCAGTTTTTTCTGCACCTCGGCTACATCAGCCGGATCCGCAGAAGAATAGACGAGAAACGGCATACTGGCATCCTGCCCGTCTATCCACGCCAGCACCTCTTCGACAACCCGTTCCTTATCCTCGTGCAGGGCAAGCGCGTCGAGGCTGAAGTCAGGCCACCTGCCCTTGACTGCTGCGACCTGGGCCCTGGTCATTGCCGAGCAGCTGCCGGAGAGTATTGCAGCCCGCCCCTCCGAACGCCACTGGTGACAACCGTCATCTCCCTTCAGGTCCCCGGATTTCCTGAAATTTTCAGGAAGCCCGAGGGCAACGCCCGAGCCGCCGGTAATCAGCTTCAGGTCCCTCGAGGCCGCACCGATGGCAAACAGATTGCTGTCATTTACCGCATCGACAACAGCAAACTTTTTCCCGGAGGAGGCCAGCTCAGCATATTTCCTGCGTATTCTATCAGGACCGGCTTCAACTTCCTCGAAGGGGACCAGTCCAACCCCGCTCTTCGTCTGCCTGCCGAGAAAACGAACAAGATTCGCATCATACATCGGGGTCAGCGGGTGATCTTTCATGCTTGAATCGCTGAGCAGCAGGTCCCCGACAAAAAGGTGCCCCTTGTATATGGTTCTGGCGTTTGTCGGAAAAGCCGGACAGGCAATGGTGAAAGGCTCCCCGAGGTTTTCAAGCAATGCTTCCGCAACCGGCCCGATATTGCCTTCCGCGGTTGAATCAAAGGTTGAGCAGTACTTGAAAAAGAACTGTTTGGTCCCCAGTGATTTCAACCATTCAAGCGCTTCAAGCGATTCCTGTACCGCTTCGTCAACCGGGGTCGAGCGTGATTTCAGGGCGACAATAATTGCAGCTGCATTACCGGGATCAAAGTCGCCGGCGGGAATACCGAAAGTCTGGATTGTCGGCATGCCCGCCTTTACCAGCGTATTTGCCAGATCCGTTGCCCCGGTGAAATCGTCCGCTATCGCTCCAAGAAGTATCCCCATCCCGTCAGCCTCCTCGCTCCTGTCAAAGTATTCATCCATAAATTATGCCCGGATGGGCGTAATCGGCAGCCAGGCATGAAGTATACAATTTACATCCGCTGCCAGGCTGTGTTTATCTGTCTCCAGCAGTCATCAACACGGTGACTGCAGCTATTGTAACAGGAAAATCCTTAAAAAAAAGATAAAGAAGAAACCAGTTGCGGCCATAGGTTGTAGAAATCGAGCCCCTCCTAAAGCTTCCCTGAGAAGCGCCCGCGATCCGCACCCCAAGATTTATAGGAACAAGGTCAAGCAGAGAAGAACACTAACAAGCAAGCGGTTAAGAGTGGCAACGTTAACGATTCAATTTCTTGAGCGGATTTTAACGGCATCCTACTGGTTAGACTACCTTTTATTGTTGAAAAAGTAGATTTATCCATAACCCGATTGTACTGAAAAATGCGATCCAAAAAGATAGCATTCGATGAATTAAATGATTGTAGGTTAAATGTACATAAGCCTGAATATATCTCATAAAAACAAAAACCCATGCAAAGACCAGCCCGACCTGGCTATCAACACCGAGACTAATGTAAAGTATACAGCCTGCATAAAAAAGCACAGGCACTTCAAACATATTATTGAAACAGCGAGTCGTTTTGGTAATTATTGCAGGAACCTTTTCACCTTCCATAAGCTTGAAGTATTTGAGGCTTACGGCCCCACTCCTGACATTATCAATCCTGTGTTTCATTGTGATAAGGCCGACAATAAAAGTCAACAAAACCATCAAAATCATGGGATAGAGCATACTGATTCTCCGTTACTTTGTGTGAGGCACAATGAGTATATGGCATGGAAAGGTGTCGGTGGCGGTGCCCGTTCGCTTTGAACACCCGATGCAGCCCATCTACTCCATGAAAGTCGTCTTGACGAGTGGTGGTGACTTCAGCGTTTGTTGGACGACACAACACTTCTTGGCAGCAATCTGGAGCCGCGCTACTTTATTAGGCGGTGTTCCCTCTTTCACCTTCATCCGTACATCACATGATATAGCCTGAAAACCTACCGGCACGGTACTATCAAGCGCCATGGCGCCGCGCACGTCCACAGAAGCGCTTACTCGAACTTGAAGTTCGATAAGTTCGATACCCATCAAGTTAGCGACCATCCGTATCGACGAGTCCTGGCAGGCCGCTAAGGCTGCGCACAGAATATCCCCAGGGGTCGGGGCATCATGTTGTCCTCCGAGGGAGGCATGGACGCCAATCGGCACTGAAATGCCACAGCCATCCATCGGTTCGACCATGGAATGAAAGGGGTCTGAGGCAAATTCGCCAGATGTCTTGGCATGGTCAACGACCATTGCAAACGCTGGCTGATCCTTATATTTAGCCTTGAGAGGCTTTTGAGCTTCGTAGACAATTGGTTGCATGGAGATGCCTCCTTTGCTTGGATGGTAAAAAAATTGATTACATAAATGATGAGACAGCTGACTTTACCAGCGGGGAAAGAACTGAGCGTTACCTCGAAAACCGTCATCATAGTCAACAAACTTCCCAAAGTATCGAAATCTAATTTCAGTCTGCATATAGTCTAAGGGAGCTTGTTGACTAGTGTTGTTCTGGAAGATTTTATCGACTCAGTTCTTGCCTGCTGCAAGAGTTTTAACCGCCTCAGTAGTGATGGCATTGCCACCGATTCCCCAGTTACCACTTTTCACTTCATCAATTACAACCCAAGTGACTTGGCGCATGTTTTCACCTTCGATAGAAACCATTGTATCAGTGAGCTTTTGAACCATTTCTTTTTTCTGGGCTTCTGAAAATACACCTTCTATTACCTTTACGTTGACTAATGGCATTGGATTTCTCCTTTTGTTAGAATTTGGTTTGGTTGCAGCGGATAGAGAACCTGCTGCACTATGAAAAGAACTATAAGGAGGCTGATCGTTGAAATAGAGTTACAAATGTATAGTATCTAACTACACATAGTGGAGTAACTAACTACACTTTCTAATCTTGTGAAAAAGAGAGCATGGTCATGGAGTACGGTCAGTTTTGCCCTATCGCTAAAGCGACTGAAATAATTGGAGAAAAGTGGTCACTGCTGATAATTCGCGAGCTCCTTATGGGTGGCCGGCGCTTTAATGAGTTGCAACGAGGGTTAAGCCTCATTTCGCCCACTATGTTGTCAAGGCGTCTCAACTCACTGGCTGAAAATGGATTGGTGTTAAAGAAAAAAATCCCTGGCCAAAAAGGTTACGAGTACTTCCCAACGAAATCTTGTCAGGAACTACTACCTATTATCCGCAGAATTGGTAACTGGGGACTGCGCTGGGCCAAAGAAAATTTGACAGAAAAGGACTATGACGTAGAACTGTTGATGTTGTATTTAAAGCGCAGCTTTTTGCAAAATAAATTTATCGGAACAGAAACCGTTCTTCGCTTTAAGTTTACAGATATTGAACAATACCCTGACTGGTGGTTGGTCGTAACTGCTGACAATATTGATCTCTGTGTCAAAGACCCAGGCAAGGACGTAGATGTCTATTTCACCACGAATGTCAAAACCATGGCTGATATTTGGATGGGAGATACGACGTATAAAAAAGCCAGGAAAGAAGGGGGCTTGAAAATTATCGGAGACAGAAATGTCATGCGCCATATTTCCAACTGGACAGCAGATAACATGTACGCAGACCTCCCCTCTGCAAGGGAAATTTAGTGTTTGTTTATTCTGATTGGCGATAGGATAAGATTGATGTTGAGAGAGGCTTTATGGCCTGGCAACCATTTCTTCTTCTGGCTAGCATTTCTTCTTCTGGCTAGATATGAACTTCAGACCAAATAGATATCCTTTGGCAGGGTTAAAACTGAAAAATATTGAGTGATTTAATATTCTTCTGTACCTCATCAGTTTCCTGTCAGCAAATCCTCCAT
>CBDUGK010000080.1:0-18265 GCA_965366875.1 uncultured Desulfobulbaceae bacterium | reverse complement strand
ATGGCCTGCTGTCAGTTGCGGACTTCCTGTCCGCAACCCTCCGGGCCTGATGTCGTTCCACGGCGGGCCTTCGCGAGGCGTCTTCCAGCAATGCCCCCCGCCTCCCTGGTCACAGATAGGTGTGCTCCATCCGGATGAGCCTTTTTTTCTTTTCTGCGGTTATTCTGCCGTTCCCATTTGTTTCGTCTTTCTGTTTTTGATAAGCTTATCTGGTAGCCGGGAAAATCGTGCCCGCTTGACAACTGCGGGCAAGGCGTTCAAATTGCTGGTCCAGCAGGTCTCAGGAAGCCCGGATGCACCCGATGATTGAACACTCGAGTCTCCTGAAGGCTTGTTTCTAAAGGGGTCCCCGGATTCCAAAAAATGCGCGGTCAGCACGAATAGTCAACAAACTGATATGGTTATAATGCGTTTGAAATACGGCAAGTACTCTGAGCTGAAAGTCTTTTTTCTGGTCTCGGTGCTCATCGGAGCGACGCTCTGCATTGTTCAGTATGCAGGGATATTTACTCCTTTTGACATGTTATTCTTCAAACTGAACGCGCTTTCGGGTTCGTTGCCGGTTCCGCAGACCGTGTCGATTTTTATTATTCTCTTCTTTACGCTTTTTCCCGGCATCATCATTCTCGAAGAGGGGACGGTTAAAGGGATCATCTATACCGGTGTCGCCTGGTTTTTCTATGCGATTCTGATTCACTCCTATTCTGTGGCCTTTAATCTGTATGTTCCGTTATCGGCCCCGCTTATCGGCACAACAGTCGCGCTGATACGTGCTCTTGCCTGGGGGTCTTCCGTTCTTGAGGAGGAAAAGAACGACATCAAGGAGACCTTTGGCCATTTTGTCGAACCGATTATCGCCACAATGGCAATTGATAACCCCGGCCTGCTCAAGGAAGACGGGGTTCGCAAGGTCATAACGGTCATGTTTGCGGACATGCGCGGTTTTACCAAGCTGTGCGAGGTCACTGAAGCTGAACAGTTGATAACCCTGATGCGCGAATGTTTCGGAAGACTCATCCCGATTACACGGAGAAACGGCGGAATCATCGACAAGTTGATCGGTGATTCCCTGATGGTTGTCTGGGGTAACCCGGTGGTGCAGGCCGACCATGCTGAAAGAGCCGTGGAAGCAGCATTGGAGATGCAGGCGACGATGCGGAATCTGCGTCGCAAGTGGTTGAATACGCTGGGAGTTGATATCGATCTTGGGATCGGCATCAATACCGGTGAGGTGGTCGTCGGTACCATCGGTTCGGAAGAATTCTGCGATTATACCGTTCTTGGCTCAGGCGTCAATCTCGCCGCCCGCATAGAACGGGGCTGTCCCGGGGGCGAGATATGTATTTCGAGCAATACCAGAGCCTTGTTGGGTGATCACTACCAGTGTGAACGGCTGGGGCGGTTTGAGTACAAGAATGTACTGGAGAAGGTAGAGGTCTTCCGGGTCGTTCAGCCATAACTGCTACGGCATGAAAACATATACCGCACTGATGCTGAATATCCAGATGCAGCCCAGTGCGAGGGTCGCCCTTCCTTCGGCCAGCCCCTGACCGGTCACCAGGCTCTGCCTGAGGAGTTTAAATGACCAGCAAAATGCTGCGATAAGGGGCAGCAGGAGTGCTAGCGATAGTGATTCCGTACCTCTGAACCTCAGTGAATAGTTGAGCAGCGGTGCCAGAATCCAGAACGGTACAGCGCTCATCCCGAGCAGATCCACAATCAGGTTGAAACCGCCTGGCCCATTAAATGCCTTTGCCGCAGCCCAATAGACCAGACAGAATCCGGCAAGCGCTCCAAGGATGGTCATTATTCCATACAGGGAGAAGAGCAGCGGGATGATCAGTGCATATTTGCCGCTGATCGGCAGGGAGCCCGGGTCTGTCGAGAGAACGCCGACGAGGTTGGAGATTCCAAACAGAATTCCGGTAATGATAATGTTGATTATCGTATGTTTCCTGATCGTCCCGTCAACGGCCAACTGGAATACTTTGGGATGCCCTGACACCATTGAAGGCAGGAGTTCGAGATAGCTCATGGATTATAATAAATGGAAAGGGAAAAAAATCCCGTTCTGCAACCGTTACGGCCGCAGAACGGGACCATAGCCTGCACTAACCTCTATACCCGATTACCACCCGCCCGGCAATACTGCCCAGATGCAGATACAGACGCTGACGGCGGCAATAATGAATCCGGCGCTTTTACTGTTGTAGCGTTCTTCGCTGTAATCGGACCAGCCATGGATACTGTCGACCAGTTCCTTGTCCTTCTGGTGCGGTATCTTGGCCATCAGGCTCGGCATACTGTCAGTAATCATTGATACCGTCGTATGCAGGAAGAAGCAGAGCGGCACGCAGAACAGTGAGCCAGACATACCGACACTTGACGGGAGACCGCTTGAAATAACAAAATTAGGAAACACGTACGGTGATATGGCTATATAGGTCAAGCCGGCGCCGAGAATGGCGACCGTGGCGCCGTATCGGTTTGCCGGTTTCCACCAGACGCCGAGGATGACCAGCGGAGCAACTGTTACCCCTGCGAGCCCAAATGCCCAGAGGATACTGACAACCAGAAATGTCGGGGGGTTGAGGGCAATGAGAATACTTGCCAGACCGCCGCCTGAGATGGCCAGGTAACCGATGATTTTCATGGTCTTGTCAGAGAGATCAGGCTTGATGGTGGCGATGATATCCTGGGCGATCATTGCGCCGATTGCCATCAGGTTGGCACTGATCGTGGAGAGACCTGCTGCAATTGCCCCGGCGATTACAAACGCCAGTACCCAGGCCGGATTGTAGACACTGTTCAGGATCAGGGTGATCTTGTCAAAATCCGTCGGAGCGATAACGCTTGAGGACGTTGCCTGGAAGAAGACACCGGAGAATCCCATGGTATACGTGGAGCAGAAAACAATACCGCAGAAGAAGGTAAACCAGACCATGGCTCCCCGCGCGGATTTGAGGTTCGAGGCAGTGTAAACCCTCATGCCCAGATGGGGCAGCCCCATTGCACCCAGGGTGAAGCAGGGAATCAGGGATGCATACCACTTCAGTCCGTATTTCATGTCAAAGAAGTCGGGAACCGCTTCGAGCATGGCGGGGACCATATCACTGTAGAACAGAGGCGGAAAATACCAGCCTGTGCCACCCATTGCCTTCATGATTGCCCCCAGTGGGATAACAAAGGCGATCCCCATCAGCACCATCTGAAATGCTGCGTTATAACTGGTCCCGTACATTCCGCCAATGGTTACATAACCGACAATCAAGGCACCGCCGCAAATCAGCGCAACCGTGTAGTTGATCCCGAAAAGCATCTCAAATACTTTGGCGACACCGATCATCTGTCCAAGGGCATACATGACCATGATCAGGATCATGAAGATGACGGTGATATATGATGTCTTGAGTCCATAGCGCTCACGGACAAAATGAGCCGGAGTGAACGCGCCCATGCGGCGCAGTGGCGTGCCGTACCAGAGAGTTATCAGCGGTATGGAGAGTGCAAACTGGATCCACATGTAGACAAACGGCACCTTGAGCTTGAGGATAAGCGCGGTGACGCCCATGAATGTTGCCAGGCTCATGTAGCTTGAGGCCATGCCGAGGCCGTTGGTAACCGATCCTATGGACCTGCCTGCCGTCCAGTAATCCGTCGAGGATTTCGCCATTTTTTGCGAGTACCAGCCGATCAGATAAAAAATGATAAACGAAGCGCCTACAAATATGATGCCGAGAGTGGGGCTTTCAAGAGCCCATTGCTGTTGTTCCATGGTCTTATATCCCCCTTTTAAGCCTTTTCGTCTGTAGCGGCGAGTTCTTCGATCTCGTCATCGAGATCATTCGTCAGCTTGGCCTGAACGGCAACAATGACCATGAGGCCGAGCCAGCCCATAACGACAGGTATGATATACTGGGATGGAAAACCGAAAATCATGTGGCCCTGCAATCCGGGAAAGGCAACGAATACCAAACCAAGATGACCGGACATGAGTAAAAGGGCGCTGAAAATCAGCGTGTACCTAATTTCCTTCTTGTACGCACTATTCATTCTCTCCTCCTTATGAAGATTACTTCGGTTTTCCTCTCTGTTCATCAATAGATGTGATGCGAAATTGCTGAGCGGTATCCATTGACTGCAAAGGGATCTGTGGAACAGAATCGATAATAACCGGTTTATCCGGCCGGCCAGAAGACGACACGGCTAACCGAATCATACCAATGCAACAGTGTGTGAAGAGCCCCTCCTTTAGCTGAATTTTTCAATTACCCACAGGAAAGATCTGAAATGCTCTCAAGTCTTCCGGATATGGGTCCTGGAAGAAAACAAAAACAGTTTCGACAGGGGAGGTGGAAAAGATTGAGCGCTCGATCGTTTCTTCCTCCAATGGTTCGTGTCATAATGCTGCCTCGTACTGGTTTCTATAAAACAGGCTCCTGCAAAAAAAGGAGCATAGTGCTCGAATTCTTGACGCCTCTTTTCCCCACGGTAGAAAAAAATCATGAGCGCTTTAGCCTGATAGAGGGTAAAAAGAAACGTGGCTGAGCGAGCGCTCGGTCTGGATGGTGCTGATATTAAATTCATTGAATACCATTTGTCAACGTTTATTATGGATCAGTTCTATAAGCGGGCGAGCAGCAGGGGAAAACCTGCAGATTCGGTGTCGCCGGGTGTCTTTTTCTTCATACTTTTTCTGGACACGCAAAAGACGTATACCAGGCGGCGAGCAACGTCCATCTGGTGGACAGAGGGTGAGGCCTTGAGCAACAAGGTACTCGTTTCACGGAAGCGGGGATGTTCGAGTATAAACGAGCAGCAATTATCTTCACACGAGCGTTTTCTGCGCAGCCGTAGTCTGCTGACTGGCAACCCTCAATTTGGAGAATAGATGAGCGACAGAGGAAGAGTGATTGTCAACACCGGTGATGGAAAAGGAAAAACGACCGCTGCCCTGGGTACGGCGTTCAGGGCGCTTGGCCATGGCCAACGGGTATGTGTGATCCAGTTCCTGAAAGGCCAGGGCCGTTACGGCGAACGGATGATGGCGGAAAAAATTGATAATCTTGACTGGCATATCTGCGGGAAGGGATTCGTCTTCAACAGGGAAGATATCGAAGCCGACAGAGCGGTGGCACGTGAGGGGTTCGACCTCGCCAAAAAAATTTTTACCGAGAATCGACACGATCTTGTCATCCTTGACGAGATCACCTATCTGCCCCTTTACGATTTTCTACCGGTGGCTGAAATCGTAACGCTACTTGCTCATAAGCCTGAACGGTTGAATGTGATTCTTACCGGAAGAGACGCACCGCAGGAACTTGTTGACATTGCCGATACGGTTTCCGAAATCAAGGCGGTAAAACATGCGTACGAACGGGGTATAAAGGCTCAGAAAGGTGTTGAGTATTAGCAGCCATTAAAAATGTGCTTCCGGCGGTGACCGCCCGGAGACCGGTATGATGAGGATTTTATGAAAAATAACGGCAGTCTATCAGGAATACAGGTTCTCGATCTTTCCAGGCTCCTACCGGGCCCTTACTGCTCTATGATCCTTGCCGACCATGGGGCTGAGGTTATCGCGGTGGAGGATCGCCGGTTTAAGGAGGACGAGCTGTTTTTCAGTCCCATCAACAGGAACAAGCGTCACATGTCTTTGAACCTGAAAACTGACGAGGGCAGGGAAATTTTCTATAAACTGGCGGAGAAAAGCGATGTCATGCTGGAAGGTTTCAGACCCGGCGTGGTAAAACGCCTCGGTGTTGATTATGAAACCATGAAGGGGATAAACCCCTCAATCATTTACTGTTCCATCAGCGGTTATGGGCAGGACGGCCCGTTGCGTGACCGGGTCGGCCACGATGTCAATTATATGGCCACAGCAGGGTTGCTGGGACTCATCGGACCGGAAAAAGGGCCGCCGTCTATTCCCGGGGTACAGTTTGCGGATATCGCCGGCGGCAGTATGAATGGTGTTGTTGGCATATTGCTGGCCCTTTACGCCCGGACGGTCAGCGGAAAAGGGCAGTATATCGATATTTCAATGACTGACGGACTGCTTGGCTATCTCAGCCTGCCTCATCATTTCACCCAGAAATCTGGGCATCCCCCGCGCCGCGGGAATGATCTTCTCTCCCATCGCTTTGGCTGTTATAATACCTATGAAACGGCAGATGGCCGATTTATCGCTATCGGAGCAGTAGAAAATCGGTTCTGGGTAAATCTCTGTGAACTTCTTGCCATGGAAGAGTTTGCAGATCTGCAGTATGATGAAGAGCGCAGAGTGGAAATAATTGCACGGCTACGGGATTGCTTCAGCAGAAAAACCCGTGACGAATGGAACGCTATTCTCGCTGACCGGGATGTATGTTACAGTGGTGTGCTGGACTATCACGAGGTGCTCGACAGCCGTCTGTTTCGTGAGCGTGAGGTGATTGTCGACAGGCGAAAAGAAGACGGCAGCGTCATCCCGGAACTGGGTATTGCGGTCAAGTTAAGTGAAACCCCGGGCTCTCTGCGCACGGGGCCTGCTGATTTCGGCGCGGATACCGAGCGTGTGCTGCTGGAACTTGGCTATTCCAGGGAACAGATCAGCGATTTTGCACAAAGAGCTGTTATCTAGTTTCCATCCCGAAACGCGGGATTTTGTTCTCAATCAAGGCGAGAGATAAAAGTTTGCCGCAGGCATATAATCGATATTCCGAGGATAAAATTTTATCTCACAACGAAGAGAAAGGGCAAAGCACCGTTTTCGGATGGAAACTATCGAGTCTGAATTTTCGGTGTCAGAGTCTGCAATGGCTGATGCCGGCTACACATTGGCGACATCGAGGAGCTATCCATGGGCGAAGACTATGCGACATTTTTCAGGGTATTCTCGCAGGTCAGCAAAGCAATTCACAGCGGTGAAAACACGACGGAAATCCTTGAAAATATCGTTAAGAACATCAAGGAGATACTTGGTGCCAAGGGCTGTGTCTACTGGATAGTGGATCACGCCAAAGAAAAAATTGAAACGATGATCTCACACGGTTTTCCCTACCGGAACCTGACCAATGTGGATTATCGGACCCTCAATACAATCTTTGCTCCGACTGAAGGTGCGGTCGTATTCATTGAAGACGCGAAGACAGACCCGAGAATTCCGGAGCTAGACAGCATCGGCAAGAAAAGTGTCGGCTCCATCGCCGGCATGTTCTTCGAAATCGTCGGCCCCTTGTCCGGCATCCTGGCGGTGTACTTCTACAGCCGCCGGGAGCTCAGTTCCAGTGAGCTGGAAATCATCACAGCGCTCGGTGAGCAGGGGGCAATTGCCCTTCACAAGGCACGCAGCTATGACGAGAAGATGCTGCAGAGCCTCAGACAGATGGTCGAGGGGTTGACACTTGCCCTTGAAGCAAAAGACGAGAGTACTCACGGGCATTCAGTACAGGTCGCGCTGTTTGCAAAAGAGATCGCCGAGGAGCTTTGCCTGCCGGGAGCAGAGGTCGAGAGAATCTATCATGGCGGTCTGCTTCACGACATCGGCAAGATCGGTATGAATGACGACATTCTCGAGAGGCTGGGAATCCTGACCCGCAGCGAGATGGATATTGTCAGGCAGCACCCGGTCATCGGGGCGAAGATAGCACAGCCGCTGACCTTTCTGAACGATGTCGTGCCGCTGATACTCCACCATCATGAGCGCTATGACGGCAGTGGTTATCCGGATGGCCTTAAAGGAGAAAAGATACCGATGGGTGCCCGGATTTTAACGGTTTGCGATGCCTTTGAAACGATGCTCGCCGGCAGAAAACATTTTAACCGGATGTCTGTTGAGGATGCGGTGGTCAATCTGCAGCAGGGAGCGGGGCACCAGTTTGACCCGAAGATACTGGAGGCTCTTTTTTCCGCGCTGCTCAAAAAACCTCAATTGATCGAGTCGCATGAAAATGGCTCAACACGCACCTGCCTGAAAAATTACAAACGAAAACTGCTCAGCCGCTCCCCTCAGCCGACGCAGTTTTTCATATAGGCTGCAGCATTTAATCCAGAAGAATTAAGGAGAAACGATCCGGCCGGATATATCATTATTCAAAACGATCCGGCATGACACCTGGCTTTTCTCAACTATTTTTGTAAACGGATCATGCTTGAACAGACACGCAGACAGCAATGGTTGAAATTCATGTTTGGCATCATCATGCCGAGCTTACTGGCTATTGTGATCGCAATCGGTTCCATCTACCTGGTTATCCTTCCATCGTTTGAAAAGAGCTTTCTCGAGAGCAAGCGTGAGATGATCCGTGAACTGACCAAGGTCGCCTGGGGAATCCTGGAGTTTTATGAAACTCAGGAGCACGCCGGGACATTGACAACGGAGCAGGCACAGTCCAGAGCCATTGCTGAGATCGAGCACCTGCGTTACGGAGATGAGTCCAGAGACTATTTCTGGATAAGTGACATGTCTCCGAAGCTGGTCATGCACCCCTATTCCAAGGAGCTGGTCGGAACGGATCTGAGCAGTTACGAGGACAGCACGGGCAAACGTCTTTTTATGGAGATAATTAAAACGGTCTCTAACCAGCAGAGCGGCTTTATTGATTATATCTGGAGCAAAAAGTATGAGGCCAGCCAGGAAGTACCAAAACTTTCATACGTGAAAAAATTTGAGCCATGGGGATGGGTTGTCGGCACGGGCGTCTATCTTGATGATGTCGAGGAGAAGACGGAGCAGATCACCGCCCGGCTGACCAGGATGATCTATGCGACGGTGATCGCTTTCGCCCTGCTGCTGCTCTACGTTACGCATCACAGCCTGGTTATCGAACGCCAGAGGCGGCTGGCCGAAGAACGGCTGGAGTTGTCGAGAAAGAAATACAAGACTCTGGTCGAGTCGGCTGTTGATCCGATCATGATGATACACAACGGCAGTTGTATTTACGCCAACAAAAGCATGGAGCGGCTTGTTGGCTATTCGGCAGCGGAACTGGAGGCTATGCCGCTGATTGACCTTTTCCCGGAAGGCAGCGCTGACGGGGAAGGGGTGCCCTCCGGTGGCGCGCAGGTCTTCATGGATGCCTTGCACGGCTATGTCTTGCTGGGATCGCACGAAACGACGCTGGTGACAAAAAATGGTGATGAGGTCGATATTCTGATGACCATGTCCCGGAAGAATCTTGGCAGCCAGAAAGTCGTTGTCATGACCGCCCGGGATCAGAGCGGAGCCAGGCAGATCGCGGAAGCACTGGACGAAAGTCGGGAAAAATACCGGCTGTTGACCAACCGTCTTCATATCGGTGTCTTCCGGACCAATGCAGAGGGCAGTTTTAAATTCCTCGAGGCCAATCATATCGTGCTCGAACTGCTCGGCATTGATGATGATGAGGCGGCGTTAACAGAGCTTTCACTTCTTGATGTGATGAGCCAGGATCCCAAAGACAGAAAACTGACGGACCTGCTCAGTGATCAGGGGTTTGTCAAAGATCAGCTGTTCACTCTCAAAGGGAGGACTGGTGATTCTCGAATGGTCTCGGTCTCAATGGTTCTGACGAAAAACAGCAGGGGAAAGCCGCTGTATTGCGACGGTCTGATAGAGGATGTCAGCAAGCAGCAGAAAAGTGCCCGGGAGCGGGAGGATCTCATTGTTGAATTACAGACATCGATCATGTTTCTCAATCAGCCGGTAAGAAATGCCCTGACCGATTTTGTTTTCTGCAGTATTGATGACTCGATTCACAGGGCCGCACAGCTTATGACCGATGCCCATAAAAGTGCGATCCTGGTGAAAAATGAAAATGACGAAATGATCGGTATCGTCACTGACGTGGCCTTAAGAGAGCGGGTGGTAGTCGATAATCTTCCGGTTGATTCTCCCGTGCGCGAAGTGATGAGCAGTCCGTTGATCCATATCGAAGACAGCGCGCTTATTTTTGAGGCAGTTCTTCTTCTCCAGGAAAAGAACATCAAGCATCTTGCTGTTCGGGACTCAAACGGAGCCGTTATCAGCGTGATCAGCAATGAGGAACTGCTTGATGTCCATCGTTATTCGGCAGCATTTCTGATTGAGGAGATCCGGGAGGCGGCCTCTGTTGAGGAAATAGCAAAAAGCCGTGAGCGTCTGCCCAGAATCGTCAAGGCACTGATCGACAGTGGGGCGCATGCGGAAAATATAACCCGCATCATTACAAACGTCTCGGATACGATCCTCGGACGATTGATCGATTTTGCCCTCGCCCAGACGGGTGAGCCGCCTGTGCGTTTCGCCTTTATCAGTCTCGGCAGTGAAGGCCGCGGCGAACAGACACTGGTGACCGACCAGGACAACGCTCTGATCTTTGAGGATGTCGGGGAAGAGATCAGCGCATCGGTTCATGCCTATTTCCAGCGCTTCAGTGAAACGGTCTGCACCTGGCTGGACCAGGCCGGCTATGCTTTCTGCAACGGCAAGGTGATGGCGATGAACCCTCAATGGTGTCAGCCGATCTCTCAGTGGAAGCAGTATTTCAGTGCCTGGATCACCGAATCGAGCCCAAAGGATTTAATGGAGGTGAGTATCTTTTTTGATTTTCGCTGCCTCTATGGGGATCATGGTTTTGTTGATGAACTGAGAGAACACATAGCCAGCCGGTCCGAGAACAAGGCTGCATTCCTTTTTCAGCTGGCCCAGAATACCCTGTCGTTCAAGGTACCGATAGATTTTTTCGGCAAGATCGCGGTAGAGTCGGGAGGCGACCATCCAAACACCTTCAACGTGAAGCACGTCATTGCCCAGATTGTCGGTTTTGCCAGGATATATGCAATAAATTATTCGCTGGAGAGCACCAATACCTTAAAAAGAATTGACATCCTGCTGGAAAGGAAGATCCTGAACAGGGTGACCCATGAAGAGATCGTGGAGGCGTACAATTATCTGATGCAGCTGCGCTTCAGGCACCAGGTGAGCATGATTCACCGCGGCGAACCACCGGACAATCATGTACACATCAATGAACTGACACACATGGAAAAAGAATTGTTTGAAAAGATATTCAGCCACGTGAATCAACTGCGTAAGCGCTTGAGCCTGGTTGGTCACAACGAGATATACTTTTAGCGGATAAAATCGAATAAGAAAGAGCCGCTTGCAAAATGATGATTTTCGCTCAAAATCAAGGCATGCGAAAAATTTTACCGCAGGCATATAATTGATATTCCGAGGATAAAATTTTTTAGCATAACGCGGAGGTTGAGCAAAAGAACATTTTGCAAAAGGCTCAGAAAGACAGCAGAGTAGAATTTTTTGACAAAGGAGTCCTCATGAATGTTCATGATGCATTGGTCACACGAAAATCTGTGCGAGCCTTTCTTGCCAAGCCGGTCAGTCGTGATGCTGTTTCCAGGATACTGGACAGCGCCAGGAACGCTCCATCGGGTGTCAATACCCAGCCCTGGCAGGTTGCCGTGGTCACCGGCGAAAGGAAAGAGGAACTGGGGAAAATGATGGAAACGGCCTTCAGAAACGGTGAAAAGCCGCAGATGGATTACCGGTACTATCCGCTGAAATGGGGAGAACCCTATAAAACGCGGCGTTTTCAGTGCGGCCTGCAGCTCTACAAAACACTGGGGATAAAGCGCCAGGAAAAAGAGCGGCGGCTCGAGCAGTGGATTGCAAACTACCGTGCTTTTGATGCTCCAGTGGCGCTCTATTTTTTTATGGATCCGGGGCTTGAAGCCGGTTCATTCATGGATTACGGCATGTTTCTCCAGTCCGTCATGCTGGCGGCAATGGCAGAAGGGCTTGCTACCTGTCCGCAGGCCGCTCTTGGAGAGTATCCAAAGATTGTCAAAGAAACCCTTGGTTACCCGGAGGATTCTATCCTCATCTGCGGCCTGGCCCTTGGCTATGAGGATCGTGATGCCAAGGTGAACAGGTATCGAACCACCCGTGAACCGGTTGAAGCCTTTACCAGGTTTTTTGATTAGCCGACAAACTGGAATAATCACAATTAATGGTTACCAGTAGCCATTACCAGGTGAATTGACAGACAGCTTTACTGGAGGTTGTGGTTATGGCAAAGATGCTCACCGGCGATTTTTCGAGGAAACAGCAAAAAAGCGTTCAACAGGTTTCGGCCGAGGAACCGGTACCGGGATATCGGCTCAAGCTTGCCGTAGCCTTTTCCGATCCGCTTATCTGGCGCAGCATACAGGTACCCGGCCGGATGACCCTGGGCACGCTGCACAGGGTGATTCAGGTTTGCATGGGCTGGGACAACAGCGATACCCACCAGTTTCTGGTCGGTAAGATATTTTACCAGTCAGGTTTCGGCATCAGGGATACGAAAAGAGATGTCGCCTACGATGAACATAACTTTGAGCTTCATCAGCTTGAAGAAGGCATGCAGTTTCTTTTCACCTACCTCTATGACGGCGGCGAAGGGTGGGAACTGGAAATCGCCCTGGAAGAGGTCATCAGAAACGGTCTGGAAGACGACATCCCTGTCCTGCTTGGTGGTGCGCGGGCATGCCCGCCGGCGGAGGTGGGAGATATTCATCGCTATCAGTCACTGCTGGCTGATGCTGAAGCTGCCGGTGACAGCCGTCAGCTCAATCTGCCATCGGCTGCAACATTTGATCCCGCCGGATTTGACCGGAAGGCGATAAACGATTTACTTGCGCAATTAGTCTCTACGCGGGTGATTTGATAAAAAAGGAGAGCAGGAAGTATGGTAACTGAAATTGATGTGAGTTTTCCCGGAAATCTCCGTGTCGATGCAAAGACACGCGGCTTTGTTATTTCCACGGACCAGCCAGAGACATCGGGCGGCGAGAACAGCAGCCCGACACCGACTGAGCTCTTCACCTCTTCTATTGCAACGTGCGCCGGTTTTTTTGCAGTAAAGTTCTGCCGGACCAGAAATATCGAAACAACCGGCATGAGCCTGAAAATGAGTTACGAGTGGGACAAGGAAGAAAAACGCTACCCCAAAATGAGTATAGATCTAACGGTACCTGAAGGATTCCCCCCCAAATACCGAAAGGCAATTATCAAGGCAATGGACCAGTGCGTAGTCAAAAAGCATATTCTTGAGCCTCCTGAATTTGAGATGTCGGTTCTGTGAACCACCAGGCCTGGATTCAGCGAAACCTTTTCTTGCTATAATCGTATTCATATAATCCCCGGCAGTGACGGAAACACTTTACCCTCAGCGGACGCGGACGATGAGGGCCTAATATTATAGGGTTTACAGGTATGTTTCGTTCTTTTTTTAAAAGTAAAAGATGGTTTTTATGGGCCTATGGCGGTGGTTTGACCTTGTTCCTGTCGCTTCTTGTGCAGGTGGAACTGACGGTGAAAATCAACGAGTGGTATGGGGGATTCTACAATATTCTGCAGGAGGCCACAAAGCATGAGGTCAGCCAGCTGTGGGCAGAAATGGTGAAATTTGCCAAAATTGCCTTTCCTTACGTACTGATCGCAACGGCAACTGCTTATTTCACCAGGATCTACGCGTTCAGGTGGCGGGAGGCGATGACCTTTTCCTATGTTGCCCGGTGGCAGCACGTCGAAGAGGAGGTGGAGGGTGCAAGCCAGCGAATACAGGAGGACATCTACCGTTTTGCCCGTATTTTTGAAAGCCTTGGCCTGCAGGTGATCCGGGCGCTGCTGACGCTGATCGCCTTTCTGCCGATCCTCTGGGAATTGAGCGCAGGGGTTGATCTGCCTCATATCAGGGATATACCGGGCAGCCTGGTCTGGGTCGCTCTGCTGGTATCTCTTGGCGGGCTGTTAATCTCATGGTTTGTGGGAATAAAACTTCCCGGACTTGAGTATAACAACCAGAAAGTGGAAGCGGCGTTTCGAAAAGAGCTGGTCTACGCCGAGGATGATAAAGTCAACTATGGAAAAACAGAATCGATCGTCGAGCTCTTTACCGGTCTGAAATTCAATTATCATCGTCTCTTCATGCATTACGGTTACTTTGACATTTGGGTGAACTCCTTCGAACAGCTGATGATTATCGTGCCCTACCTGATCATGGGGCCAGGGCTCTTTACCGGATTGATCACCCTTGGCGTGCTTGTCCAGGTCTCAAATGCCTTCAGCAAGGTGCGGGAGTCGTTCTCAATTTTTATCTCCAACTGGACAACGATTACCGAACTTCGTTCCATTCACAAGCGTCTCAGGGAGTTCGAGGTGAATATCCATTATTGAGCTGCTGCGGGCTCATGGTGCGAGCGCCTGCTCTACCGCTGCGGCAATTTTGCACCAGGCCTGCGGTGAGTCCCGCAGGGGCCTGGAAATTTCCAGTTGAACGCCTTTGCCGGTAATTCCTCTGTTGCAGATGTTGTCAGGGTGGTTGCCGCCGTGCAGAGAATGGTGCGTGCAGGCAACGGCGGAAATGTGCGCATGGTTGAGCGCTGCCGATATTCGCTGCTTCAGCTCATCGTCTCGTCCTCCGACAAAAATGATTGCCTCTTTTCGGGTACAGCCGTGCACGCTGATCACCGTGGTCGAGGATTGCACCAGAGCCAGGGCCTGCTCTTCATCGAAGTGATGGCTGGTAATGTGCAGCAGATAATTGTTCCGTTGTTTCAAGCCGTTGAAGCAGAACAAATTGTGCGTGTCTGCGGCGATCAAGGCAGCAATTTCAGAGGTGTGCGGCTCGATGTTTCCACCATGCGGCGCGATGATGGTGATGTCTGAACCTCGGTCCACATGCGTAATGCAGTATTCTGTCTCAACTGCCTTGAGCTGCTTGAAGCTGCTGTAGGTATCCATTCGTCCGGTTATTGTCTGAAAGGGGAGAGGCGGCCTCTTTGTCCATAGTATGACATTGGCTATTTTTTGACAAGGCGGCTGAATTATGCTGTGGTATGGCAGATAAAGCGATTGCGTCGCGCTGGAATTGCTGATACTAGTTAGTTTCCATCCGAAAACGGTGCTTTTGCCCTTACGCTTCGTTGTGAGATAAAATTGTATCCTCGGAATAGCGCTTATATGCCTGCGGCAGAATGTTATCTCTCGCCTTGATTGAGAACAAAATCCCGCGTGTTGGAATGGAAACTAGCCAGATAATGGCTGGCGCTTTGAGCAATGATGCCTGGTCATTACTCATAACGTTAACAGGCTGCTGCCGGAACGGCGAGCAGAGTATCCGGAGGTGACTATGAAATTGAAATATTTTTCTCATTCTTCTTTCCAGATTACGACCGACAGCGGTCTTACCCTGCTGATCGATCCGTTTCTTGATGATAACCCGACGTCTCCGGTAAAGTCAGCCGATGTTTCAGCAGATTATATTATCCTGACCCATGCCCACGGCGACCATATCGGCGATGCCTTCAAAATAGCCAAGAGAGAGGAGCCGCTGTTTATCTGTGTCAACGAACTGGCCAACTATTGCATTTCCAAAGGCTTCAGGGCTCACAACATGCACATCGGGGGAGCGCATCGCTTTGATTTCGGCACGCTCAAGTTTACCATTGCCCATCATGGCTCGATAACCCCAGACGGCATCTATGGGGGTGAGCCTGCCGGTGTTGTCATCTGCATTGACGGAAAAACCGTCTATCACACCGGTGATACCGGTCTGTTTTATGACATGAAACTTATCGGGGAGATGAATGCGCTGGACTATATGCTCCTGCCGATCGGCGACAACTTCACCATGGGAATCACCGATGCGGTCAAAGCTGTTGAACTGGCAGATCCTGATGTTGCCATTCCGATGCACTACAATACCTTCCCGGTGATAGAAACTGATCCCCATGAGTTCAGGGTAAAGGTTGAGGCGATAGGCAAGAGGGCAGTCGTTATGGAATATGGCGAAGAAATGGAACTGGTGTGATGCTGCATACGTCCCAAACCCCTGGCTCAAACCCTCCATGACTGGCATCAGACAGGCACGATGAGGGATGAGGCCGCCCGTTGAACAGCACGGAGCCAGGTTCATATCAGAGCGCAGATAGTGGGGGGCTGCCGCTTAAAGCAGCTGTTTTCACAATCGTCTTGTGTATCCTCTTCGGTGCCAACGCGGTTGCCGTGAAGATCAGCTTTACCGGGCTCGGCATCTTTACCTCGGCAGCGCTGAGATTTTCGCTGGCGGCCTTGACCATCTTCTGCTGGGCACGGTTTTTTGGAAAACCGCTTCGTGTCAGTAAACCCCAACTCCCGCAGCTTTTTTTCCTTGCCCTGATATTCTTCACCCAGCTGTCACTGTTCTATGCCGGACAGAATATGACGACTGCTTCGCACGGGACGCTGATCACCAATATCCTGCCGTTTGGCGTTATGCTGCTGGCCCATTTTTTCGTCCCGGGAGAGACGATTGTCCTGAAGAGATTGTCGGGGCTCGTCCTCGGATTCTCCGGGGTCTTGCTCCTGTTCTTGGACAGTGCGAGCTTTACCACCGAGATGCTCACCGGTGATGTACTGGTCCTGCTGGCAGTCGCGGTCTGGAGCTGCAATGCTGTTTTTACCAAACGCATCATTTCCGCTTATGATCCTATCCAGATCACCCTGTACCCGATGATGATGGCGTCTCTTCTTTTTCTGGCCTGCGCATTCATTTTTGACGAGAAAATGGTGAGCAGGATCGATGCGTTCATCATCAAGGCAATGCTCTACCAGATATTTGTTACCGCTTCATTCGGCATGGTTGCCTGGAATACACTGATCCGGAAGTATGGTGCTACCTCGCTGCATTCCTTTGTCTATCTGATGCCGGTGTCAGGGGTGATTCTCGGCGTCGTGCTGCTTGATGAACCACTGACCTATAATCTCATTGGTTCCGTGTTGCTTATTGCCACGGGCCTTATTATTGTCAACAGGCGAACGAGAACGGCTGTATAACGTTTTTCATAACAGTGGATGCAGGGAACGATATGGGAGGACCAGGCGGTGTTGAGACGCATCAGTTGATGGAGCTTGCCCGGATGAAAATGCCATTTGGCAAATATGCGGGGCGGCGGCTGATCGATCTGCCGGAACCGTATGTGGTCTGGTTTTCACAAAAAGGCTTTCCCCGCGGCAAGCTCGGCGAAATGCTCAAGATTGTCTATGAAATCAAGGTAAACGGACTCGAATACCTGTTCGATCCACTGCGCTGAGAGCGCTACTCTTTAAAGTGGTGAAGCTGGTTTCGGGGAATGAGCAGTAGTTTTCCGGTAAGCTGCATATCACCAGCCTCCCGCTTCAAACACGCCTTTCTTACTTCATTAATACAGGCAGCCGCGCAGGTCTTCCCCCAGAACCAGTCAGCCAGGACTTTAGGATCCGTCGATTGTCCCGGCTGGGTGGAAACGGCCATGAAATAAAAGGCCTTCAGGTCTTCTGAGGCGAACCTGAGCAGGTCGGAAACCTCCTGGTCACCGATTGTCTGTGTTTCTATCCTGCCGTTGATAAAATCTGCAAACAGTTCCTTGATCTGCATGACCGAACGCCCGCTCAGGCCGGGAGTTGAAGGCGTTGCTGGTCCGCATGCCTGAGCATGCCAGGTCTGCATGGTGAAGAGCTCCTGCTGCAGTCCTTCAATCAGCCTGTCTGCGGCTGATCCTGACTCCGGGCGGCTCTGGAAATTCACCGGACAGGCGGGAGCCTGAGCAGTATCGGCATCCTCGTTGGCATCAATGGGATAGTCTACCAGTACCGGGCCGGCTGGATATTCGAGCAGTGACAGCGCTTGCTCCAGGACCGCTGTCTGGAACTGCCGGTCACCCGGATTTCCAAGCGGGCGGCCGAGAGGAAAGGTGACCCAGAGTGCCCTCGGAGGCTTTATAATGAGGGTATGTTCTTTTATCAGGCTGATCTGGGTGGTGGCAATACCCTCTGTTTCGATATAGTGAGAAAGCCCGCCTACAGCGCGCGTGCAGTTTGGTCAGACCGGCACAAGAAGAACGGCATCAACATGGTCTTTTTTCATGATAGAGGCAAGATTGCGCGCCTCCTGTTCCATCTGTGTCGGATCGGTTGCTCCCATGAATGAATAGTGGAATTCTGCAACACTTCCTATTATACCGGCCGCAGCCATTTCGTTCAGCCGGTCCAGGGGGAAGACAGTGTTGAGATCGAGCTGGTAGCCGGTTCGGTCGAAATTGGTGGATATGTGACTCATGACCAGCTCGTTCGCCCTGCAATCTCGGGGGATCAGACGGTAGCCCGATTCCCCGAGCGCAAATGGGCGATCTGATGCCCTGTGCAGGCCGGCTGTTGAGATTATTGCGATGCGGCTGTCTCCAGGCTTTAATCCTGTGACGAACGGGGTGCTCTCATATGTCGGGCAGGGCAGTTCGCGAAGGTGTT
>CBDUGK010000079.1:0-18383 GCA_965366875.1 uncultured Desulfobulbaceae bacterium | reverse complement strand
GCCGTCCTGTTTTTTTTATTCTACTTTTTTTCTGGCTATAAGTTTAAAAATTGATTATTTTTGATTTTTTTGTCTTCTCGATTTGCGCGAGGAGGCTTGTAACAATCCATGATCATTAGACTAAGCGAGCTTTATGGTGGAGAAGGTCATTATCTGGTTAAAGATGATGGCTGGTTTCCACACGAAGAGATGGGCCTGTGCTCTCCGGTTCACGGGGTTCTTACCGTTGCCCGGATCAGCGAGACAGAGGTTGTCGTGACCGGTACTGTTTCGGCAGAGGTCGAAGTACCGTGTGACCGATGTGGTCAATCCGCTCAACTCGATTTGTCTGCTGAGTTTGCTTATGATTGCATTATTGGTAGAGAAGATTCGCTCACTCAACAGGAGGTTGAGTGTGGAGAAGAAGACGTAAATAAACTTTATTTGGAAGAACCGATCATCAATGCAGGCGCGTTGATCAGGGAACAGATCTTGTTGGCTATGCCGATGCGCATATTGTGTAATCAATCCTGCAAGGGGTTGTGCATGCAATGCGGAAAGAATCTCAACGCTGGAATATGTGCCTGTAGCGGCAACACGCTGTCTTCGCCTTTTTCGGTATTACAGAGAATAAAGGGCAGATAGCTTGATGACGGGTATTGCGAGGTAGCGGAGGATACTATGGCATTGCCAAAAAGAAGACACTCAAGATCACGAACACGACTACGACGGTCCCACGATGCCCTGAAGGCACCGAATCTCAGCGTTTGCCAGGATTGCGGGGAACCGAAAGAACCACATCGTTTATGCGGCAGCTGCGGCAAATACAAAAAACGGCCTGTATATATTCTCGATGATGAAATCTAAAAGGGCTGACTTGTGCAGATAGCTCTTGATGCCATGGGTGGAGACCATGGTCCGCAGGAGTTGATTGCAGGGGCCCTGCTTGCTGCAGAACAGGGTGAGATTACGGTGCATCTGGTTGGAGATGAGCTTCTCCTGAACCGGCATATCGCTGCTCTGTCGGCCGGTAGAGATGCACTCTCACGCCTGAAGGTTGTTCATGCTCCAACCGCTGTCGGTATGGACGAGAATCCGGTTGATGCGATCCGAAAAAAGAGGGACTCATCGATCATGGTGGCCTTTGACCTGGTAAAAACCGCGGTTGCTTCTGCGGCGGTAAGTGCCGGCAACTCCGGGGCAACGCTTGCTGCCGGTGTACGCAAACTGGGCCGGCTGAAGAATGTTGCACGACCGGGGCTTGCCTCCATTTTTCCAACCTTGAAAGGTCCTGTGGTTATGATGGATGTCGGAGCGAATGTTGAATGCCGGCCGATTCATCTGTACCAGTTTGCCGTCATGGCCTCTGCCTTTTCAAGACTGTATAATGTGGAACGTCCGCGCGTTGGCCTGCTCACTATCGGTGAAGAAGCCAGCAAGGGAAACAGCCTGGTAAAAGAGACCCACGCGCTGCTCAAGCGAAGTCATCTTAATTTTATCGGTAATGTCGAGGGCAGAGACGTTTTTCAGGGTGATGTGGATGTCATTGTCTGCGATGGTTTTGTCGGCAATATCTGCCTGAAGATCAGTGAAGGCCTCGCGGAAGCGGCAATGATAATGCTAAAAGACGAGATTGTTAAGTCAAACTGGGCCAAGCTTGGATACCTGCTTGCCCGCCCTGCTTTTCAAAACTTTAAAAAGCGTGTTGATTATGCCGAATATGGCGGTGCGCCGCTGCTCGGCATCCGCGGGACGGGCATCATCTGTCACGGCAAATCCAGTGCTCACGCGATCAAGAACGCCATCATTGAGGCTGTTGAAATGGAAAAACTGGGAATCAATGAAATCATTTCACGGGATCTTGATGACGGGATCAATGTCATGCGCGGGGGTGTGTGATGGGAACGGTAATACTTGGTACCGGTTCTTGCGTGCCTGCCCGGGAGATGACAAACCGTGATCTGGAAATGGTCGTTGATACCAGCGATGAATGGATACGAACGAGAACCGGAATTGAAAGTAGAAGGATTGGCGGACCAGGAGAAAAAACATATCAACTTGCCTCCGCTGCTGCCCGAAAGGCACTGGAGATGGCTGATGTCACTGCGCAGGAAATCGATCTGCTCGTTGTCGGCACCATCAGTTCTCACATGATCATGCCGTCCTGTGCATGTTTTGTGCAGAAGGAGATCGGCGCAGTAAATGCTTTTGCTTATGATGTCAATGCCGCCTGTTCCGGATTTTTATATGGACTGGACATTGCAGACAAACAGGTTCGTGCAGATTCAAATACCAAGGTGCTTGTTATCGGCGCTGAAACATTGTCCTCCCGATTGAACTGGAATGATAGAAATACCTGTATACTTTTCGGAGACGGGGCAGGAGCCGCTGTTGTCGGACATAGCGCTGACGAGGGTCGCGAGATTCTGGGCAGCAATCATCGTTCAGACGGCGGGCTTTGGGAACTTCTCTACATGCACAACGCTCCAAGCATGAATCCTGAGCTGATTGTTGCCGACAATCCAGGCGTTCATATCATAATGGAAGGCAGAGAGGTCTTTAAGCATGCGGTCAAGGCCATGGAAGATTCCGTGAACGGGCTTCTGGCTAAAACGGGCATTTCCATTGAGGATCTGGACATTATTATTCCCCACCAGGCAAACATAAGAATTCTCAATAAATTAATAGAGCGGCTCAATTTACCTCAAGAAAAAGTGGTTTTGAATGTCATGAGGTATGGTAATACATCCGCAGCATCGATTCCCCTGGCGCTCGATGAGACGAACAGGTCAGGTCGAATCCGCAAGAATGATACGGTATTGTTCTGTTCTTTTGGTGGTGGGTTTACCTGGGGATCAACCCTGCTGAGGTGGTAACGAGGAGAGTATGCGATGGAACATTTTTTAACAGAAGAACAGCAGATGATCGTCGATATTGCCAGGCAGATCACTGACGAGAGAATAATTCCGAAACGTGCTGAACTTGATAAAAAGCATGAGTTCCCGCGTGCCATTCTTGAAGAAATGGCTCAAGCTGATATGTTTGCGATTCCGATTCCAGAAGCCTACGGCGGATTCGGCGGCAGCTGCCTTGATATTGTTCTGGCTCTTGAGGAGCTGGGCAGGGGGTGCATCGGAGTGGGAACCGCTTTTGCCGCCAGCTCTCTGGGCATCTACCCGATTCTCATCAGTGGAAGTGACGAGATGAAAGAGAAGTATCTTTCGGATATCGCCACCGGCAGTAAATTTGCAGCCTTTGGGCTTACAGAGGCAAATGCCGGCTCGGATGCCTCCGGGATTCAGACCACAGCCGTTCTTGATGGCGACGAGTGGGTACTCAACGGTACCAAACAGTGGATAACCAATGGCGGTGAGGCCCAGATCTACACTATCGTGGCAATGACGGATAAACATAAGGGCGCGCGCGGCGCCTCAATGTTTGTTGTCGAAGAGGGTGACCCCGGTTTTTCATGCGGACCAAAAGAGATTAAAATGGGGATTCGCGCCTCCTCGACCACTGAACTCATTTTCAAGGACTGCCGCATACCCAAAGACAGGTTGATCGGCAGGCGCGGAACTGGATTCATAACCGTCATGAAAACCTTGGATTCAAGCAGGCCGGGAATCGCAGCCCTTGCCGTCGGGCTTGCCCAGGGTGCTCTTGACATGGCGGTAATCTATGCCAAGCAGCGCGAGCAGTTTGGCAGACCGATTATCGGCTTCCAGGCGGTTCAGCACATGCTTGCCGATATGGCGACAGAACTCGAGGCTGCGCGGGCCTTGACCTATGCAGCAGCGCGGCATATAGATGCACATCCCAAGGATATGTCGAAGGTTTCTTCCATGTGCAAGGTTTTTGCAACCGATACGGCCATGAAAGTGACAACCGATGCTGTTCAGGTAATGGGTGGGTATGGATACATGTGCGAATATCCTGCCGAGAAAATGATGCGTGATGCCAAGATTCTCCAGATTTACGAAGGAACAAATCAGGTGCAGCGCAATGTCATTGGCCAGGAACTCAACAAAGAATACAACCGCTGATTCCCGCATGAGCTGATGTATACCACGGCTCGCTTGTTTTGATATTTCATTAGGCAGGTTTTGCATGAAGATTATTGTCTGTATTAAACAGGTTCCTGATGCCAAGGATGTCCGGCTTGACCCGGAGACGAACACGCTGGCGCGGGAAGGTGTTGAATCCATAATGAATCCCTATGACCAGCACGCACTCGAGGCCGGCGTATCATTAAAAGAGCGCTGTGGAGGAGAGGTCACCGTGTTGAGCATGGGGCCGCCTCAGGCTGAAGCGGTATTGCGCCAGGCCATCTCATGCGGCGCCGATGAGGCGCTGCTCGTTTCAGATAGGAGTTTTGCAGGCGCAGATACCTGGGCGACATCGTACACGCTTGCCAAGGCGGTTGCCCATATTGGAGCCTTTGATCTGATTATCTGCGGCAAGCAGGCAATTGACGGAGATACCGCCCAGGTCGGGCCGGGACTGGCGATGAGGCTTGGTATTCCGTATGCCACCTGTATTCAGAAAATTCGTTCTGCCGACGCGGAGTCGATCGTTTTTGAACGCATGATGGATGATGGTTATGACGTCCTGCAGTCCGGCTACCCGCTTCTTATCACGGTCGTCAAGGACATTAATGAGCCCAGGGTCCCGTCCCTGAGGGGAAAGATGAAAGCCAAGAAAGCCGAAATAAAGATCCTGAATGCAGAAGATATCGCGGCAGACCCCTCCTGTATAGGACTTCCAGGCTCTCCGACCCAGGTCGTCAAGGTCTTTCCCCCTGAGCCGAGAGGAGCCCGTGCGATACTGACTGGAGATATCGATGATCAGGTTGAACAGCTCGTTGAAAAGCTCAAACCGTATCTTGTTTAGGGCGGAGAACTGCAATGCTGAAAATTGATGAAAAGCTCTGTATCGGCTGTGGAATATGTGAAGATCAATGTCCTTTCGGCTCGATTACGATCGTTGACAACATCGCGGTGGTCGGCGACAGTTGTACGCTCTGCGGTGCCTGTGTCGAAGCGTGTGAAGTCGAGGCGTTGTCAATCGACAATGGCGGCAGAGCCCGGCGCGATGACCTGGAAAGCTGGTCCGGTGTCTGGGTGTTCTGTGAATTCGTTCATGGTCAACTGGCTCCTGTTTCCACCGAGCTGCTCGGAATCGGCCGGACTCTTGCCGATACAAGAGGGGTGAAACTCAGCGCGATACTTCTCGGACACATGACCGGGGATTGTGCCGACAGACTGATCGGCCATGGTGCCGATATTGTCTACCGCGCCGACAATCCAGGACTTGAACTGTTTACCGATGATATGTTCGAAAAGATCCTCTCGGATCTTATCCTGCAGCATAAACCGGAGATTGTACTGGCCGGGGCAACGGCAATCGGGCGTTCGTTTATTCCTGGCGTAGCCACGACCGTTGATGCGGGCTTGACAGCTGACTGCACCAAACTGGCGATACGAGAAGATGACGGTGTGCTGCTGCAGACGCGGCCGGCATTTGGCGGAAATATCATGGCGACAATCGTCTGTACCCACACCCGCCCCCAGATGGCAACCGTCAGGCCCAAAGTTATGAAGGAGCTCTCTTTTGATGATAAAAGGCAAGGACAGATTATTGATATAACTCCATCCGCCAGGCAGTTGACCAGCAGAATCAAGGTTCTCGAATCGGTAACCGCGACTCAGTCCAATGTCAATATCCAGGAATCCGATATCCTGGTTTCGGGAGGCCGTGGTCTGGACAGTGAAAAAGGATTTGCGCTGATTGCCCGTCTTGCCGAAGCTCTCGGGGGTAATGTCTCGGCATCGCGCGCGGTTGTCGATGCCGGTTGGATACCGTATCCTCACCAGGTTGGGCAGACGGGAAAGACGGTCGCCCCGAAACTCTATGTTGCCTGCGGCATTTCCGGTGCTATTCAGCATGTTGCCGGAATGCAGTCATCAGAGACGATTGTCGCCATAAACCGGGATGCCGAAGCACCGATTTTCAACGTCGCGGATTTTGGAATTGTCGGAGACCTCAACGAGGTCATTCCTAAACTGATTGCAAAAATCGAGGAGAAACGGGGATCATGAACCTTGAAGGAAAAATAGCTGTAGTGACCGGCGGAAGCAGAGGGATCGGCAGAACCATCAGCCTCAGGCTGGCAGAACGCGGTGCCTTTGTCTTTATTAACTATGTGAACCGACCAGATGCTGCTGAAGAGACACTTGCACAATGTGCTGAACTCGGTGGCAAGGGCGCGCTTGTTCAGTTCGACGTTGCCGATTTTGCCCAGACTCAGGAGGTTTTTAAGAAAATCAGTTCTGAGTCGGGGGCTGTCGATATCCTGGTAAACAACGCCGGCATTACCCGGGACGGTCTGGTGCCGCTGATGAAAGAAGCGGACTGGAATGAGGTTCTCGATACCAACCTGAAAGGAACCTTCCACTGCTGTAAAGCGGTTATCAGGGGGATGATGAAAAAACGACAGGGGAGAATTGTCAATATCAGTTCAGTTGTCGGGTTTTCCGGAAACGGAGGCCAGGTTAATTATGCAGCGGCAAAAGCGGGGATGGTTGGTTTGACCAAATCAATGGCCCGCGAGTTTGCTTCGCGTAAGATCACCGTTAACTGTGTGGCTCCGGGGTATATCGTCACTGAGATGACCGAGAAGCTTGGTGAAGATGTCCGGCAGAAGATGCTCGGCGAGATTCCAATGGGAACGCTCGGCTCAGCCGATGATGTGGCCGCAGCGGTCCTCTACCTGATCGGTGATGAGGCCGGGTATGTGACCGGGCAGACGATCCACGTCAATGGCGGGATGTATATGTAGCGCAGGGGGGGCGTCTCCCTGTTGATAGAAAAAATTAGTAGTTGCAAATTATACGAATTTGTTCAAAAGTGGTTGACTCCAAGAGTCTTAATTAATACTGCTGTGGTAGCAGGTAATCTGCGAAATCGTGAGAATAATAAATAAGGAGATAGCACAATGGCAATAGATCAGGAAATGGTTGATATAATTGTAGAACAGTTGAGTGTCGAAAAAGACAAAGTGGTTCCTAATGCCTCATTTGTTGATGACCTCGGTGCTGATTCTCTGGATCTTGTCGAGTTAATCATGGCGATGGAAGAAGCCTTTGATATCGAGATACCTGACGAGGACGCAGAGAAAATCGTTACTGTCCAGAATGCAGTCGATTACGTGAACAGTCTGAAGTAATTTCTCCTCTCTCAGGTACCACTCTTTCAGAATAATTTGGAGGATAACCGATGGTAAACCGCAGGGTGGTTGTCACAGGAACCGGTCTGGTTACGCCTCTTGGGACCGGTGTGGACAAAGCGTGGAAAAATATCTGCTCCGGATCCAGTGGAATAGGCAGGATTACCAGGTTCGATGCGAGTGACTATGCAGTACAGATTGCTGCTGAGGTGAAAGATTTCTCCGCCGAGGATCATTTTGACAAAAAGGCGGCAAAGCACCTCGATCTTTTTGTACAATACGCGGTCGTGGCAACACGGATGGCGCTTGCCGAAAGCGGTCTTGAGATCAGCGAACAGAATTGCGGAAGGGTTGGTGTTATTACCGGCTGTGGTATGGGCGGACTCCCGACGATTACCCTGCACCATGAAGCAGCGCTCGAAAAGGGATACCGGCGCTTGACTCCATTTTTCATTCCGATGGTGATACCCAATATGGGGTCCGGTCACATTTCTATGGATATCGGCTCCAAGGGTCCGAATTTAACGTTGACAACAGCCTGTGCCGCAGGTACCCATGCAGTCGGCGAAGCTTTTCGGCATATCAAATACGGATTGAGCGATGTCATGATTACCGGAGGTGCTGAAGCGGTGCTGTGTCCGCTTGGCATTAACGGTTTTTCGGCAATGAAAGCACTGTCGACCAGAAATGACAGTCCCGCAGAGGCTTCCAGACCCTTTGATACTGAACGTGATGGTTTTGTGATGTCGGAAGGCGCCGGCATTCTCGTGCTTGAGGAATATGAGCATGCCCGGGCCAGGGGGGCAACGATCATAGCTGAAATCGCAGGATATGGACTGAGCAGTGACGCCTACCATATTGCCGCTCCACCTGAGGATGGTGAGGGGGCGGTCCGCTGTATGCAGATGGCCCTGGATGATGCAGGTTTTAAACCGGAGGATATCGACTACATAAATGCCCATGGAACCTCAACCCCTCTCAATGACCGCTGTGAGACCACTGCAGTTAAAACCGTTTTCGGTAAAGCGGCACATAAACTGGCGATAAGCTCCACCAAGTCAATGACCGGCCACATGCTTGGAGCAGCGGGTGGAATTGAATCGGTTTTCACCGCACTCAGCATCCGGGATCAGATTGCCCCTCCGACCATCAACCTCCATAATCCAAGCCCTGAGTGTGACCTTGATTATGTACCGCTTGTTGCCCGGAAAATGGAAATACGGGCGGCAATTTCCAACTCGTTTGGCTTCGGCGGCACAAATGCGGTTGTCGCCATGAAACGTTTTGAAGGATAATTCCCTGACTGGAGAAGAGTGATGAATGTGGTGATTGGTTCAGACCACGGCGGCTACGGCCTGAAAACCTATCTTCTTTCAAGGCTTGAAAGTGATGGTCACCAGGTTGATGATGTCGGTACTCACTCACTGGACT
Organism: uncultured Desulfobulbaceae bacterium; assembly: GCA_965366875.1. GTDB lineage: Bacteria > Desulfobacterota > Desulfobulbia > Desulfobulbales > Desulfocapsaceae > MADRE3. The sequence goes on along the minus strand of CBDUGK010000079.1, from coordinate 9,748 downwards.
CGGTTGATTACCCCGATTTTGCCGACCAGGTCTGTAAAAAGGTGAAAGAGCAGCCGGAAACACTTGGAATTCTGATCTGTGGAACCGGTGTTGGCATGTCTATTGCGGCAAACAGGAATTATCAAATCCGCGCCGCACTCTGCCATGATGAGTATAGTGCCCGGATGAGTCGTGAGCATAATGATGCCAACGTTCTCTGTCTTGGAGCACGGGTGATCGGCAAAGGCCTCGCCGCAGCAATCGTTGATATCTGGCTCCATAGTTCCTTTTCTGGAGGGAGGCATCAGAGGCGTGTTAATAAATACAGCAGGTGATGCATACGAGATAACCCAGCACAGAGCCGGCCTTGCCTTTGAGCAGGATCGGCTTTTTGTTTTTCCCCTGGTTGTAATCCGATCGCCTGGTTACGAGTCTGGCTGTTTTATCACATTGTGATTGAGCGCACGGAGCAGAGAGAGAAGAGATTATCTATGACCTGGAGAACAGAATGAAATGCCCTTACTGCGGTCATCTGGACAATAAAGTTATTGATTCACGATTGAATAAAGATGCAACAATTACCAGAAGAAGGCGATCCTGTCTGGCCTGCGATCAGCGTTTTACCACCTACGAGAGGCTCGAAGTGATGATGCCTGTTCTGGTGAAAAAGGATGGCAGGCGGGAAACGTGGGATCGGAAGAAAATTGTCATGGGGTTGGAAAAAGCCTGTGAGAAAAGGCCGGTCAGCAGGGATGCCATCGACGCATTTGTTGACCAGATTGAACACAATCTCCAGGATATGGGTTCCAAAGAGGTTCCGTCATCGGTTATCGGCGAGTGGGTCATGGAAAATCTCTCCGATCTGGACGAAGTCGCCTATGTCCGATTTGCCTCCGTCTATCGCCAGTTCAAGGATGTTAATGAATTCATGGATGAACTGAAAACATTGCTTGAAGATCGCGATCCCTCTGACTGAACCTGGTCCGGGTACTGCCTATGTCTGACAAGCATGCTGAACATTTTATGCGGCTGGCCTTGAATGAGGCGAGAAAAGGATTGGGCAGAACATCACCGAATCCTTGTGTGGGCGCTGTTATCGTTAAAGATGGCAACGTAATCGCCAGCGGCTATCATCGACGGGCGGGAACCCCTCACGCCGAAATACATGCGCTGCGAATGGCCGGCGACAAAGCCGTTGGAGCCGATATGTACGTGACCCTGGAGCCGTGCAACCATCATGGTCGTACTGGCCCCTGCAGTCATGCCGTCGCAGCATCCGGGATTAAAAAAGTTATTGTCGGTATGAGCGATCCGAACCCGCTCGTTAATGGCTCAGGGATCGATTATCTGCGCAGCAGCGGTCTTGAGGTCGACTTAGGCGTGCTTGAAAAACAGTGCCGGGACATCAATAAAGCATTCCTGAAATATATTCTGACAGCACGGCCCTGGGTCGTTATGAAAGCCGGCTTGAGCCTTGATGGCAGATTGAGCTACCGTCCGGGAACAGGTGGTGAGATTACCGGCCCGGAGAGTTTTAGAAAAGTTCATCGCCTCCGGGATACGATCGATGCCATCCTTGTCGGAATCGGCACCATCAAGGCGGACAACCCGTCCTTGACCACAAGGCTCCAGCGTGGACGGGGAAAAGATCCTGTCCGTATTGTCCTTGATTCAAAACTGCAGATCGATGAAAACGCTCGGATTCTGGCAGTGGAATCGCCCGCACGGACATGGATTTTTTGCCTGGAAACAGCAGATTCCAAAAAGATGAGGCGCTTGAGACAGCGGGGGATACTGGTGTCTGGTGTTGCCCGGAACACCAATGGCCGGGTTGACCTTGACGAAGTACTGAAGAGTGTCGCGGCCCAGCAACTGGCCTCTGTAATGGTGGAAGGGGGGGCAACCGTTCATGGTGCGTTTCTCCACCAGCGCCTCGTTGACCACGCCTATCTTTTTTATGCACCCATTTTTGCAGGCGATGGCGGCGTTCCCTTTGTTTCAGGCCTTCAGGTTCATGGTGGAAAAGAACAGGCGATAAAGCTCGTTGATGTAACCGGCAGGCGCTATGGCAGCGACTGGATGATGCACGGCGATGTCGTTTATCCGGATTGAATAACAGAGAGGAATAGGTCGGGGTTTTGTCCTATTCTAGCTGGTTTTTAATTGTTTTCCAGGCGCGGCTCATCTGGTCGAAATTTTTAAAATTGATTGAAAGGGTTACGGTATCTTTTTCAAATGACGGGCTGTGGGAGAGGGTGCAGTTTGCCGGCAGCCGGAGTCCTTTTTCCTGTTCGTGAAACCGTTTTTCCGCCGTGCAGCTCAGGGGGTGACTCGCTTCATGAAGCGTCTTCATCAGGCTGGCGGCAGCCTGGGGAGTATTGGCGGGCAGGTTCTCGGGGAGAAAATCACTGAAATCTCCATGGAAAAGGTCTTTGATGGTACCTCCCTGGCGGGCGGTGAGAACCTGGCACAGGTCAATGAGCCGTTTCTGTTTGTTTTTGTTCAGGCCAAGCGCCAGGAAGAGATTACAGAGAAAAATCCGGTCCCCGGGCACAATGGAGCAGAGTGTCAGCCCTGTCCTCTCTGAAACAGCCTCGCTATGGATTGCATCTCGTATCTGCTGTTCGAGTGTAAGCAGCGGCAGGAAACGCTGCAGTGTACGGTAGGGCGCGATGTTCAGTTGCGCCATGACCTCATCGCGTGATTCCCGGGGGACCAGGGAGTCAAACAGTTTCAGAAAGCGCGCAGTCATAATCGCGGTGAGCGGTCCGCTCAAGCGCTGCTCCTCCAGAATTATCGCCAGGATTTCAACCGTTTCAGCAGGTGCGATCACTCTGCAAAGCACATCCCTCTGCTCGTTGATTATCTGCAGGGCACGAATTCTTTTTCTTCCACAGACCAGCTGATACCCCTGATGATCCTTCATGACGATCGGCGGGTGCAGAAGGCCGAAATGCTTTATGGAGAGGAGAAACTCAGTTGACAGGCTGTCGCTCAGATCTTTGTGAAGCGTGAATCGGTCAATATCTGAATCAAGCAGCGTTTTCAGGGAGATGATCTGGATAGATTCTTTTTTCATCGGGGGAAATGACAAAGCTGTTTTACCACAGGGAGAAAGCGTGATAAAACAGCTTGAAAATACAGGAGAATAGAGCGGTTTGTGTCTACGAGATCACGGTAATTGAATTTATTTATTTATCTTGTCCCGCAGAATACCGGACGGCTTAAAGGTGACGACCCGCCGGGCATCAAGTGTCAGTTCTTCTCCCGTTTGGGGATTTCTGCCCCTGCGGGAGTTTTTATCCTTCACGTTAAACTTGCCAAAACCGCTGAGGAGCAGATCGGAGCCGCTTATAAGCGACTCTTTCGAGAGCCGTAAAAACGCTTCAACTGAATCGGTTGCCTGAGCCTTGGTCAGACTCTCGTGATTCTTGTAAACCTGTTGTACGAGGTCAGCTTTTGTCAGTGTCATATTCTCCTCCAGAAGAAATTGTTTTTCTGTACGCTCAGTTTCAATGATATACTGATGGGAAAGAAAGTCAATAGTATCAGGTGATTATTTTTATTTTTCGGTAAGCTGCCATCCCGGTCTATATGTTTCCAGCCATCTGGAAGATCGGAAGATACATGGCTACGACCAGGGTACCGATCATGCCTCCGAGAAAAACCATCATGAAGGGTTCGATCATCGCCGTCAGGTTAGAGACAGCCTGGTCAACCTCTTCATCGTAAAAATCGGCTATTTTTTCAAGCATCGTGTCCAGAGCGCCCACCGATTCGCCGACGTTTATCATCTGTACGACCATGTTGGGAAATACGCCGCTTTCTTCGAGCGGCTCGGCGATCGGACGTCCTTCTGCGATTGAGTCGGCAACACGGAATACAGCCCTTTCAATGACCTTGTTTCCCGAAGTTCTGGCGACAACCTGGAGCGCCTCGAGGATCGGCACACCACTTTGCAGCATGGTGCTGAGCGTCCTGGTAAATTTGGCGACCGCCACCTTTCTGATCAGCATGCCGACTACCGGCAGACGCAGAAACGTCTGATCGATGCGTAATCGTCCCTTTTCGGTGGAGTATACCTTTCTGAAAGCGTAAATAACGGCAATAATCGGCAGGATGATCCAGATGAGATTTTCCTTAAAGGCATTGCTTATTGCCACGACAACTAAGGTGGGAACAGGCAGTGTCGCATCCATCTGGGCAAACATCTCCTCGAAAACTGGGATGACGAAGACGAGAATGACAACAAGAATCAGCAGTGAAATGGCCAGGCAGATCGCAGGATAGGTCATCGCGCCCTTGACCTTCTTTTTCAGCGCCATGGCTTTTTCCATGAAAATAGCGAGCCGGCTGAGAATCGTGTCGAGGATACCACCCGTTTCCCCGGCCTCGATCATGTTGGAATAGAGATTGTCAAACACCTTGGAATGTTTACGCATTGAATCGGCAAACGTTGTGCCCGATTCAACATCTCGCTGAATCGCTGAAAGTGTTTTTCTAAATGTTGAATTTTCCTGCTGTTTGCTGAGAATCTCAAGGCACTGAACAAGCGGCAATCCAGCATCAATCATGGTTGAAAGCTGCCGGGTAAAGATAACGATATCTTTACCGGTAACTTTGGGTTGAAAAAATGCTATATTCCCAAGGAGATCTTTGGGTTTTTCCTTTACAACAGGAGCGGTGATCCGCATGCGTTTCACATAGGCAAGGGCGGAAGCCTGATCAGGCGCCTCCACTTCTCCCTTGCGTTTTTCTCCATAAGAGTTTTTACCTTTCCAGATGTAGACAGGCATAACAATCTCCAAAGTTCACAAAAAGTTCAATTCCAGTTGTCCAGATGACGGGTGACGCTGAATGTATGAATTATCACAAATCTTATTATATTCCATGAGGTTGTAGAATACAAGGGAGCTCTGGTGAGATTTAATTTTTCTTTGGTAAAGTTTTTTAAGTGTTCGTAAATAATGAAGTAAATTAGTGAATTACGTTATAGTAATCGGTCTCTGCGAGGGCTCCGAATGGGAGAAAAATGATAAAATATCCTTGCTGAAGTGATATTTTTTTGTTAGATTTACTGACCCGCAGTTAGCTGCGATTATTGCTATTTATGATCACTAATCATTGCAAAGAGTATATTTGTACGTTTGATGTACCGATGAGGAGGATGGTATGCAGGAGGCTGCTTTAAAGTATAGTAACGGCAATTTTAAGCCGATTGTCGAGAAGTGTGAAAGTTGTGAGCGGATTGTAGAAGAGTCGGGAACACGTTTTTGCCGGACTTTTGTGAATCCTGAGGCCAAATGGAAGCTGGGGATCTGTAATTTCGCAACCCATCAGAAACCGGAAATTATTGTTGCCAAGGTACGTATAAACCCACTCAAGGCTGCAAAACGAGCTTCAAAATCAAAAAAATAAGCAGGCGGTAACGCTGCTGACAGGTTTAAAAACAAAGGCCTCTATCCCCGGGATGAAACGGGGGTGAGGCCTTTGTGCTTTGTTCGTTTTGTGCTCAGGACCTGCCGACTCCGACATAGGAGAACCCTTTTTCCTTAAGGGCGGCAGGGGCATACACATTCCTCAGGTCGATAAAAGCTGTTTCTTTCATAACAGCTTTCAGGCGGTCAAAATCAAGTGCCCGATACTGGTTCCATTCCGTCATAAGGATTACCGCATCAGCGCCAGTGCAGGCGTCATAGGCATTCTCGGCATACTCAATGCCGGGCGGCAAAACTTTTTTCGCTTCTGCAATTCCCTGCGGGTCATGGGCCCTGATCCTGGCTCCTTTCTCCATTAGGGCCGGGATAATGGTGATTGACGGTGAATCTCTCATGTCATCAGTTTCGGGTTTGAAGGTCAGGCCGAGAACGGCCACTGTCTTTCCTGCTTCAGATCCGCCCATGGCATCCCTTATTTTCTTTACCATCTTCGCCTTCTGGGCTGCGTTTGCTTCAACAGCTGCCTCGACAATTCGCAGGCTCTGGCCGTTTTCCTGGGCAATCCTCATCAAAGCCAGCGTATCCTTGGGGAAACAGGATCCCCCGTATCCCGGACCCGGATGGAGAAATTTTGAACCGATCCGGCCGTCCATACCGATACCGCGGGCAAGCGCCACGACATCGGCACCAATTTCATCACAAAGCTGCGATATTTCATTGATAAAACTGATTTTTGTGGCAAGAAACGCATTGGCGGCATATTTCGTCAGTTCAGCTGTTTCGATGTCGGTTTTGACAATCGGCGTCTCCTGAAGGTAAAGCGGCTGGTAGACGGCTCTCAGCACCTTCTCAGCGCGCTCGGACTCAACCCCGATTACAACCCGGTCAGGCCGCATAAAATCACTTATAGCAGCTCCTTCCCTGAGAAATTCGGGGTTGGAGGCAACATCGAAATCTGCGTCCGGATTTACCTCGCTGATAATGCGGGAGACCTGTCTGGCGGTACCGACGGGGACGGTGCTCTTGTCGACAATTATCGTATAATCTTTCAGGTAAGCGGCAATTTCTCTGGTTGCCTCGTAGATATAGGTAAGATCGGCATAGCCGTCACCTCGCCTGCTGCTCGGGGTGCCGACGGCAAGAAACACTGCTTCTGCAGATCCAACCGCTTCCGCCAGATCGGTTGTAAAGCAGAGATGTCCGTTCTCAACATTTTTGCTGACAAGCGCTTCGAGTCCCGGTTCGTAGATCGGAATAATTCCCTGCTTCAGTTTCTCTATCTTTTCCCTGATCTTGTCGACGCAGACAACATGATGGCCGAATTCGGCAAAACAGGTTCCGGTAACCAGTCCGACATATCCGGTTCCAATCATCGTGATTTTCATTGTTCAAACTCCTTTATGTCCGGGCTCTTTTATTGTTGCGGCCGTTGGCCGAAGATGGCGGTTCCGATGCGGATGAGTGTTGCCCCTTCCTCGATGGCCAGCGGGTAATCAGCGGACATGCCCATTGACAGCTCGACATCCTTTTCGGGGAGAAGCTCCTTGGACTGCAGCTCTTCAGCAAGACATCTGAGATCTCTGAAATATCCTCTTGTCTTAACCGGATCTTCGCTAAAAGGCACCATTGTCATCAGTCCTTTTGGCTCGAGGTTTTTCAATCCGTTGATTTGCTTGACCAAGGTTTCGGCCTCTTCGGGCAAAACTCCCGATTTTACGGTATCGTAGCCGATGTTGACCTGAATGAGAACCGCAAGTTTTTTATCGAGCTGCTGAAGATGACGGTTGAGCGCTGAAGCGATTTTCATTCGATCAACGGTTTCGATCATATCGAAGATTTCTGCTGCAACCCGGGCCTTATTGCTCTGCAGGTGGCCGATGAAATGAAACTGAACGCGATCCTTGAGCAGCTCTTTTTTTTCCGCAGCTTCCTGGAGATAATTCTCGCCGAAAAGGAGCTGGCCGCTATCGCGAGCTTCAAGGATCGCCTCTGGCGGAAATCTCTTGGAGACGGCCACGATTTTTACCTGCTTCGGATCTCTTCCGCAGGCAAGAGCGGTGCGGGTGATGTTTTCCTGAACTGCTGCCAGATTATCTTTTATCATGGATCGTCACTCGTTTTGATGATCAGTTGCTGGCGGAAAACGAGGTTCTGAATAATCGGCAGGCATTAACACTTGTCCTGTCGGCAATATCTTCCAGCGTTGTTCCTCGTATCTGTGCGATGGCATCAGCAACATAAAGGGTGTATGCCGGTTCATTTCTTTTTCCACGGCAGGGAACCGGAGCGAGAAACGGACCGTCTGTTTCCACCAGCATACTCTCAATTGGTGCCCGGGCAGCAACCTCTCGCAGACAATGGGCATTTTTATAGGTAACAATGCCGGGAATGGAGATCAACATATTACAATCAATAATCTTCTCGGCAAAATCAAGATTTCCGGAAAAACAGTGCATAATGCCGCCATGCTCGAAGGGACCCTCTTCTTTAATGATTTTCAGGCAGTCTTCGTGAGCGTCCCTGTCATGAATTATAACAGGCAGGTTCAGTTCCCTGGCAAGGCGGAGCTGCTTCCTGAATACCCTTCGTTGAACTTCCGGCTGCGAGTATGTTTTTGCATAATCCAAACCTATCTCTCCATAACCGATTATCACATCTTTATGTTTTTCTGCAAGTAACGCAAGCTTGGCGAGATCATCTTTCTGGACATTCCTGGCGTCGTGAGGGTGCACTCCAATGGCTACACGCAGCATGGAATATTTTTCGGCAAGACTCAACGCACGGAGCGAGCTGGCCAAATCGGTGCCGATCGTTACGGTGCCGAGAACCCGATTGTCTGTGGCTCGCTGTAAAACCAGATCAAGATCATCCTGATAATCATTCATGTCCAGATGACAATGGGAATCTACCAGGTACGAAGGTGCTCTGAGGCCAGGCAGGGGCGGTGGGCTTTTTTTGATCATCGTATACCTCCAGGCAGCTTTCATAGCAAATTCCCGAGCAGCTTGCAATCCCCAATTTGACAATTTTCGGCAGGGAATCGTTCATCCTGATGAGTGGTAATAAAATGTTTGAAAGATTATGAATACGGCAAAAAGATTATTGTCTGTATTAAGAGCTGTTTTCGTCGGGGTTACGATATTGAAATTTCATCTTCATTTTGTCGCTAACGTCTTGTAATCATCTGCTATTTGTGCTCACGGCATGGCGGCCGGCACGCATGTTCCTTCTTTATGCCTCTGATTTTTAATAATAAAATCAAAAAACCCCTTCAACTCGTAAAAATATTATCGTATAGTTATAGGTGAGTAACTGGAGTAGATACCGTTATTGTCAAGTAAGTCGTGAATTGCAAGGGAAAAACGGCTTATCAAACGACAACTATCTAATCACTATTGTGCCTGGATCTGAACAAGTTTCGCCAGAATAAAGAGAGGGAACGATCGGTCCGATAACGCTGTCAAATGTTGGCGCAGGTTTTACGCTGAACCGGTGAAGCGGTTCATAACCAAGATGAGGGAAAAGGCATGAATTACGGAATTGTCAGTCAGGAGCAGCTTGAGCAGATCGATAGGATTCTTTCTGATAAGTTGATAAAGCTGGGTGTTGACTGTGTCATTATCATTGATATGGCTGGAAATATCATCACGGCCAAAGACAACGGCACGAGCAAATATGATGTTTATTCTTTTGCCGCCCTGGCTGCAGGCAACTTTGCCACCGTCGATGCGATGGCGAAACTTGTCGGCGAGCAGGAGTTCTCCCTGCTCTTCCATAAGGGACAGGATTCAAATATTCATTTCAGTAAAATTGATGATGAACTGCTTCTCATCTCCATGTTCGGCAAGGAGATCTCTCTTGGTTTTCTGCGCTTGAATGTGGTCGATGTCATTGAAAAAATACGTCAATTGTGGCACAAGAAATAACATACAGTACTACTGAGGAGTTGCATATTCTGCGCAACAAATACGTTTTTATGGGGGGGGTGAGTTGAGTTTTATCAACTTAAAAGATAAGGTTGTTCAGGTTAAAATAGTCTATTACGGACCCGGTCGGTGCGGTAAGACGACGAACCTGCAGTGGATCCACGATCATTTCGAAGGTGGTCAGCGCGGCAAGATGATCTCCCTCGCCACCGAGGGCGACCGGACGATCTTCTTCGACCTGCTCCCCATCGACATCGGGTCGATTCGTGGGATGGACGTGACCCTCCAGCTGTATACGGTTCCGGGTCAGGTCCACTACAACTCAACCCGACAGTTGGTGCTCCGCGGCGCCGACGGCGTGGTCTTCGTGGCAGACTCACAGCGGACGATGAAGTCCTCCAACGT
>CBDUGK010000078.1:0-18404 GCA_965366875.1 uncultured Desulfobulbaceae bacterium | reverse complement strand
CACGATACCGGCGCCCATGGTCACGCCATGGGGTTCAATTACAACTCCAAGCTGCGCCCCAAGGAACTGCTGCTCAAGGAAGACAACACCGTCGCCATGATTCGCCGGGCGGAGACCAACAGTGACTATTTTGCCACCCTCGAGTTCCCAGAGAAGATATTTAAACCAAAACGCTAGTTTCAGCGGACTGCCGTTTCGGCATTGTTGCCCTCCTCGACAGAAAAAGGATCATCCGAATTGAGCGTACTCTGCAGATTTTTAGGGGGTAGAAACGGCGAAGCACATCGCTTCCGGATGCTGCCCTTCGGCCTTGTCGCCGTTCCACCACGGCTGACAGACAGGCCGTCCATGGCCTGCTGTCAGTTGCGGACCTCCTGTCCGCAACCCTTCGGGCCTGATGTGGTGCCACGGCGGGCCTCCGCGATGCATCCTCCAGCAATGCCCTTCGCCTTCTCGGTCGCAGCTGAGTACGCTCAATCCGGATGATCCAGGAAAAAGATACCCGTTACTCAGAGGCCTGTTCTTTTGCCAGCTGTTCGGGAGGCATTGTCCAGAACGGTGTTCCGTCACCGGTTAAGCGGACCTTGAAGCTATAGCCGCTATCCTTTTTGATTTTTGCGGCAATAAAAACCGTTTCATCGCCGATATCGGCCCAGGCTCCTCTCACCTTGACCCAGTCACCGCGCTTCAACCCGGTCTCCCGTTCTGAGGCGAATGATTGCGGGCAGACATGAATCAGAACCTTGTCTCCGCCCCCTTCATCGAGAATAAATCCCGTACCGGGCGCCATGCCGGGAAGGGGTGTGATTTTAACAAGTTTAACGATTGTTCCCTTGATATAATCCTGCTCTTTCGGATTGTACATTTTATTATATTCAGAGCCGGCTTCCCACCCTGTCATATCACTGTCTTTTGCATAAGACAGGCTGGCAGACAGGAGCGTCATAGCGAATATACAGATCGCAGAATTAATTATTCTCATTGACTGGTGCATAATCCCTCCGTTGTCAATTGATCAAGTAGTAACGTCTCCTATTAACGTTATTCTTTTTCTTCAGGAAACAAGTGCTGAGCTGGCAAAAAGGCCAGTTTTTAACTCATGTGCAGAAGCAATCTCCCTGAGACCCCGTTGCACATGCAGTGCTGCCGTATCATAGAGCAACAGACCGGTATCTTCACTGCCCAGCAGAAGAGAAATCTCGGTACACCCGAGTATAATCGCCTCCGCACCCTGCCGGGCAAGATGTTCAGCAATCCGTTTATACTCCGCTCTTGATTTTTCAACGATACTCCCGAGGCAGAGCTCATTAAATATAACCTGATGAACGATATCTCTGTCGGCCTCATTGGGTATAAGAACCTTCAGGCCATGGCGGTTCTCGAGGCGGTGGCGATAAAAATCCTCTTCCATGGTGAAACGTGTTCCCAGTAAACCGACCGTTTTCAAGCCATCGGCAACAATACATTCTGCCGTTGCATCGGCTATGTGAAGCAACGGTATACGAATGGAGGCAGCCACCTGGTCGGCCACCTTGTGCATGGTATTGGTGCAGATCATCAGGCAGTCGGCACCTGCCCGCTCAAGTCGGCAGGCTGCATCCGCCAGCAGCAGCCCGGCCTCTTCCCACCTCGCAGCAGACTGCAAAGCTTCAATTTCAGCAAAATCAACACTGTAGAGAAGAATTTTTGCAGAATGAAAACCGCCGTATATCGTTTTAATTCCTTCGTTTAACAAGCGGTAATAGGTGGCGGTCGATTCCCAGCTCATCCCGCCGATCAAGCCGATGGTCTTCATATCCTACATCCTGAGCAGAAGTTCTCTAACGCGCTTGCGCGGCATCAGCGTCTGCCAATCCTTGCCCAGGCAGTTTTCCCACAATGGTGCAAGTCCGAGGGCAACCGTTACCATCTGCTCGATCTGGTCTTCCGTCAGCCCGGAGGTTACACCCTGCGGGAGCACGATATCGTGTTTATTCATCATCGTTCTGAACTCGGCAACTCCTTCGGGGTAAAATTCATCGAGATGATTGAAGGCAATACAGCAGCCGATTCCATGATGGATTCCGAGCAGAAACGACAGCCCGTAAGAGAGCGCGTGGCAGGCACCGACCTGGGAATAAGCGATGCTCATCCCACCGAAGTATGATGCCATCATCAGCTTATCGTCTTTATCGGGATGATCCTGGAGAAAAACCTGTCTGCAGAGATCGATCGATTTTTCCCCGTAAGCCTTGCTGAACTCGTTGAGGAACGTACCTTCAAGCGACTCTACATCGTGAATGTAGCAGTCCATGCCGGTGTAGAACCACTGATCTTTCGGGACGCCGGCAAGGAGCTCGGGATCAAGCATGATCTGGTCATAGAGGGTGTAGTCTGAGTTGATTCCAAGTTTTTTTTCCGGCCCGGTCAGTACGGTTGTTCTCGATATCTCCGCTCCGGTGCCCGACAACGTCGGCACAGCCACCTTGTAGACGGCAGGTACCTTGATCAGGTCCCATCCCTGGTAATCCGCGGCCGAGCCAGGATTGGTCAGCATTAGCGATACGGCTTTTGCGATATCAAGGGTTGAACCGCCGCCGATTCCGATGATCCCGTCGGGCAGATCATGGCTGTAGGCACGCAGTTTTTCCACCAGCTTGTCAATATAGGAAGTCTTCGGCTCATCATCAACATTCACATGGAGAATCAGGTCCCTGCCGTGAACGGGAATACGGGTCTCGAGCTGGCTGTCCTGAAACACGTCATCGACGACAAATACGACAAAACCGCCGGAGGAACGTTTTTGGCTCAAGATATCATCAAGCTGGTTAAAACACCCTCTGCCGAATATGATCCGGGGCACGATTGCAAAATTTCTATACATGTGACACTACTCCTTGTTATTGTTTAGCAGCCCTTTTGAGCGTTGAGGTTTCCATCACAGAAGACCATTAGCAGAAGCGCTGTTAAATCTCAAGTCAATTGAGTAACAATACGACGCTGTTTGTCGTGCAGGAAAAGACGAATTCCTCTATACTGAACGCTCAGACCAATCTCATCCATTATATGTATAAAAATCCAGATGTCAGTACTCGATGAAAATAGCGTTTTCACTTCACTGAACCAGCGCGGCCCCCTGGCCGTACGTAACAGTATAGAAACAGGATCCATATTTACTCCCGTCACCAGGCGGTGGGTCTCGGAGTTGAAAAAAAGCAGAGTAAGCGTAACAAAGTACCGGGCCTTGAGAAGCCAGCTTTTCGAATTTCTCAATATCACCAGCTACAAGGGTTTAAAGAAACTCATTACCAACCAGAAGGCCAGGGACAAGTGCAGTTCCAGGGGTTACACGCTTCTTACCAACATGTTCGGCATCCAGGGAACGGAGCCTGAGATTAAGTTCAGGGTCAATGAGTATGCCCGGACCGCTGATGCGGTGATTAACTCATTAAAAAGCAAAATTTTCGCCCCCTATGCCTCCCATGTGGCAATTACCAACGAGGTCGAGATAGCCACGGATCCGGTCGATCTGCTGCTGATGATATTTGATGACCGCTATCACAAGAAGGCTCGATTCGAGGCGCAACGGAAGTTATCCCTGATGAGTCTTGCCGGCAGTATCGACCAGCGGGAGCGGGAACTGAACATTGAAGAGAAGTTTTCTCTCTTCCTCGATTTTTTAAACGACCACGTCTGGAGCAGAAAACAGAAAATCGGCGAGCATGATATTGTCTACCTGCTTTCACAGCACCATGGGGAGGAATTCTTCTGTTCAGAAGTCAAAGTGCTGCCCAAAGAAGCGGCAGCCTCGGCCAGCATCGAAAAAGGGGTTAAATTGACGCTTCTCAAGCGACGACGGTTTACCGTCGCCGGCAGGGAGGTGCCGATCTACGTGTCGATCAGGAAAAAACCCCCGGAGGCAAAGGTGTTAAAATTGCTGAGGAAAAACGAAAAAAACCCGGCAGCGGCGGTTGACGACGAGCTTGGCTTGATGGCGGTTCTCAATTCGGCGGCAGATGTAAAAACATTCCAGAACCATCTGACGCAAAGCGCCACCAAAGCTGATTCATTCATGATCCTGGAAGATATATCCGATACACTGACCGGCGGTTACCACAAGGCCACCTCGAGCGGCTCGTGCAGCAAGACACCAATGCTCAAGTTTTTTGCCCGCCTCGGGGGAATGCGGGTGGAATTCATTATCCACACGAACCAATCCTGGGTCAACTACATGTACCAGAGAGACGTTGCCCATGACGAGTATGAGGTAAAGAGAATATTTGATTCAGGAGTCGCAGAACTGCTTTTCCCTCATGATATTTACTTTCTTGATCATCAGACGGTGCGCAATAATATGATCCGTCTGTTTCGGAAAAATATCGAAGAAGCGTGGCTCTGGGAAAAAAACGGCTCCCGTCAATAGCCTCAGCCATATAAACCATACCATTACCATCGCCATATCGGGATGACTTCAATGTATAAGAAAACACATCCGACGCTGGAACAACTGCTCGTTGAGATCGGAGAAGTCGGCAGCTGGCTGGCGCAGATGAACAGTTGTGAGGGCGCTGCTGGAAATATTTCCATCTGCATGGGCTGGGAGGTTGATGGATCTGACCATTTTCCTGTTTCTCAGCCTATTGATCTGCCTTTTTTCGCTCCCGACATGGCGGGCAAATCGATATTAATCACCGGGTCAGGCACCCGTTTGAGGGACCTGCTGAAAGATCCGTCCAGCAATATGGGTTTGCTCCGTATTCAAAAAAAAGGAGAAAGAGCACAGTTGTTCACCAACCCGCGGCAGAACTTCAAGCACCTGACGAGCGAGTTCAATACACATTTGAGCCTTCACCAGCGAGCGTTTGGTGACTCCAAGGTGAATTTCAATGCGGTTGTACACGCTCAACCGCTCCACCTCACCTATCTCACCAACATCCCTGAATACCAGGATAGCCTGCAATTTTCACGGGCAATATGCCGCTGGCAGCCGGAAATGCTTCTCGTCTTTCCGCGAGGCATAGCATTTCTGCCGTTCGAGGTTCCTAACTCCGAAGCCCTTATGAACGCAACAAAACGTGTTGATGATGCGCATAACCTGATCGTCTGGGCGAAACATGGTGTCATTGCGATTTCCAACCAATCGCTAACCAAGGCGCTTGATCTGATTGAATATGCTGAAGCAGGTGCCCGGTATGAATATCTCAATCAGGTCAATCACGATCGTGCAGGTGGGCTCAGTGGCGATGAAATAGAAGCAATCTGTGATCATTTTGGTATCAGCAACAACATCTTTGAGCAAAAAAAAACATAGTCATTGCAAATCCCTCCAGCAGGCGGACGGCAGGTCATCACGATCATCTGCTGGTAAACAACCGTGCAGATGGGTGATAAAGGTTTTCTGGAGGATTTCCTTACAAGACCGTTTATATCAGCTTGACACCTTGCATTAATAACAGGGCTCGTAAACGATCTCCAATGCGGATGTTGTCTCACCGTTGTTGATCTGTCTCATCAATAGAATGGAAATAAACAAACCACTTATCACTTTCGCTTCCTTTTTTGCCCTTGGTCTCAACGGCCTGCTCTTCTCTTTTATCGGAGTCAGCCTGCCGGCATTGCAGCTGTCTCTGGAACTCAACATTGAACAGGCAGGAATTCTGATTGCTTCGCTTCAGTCCGGTTTCACTATTTTTACGCTGCTTGGAGGAATCCTCTCTGATCATTTTTATCGAGAAAGGATTATCATGTCCGGCTGTTTTTTACTCGGCACCGGTTCACTGCTTTTATGCATTGTGCCGTCATATGTACCGGGCATCATCGCGGTCTGCTCCATGGGATCAGGAATAGGGCTCATTCTCAGTGGAACAAACACCCTGCTTGTCAACCTCTATCCAACCAAGAAAGGAACAATCCTGAATATTCACCACGTTTTCTTTGGTATCGGTGCGATTATTGGTCCCGTGCTCATGGGAGTTTTAATAACCCATGGCAACCATTGGCGTTTCGGCTATATCGGTGCAGCAGTTGTTTTGCTGGTGCTCTGTCTTTTTTTTGTTTTTTCAAGAGAGAAGGTACCAGTAACCGCGGTTGACAATGATCACCTCAACAACGGGATTTCAGAGCTGCTGCGCGACGGTACATTTTTGGTTATCCTTCTGGCAAGCTTTCTCACCATGGGCAGTCAGGTTGTCATCATGCTGTTTGGCGCTGTTTTCCTCATCCAGGCAAAGCAGTGTTCTCTGGCAGAGGCTGGAGTCGCGCTGTCCGTTTTTTCAATTTCCATGGTTCTTGGGCGAATGGTATGCAGTAAACTTGCTCTTGAAATCAGACATTCGACCATTGTTCTTATCCTGCTTTGGCTCCAGGTTCTGACCGTGGTGCTGACCTGGCAGAGCAGCGGCTGGCTCGCTCTTGCGGCCCTGGCAATCAGCGGCTTTACGTTCTCCGGCACCTATCCCACGCTACTCGCTCTCACCAGTATCCTCTTTCCCAAATGTGAAGGCACCTCTCTTGGACTGCTGTCTACAACGGGAGGCCTCGGATCTGTCGCGCTCTGCTGGCTGACTGGTTATCTTGCCGGATTGACCAGCATCGGAACCGGATTTATTGTCACTGTTATGGCTTGTTCTGCAGCACTGATACTTTTCCAGATAAACCATAACTCCATATCCAGAAGGGAGTCATGGCACAAGGATGTGAGACGGCAGGACGATTAAAACCATCATCTGAACGGGCATCTATGCCGGAGTTTAAAAAGGAGTGCAGTATGGCTGATTTACTCAAGGAAATTGATCAAAGGCGGGCAAAACGCGCCCTCAGCGAAAAAAAAATAGCGCAGGAAATCATTGACCGATTAGTCAAGGCGGCAACCTTTGCGCCAAGCGCCTTCAACAGCCAGCCATGGCGGTTGATGATCGTGACTGGTGAGCAGAGCCTTGAAAAACTGCATGGAGCGCTGTCCGGCGGCAACTACTGGGCAAAAAAAGCCCCGCTCATGGTTGTTGTGGCCACCAAACTCGACCTCGACGCCCGTTTGAGTGACGGCAGGGATTATGCACTGTTCGGCTGCGGACTGGCTACCGAAAATCTTCTCTTGCAAGCATTTGCGGACGGTCTTTATGCACACCCCATGGCTGGATTCGACCCGCTTATCGTCAAGGAGGCCTTTTCCATTCCTGAAAACTATATTGTTATCACCCTGGTAGCGGTTGGTTTTCCCGGGGTGACAGACGACCTCAGTGAAAAACATGTGGCGGCGGAGAGCAGTGAGCGAAATCGCAAGGACGAAGCAGAAGTAATCTGTTATGACCAGTGGTCATTTGAGTGAGGAAGCGGTACCGGCTGAGATGATTCTCTGCTGGTAATAAATTAACAATTGCCACAAGTTTGTTTATGTCATATGGTAACGTGTACACTCCGATGTGCATGAAAACAGATCCAGACCGATCAGTTATCCACACGCGCATATCTCGTCATCATCTATTTTTTTCTGCGCCATATCTGGTCAAAACCGCTCACCGTATCCTGCCCGGAGAAACGACGAAGGGAGTGATATCTTGTCTGAAATAGTACTGGAAAACCTGATCAAGCGTTATGGAAACGTTACCGTAATCAACGACATAAGCCTGACCATGGAAGACAACGAGTTTACCGTTCTGGTCGGCCCCAGCGGCTGCGGGAAATCAACAACGCTGCGCATGATTGCCGGCCTGGAAACCGTTACATCCGGAGAAATTTATATCGGCGGCAAACCGGTATCCCATCTGGAACCCAAGGACAGAGACATCGCCATGGTCTTTCAGGACTACGCGCTATATCCTCACATGAATGTTGCGCGGAACATGTCATTTGCTCTGCGCCTGGCCCGCCAGTCAAAAGCAGAAATCGAGAAACGGGTCAAGACGGTAGCCGAGATGCTTGGCATTGAGCCGCTGCTGTCAAGAAAACCCGCTCAGCTCTCCGGTGGCCAGCGTCAGCGCGTTGCCATGGGACGCGCTCTGGTGCGTGATGCGAGCACCTTCCTTTTTGACGAACCACTGTCCAACCTGGATGCCAAACTGCGGACGCAGATGCGCGCCGAACTTGCCCTGATGAGACAACGGCTGGAAAAAAACATGGTCTATGTTACTCATGACCAGGTCGAAGCCATGACACTGGGCGATCGAATCGTCGTCATGCACCAGGGCATCATCCAGCAGCAGGGCTCTGCGGAAGAGCTCTATAAACAGCCGACAAATAAATTCGTTGCCGGATTTCTCGGATCCCCGCCGATGAACTTTTTCAACGGGGTACTGAGTGAAAAAGATGGCGTCATGACGGCGACCGGCGACGGCTATTGCCTGACGATATCTGAACCACAGCGGGCGCGTCTGCAAAATCGGCAAACAGAAAAGGTGATAGTCGGCCTGCGACCTTCGGCTTTTAATTTTATCAGTAAAAGCAGCAAGGGAGTACAACTCGACTTGCCGGTAATCCTCTCCGAGTATATCGGCAGCCAGTCTGTCATTGTCTCCCGTATCGGCGGAGAACAAATATTTATCGAAGTTGATTCGGATACACCGTTCAGCATGAACGAAATTCTAAGCTTTGAGATTGAGCCGGAAAGCCTGTATCTATTTGATCCGGAAACAGAAGATGCCCTGTAGCATTGAAGTCCCACAACTCGAATCATTACATTGAGGAGGAAACCATGCTTGACCACCTGAAAAAAACACTGACAGCAGCGGCGATCGCAGGAGTAAGTGCGGGGTTGATCTCTGCGACTGCACTGGCAGCAGATCCTTACGAGCCGTATAAAGGAACGACGCTTGTGGTAAACTTTCCTGCACACCCTCATTATGATGCAGTGATGAAAATCCTTCCGAAATTTACCGAGGAAACCGGCATCAAAGTGGAAGTAGATCAGCTCCAATATATGGCAATGCGTCAGAAGCAGGCGCTTGAGCTGACCAAGCCAAAGGGCGATTATGACCTGATCACCTTTGTCGTGTTTTCAAAGGCCGATTATGTTCCCGCCCGCCAGCTCGAAGCACTCGCCCCGTTTTTCATGAACCCGAAACTCGCTGACCCCAGCTACGACCCCGAAGATCTCGTCAGCGGCTATGTTCAGAATATCGGTGTAGCCGGCGGGAAAAAAGGATATCTGCCGGGCCCCACCGGAGCATTGTATGGTGTTCCGTTCGGATCGGAAACCTCGGTCTTCGGATACCGCAAAGATATTTTCGAAAAGCACAACTTGAAAGTTCCGGAAACCTACGACGAAATGCTTGACCTGGCCTGCAAGATACCGGAACTCGAACCCGGAATGGCCGGCCTTACCTCACGAGGCGCTTCCGGTCATCAGATTTCACATGCGTTCCTGCTCCATCTCTCGCCGCTTGGCGGACGATTCTATGATGACCAGTGGAACCCCATCGTCAATAACGAGGCTGGAGTTGCGGCTGCAGAGGCATTGAAAATAATTCTTGAATGCGGCCCGGAAGGTGGTACGTCCTTCGGATACGCCGAAATGAAGAATGCCTTTCTGCAGGGCAACGCTGCAATGTATCTGGATTCTACCTCTGTTGCCGGAGAAATGGAAAATCCGGAACGCTCAAAAGTCGTCGGCAAGGTTGGCTGGGCCCTGCACCCGGAGGGAGTGCGCCGCGGATCACAGACCGGTGGCTTCGGTATTGCTATCCCGTCCAATGCCCAGAATAAAGAGGCGGCATTCCTGCTGATGCAGTGGCTGACCTCAAAGCGCATCGATAAACTGATCGCTCTCGAGGGTGGCAACCCGAGCCGTTTTTCCACCCATGAAGACGCGGATGTCAATGCCAAATACCCGCACATGAAAATTTTTGCCGAAGCCCTGAAATACGCCGACCCAGACTGGCGGCCGATCATCCCGACATGGGGAGAGGTCAATGAGGACTTGGGTACCTCACTCTCCAAGGCGATGACCGGGGACATGAGCATCAAAGAAGCGCTTGACTCTGTGGCCGAACGTGCCAGGGCGGTCCAGGAAAAAGCCGGTTACTACACCTGGCAGTAGCCTGCCAGACAGGATCCATCCTCGCCTGCCGGATAGTGCAGCACTGCTGTCCGGCAGATAGCATCTCAACGTACAGCATCCGGGAGCAGTGGAGCACTCACGATGAAGCCGACCCGCATCATGAATCGAGTTACCCCGTACATGTTCCTTGCGCCTGCTGCTATTGTCCTGATCTTCGCACTTCTCTACCCCATAGGCTATATGACCTTCGCCAGTTTTTTCGACTGGCGCATGGGGGCTCCATTTTCTAACTCCACTTTTGCCGGACTGGGTAATTACATCTGGATATTGAATGATCCGAATTTTCGTGAATCTTTCATGGTAACCATGACCTTTGCATTTAGTGTCGTTACCCTTGAGATGATCATCGGCGTCGGCCTCGCCTTTATGCTTGAACGGCCTATCCGCGGCATGTCGGTCTTTCGGACAATCTTTATCCTGCCGATGATGATTGCTCCGATTGTGGTGGGATTGATCTGGCGTTATATGTATAATCCGCAATTCGGCATTATTAACAAAACACTAAAAAAATGGGGTTTCAGCTCAATCCCCTGGCTCTCTTCGCCAGACTGGGCCCTGCCCTCGGTAATCATAGCTGATATCTGGCAGTGGACACCCTTCATTTTTATCCTCTCCCTGGCAGCCCTGCAGTCACTGCCCAGGTCATCACTAGAGGCGGCCCGGATAGACGGCGCGTCCGAGTGGCAGCAGATTGTTTACATCAAGCTCCCGCTGATGATGCCGGTTCTTGTCGTGGCTGGTCTGCTGCGCATGATCGATGCCTTCAAGGTTCTTGAGGTCATTTTTATCATGACCAACGGCGGGCCCGGGTTATCGACCGAAATTTTATCGCTGCAGATATACAAGACGGCATTCATCAGCTATGAGCTCGGCCGCGCAGCGGCACTCTCGAATATCCTGCTGTTCATTGTGATGATTATCACCATTGCGATGTATATTTACACGAAACTCAGAGATGCCCGAATGGCCCGGCTCCAGGCTGCTGTAGATAACTAATGAGGCCTACTGCACCATGAGAAAGTATACGAAAATCAATACTGCCGTTTTTTACACGATCCTTCTCTGCCTGTGTATCATGTCACTGGGGCCGATCATCCTGATGCTCCTGACCTCGCTCAAACTGAAGGTAGACATCTTTAATGATGTCTCGACCTTTATCTTTGTGCCGACACTGAAAAATTACAACCAGGTGATTACCGATCCGTCCTTGATGCGTTACCTCTGGAACTCATTGTATGTGGGGTTGATCTCCACCGGATTTACCCTGGTAATGGGATGCATGGCCGCCTATGCAATTGTCCGTTTTCGTTTTATGGGTCGGGATGTGGTCTCCCTGACCACCCTTCTGATGCGCATGGTGCCTCCGGCTGTCCTGACCGTTCCGGTATTCGGTATCTGGACCTTTCAATACGGTTTAAGCAACAACCTGCATGGACTGATACTCGTCTATGTTGCTATAAACCTGCCGTTTGTTATCTGGATTCTGCAGAGTTTCATCCAGCAGGTTCCCATCCAGCTGGAAGAAGCCGCTCGGGTAGACGGTGCCAATCCCTTTCAGGTGTTTTTTCTGGTGGTATTGCCGCTTATAAAACCGGGATTAGCTGCAGCGGCCATATTTACGTTCCGTATTGCCTGGAACGAATTCATCCTGGCCCTGATCCTGACCAATCGTGCCACCCGCACAACTCCGGTAAACATTTCACTGTTTATGTCAGAGCACAACATTGACTGGGGACAGATAATGGCAATGGGCATGCTGATTGCCATCCCTCCGATAATTTTCACCTTTGTTGCCTCAAAGCAGATCATCACCGGTATGACTGCGGGTGCTGTAAAAGGATAAACATGGCTCTGCCGGTTAACGAGTACCTCTTTGCTCTAATCATCACTGGGTTGTCCATCAGATGGACTTTGCTCGCCGCCTGGCATACTATGCTTGCTATCAGCCGATTCTTTTTTTATCTTCGACCTCAGGTTGCGCCAATTTCCATTCAGCGACACCGGTAAGGTCCTGATACAGTGGTTATCTGGTCGCTCAGCTGCGCCTCCCGAGCAAATCTCAGGCGTTACGAACACAGGGAGTTTTTTTTGATCTGCAATGTCTTAATGTATCACTATTGCTGATCGATCCTGAGGATAAATCAACCTGGAATAGATTACATATACGGAGATTATTATGAGTAAAATCGATGGAATAACCAGAGAGTCATGGATATTGACTAATTTTCCCGAATGGGGAACCTGGCTCAATGAAGAAATTGAAGAGGAGCGTGTAGCACCGGGCTCGGTTGCCATGTGGTGGCTTGGTTGTACAGGCATGTGGATCAAGACAGAGGGCGGCACCAATATCTGCATTGACTACTGGACCAAGCACGGCAAAAAGACAAGAAAAAACCAGCGCATGAAAGATCAGCACCAGCATCAGCGGATGATCGGCTGTTTAAAATTACAGCCGAACCTGCGCAACGTTCCATGTGTTCTTGATCCTTTTGCAATTACCGATGTCAGTGCAATTCTTTCAACCCACCATCATGGCGACCATATTGATGAAAATGTCGCTGCAGCCGTACTGCAGAACTGTTCTGCTGACGTCCCTTTTATCGGACCGCAGGCCTGTGTCGATCTCTGGGTTGGCTGGGGTGTGCCGAAAGAACGCTGCATCATTGTTAAACCCGGCGATGTCATCACGGTGGGAGATAGCGAAATCGTCGCCCTCGACTCTTTTGATCGAACCGAACTGGTAACCGCACCGGCAGGTACGACCTTAAAAGGAAAACCCGTTCAGGAGATGGACCTGCTTGCCGTCAACTATCTCATCAAAACCCCGGGGGGAAATCTCTACCACAGCGGAGATTCTCACTATTCAAACTATTACGCCAAACATGGCAATGATCATGAAATTGACGTTGCCTTTGGCTCCTTTGGAGAGAATCCGCGCGGCATGACCGACAAAATGACCTCGAGCGATATCCTGAGAATGGCCGAAAGCACTCGCTGTAAGGTGGTCGTTCCGATCCACCATGATATCTGGACTAACTTTCAGGCCGATCCCATGGAAATAAAGTTTCTCTGGCAGCTCCGAAAAGACAGAATGCAGTACACATTCAAACCATTCATCTGGCAAGTGGGAGGCAAATTCACCTATCCTGACGATAAGGATATGATTGAGTACCACTATCCGCGCGGATTTGAAGATGCATTTGCAATCGAACCCGACCTTCCCTTTAAATCTTTGCTCTAAATTGAGAGGAACTGTCATGACCAAACCGCTTCTCCAGGTAGCCCTGGACAACCTTGACATACCATCGGCACTTGAGGCGACCAGAGCACTCGCTGATGAAGTCGATGTGCTCGAAGTAGGTACCATTCTCTGTTATGCCGAAGGTGCAAAAACGGTCTCTATTCTTCGCGCCTTGTATCCGGAAAAAATCATCGCTGCGGATCTTAAAGCGGCGGATGCCGGTGCGACGGTCGCTGAAATTGTGTTCTCGCGAGGCAGCACTTGGATGACTGTTATCTGCTGTGCCCCTTATGCAACCATGGAGGCCGCCCTCAAGGTTGCAAAAAAATACGATGGCGATGTGCAGGTTGAACTCTATGGCGACTGGACCTTTGAGCAGGCGGAAAAATGGCGCGATATCGGCCTCACCCAGGTCATCTATCACCGCGGCAGGGATGCTGCGTTTGCCGGCCAGCAATGGGGAGAAGAAGATTTCTCCAAGATCAGGAGGCTGGTCGACATGGGCTTTGAGGTATCTGTTACCGGCGGTCTCTATGCCAAGGACCTTGGTATCTTCAAGGGTATCAAGGTGAAATGTTTTATCGCCGGCAGAGGGCTTTACGGAGCTGATGATCCTGCCCAGGCTGCCAGAGACTTCAAAACAGCTATCAACAAACACTGGTAACACCCAAAGTCGTGCGCTTGGTTTCCGTTGCCGGGGAGTCTGTATGAGACAAGAAGATATCAAACTCGGGATTTACGAAAAAGCCCTGCCTCACGGCAGCAGCTGGCAGGAAAAACTTGGCATTGCGGAACGACTGGATTTTCATTTCGTCGAGTTATCTGTTGATGAGACTGACGAGAGACTCGCCAGGCTGGACTGGAGCCCAGCAGAACGCAAGGCTTTTTGCAGCACGGTCATTGACAGCCCCCTTACCGTTCCTTCGATGTGCCTGAGCGGACATAGACGTTTTCCCCTGGGCAGCCATGATCCTCATATTCGTGCGCGGGCACTTGCCGTCATGGAGAAAGCCATCCATCTCGCCGTTGATACCGGAATTCGCACCATCCAGCTGGCCGGCTATGATGTTTATTACGAGGATGGCGACACAGAGACGAGGAACTGGTACCTGGAGAACATGAGGAAATGTCTCGATATGGCCGCACGTGAGCAGGTTATGCTGGCAATGGAGATCATGGACCACCCGTTTATGAATTCAATACTCAAATTCATGGATATGAAAAAAAACCTTGATTCCCCATGGTTTACCGTCTACCCGGACGTCGGCAATCTCAGTGCCTGGAACAATGACGTCATTGCCGAAATAGCAGCGGGGTTTAACCAGATCGTCGCCCTGCATCTCAAAGATACACACGCTGTTACCAAGGACCACCCGGGAACCTTCAAGGAGGTACCATTCGGCAGCGGCTGTGTCGATTTCCCGCGAATATTTTCGAAATTGAAAGAACTGGCCTACGCGGGTCCCTTTCTCATTGAAATGTGGACGGAGCGTTCAGAAGATCCGCAAAAAGAAATACGGGATGCGAGGCAGTGGCTCTTCCAGCGGATGCGCGAAGGAGGATTAATAGAATGAACAAGGAAATGAAACAGAACGTCCTTGCGGCCAATCTGATGCTCAAGGAACAGGGGCTGGTGATATTTACCTGGGGAAATGTCAGTGCAATCGATCGTGAACTCGGGGAAGTGATTATCAAGCCAAGCGGTGTTCCCTATGAAACAATGGGGGTAGATGACCTGGTCGTGGTAAACATGGAAGGCACTGTTTTAGAGGGGGCTTACAATCCCAGCTCTGATCTTGCCACCCATCTTGAACTGTACCGCTCGTTTCCGGATTGTGGCGGCGTCGTTCATACCCACTCCAGATTTGCCGTCGCCTGGGCACAGGCCGGTGCAGACCTGCCGGCTTTCGGTACCACCCATGCCGATTATTTCTACGGACCGATTCCCTGCACCAGAGCCCTGACCAGTGCTGAGATTCGCGGTGCCTACGAACGCGAAACCGGGAGTGTCATCGTTGAAACGTTCGGCAAAAGAAAAATCGACCCCATGGCAGTTCCCGGAGTGCTGGTAAACGGACATGGTCCTTTCACCTGGGGTAAAGATGCGATGGATGCAGTCCACAATACAGTCGTACTGGAAGAGATTTCTGCCATGGCTCTGTCCTCACTGGCAGTCAATCCTCACCTGCAGGGTATTGACCAGGAACTCCTCGACAAACATTATCTTCGCAAACACGGCAAGGGCGCTTATTACGGACAAAACAGGTAGTGCTGATAACAGGTGTTGTCTGCAGAGGAAATAACCGTTGGTGAGGAACTTGATGGATGCGATCCTGACTATTGATATCGGCTCTTCAAGCATGCGGAGCACGCTCCACGATGACAGCGGCACCGCCTTGAACACCTTCCGGAGAAGCACCGTGCCCGATTATCAATCGGGGGGAACCCGCGTCGAGCTTGATGCTGATAGTTTCGTAACGACCCTGCTTTCGCTGCTGAAAGAGTCACACAACTACTGCAGGAGAAAAAAAATATCCCCCGCTGCCCTCAGTATCACCTCCCAGCGCTCTTCGGTAGTTCCGGTTAATGGCCAGGGTAAACCGTTGGCGCCTTTTATAATGTGGCATGACAAAAGGACAGTTCCTCTCTGCATGGAATTACGGCAATACGAAGATTACGTCTATCAGGCGAGCGGGCTGCGTATTTCCCCGGTCTTCTCGGCAATCAAAATGACCTGGATACGAAAAGAGATGCCGGATGTTTACGCTGGCACAGCAAAAATGCTGGGAATCCACGATCTGGCACTTTTCACCCTGTGCGGTAGATTTATCACTGATCATTCACTGGCCAGTAATACAAATCTGCTTGACCTGGCATCACGAAAGTGGGACCAGGAGCTCCTGGACATATTTTCGGTGAAACAGTCTCATCTCTGTGAACTCGTTCCCCCCGGCTCGATCTGCGGCACAACCTCAGATGATCTGTTCAGGAAAACAGGGATTGCCGAGGGCACACCGATCGTGAGCGCCGGGGGTGATCAGCAATGCGCCGCGCTGGGGCTTGGTGTCACCTCCGTTGGAAAAATCAAATGCACCACCGGCACCGGCTCCTATCTGATTGCCCATTCGGATACGCCGGTAATCGACGAAAAGAAACGATTTCTCTGTAAGATTGGTTCAATTCCGGGAAGCTACAACCTGGAAGCCGGCATGCTCACAACAGGAACTGTGTATCGCTGGTTTGTCGAGCAGTTCTATGGTGGAAAATCCGCTGAGGCCGATTTTGAAACCGCCAACCGGGAGGTGCTCTGCAGTCCGCCGGGTGCAAACGGAACCTTGCTGCTGCCCTATTTTGAAGGCAGCGGAGCGCCATACTGGAACCCAAAGGATACCGGTCTGTTCTACGGATTGAAATTATCAACGAAACGGGCAGATCTGGCTCGAGCGGTGATTGAGGGGATTGTTTTGGGAATGGAGGAAAATGTCTCCCTGTTCAGAGAAACGCTCGGCAGCGTTTCGCAAATCTGCGTTTCCGGCGGCATGACGGAATTTGACACCTATAATCAACTCCAGGCTGATATCTATGGCTCCGAAGTTGTATTGTATGCAAACCGGGAATCAACATCTCTTGGGGCCTGGATTTCCGCAGCAGTCGCCTGTGGTATCTATGATTCCCATGATGCTGCCTTTCGCGAGGTGCAGCCGCAGGGATCGCAGAAATGCTTCTCGCCGGATAGAGAAATGAATCGGTTCTATCGCACGCTCAGCCGAGCCAGACAACAGCTGTATCAGGCAGTGCAATCTATAGCTGGTGAGGCATAGCATCCGGCATCCTGCCCAGGCGATAGCCCCGCACACCGCTATTGTCTGTCCATGAGTCCAAAGAGTAAAGAGCAGACCGCTTGAGCGAACAGGGAGTCGTTAATATGTGCGTCCACCTCAATGACAGGAATATCTTTTCTTATTTTCTGTTTCAAAATCCTGACAAATGTCATGTCTGAGTCATGGTCTGCAAGCTGTCCCTCCGTATGACCCTGGTGTGAAAAACCGCGCAGCGGTATTGCAACTGTTGCATTACCCCGACTCATATTGAGTTTGTCAGCAACGAGGCTTGCGACCTCTTTCATTTCATCTGAAGAGACTCTGACATGGGTGAACATGGGACTGTGCCGATAATGTTTTCTGCTCCGGTCTCTATCGGAAAGCGCTTCGACGGGCCCCCTGCTGATAAAATCAAGGCCGCCGGGCGCCACCACCTGGGGTATGTTTTTACTGGCCGCAGATTCCAGCCGGCCCGGATAGGGAGGAGAGATGCCGTCAAAAAGGAAGTTGTTGACATCATGAGGCGTGAGGTCGAGGATACCGGCAAAAATTCCTGTTTGCACCCACTCTTCAAAAATTTTTCCACCAATTCCGACACCATGAAAAGCGGCAATCTCAAAACCCTTATCTTCAAGAATTTCTCTGCAGGCGGTCACCAGCGGTGTGGTAACTCCGAGTGCAGTGATGCCTATGAGTTTCCTTGCGGGCTCGGGCGGGCTATCCAGGGCTGCCATACCGGCCATGGCAGCCGCGGTATTCTGCAAAATCTTCCGCAATATCGGATTCAAACCAAGGATATCCGTCACCGAAGGAACGATGATAATATCCCTTGATCCCAGGGATGGCCGAATATCAAAGGGCAGGGTTGAAATCATGATCTTGGGCAAGCCGAAAGCAAGTCCACGCATCACCTTCATCCCAATCCAGGTGCCGACGCCGCCGCCAAGGGCTATAACACCAGCAATTTCCCCGGATTTTATCCTTTCTCCGGCCAGCAGAAGCGAACCACGCGCCATGGCGTCCATCGCTTTTAATTTACCCTCGCTCTGGGTAAGAAGAGAACCAATATCAGAGGAGCTCTTCGCTGCAATTTCTTCGCGCCCGACATCAGCAGGAGACGAGGGAGCTGAGCTGATGCCAACATCCATGGTCCTGGCTGAGAGGCCATGAGACCGGAGTTGGGTGCACAGATATGAAACTTCTTCCCCTTTCGTATCCATTGTTCCGATGACAAGGATACACCTACTCTCAACAGGCGCCATGGTCTCGTTCACACTCCGCCGTAAAGATGTCAGGGAAAAATCAATGT
>CBDUGK010000077.1:0-18969 GCA_965366875.1 uncultured Desulfobulbaceae bacterium | reverse complement strand
GTAGACTTTGAGACCATTGCCGGAAATACTGAAATCGAAACGACCGGTGATCATTGAGCTGTCGCGATGATTCCATGACGCTTTGATCATGGGCCAGAGGGTGGTCGGCAGGTTAAACTGCTGCAGATGTCGATCATCCTGGAGAACATACTCGGTCGCCCGCATGAAGAGATGGTGGAGCTCGTTCGTGGCGCGTTTGAGCTCAGAAAGCGCCGTTTCGGAAATGCAGACGAATTTATGGGTATCGACTGACTCGCTCACCAGCACATGACCATAGGTTGAAACATAGGTTGCACCTGCAGGATGAGTGATGTCAATCCACGAAGCGGCCGTCTGCCCGGTATCAGGCACTGAATCAATCAGCGGACCAAACAGTTTCGGGTCCGGGTCGGCAATCTGGTCGGTAAAGGTGTCATCGTCGGTCTGCAGGACCCAGCCGAGAATCGCGGCATCTTTAAAGCCTGGTTCGACCCAGTAGCCCCCATCTTCAGCCTGCCTGGTTTTTAACTGCCGGGAAAAGGTCTGCCCTTCCGGCCACAACTTATTTTCGACATTCTGCTCGACAAAGCGGATGAAATCATCGTGAACTTCGGTTACCACGGCAACATGGCCGGTTATGCCGAATTCTCCCTCGGCATCCCAGATCAGCAGACAGCCGGCTTCCGGCCGCCGCCGCGACCCATTTTTGAATGAATAGAGGGGGAGCCTGGTTTCATCGTCGAGCCGCTTGATGCTGCGGAGACGGAAAATATCATAGGCCATGGGTATATCGTCGAAGACACTCTGTCTGTTAACGTAGAACCAGCGCCTTGCAAGCTCGACACATTGCCATTTGTAGCCCATAAAGACGCCGTCGAGAAATGATCGGTATGCCCGGCGGTCCGGGAATTCGTCTTTGTCCGCTGAGTCATAATCACTGGAATACACCGGTACACCGCCGGGGGCTATTCCCAGAATGGTGCCGAATTTCTCTGGTTTTGGTTCGTCTGGTTTCATTTTTTTATCGCTTGTCAATTATCAATGCCTGCTTTCCAACAGCAGGCTCTGCAACTACCGCCGGACACTATAAACGAGATCACCTTCAGCAGCATCACAAAAGTAAGACCGGGCAGGAGAGGAGGCAAGATGGAGGCTGATCACCCGGCCTGAAATCGTGCCGATCATCAGCTCTGCCGGGATGAAATGAAAACGGCAAAGATTTCTGTCTGGATTCTCCAGGCGCAAGGCTTATAGTTAAAGCCTGGGAGAATGGACAGCAGCATAACATCTATTGAGCGAGGGGCTATGAAACTCATTTTCGTCTATAACGCAGACAGCGGTCTGGTCAACACGGTCAAGGATATCGGGCAGAAATTATTCAATTCCGAAAATTATGGATGTCTTCTCTGCAGCCTGACCCATGGGACGTTTCGGGAAAACCCTGAATGGAAAGCTTTTCGTCGCAGCAGCGCAATAGAAATGCAGTTTCTTCATCGCGACGAGTTTGAGCGGCGCTATGACATGAAGATGGAATATCCGCTCATCCTCAGAGAAAATGAGCGCCTCGAGGTTGCCGTCAGCAGCGACCAGATGGCAGCTATGGCCTCGCTTGAGGATCTCATCGAGACGGTAAAAAAGCTTGACCAGCAGACGGGGTAGAAATCCGGCAGGAGGAGTGAGGAAATTTCTACAAAACAACTTGTTAAGGCGGCATCAGGCACGTTTTTTCCGTCCTGATCAGCTTCAAAAAATTCACTGGCGGAAGGCACGGTGCTCGCAACATATCGTTGGCGGCAGTGCATTTTGCCGGTATGTCATAGGGACTTGAATAGATCAGAAACGTTTCCACTATTTATTTCCCGGCTGTCAGTGCTTCGGCAATTTCCCTGCAGAGACTTGCCAGTGCTCGACTCTGGGCGGCGACGAGAGCTTCGTAACTGTTGTCTGAGACGGGCTCACTGATCTCGGAACGATGTACGACCGCTTCACGGTCTTTCCCTTCTTCGATAATCATCCAGGTTGTGTTCAGCTTTGCCTGAGCACCCGGTTGACCGCCGAATTCCTGAACATCCACCGTGATACGGATATCAGGTTTGAAATAGCGTTCCCACGGCCGGCTCATGACCTGATCGGTCTGCAACAAAAGGGCAATGTTCTGCGTCATCACCCGGGTAAAATTTTGCTTCAGTGATCCGGCCCAGCGGTGAAACTCATTAATGGTAATCTGGTTTTTGCCGGTCTGTGTGACGATGGCCGGGCGGTCGAGCTGCTCTGGAAAGGTGACGGGACCGATACCGATGGCGATTTCGCTCGGTACTTTTGCTGACTCACTCTGGATATCGCCACTTTCAAGAGGGCTGAGGGTGTAAAAAAATGCATTGGGTGAGGTGCCGGTACATCCCCATGCTGAGAGGATGGTGAGCAGAAACAGGATGGGATACCACGTCTTGCACGAAATCATAATTGTCCCTCACTTTTTTTCCCCTGAATCAGGGCCTCGGGGTGTCTTGCCAGCATATCGGTAAGCTCGGTTATCGCCCTGGCAGCCTCGGAAAGTGCATTCAGTGAGCCTCGCAGATCATTATAGAGCGGGGAGTCTGCACTGACCCAGTTATCCATATCCCTGACCAGTGTGTCAATCTCGGCCAAGGTTGCGTTGAGCTGGGAAATGGTAGCGGTGTTTATCAGCTTGATGGTTGAGTCAACCTCGGTCAAGGTTGCGTTGAGCTGAGGAATGGTAGCGATGTTTACCAGCTCGATGGTTGTGTCAAGCTTTGTTGTAACGCGGTTGAGCGTTGCAATTGCCTGACGCAACGCTGGATCACGTGCCAGATCGTCAATTCCAGTCATGGCCTTTTTCAGGTCTGCGGCGATTTCATCAAGCGGCAGCTTGCTGAGTTTATTCACAAATATGCCGAGGTCATTCATCAGTGCCTGCGAGGATGAAGGGATGCTTGGCAGGACGGTCAACCCTCTGTATTGTCTGGTCTGGGCCTCTGGGGCGTCATAGAAATATCCCAGATCTATATAGAGCTGGTCGGACAGAAGGTTGCCGGTTTTCAGCTGCGCTCTCAAGCCGTTTTTGACAAAGTGATCAAGACGTTCGTACAGGTTCTTCTCAGTTAATTCCTTCGGTATGGAAATATTGTGCCGAATGAGACTGATTCGGACCATCGCGGAGAAATCCTGATTATCAAAATCAGATATCAGCTGGATGTCTGTAACGCTGCCGAGCTGGAACCCCCTGAACTCAACCGGTGCGCCGATTGACAAGCCGCGAACCGAGTCGGAGAATTGGATATAATAATCATCTATTGATTCGGATCGGTCCTTTTCAGCTTCATCCTGATTTTCATAGAGACTGAAAAGGGCGTTTGCTTCAGCAGCAGGTGAGGGCTCATCAGTGACAGAACTGAAAGCTATCCCGCCGATCATCAGCGATACCATCGATTGGGTATCGACGCGCAGGCCATTGGCTGTCAACTGGAGGTCAAGTCCGCTTGACAGCCAGAAACGGCTGTTCTCGCGGACAAATTGATCATAGGGTGCGTCTATAAAAATGATGATGCCGATATCGTTTCCATTCCGGTCCAATTCAAATTCTGCAACCTGGCCAACCTTGACCTGGCGAAAATAAATCGGTGATCCCGGGTTCAGGGAGCCGAGCCGTGGCGCCTTTAAGGAAAAACGTTTTCCTTCCATCTCGCTGGTGATTATAGGGGCTTTTTCAAGCCCGACAAAAGATGTGGCGGGTTTTCCCACTTCGCTTGGTTCAATCCCGATGTAGGCTCCTCCAAGCAGGGTTCCAAGTCCTGATATTTCACTGGCGGTAATCCGTGCCCGGACTACCCAGAAGGTTGTATTTTCGGTAAGATAGGGCGTTGCACCTTTGGCCATTCGAATCTTAAGACTGACGCGGGCGAGGTCATCACTGATGTCGATGGTTTCTACAACCCCGACTTCGACACTTTTGAATTTTACCTGGGTTTTCCCTTCTTCAAGACCTTCAGCTGACTGAAAGGTCACCGTAATAAGGGGTCCTTTTTCTGTTATCGATTTGTATGCCAGCCAGCCCCCGATAATAACGGCTACCAGCGGTACGACCCAGACGATGGATATTGTGCGGGGCTTCTTTATAAGTGGGGAAGCGGCAATGCTGCTGTCAATTGGCCTTTCACTATTCTCTGTCATTGTTTGTCCCTATGGTATCCCAGATCAGTCGAGTATCGAAGGTTTCGGCGGCGAACATGGTGATAACGACCACTGCTGCAAAATACACGGCCCCTGAACCGGCCGAAATATTTGCCAGTTTACCAAAATGAACGAGTGCAACCAGGATGGTGACGACATAGATGTCAAGCATGGACCAGCGCCCGACAGCTTCGGTGAGTCGGTAGAGACGTGTGCGCTCGACAGGCCACCATTGCCAGTGAAATTGCGTGGAGATCAACAGGATTATCAGAATCAGAATTTTCAGCAGCGGTACAAGAACGCTGGCAACGAAGATAATGAGTGCCACCGGCCAGCTGCCGCTGTGAATAAAATAGATCACACCGCTGAGGATGGTATCTGACTGAACGCCGCCAAGCGAGGTTGTGTGGGTGATGGGGAAGATATTTGCCGGGATGTAAAAAATAATCGCGGCGACCACTAGTGCCCAGGTTCGAGTGATACTGTTTGACTTACGGCTGTGCAACCTTGCCCCGCAGCGCGGGCACAACGCCGGAACCAGCACGCGTCTGCACAAAAGGTGGCAGCAGCGGCATGAAACCATGCCCGATTTCCTGGCTGTAGAAAACTGATGGTTCATGAGAAACTGATTCTCTCCCAGATGAGGTGTTCATCAAGTGTCGTAACAATCGTGGACAGCACAAGGATAAGTATAGAAAAAGCAAAGAGCGAGAGCCCGGGAATTATTGAGGCCATCTTTATCAGTTTAAAACCAGACACCAGGATGCCCAGCATGAAGATCTCCATCATGCCCCATGGCTTGAGAAAGAGGTAGAGCCGAAAGACCGGGGCAAGAAATTTCGGTGCCCGGTTCTGTTGCAGCGGGATAAGAATGTAGAGCAGGCAGCACAGGCTGATAAACGGTATGACTACCACGTTGGTCAGTACCAGTGTGGCGATGAAGCCCAAGTCCTGGCGGTATAGTTCATAAATACCGGTGGCAAGCGTGGTTTCTCTGACCTGGGCCTGAATTTGAAAACCGATAAACGGAAAGGTGTTGGCGATCACAAAGAGGATGATTCCTGCTATGGTGAGCGCAAGGGTGCGGTTCAGGCTGTCTTTTCTGGGCCGGTAGAGTGTCGCGTCGCAGCGCAGACAAAGGGCGGCATCACCGTCAGGTACGTCCGGCAGTTTGTGGATAAGATCACATTCATGACAGGCAATGAAATGGTTTTTTGTCATCAGTCGTTGTCCAGAAAGATGTCCGAGAAATGGTATCTTCGCCGGCAGAGACCCTCACTCTTTTTTCTAGGAGTCTGCCGTTTGCCTTGGCACCATGTCCCCATTGGTTCGTTATTATATATGCTCTGTGCACACTTCTACAACAGAGTGTCTGCCGAATCAAGAATTACCTGGAGAGGCTCGTATGCCCGGCACCGCCTATTTTTCGACCGTCAGCCTCAGGAGACTTTCAACTTACCTGCGTCCATCGGCAGACCCGCCGTTCGATCCAGTCAAGGAGCAGATAGAGGCTGAAGCCCAGCAGCGCCATACAGAAGATGCCCGTATAAAGGACGGTGTAATCTGCCCGGCCCCAGGAATCCATGATGATGTAGCCAAGGCCCCGGGTTGTCGCAAAGGATTCGACAAAAAACAGAATCGCCACCGCCGTGCCGATGGAGATCCGCATTGCTGTCAGTATCTTCGGCAGGCAGGCGGGAAAAATGACATGAACATAAACCTGCAGGCGCGAAGCCCCAAGCGTCTGCATGGAATAGTAGTAATTCTGGTGGATATTTCTGGCAGCGTCCCGTGTCGTAACGAGTATCTGAAAAAAAACGATCAGCGCAATCAAGAATATTTTTGAGAAATTACCGATTCCAAAAAGGATGATGATCAGCGGCAGAAGGACCACGTGGGGAATCGGGTAGAGCAGGTAGATAAAGGGTGAAAGGCGTCTGCGCAGGACTTCTTCGGCGCCGGTCACAAGTCCGAGAGGAACTGCAGTGATAAGGGCGAGGAAGATACCCAGCAGGGCGCGAAGGCAGCTGATCGCCAGGTCGTCGAGCAGGCTGCCGTCAGTTATTTTCCTGAAAACATCAGCGAGGACAACCCATGGCTCAGGCAGGGCCATGGAATTGAGCATCAGGGACGACAGCTCCCAGAACCCAAGAAGAACAAGGGCGGCTATGACGATATCACGTTTCCTGCCCATCATACTCCTCTTTCAGCAGAAATCGAAGCTCTTTGCAGCGTTGAAAAAAAACATTCTGCCGGCGATGTTCTCTGCTGCCCGCTTCAGGGTTGTCGACGACCTGCAGTATTCGGCCCGGAGATCTGCTGAGCACGATAATTTTATCTCCGAGAAAAACCGCTTCTTCAATAGAATGGGTAACAAGCACGATCGTTATCTTTCTTGACTGCTGAATACCGAGGATGAGATTCTGCAGCCGTTCCCGGGTCAGCGCGTCAAGTGATGAGAGCGGTTCATCCATCAGGAGAATCTCAGGTTCAACGGCCAGGGCACGGGCGAGCGCGACACGCTGCTGCATGCCGCCTGACAGCTGCACAGGGTAGTGATCACCGAAACCCGACAGACCCATTTCTGCGATGAGCTCTCGTGTGCGCTGCTCGATTATTTCTTTTGTAACCTTTTTCAGAAGAAGACCAAGACTGATATTCTGGGAGACGGTTTTCCAGGGGAAGAGGCCGTAGTTCTGCAGAATAGTGCCCGTCTCAGGATTTCCGCTGATGGAAATTGTTCCTGAGTCGGGCTTTCGCAACCCCGCCAAAAGAAAAAGCAGCGAGGTCTTGCCGCAGCCTGACGGGCCGATGATCGCGCAACTGCTGTCTGCCCTTACCTGGAACGATATATCATCCAGTACCTGATGAATTGAATGATCATTCTTGAAATACAGGCTTGCCGCCTCAACTTCTATCATGCTCAATCCGGGTCGGCCATGAAATCATCTGCAACCATTGACTCGTAGGCGACGCTTTCGACGAGATTCTTAGCCGTCAGCCACTCGATAACGGGGTCATACAAGGTTTTGCTGAACGGGGCAGGAAGCGGGTATGACGGTATGCTGTATGTTTCTGCCAGAAAGGGCGGAATGCGGCCTATCTCCACAAAAAGACTACGATATTTTTCCGGATCGCTGTTGATCGCCTCGATTGAACGGCTGTACGCCTTGAAAAAGCGGGCGACCTCAGATTTTCTGTCTTTTAGAACCCGGCTCCTAAAAACGATGACCGTCTGAGAGAGGCTCTCGCGGCTGGAGCTATCGGTTATCACTATTCGTGCACCTTTCCCCGCTGCGATTGAAGCAAGCGGTTCAGGAAGGGTGGCAGCCTGAACAGACCCGGAGAGGAGCATCTGCATGCGGATCGGCATTTTTTTAACGTCAATCTTTTTGATTTCTTCAGGCTTGAATCCCTGGTTCTCCAGGAGTCTGTCGGTCACATACTCTATGATAGTGGCGTTTGATACCGCAATTTCCACGTTTTTCAAACCATCGAGTGTGGCAATGGTTGATTCCGGTGCGGCAAGAATTGCAAAAATACCCTCCGACGGTGTCTCCCCCAGACAGAGCGAGGTGATTTTGATTTCTCCTCTGCCTCTGTCAAAAAGCAGGGCGCCAACCGGGTCGGTAATCGCCCCGTCAATTGCCCCGGCTGTCAGTGCAGCATCCCGTTCAAGTGCGCTCAGGAATGGAACGAGCGCTACCTCGAGGTTTTCATCGACATAGTAGTTTTCTCTTTCAGCGAGGTAGAAGGGAACGGAATCCTCTATCAGCAGCACGCCGATCTTGAGCGTCTCAGCGCCACAGAGCGGTACTGCCAACGTGAGAAGAAGCAGGGAAACAATACATTTTATCATGATTTTTTCCTGAACAGTCAGCAGGTCATTGCTTTTTCCCCACCGTTCAATCTGATTTATAACAGGTGAGGATCTCTCCGAAATAAAGGGTGTGATAATCGCTTTCCGGATAGAGTTTGTCAAAATTTCTGTCCAGCAAGGCAGGGTCCATCTTTGATTTATAGATAATCCTGCACTCGTAATGGATACCGGGGATATCGATGACCGGCGATGCTACATGAACTGCCGTTTTCTGCCGCAGCCCGCACTCCTTGAATTTATCAAAATCTCTGCCGGATTTCGTTCCGCAAAACATCACCGCCTCCCGGGATGATGTATCCAGCGGGATGGTGACGGTGAAATTATCACTCTTTTCCATCAGGGAAAATGTATGTCGTGAATCTCTTACAGCAACCATGAAGATCTCTTTTTTCCAGACAAAGCCGATCGTGGCCCAGCCGATTGTCATGGTGTTGACCTGGCTCCCGGCCCGAACGGTCAGGAACGCGCCCTTGGAGATTTTCTTCATTGTCTCTTCAGCGTTCTGCAGATAGCTACGTTCTTTCATACTATTCCTCACAATTTGATTGAATCGGACGATCAGTTTATTCCCCAAGCAGAAGCTACCTAAATTGGAACCTCTCTGCAACAAGGTAATGTGTTCCTGTTCACCTGGGGTAATAAAAAGGACTCTTTCGGTAAACGACTACCTGTTTGCTCTAATCATCACACAGTTGTTCATCAGAGGCCCCTTGCTCGCCAGTGAAGGGACGCCAAAAAATCGCTGACGCTGGGACAGGTTTGGCGTCTTATTCCGCCACCAGTTCCGCTGCTCGGCAGCACGGTGCGGGTGACATCCAGCATGCGCATTCCTGTTTAAGGTACGCGTTATCCGAATGAACCAGAAAAAGGTTGAGCAGGATGCGATCTTGTGACTATAATTTCCCCCTGAGCACTGGTGCGGGGAATCGACTTGAATCTGGAACCAACCGTAAACAAGAGTGAACACAAGGAGTCCTAATGAGCAAGGCAATCAGAATTCATAACACAGGCGGAGCTGAAGTACTCTCGTGGGAAGACCACAATCCGGGAAACCCGGAGCCGGGTGAGGTGCGAATCGTCCAGGAAGCGGTCGGGCTGAACTATATCGATGTCTACCATCGCAGCGGACTTTATCCGGTCCCCGCGCTTCCTTTTGTTCCCGGACTCGAGGGTGCAGGAATCATCGATGCGGTCGGCGACGGTGTCGCCGGTTTTGTCAAAGGTGACCGGGTTGCTTATGCCGGCGTTCCGCTCGGGGCATACTCCGAGGTGCGCTGCATGCCGGCTCATCGCCTTGTCAAGCTGCCTGATGAAATATCCACGAAGCAGGCTGCGGCGATGATGCTCCAGGGCATGACGGTGAGATATCTGCTCAAGGGGTGTTATGACGTGCAGCCCGGCACAACACTGCTGGTGCATGCGGCCTCCGGGGGGGTCGGGTCGATCATGTGCCAGTGGGCAAAACACATAGGCGCGATAACCATAGGAACCGTCGGCAGCTTTGACAAAGCCGATATTGCCAAGGCAAACGGCTGTACCCACACGGTCCTCTACCGGGAAGAAGATTTTGAAGAGCAGGTCAAGAAGCTTACCCGGGGCAGAGGCGTCGATGTGGTGTACGATTCGGTTGGAAAAACGACCTTCATGAAATCTCTGAACTGTTTGCGGCCGATGGGGACAATGGTAAGCTTCGGCCAGTCTTCAGGACCGGTCGATCCCTTTGATCTCAGCCTGCTGGCCGCAAAAGGGTCTCTCTTTCTTACCAGGCCCAGCCTGATGAACTATACGGCGGAGCGTGATGCGCTTCTGATCCATGCCCAGGACCTGTTCGAGGTGATCGTCTCCGGTGCGGTAAAAATTACTATCTTCAAAGAGTACCAGCTCAAGGATGCCGTGCAGGCACACCGTGATCTTGAGGGCAGGATTACCAGCGGCAGTTCGGTGTTTTTGACCTAACCTGCTATAATTACCGGTGAAATCAGGTCATCTATCGGGTATTGTTGCAGTGTTGTGTGTTTTCCCGATATTATAATTGAAAGTTTTGAGTTTTCACCGTACATATGCACCATCATCAGAACAATCACTTAGGCAATAGGAGCCCGGCTGTTATGAGACTGAGTCGCTTGATCCCAACTGCTGTTATCATGGTAACGTTCAGTATGTTTGTATCAACTCTGAGCGCAGAGGATGATCCGCTTGCAAAATGGAAACCGGACTTTGACCCATCCGCGGCAGCCTATACCTACCTGCTTTCCTGTGTCGGTCACCCGGCCATAGAAGGCGTTGCCGTCGGGTATCGAATCCGTGACAGGGTATGGAAGGAATCAGGCGGGAAGCTCTTTGTTGATTTTCGCCCGCTCAGCCAGCTTGGCGGCGAGAAGGACGTGATCAACAAACTGAAATTCGGCGCCATTAACGGCATGCTCAGCTCTTCCGTGGCCGCAGCCAACATTGCCCCCCTGCTCGGGGTGGTGAACCTGCCGTTTATTATTGATGATTTTGATAAACTTGATCGTTTCAGGGATACCCCGGAGCTCTGGGAACCGTTCCAGAACGCCGCGATGTCAAGTGGTCTCCGGGTGGTCGATTTTACCGGCTACGGCAGCTACGGGTGGGCAACGACCACGCCGGTCAGGACGCTGGAAGATGCGAAAACGGTGAATTTTCGTATTGCCGAAGCACCGGTAAACATAGACGCCTATAAGGCCTGGAAGCTGAAATTCTCGGTCCTGCCATGGCCTGATGTCCCGCAGGCACTCCAGACCGGCGTGATCAACGGGCTGGACCATACACCTATCGTCTGTAATATTTCCAGAAAGTTTACCGTTGCCAGGTACTATACCGAGTTGAATTATGCTCAGGGACTCTATATCCATATCATGAACGAAAAGTGGCTGAAAAAGTTGCCTGAAGCGTTGCAGCAGACCCTGTTAACCGTGATACGGGAAGAAAGTGCAGCGGCCAGGAAGCTGACCCAAGAGCAGCAGACAGCGCAGATTGCTGCAGCAAAGGCTGATGGGGTAACGTTTTTAAGCCTGAGTGAAAACGACAAAAAGAGTATGGCCTCGGCGTTGGAATCGCTCTATGCAACCTGGGGCAGTAAAATTGGCGTTGGCTATCTGGACAACATCCGGAAGGCATTTCCACAGATGTAATTTCGGCCCTCATTGCCCTGCAGTGCTGCTGCAGCCCGCTTGAGGCTAAAACGGTTCTGGTTCGGCCGAACATCATTACAGCAGAGGACATCGGGTTATGACTTCGGTCCAGCGGTCGGCACTGATCGTTTCAGTAATCAGTTCCTTCATCACCCCGTTCATGATATCCTCCGTGAACGTCGCCTTGCCGGCCATACAGAATGGTTTTCTTGACCAGGGTATCAACGCGGTTCTGCTCAGCTGGATTGCCACGACCTACCTGCTTGCCGCCGGAGTCTCTCTGGTGCCGATGGGACGGCTCGCCGACATCAAGGGAAGGAAAAAAATACTTGGTTTGGGTTTCGGGCTGTTTTCGTTTAGTTCCCTGTGCTGTTTTTTTTCACCCAATGTTTACTGGCTGCTTTTCTTCAGGGGGTTGCAGGGGTTTGGCGGAGGGATGATTTTTGGCACAGGGATGGCAATTCTGACTTCTGTGTTTCCCCCTCAAAACAGGGGTCGGGTGATCGGCCTGGCTGTCTCGGCGGTCTATATCGGTCTGTCAACGGGCCCGTTTGTCGGCGGGTTGCTCACCCATTATTACGGTTGGCGGTCCCTTTTCCTCGTCATTTTTTTCTTCAGCCTGCTGCCGCTGCTGGTGCTCGTTGTTTCCCTGAAAGGGGAGTGGGCGGATGCGGCGGGAGAGCGTTATGACCTCACCGGAGCTCTCATCTACATCCCCTCCCTGGTTGGCATTATTTATGGTTTTTCCATATTGCCGCAGCTGGCAGGCATCATATTGCTACTCGGAGGTGCTGTTGGCCTGACGGCGTTTGTGGTCAGGCAGAAAAACCTTGAAGAGCCGCTGCTCCAGGTCGACCTTTACATCAACAACCGCCCGTTTGCTCTCTCCAACGCAGCCGCTCTCATTCATTACAGTGCAACCTTCGGGCTGATGTTTCTGCTGAGCCTGTACCTTCAGTATATTCATGGACTGGACAGCAGGATGGCGGGCACCGTGCTTATTGCCCAACCGCTGATGATGGCATTTTTCTCTCCGTTTGCAGGTCGGGCGTCAGACAGGATTGAACCCCGCATCATCTCCTCGATCGGCATGGGGATAACCGCTGCCGGGCTCTTCTACCTCTCTTTTATCGGCAGCCGGACGAGTCTTGCAACAATTGTTGTCGTGCTCCTGGTGCTCGGCTTCGGGTTTGCACTGTTTTCTTCGCCGAATATGAATGCGATCATGAGCTCTGTTGATCGGAAATATCTCGGCATTGCTTCCGGTTCCGCTGGCACCATGCGGGTATTGGGCCAGATGTTTTCAATGGGGATTGCCACGCTCATGCTCTCCATCTTTGTCGGCGGCCGTGCCATATCGGAGGAACTGTTTCCTCAACTGCTGCTCAGTATCCGCTGGAGCTTTGGTGTTTTTACCGTTCTCTGCGTGATTGGCGTTTTCGCCTCACTTGCCCGCGGAACGATCCATCGCAACACGGATGGTTCTGAGCCAAAACGGTAAAAAGATTTGCCTGAATCCTGAAATTGTTGTATAAGAACCGCTCTTCAAACCCGTTATTGTCACGCTGTGCAGAAACAGTCTGGCACCAGAAACAACACGGCTGTTCGGGTTCCCTCACCCCGGTCAAGAAAAAGGATATTCCATGCGTTCTTCCTCTACTGAGCAATCACAGCAGGCACTGCTCGTGCTCGTCTCCTTGCATATTATCATTATCGGGGCGAGCAACTATCTGGTCCAGATCCCGTTTCAGTTATTCGGCGTCTATACAACCTGGGGAACCTTCAGCTTTCCGCTCGTCTACCTGGCGACTGACCTGACGGTGCGAGTGTTTGGTTCAACCAGGGCGCGCAAAATTATTTTCAGATCGATGATACCGGCGCTGCTGCTTTCCTACACGGTCTCTATTCTCTTTTTTGAAGGGAAATATCAGGGGTTGGGCGGGTTGGCAACGCTTAATGTCTTTGTCTTCCGCATTGCCGTAGCCAGTTTTGTTGCCTACGTGACCGGGCAGCTCCTTGATGTCAGGGTATTCTCATACCTCAGGAGTAATCGCCGCTGGTGGGTTGCCCCATCGGCCTCAACCATTGTCGGCAACCTGGTCGATACCGTCCTTTTTTACGGTATTGCCTTTTACCTGAGCCCGGATCAGTTTATGGCGACTCACTGGCCGGAGATCGCCCTTGTTGACTATCTGTTCAAACTGCTGGTCAGCATCGTGCTGTTTCTGCCGGTCTACGGAATTATTTTGAGGATAGTGACGGATACTCTTTTCTGTCAAAAGCGCACCTGCTTCAGCAGGGGAGCAAACTGAATTACCACCAGGAAGATCAGCCACGCTGGGAACATACTGATCTTTTCGCTATTTGCTCACTCGCTGCATCTGATTATGTCAACGTGCCCGGAGAGGGAAATGGGGCAGATGAACAGTGAGGCCTGAGACGAGAACGCCCCCGTTTAGAGCAGCTTGATAAACTGCTCTTCTGAAACCGGGGGGGAAAAATAAAAGCCCTGTCCTTCATCAGCTCCGTATTCTTTCAGGAGCTGGAGTTGCTCAGAGGTTTCGATTCCTTCCGCTACAATTCTCATCCCCAGGCTGTGTCCCATTGCGATTATCGCTTTAATTACGATACGATTACTCCTGGACATGGTGCATCCCATGACAAACGACCGGTCAATCTTTATCGCGTCGACGGGAAAGGACGTCAGGTAGCTCAAGGAGGAGTAGCCGGTACCAAAATCATCCAAGGCTATTTTCAGCTTCAGATCTTTCATCTGGTTTAATATGGAAATCGTTTTCTGCGTATTCTGTATCAGCGTGTATTCCGTGATTTCAACCTCAAGACTTTCGCCACTCAGGTCAGCTTCCTGAAGGGCTTCCTGAAGAATCTGGATGATGTTCTGCTCAGTGAATTGATTTCCGGACAGGTTAACCGCTATCTTGATCGGGTTCAGGCCCGCCGCCCTCCATGTGTTGTTTTGTTTGCATCCCTTTTGAATAACCCATTTGTTAATATCAGCAATCAAACCGGATTCCTCCGCCAGTGGGATAAATTTGCCGGGGGGGATCAGGCCCTTCTGGGGATGCATCCAGCGTATCAGGGCTTCAGCCCCGATAATGCTGCCGGAGGCCAGGTCAAATTGCGGCTGATAGAAAAGAACAAGCTGGTCCTCAGCAATGGCGGTTTTAAGATCCTGTTCCAGGGAAAATCGTTCCTGGACTTCAGCATTGAGGGATTCTGTGTAAAACTGGTAGTTGTTTCGTCCCATCTCTTTTGCATGGTACATCGCAGAATCGGCGTGTTTGAGCAACGACTCCTTGTCATCGCCGTCTGCCGGAAAAGTACTGATACCAATACTTGTAGTCACCGAAATCTGGTAACCTTCCAGGTTGTGCTCCCGGGGTATCTCCTGCAGAACACGTCTGGCAACGACTGCTGCATCGTCGGGCTCCCTGATATTTGAAAGCAGCAGGATGAACTCGTCGCCGCCAAGCCTGGCAATAAGCGTATCT
The DNA here is from genome assembly GCA_965366875.1 of uncultured Desulfobulbaceae bacterium. Taxonomy (GTDB): domain Bacteria; phylum Desulfobacterota; class Desulfobulbia; order Desulfobulbales; family Desulfocapsaceae; genus MADRE3. The sequence continues at coordinate 4,252 of CBDUGK010000077.1, read as the reverse complement.
TCCTCGGCAGGATAGGGGCCGGTAATGGTATCACTGGTGCGAACAGTTTTTCTGAGCGTCTCTGAGACGTTCTTCAGCAGTAAGTCGCCGATGTGATGACCGTATGTGTCATTAATTCTTTTAAATTGGTCAAGGTCAAGGAAAAGCAGGGCGAAGATTCTGTCATGGCGCAGGGAGACAGAAATTTCATTTTTCAGCCGATCCAAAAAAAGCATGCGGTTGGCCAACCCCGTTAAGCCGTCATAAAAAGCAAGGAGGCGAATCTCTTCTTCCGCGTTTTTCAAAAGCGTCACATCCTGCACCGCACCAAGCATTTCTTCGGCCAAGCCGCTCTCATTGAAGAAGGTTTCACCCCGATTGAGGATATGGCGCTCTGTTCCGTCAGGAAGGATAATACGATAATTCACACTAAAGGAATTGTTGGCTTTAATCGCAGCGCTGATCTTTTTGATTACGCTGTCCTGCTCTTTGGTAACAACAGAGCTGGTGAAGTCTTTACAGGACAGGTTCATCTCCTCGTTGCCAAGCCCTAAAAGACGGGAGGCTTTAGAAGAGCAGTGAAAGATATCTTTTGTGAGATCAAATTCCCAGTTGCCGAGTTTGGCAAGCTCCTGGGTTTTTGCCATGCGGCGTTCATTCCTGTTCAATTGCTGAAAGGCACGGCCGGCTCTGAGCATATATCGACCCCGGTGTCCCAGCATGGACCAGTTGATTGGTTTAGAGACAAAATCGTTCGCTCCGGCATCAAATGCCCGTTCGATTGACTCCGTATCCTCGAGCCCGGTGACCATCAGAATCTGAGTATACTGTCCTGCTGGCAGTTTACGCAGGGCTGTGCAGGTTTCAAAGCCGTCCATCTCCGGCATGACGACATCAAGGAGAACGAGGTCAGGCTGGTGGGATTTAAAAACGGCAAGTGCCTGAAGCCCGTTTTCTGCTTCTTTGACTGCAAAACCGGCTTTCTGCAGAGCGGCGCTCATGGACAGGCGCAGGGAGAGATCATCATCAACAACAAGTGCCAGTGGTTGATGATGTATATCCGGGCTATTTGCCATTTGAAGTGATCTCCTGCTGCAGCGTTTCCCTGACACGAACAAATTCTGTTTCCAGGGCTGAAATGAGCTCTTCTCTGTTATCAATTGAGCCTGTCTTACTTTTCACTTCAATTTCTCTGCATATCTCAGAGAAGGTGATTGCACCAACATTTGCACTGGCTGATTTGAGTGAATGAGCCGAGTTGCAGACGACAGACAGATTGTTGTCCGCCAGCGCTTCTTGAAGCTCGGCGATAATGCGTTCTGAACTGTTCAGGTAGGCACTGACGATGCTGACGAGAATATCGGGTTGTCCTTCTATCTGAAGATCTTGAAGTGTTTTTAACACACTCCTGTTTATCGGTGATGCGTTCACCTCATGGTCATCGTTTCTGTTTTCAGCTAACGTCTGCTCTCTGGCGCGCAACTCTTTTTCTCCGGCGGCAAGCGTTCCGTCGTCTCTGACCCGCTCTGGCCCTTCTGCATACCAGTGTTCCAGAATCTGCAGAATCTTATGTTGTTTAAACGGTTTGCTGATGTAATCATCCATGCCGGCAGCCAGACATTTTCCCTTGTCTCCCTCAAGGGCGTTCGCCGTTAATGCTATTATGGGAGTCCGGAATTTCAGCTTTTTCTGCTCCTCGAGGCGGCGTATTTCTCTGGTTGCCTGATAGCCATCCATGACTGGCATCTGGCAGTCCATAAGGATGAGGTCATAGCGGTGCTCAGCTGTTGCATCGACAGCATCCCTGCCGTTAGAGGCTATCGCTACCGTGCAGCCAAAGTTCCGGAGAATCCCAAGAGCGACCTGCTGGTTGGTTTCATTATCCTCAACCACGAGAATAGTCATGTTCAGATGTTTTCGCCGTTCTTCGGCAACACTGTGACGGGTGACAAGTTGAGCAGATTCCTGCACTGAACTCTGGCTGATCACGGCAAGCAGGGATGAGTACAATTCGGACTGTCGGACCGGCTTGGTCAGATACGCTGAGATGCCGCCTTTTTTTACCATGAGTGCATCACCGCGCAAGCCAATTGAGGTCAGCATGATCATCTGTACACCAGCGATGGCGGGGTCGCTCTTGATCTGTTGAGCCACCTCCAGGCCATCCATATCCGGCATCTGCATGTCCAGGATAACGAGCTCAAAGGGTTCTCCGTCTCGCTGGGCTGAGCGGAGCCTGGCAAGACCTTCCGGTCCGCTTGCCGCACTCTGGTTGATCATCATCCAGGAGGCTGTCTGTCTCTCGAGAATTTCTCTGTTCGTACTATTATCGTCAATGATGAGAACTCGAACCCCCGAAAGTTCTGCAGAATCAGGAATCCGCCTCTGCCTGCTACCTTCTTCGATTGTTTCAAGATTTATCTCAAAAGAGAAGCGGGATCCTTTGCCAAACTCACTTTCGCATTGCAGGGTGCCGCCCATTCGGGAGACAAGTTCGTGAGAGATTACCAGCCCAAGCCCGGTACCTCCATATTTGCGGGTTGTTGATCCGTCAGCCTGGGAAAACGGCTTGAAAAGGCGCGGCAGAACGTCAGCACTTATTCCGATTCCGGTATCCTGCACCGATAACTGCAATTGCGCATGCTTATTGTCTCTCCGAGTGGTTGAGGCTCTGATAACAACTTCACCCCGTTCAGTGAATTTGACAGCATTCGCGGTCAGATTGGTAATTACCTGGCGTAACCGGGTCGGGTCACCGATGAGCGTCTGGTGGGTCTGCTCCGGGACATGAACCACAAGCTCAAGGCCTTTGCTGTGGGCTCGCGAAGCGAGCATCTGGGCAACGTCTTCAATTAACATTGGAAGATCAAAGGCAATGGATTCAAGTTCCAGTTTACCTGCCTCGATCTTCGAAAAATCCAGAATATCGTTGATGATTCCCAGAAGGGATTCACCTGATCCCTGGATTACCCGGGCAAATCGGAGCTGCTCTTCATTCAGCTCCGTGTCCTGCAGGAGGTCAGTCATTCCCAGAACGCCGTTCATCGGCGTACGGATCTCATGGCTCATATTAGCCAGAAATTCACTCTTTGCCCTGTTGGCGGTCTCGGCTGCATCTTTTGCCTCCAGCAGATCCCGGGTCCGCTCCTCGACCTGTTCCTCCAGTTTTTCGTCCCGCTTCTGGATTGTTGCAATCATATCGTTAAAGCCGGTAGCCAACTGCCCAAGCTCATCTTTTGCCAGTATGGGCGTGCGAATATCATATTGTTTGTCCTGAGCAATTTGCTTCATCGTGGAGAGCAGGCTGAGAACCGGATTGACAATGACACGCAGCAAACGAAATGAGAGCATGGTTGCGATCAACAGCCCGAAAACAAGTGCCCCGATCATCTGGAATGCGATAATCAACTGGTTACGCTGTAATTCTTTCAGGCTTCCAATGATCTGCAGGTGCCCGATCAGTTCTCCGTCAAGAATGATCGGCTCGACAATGTCGACATAATCTTTTTTGTATTCGATCCTGGCTCTATCACCATCCGAGAATGTCTTTACGTCTTGGACAGAGCTGATCATTGCCGGGTTGCTGTACTCGGCGTAGAGAATCCCATCCGTACCCGCGATGCTGGCGGTTATAATGATCGGTTTGGCTGCCAGGGATGCAAGGATGCTGTCGAGGGTCTGCTTGTCTTTAAAGGCCATACCAGCCCTGCTGTTCTCGGCGATAACCGCAGAAAGGGTTTCAAGCTCATCGGTTATCTGCTGGCGAATGAGGCGCCATTGGCTGAACAGGGAAAGAGTCGTGCTGAGCAACAGGGCGACAAAACAGGATAATAAAACGATGATATAGAGTTTTTGTCTCAGCTGAAGGTGAGAAAACCAGTTTTTCATAGCGAACCTATAACACCTCAGCAGCCAGGTTCAGCAGTGAGGCGCTTATCTGAAGCCCATTGCGGGTCGCCTGCTGGTTGTTGACGATAAAGGATAATCGCCCGCCTTTCGTCACAAACTCAAACATTCCTCCCTTGCTGCTGAATCCATTTATATCGCTTACGGTAATCGTTGGAATGTTTTCAGTAACCTGCTGCAATTGCGCAAGATTCTTTTGCTCCGATTTGCTTACATAGAGGACGTGGCAGGTCTGTAGCTCCGAGAGTGAAGGGGCGAAACGCAGCCGCACATTCCTGCCGCCAACCTGTTTTGACTCCACCCCATCAAGGGCGGAACCAAATGGGTCTTCACCGGCAACGCAGAAATCAAAGGTCTGTTCCGGCTG
>CBDUGK010000076.1:0-19252 GCA_965366875.1 uncultured Desulfobulbaceae bacterium | reverse complement strand
AAACGGCGACAAGGCCGAAGGGCAGCATCTGGAAGCGATGCGCTTCGCCGGTTCTACCCCCTAAAAGCCTATAGATTACGCTTGATCCGGATGATCCATAATTTGTTTTGTAACTCTCAAGGTGCGTCACCGCCGGCACCGACCAGCCCATGCAATGCCTCTGCCATACCAATCTTCTGATCTCCGTCTATGTCCGCGCTGTTCTCCACCTGCTCCGGCGACAGACCGGCGGCAACCTGAAGTGAAAGAATGGCATCAGCCAGATCGATATGACCACTGCCATCGACGTCACCCGGCAGCATATGGAAATATTCAAAGGCACCGATATCAAGAAATCCATCATCAACCCTGCTTTCTCCGCTTGTATGGCTGACATATTGGCTGATAAGCGGATACTGCAGCATCACATCAGGATCAACTGCCGTTCCGCTGTCCCTGGCCCCTGAGTTTTCACGAAGATGATAATTACCGCCAGAGATATCCTCAAAGCTTGGGTCGTCTTCAACGATTGAGCTATTGTCGTCCATGAGAACACCGGTAAATACATCATGTGACAGCCTATAGCCGGTTTTAAGCCAGTTATGTCGAATTTTCAACTGTCCGCTGCCGGCAACAAGCGCCAGTTGGCTGCCGGGTGCCAAGACATGAACGATATTGTTGTAAACATCTGCAAATTCATCATTGCTGGATAAACGCAGCATCGTGGTATTTCCAAGGCGGGTGGACACCAGTGTATTGTTGTAAAAATAGAGTGTCCCTTTGCGATACATGGACTCATCCCCGCTGTCTCCCCCATAATGAACCATCTGGCTGTTGCCTTCTGCTTCATCCTCCAGCAGGATATTGCCGTAGACATGGGTTTTTCGATAGTCGGGATGATCCACCAGAACATCTGAATCCTCAGCATCGACAAGATCAAGCTGACGATTACCGTTTTCTATCCAGTTATAGCGAACCACCAGTCCAGCCGATCGATCCTTGAGATTGTTGCCCCCGGCATTTGTACGCAGTGCTCCCATATGGTTGTACTGGTAAGTGATGTTGATCGCAGCAGTATAGGTGTTGTGCTGGTAATAGCTGTTCTCTATGCCATTGCCGAAAATGCTGTTTTTCTCGATCAGTATGTCCCGGGTTTGTCCATTAAAAGCACCGATAAAAATCCCGTTTCCGGAATCCTCGATAATACAGTTCCGTATGGTCAGGTGCTGCGCTTTTTCAACATATACAGCAGCTGCATTATTACTGTAGGTCTCCTGCTGACCATGGTCATTGGTAAATGAGAACGGGGGCCTCGCTGAGCGGAGGTGAAGATTTTCGATAACGATATATGCAGGCATTGTATCTACCGGAATATTTGAGCTTCCAACCTTGATAAGCCCACGGACCTCGTTGGTATAATCAAGAGCGGTTCGGGTGGTGGCATTTTCACCACTGATTATCGGTAATTCACCGTCTGGCCCCTTCACGCCGCTGACGACGATCGGCGCCCCTTCGCTGCCGCTTCTGCCAATAACCCACTTTTCCTGATATGGTTCACTGCGCCAATGGATATAAACCGAATCACCGGGGTCGAGCAATTCCCAAGGGACGTCACCAATTGCAGAATAAGTCTGCCCAGGGCCGATATTAAAGTCAGCACCAGAAGAAAAGGAAGCCCAAAAGAAGAGCGCTGCCGTTGCAAAAAATGGACAAAGATTTTTTAGACTCGTGGCCACGATAGGATAATCTCCAGCATATTTTGACGCTCCCGGAAGCATCTGTAGATTGCCATATATTTCAGGGAGGCGAAAAGCCCCTGTATCATTATCTCTCAATTAAACAGTGTTTACAACAATCCAATACATTCAAATGTTGGTGAACAGGTGCAGCCTGGCGTGATACTGTCACACAAAGAAAATGATCTGAAGATAATCAGGCCTGAAAAGACACGGGTGTATGGATCGTCATAAAAATATATCGTTACAAACAATGATGATGCACAGTAACTCCATGGAACAGAGTAATCGAAGTCGAAAAAATAATTACGTATACTGTCCCCGGAACAAAGCTGGCGGTTTAATAGGTTATCAGTACTGCTTTGCCGAATTGACTCGGATTTTCAATCTGATTTAACATGAAATCAGCGACATCGAGGCGTGAAATCCGTTTTGAGACGACGCCGTCGAGGTCATCCAGCACCTTGTATTTTCCCGTCTGCGGACCGTTGGTCAACCCTGCCGGCCTGACGATGAGCCAGTTCAGGCCGCTTGAACGGATAATTGTTTCCTCACGATCCTTGTCCTGGTAAATGGTACTGAGAAAAATCGGTTTGAACAGCCTGTCGTAGAGAAAGCCGCCATGCCCCCTGCTGTCCCCGGCTCCAATTCCGGTGACGGCAATGAGTTTCTGGTCCTTGTTGTTTTTCATGATTTCAACGAGGTTGGCTGCCGCCGCGGAGAACAGCGATACGGGCTTGAACGTTATCGGAACACCGATACAGGAGCAGACCGCATCCTGTCCTTCTAGTGCCGCTTTGAGATCGTCTTTGTTCAGGACATCGCCCCCAATGACGCGAACCTGCACACCTGTGGTTTTGATTTTCTCGGGAAAGCGGGCAAGAACGGTAACCTCAAAGCCTCTGCTGATGGAACTCTCCAGCAGTGCCTTGCCCACACCTCGTGATCCGCCTATGATCAGTATTTTCATAACGTGCCTCCTGATAGTTTTTCATGGTTGGAAACAAACGTTTTTATCGTATCACCATAGAGGGGGTTGCTTTCTATACTGTTATGGCCGACTCCGGGAACGACAACGATTTCTGCCAGACCCGGGCCAAAGGCTGCGGCCAGACGGTCTGAATTTTTTCGGGGAATAACCTCGTCTCTTTCGGCGATCAGAACGAGGGTCGGGATATCGACAGCTGCCGCCCGGGAAACCGAGTCATACCTGTCCTTGAGCAGCACCGAGACAGGAACGAGCGGGTAATACACCGAGGCGAGTTCGGTCATGCTGTCAAATGGTGTGACCAGGACAAGGGATGTAACCGTTTTGCGTGAGGCAAGATACACCGCAACAGCGCTGCCTAGACTCCTTCCCATGACAACGACTGAATCGTGCAGTTCGGAAACGTGCTGAAAAAGCGCCAGCCCGTCTGAGTAAAGGGCCCCTTCGGTTGCCTGGCCGCTGCTGCCTCCATAGCCCCGGTAATGGGGAACATACAGGGCATGGCCTGGAAATAAACGTTGCAGTTCAGGGACCGTGAAGGCAACATTTTCGGCATTGCCGCCAAAATAAATCACTGCCTTTTTGAACTCCGGCTGTGAACTCAGCACCTTCAGGGAATGGTCTTCATTTTCCAGCAGCATAACAGCGCTATCCGCCGAGGCCGTGCGGGGTGTCGGGTAGTACAGAAGCGACCGCTGCCTGGTATACAGGAGCGCACAGAACAGCGCATAAGCGGTAAAAATCAGAAACAGTATCCAGATCACAACTTTAATCATCGCTGCAGGAAACCATTTTTTAACAGGATAAAAAGCCTGTTGTCAAACGACCGGTCTCAGCCGGTTACTCTATCCAAGTGACATCGGGTCAATCCGGGACAACCCGTTTACCGAGCACGACGACCTCGTCAATTCTGTAGCCAAGCGTTCTGTAAAAGGCGCTTATCTTCTCGTTTCCGGTTCGAACCATGAGATTGATCTTGGGACAGCCATGCGCCTTGATTCTCTGCTCTACTTCGTTGACCAGCAGTGTACCAATTTTTTGCCGGCGGTGCCCGGGGTCCACTCCCAGATAGTAAATCCAGCCGCGATGCCCGTCATAACCACCCATCACTGAACCGATAATCCGCCTGTCTTTTTCACAGACAATAAAGAGTTCAGGTTGAACGGCCGCTTTTCTGCCGATATCTTTTTCGGGATCATTCCACGGGACCGTCAGTGAGCAGCGTTCCCAGAGAGCAACGACACCTGCCCTGTCCGCTTCCCTGAACGTCCTGATTCTCATTTATCAGGCCGTTTCTTTTTTCTCCGTGCGGAAATCGCCTCGACAGTATGCTGCACTTTTACCGCCGATCCGCGTTTTTTGAGCCCACCCCTGAGCTGCATGACGCAGCCGGGACAATCCGTCAGCAGCACCTCGGCCCCGGTCGCTTCGACGTTGTCCAGTTTGTTTTTCAGCAGCTGTTCGGAGAGTTCCGGAAACTTTGCCGAATAGGTACCGCCAAAACCGCAGCAGACATCTTCCTCCGCTGCTTCGAGGTAATCCATGCCGGCGTGTTTGATCAGATTCCGCGGTGCATCGTGCACCCCAAGTCCCCGGCAGAGGTGACAGGGCGAGTGGAATGTCGCTTTTGTGCCGTCACCTTCAAAATCCTCGGGCGTCACCTGCAGCACATCATGGATAAAGGATGAAAGATCGATTACCTTTTTGGTAAAGGAGGCGACCTTTTCTTTCAGCTTCACATCGCCACCAAGCAGCACCGGATAATTGTGTTTCAGGTGCGAACCGCAGGAGGCGCAGAGCGTTATAATGTAGTCGACATCCTCGTTTTCAAAGGCCCGCAGATTCTGGAGTGCCACATCGCGTGATGATTTCATTTCACCCATCATCTGCACCGGAAGGCCGCAGCAGGACTGAGCCATTGGAAAGCTCATGTCCACGCCGTGCTCGGCAAAAAGTTCTACCGCCGCCACCATCTGCTCAGGATAGACAAAATCCTGTACACATCCGGAAAAAAGGCCGACACGAAATCGCACCTTATCAACCTGCGGCCGTATCTTCGGCCAGAGATCCCGGAACGGTACTTCGGCAATCGTCGGCAGCGCCTTGAAATCATGCTCCTTGAAGAACACCATCGGCAGGTGACGCATGAAACCGTCATTTCCGGCTACTGGCTTCTGTGCCCACTTGGCAGTCCGCAGCAGGGTATGAAAGAGTTTTCTGTTTCTGAGGATTTTACCGAGCAGCAGGCTGGGCAACGGATGACCTTCCTCATCCTGAATCCTGGTATGCACCTGCTTGATCAATCTCGGCAGGTCAATCCCTCCGGCACAGATGTCTTTGCAGGCTTCGCAGTTGATGCAGTTCTGGACAAGATTTTTTGCTTTTTCAGTGCCATGAAAGAAATAGGTCAGGATGAGCCCGATCGCCCCGATATAGATGTGCCCCATCTTGTGCCCGCCGACCAGCCGGTAAACAGGGCAGACATTGGCGCAGGCGCCGCAGCGTACGCAGCGGAACACCTGGGAGAACAGCGGATCCTTGGCCATCTCTTTACGGCCGTTGTCGAGCATCACGAAATGAACTTCTTTTTTAGTATCGGCAGCGGCTGCACATTCGTTGGAACCGGTAACCCAGGTCACATAGGAGGTGATCTGCTGGGCGGTCGCATTTCTGGTCAAAACCTTGATCGTTTTCAGGGCATCGCCGATTGTCGGCACCAGTTTGTCGATTCCCATCAGGGCAACGTGAACTCTGGGCAGCGTCGTTCCCAGGCGGGCGTTGCCCTCGTTGGTGACAATGCCGATGGTGCCGGTTTCGGCGACGGCAAAATTGGCCCCGGTAATGCCCATGTCAGCCTCAACGAACTTCTGCCGCATCTCGCGCCTGGCGACCTTCACCAGCTTTTCAATATCATCGTCCTGCTGAGCGCCGGTAAAGTCGGTAAACAGGTCCTTGACCTGAAAACGGGAGAGGTGTATAGCCGGCATGACCATATGCGATGGCCCCTCATGCCGCAGCTGGATAATCCACTCGCCAAGATCGGTCTCCGTCACCTCCATGCCCTCGTCAACAAGTGCATGATTGAGAAGTGTCTCCTCTGCCGTCATCGACTTTGATTTGGCAATCCGTTTACAGCTGCCTGCCCTGGCAATGTCGATAATGATCCTGTTTGCCTCATCGGCATCTTTTGCATAGTGTACGGTTACCCCGCCCGCTTCCGCCTTTTGTTTGAACTGCTCGTAAAGCCCGTCAAGATTGAGCAGAACATCATCTTTCATCTGCGCAATCTCATGTATCAGCTGCACTACATCAAAGCCCTCAAACGCTTTGCTGCGGCTATCCTTGTAGGCGATGGCAAATTTATCCAGGGCGGTCCGCAGATAGTCATTTCCCAGGGACTCGTCGCATTCCTGCCGATACATTTTAAGATTTTTTGCTTCCTGCATGACATTAACCCTCCAGCAGAAGGATATGAAGTTCCAGTGGGCCGTGTACACCGATGGTCAGGACCCGTTCGATATCCGCTGTCCTGCTTGGTCCCGTTATGAACGCGGTATAATCAAAGGGATTGCTCAGGTACTCACGAAGCTGTGCTTCTGCAGCAAATCCGTCTTTAACGATCCTTGATTTCGGCAGGATACAGATATGGTATTCGCATATCATCGTCGCAAGCCTCAGCTCCTCGCTGCGGCAATTGAGCACCAGCGTCCCGGTCTCGGCGATACCGATATCCGCATAGCTGAAGCCGATGTCAACACCGGCAAGATTTGCTCTCATGCCGGAGTCAATACACTCAAACCCCTGAGCCCGGCTCTTCTCGGCGAGCACGAGATATTCAGCTTCAGGCAGACCGGGGGCGGCGATAATCTTTTGCTGCTTCGTCTCGCAAAGCTGTTCGGCTCCATCGCTCAAATGTTCTTCGCATCCCGACACCTTCAGTCTGCATGCTCCCTGCCTGCCGCAAAGATCCAGGGTGTACTCGACCGCCTCTGCGAAGGTTTCTATTTCAGTAACAAAAGCCGCAGCGATCCGGGCTTTTTCAATGAATTTTTCCAGGTCTGTCTGTTTTTCAACGGTCTCTATCTGTTCTGTCATAAGCATGTTTCCAGTTCTTTCTTTTGTATTAGCTGGTGCTGAGCACGGACACGCTTTCCCTGGCAATAGCCAGTTCCTCGTTTGTCGGGATTACCCAGACCATCACCCTGCTCTGTGCACTGCTGATGAGAAATGACTCCTTCATCCTTCTCTGGTTCAAATCAGTATCGATTTCAACGCCGAACCCCTGAAGGCCGCGCAGGGATCGCTCCCTGACAATGTCATCATTTTCACCGATACCGGCCGTGAAAACCAGGGCATCCACCTGGCCGAGCGCTGCCATATACGCGCCGATATACTTGCGATTCCGGTAGGTCTGAACGTCAAGGGCCAGGGCCGCCCGTTCATTTCCCTCTGCGGCAGCCTGATGAATGTCCCGCATGTCGTTCATGCCGCAGAGTCCTTTCAATCCGGACTCCTTGTTGAGCATGTGATCAATCTGCTCGATGTCCATATTGTTGTTTCTGTGCAGAAAAGCGTGAATAGCCGGGTCAATGTCTCCGCTGCGGGTTCCCATGACCAACCCCTCGAGCGGCGTCATTCCGAGCGTGGTGTCAATGCTCCGGCCATTTTCTATTGCCGTCATCGAACAGCCGTTTCCGAGATGGATCGTGATCAGGTTGCACTCATCGAGCTTTTTATCCATGAGCCGGGCGCACTCACCTGCAACAAACTTATGGGAGGTGCCATGAAACCCGTACCGTCGAACCCGGTGCGTTTTATATAGTTCGTAAGGTAATGCATAGATATGCGCCCTGGTGGGTATCGTCTGGTGAAAAGCGGTATCAAAAACGGCAACCTGGGGGGTACCGGGAAACAGCTCAAGGGCAACCCTGATGCCGTCAAGGTTGGCGGGATTGTGAAGCGGTGCCAGCGGTATATTGCTGCGTATGGCTGCAAGTACGCTGTCATCGATCAGGCGGGGTTCATGGAAGTCCTCACCGCCATGGACAACACGGTGACCGATCGCATTTATATCACGCTGATCGCTGACAACGCCATGATCGCTGTGGGTCAGCAGGGCAACAACCTTTCTCATGCCCGCCTGGTGATCACCAACCTGGCCGCCCTCCTCGATGAGTACTTCACCCGAAGTTTCCGGTCTCAGCCTGCACTTTACCAGGCTGTCCGGCTCACCTATGCGCTCAACCAACCCCGAGGCAAGAACTGACTCATCGCCCATGTTGATCAACTGGAATTTTATGGACGAACTGCCTGAGTTGATAATAAGAATATTCATGACTTCATCTTTTTCTCGGCCTGTGCCTGCACAGCGGTAATTGCCACCGTATTGACGATATCATCAACGGTGCAGCCTCGTGACAGATCGTTCACCGGTTTGTTGAGCCCCTGGACAATCGGTCCGATGGCCACCGCGTTGGCGGCTCGCTGGACAGCTTTATAGGTATTGTTTCCGGTATTAAGATCGGGAAAGACGTAAACGGTGGCCCTGCCGGCAACCTTTGATCCCGGCAGTTTTGTGCGCGCTACCTCCGGATCTATTGCAGCATCATATTGAAGCGGGCCTTCCAGCAGTATGTCCAACCCCCGTTCCCTGATCAGTTGCTGGGCAATTTCAGTAGCCTGGACAATCTTGTCAACATCCTCGCCTTTACCGGATTTACCCGTTGAGTAGCTGAGCATGGCGACCCGCGGCTCAATACCGAAGGTGCGGGCGGTTTCTGCGGAGCTGAGCGCAATTTCTGCAAGCTCCTGGGCATTCGGGTTCGGGTTAACCGCACAGTCTCCGTACACCAGGATGCGATCACGCAGGCACATCAGAAACACCGAAGAGGCAATGGTGATACCGGGCTTGGTCTTGATGAATTCAAACGCCGGCATCAGGGTGTGGGCCGTGGTGTTCATAGCGCCTGACACCATGCCGTCCGCGTAGCCTTTATAGACCATCATGGTTCCGAAATAGGTCGTGTCCGACATCCGGTCCCTGGCGATATCTTCTATAATTCCTTTGTGCTTGCGCAGTTCCAGATAGGTTGCGACGAAATCTTCGAACATCGATGATTTCTGCGGATCGATCAGCTCAACCCACTTCATATCCAGTCCGCAGCCGGCAGCCTTTGCCCGTACATCCTCTTCCCGGCCGAGAATAGTCAGATCGGCGACCCCTCTGCGAAGCAGGATATCAGCAGCTTTCAGAATCCTTTCGCAGGTACCCTCCGGCAAGACGATACGCTGACGGTCCTCCGCCGCCCGCTCCATCAGCGTGTACTCGAACATCTTCGGCGTGATCCTGGTCGGCGCGGTGGTAACAACACGCTCACTGAGTTCATGCACCTTTACATATTTGGAGAAATCGCCAAGGGCAGTGGCTATGCGCTGCGAATCATCAGCTTCAATGTGGCCGTAAAGTTCGTTGAGCAGCTGGATAATCTGAAAGGTATGCCCCTTGACAGACATGATCGGAAGGGGTGCCCCTGCCCAGCCTTCTATGAGTTTGCGCACACTGGAAGAGGGAATCAAACCTCCGGTGAGAACAATTCCGGAAATTTCAGGATAGGAATTTGAGGAACGGGCAGAGAGGCTGCCGAGAATAATATCGGAGCGGTCACCCGGGGTAATGACCAGGCAACCGGGCTCGAGGTATTCGAGAAAATTCTCCACCCTCATGGCGGCAATCAGGTAGCTGCCGACCAGCTTAGACATGTTTTTCTTGCCGTACATCACCGCGGCATTGAGCCAGTTTTTGACATCATTGACCGTCGGGTTGGCCAGCGCCGGGTTTTCAGGTATCACATAAAAAGGCAGCTGGTCCCCGGGATGATTATGGTCCCTGACATCGGTGAATAGTTTTGGCGTCACCCCTTCCGGAGCCCTGTTTATGATGCAGGCAGCAAGAGAAACGCCTTTTGCAGCATGGGTTTCAACCGAGAGCTGGGTCTGCCTTAGCATCTGGTCTATGGTCTTCTTGCGCCCGGATGATATCAACACCACCGGAGCCCCGATATTTGCAGCGATATCCCGGTTAATCTCAGACTCAAAGGTAGTATCCTGGCCCCTGAAGTCGGTACCCTCACAGAGAATAAAATCATAATCGTCTTCAAGGTTTTTGTATTTTTCCAGGATCAGGTCGTGAAGATCATCTTCCTTGCCACTATTTATCAGTTCGTATGCCTCGGAAAGCGTGCAGCCATAACAATCTTCATAGGCCATATTGAGCTTGAAATATTTGAGCACCAGGGAAATATCGTGGTCTTCACTTTCATTATCATTGATGATCGGCCGATAAAAGGCGACCCGGTGAACTTCTTTTTTCAGCATCTGCATGATGCCGAGAACAATGACTGATTTACCACTTCGCTCTTCGGTAGCTGTAACGTATAGATTATTGGTCATAAGGTTATCCTGCCTTCATGTGCAAAAGCTCTGAATGTAAAACATGTAACAATTTTCATAGGACCAGATACTATAATTGCAAAAGATGGATATTACCACCAGATAAAAGCAGAGATCATTGCAGCAGAAATTCCCTGACCTGCCGCAACAGATCATTTCTGATCTCATCCCGTTCCATCAGCAATTCATGCTCGCAGTTTTTGTAGGTTACCAGTTGGCAACAACCCGCATCATTGCAGTATCTCCGTATCTCGCGCAGCCGGACGACCCGTTCGTCGACTGCTGCAAATATAATTGTCGGACAGAGCGCTGCCGACGCACCCCGCCGGGCCATTCTCATTGCCCGATATGCCTGTTTCAACCAGCCGAAGGTCGGGCTTCCCAAACCAACACTGCTGTTTTTACGAACCAGCTCGATAGTATGCTTAAACCTGCCGGGATCTGATGTCAGCACATTGTTTTTAAATTCCATTCCGGTGTCAAAGGGACCTCCCCCCGGGATATAGGCGGAACTCCCTCCTGCAAGGCAGATCAGATTACTGAGCGCCTCGACCAGCAAGGGCGGAAGAAAAGCGCCGGCATTGATCTGGAACATGGGTGCGATCAAAATCAGGCCATTTACCAGATCAGGAAATCTCTGGTTCAGCACGACGCTGACGGTTCCTCCCATGGAATGTGCCAGCAGGTAAACAGGACCGCGCTGTACCGGCAGCACGACGGTGTCGATTATTTTTTTAAGATCGGAGACGTAGATATTGAAATCGTCAATGTGCCCCTTGTGTCGATCGTCAAGCTGCCTGCCCGATTTTCCCTGTCCGAAATGATCATACAGACAGATCGCCTGATCGAGATCCCTGAGATCCCTGCAGCACTCGTGGTATTTTTCGATAAAATCAGTTCGGCCAGAGACAATGACGATCGAGCCATGCCCCGCCTTGCCGCCTTTCAGTGCGTATCTCAGTGATCCTCCGGCAGTGGAACTGATATAACCCTCCTCGAATGCTTCGCTATACCAGTCAGTAATCTTTGAGTAATCGCTCTCAGTAATCATTTTTTCACAACTTTTTCTTTTATATCAGATATTTGATTTTTTTTTACTGTGCTGAAAATAAAATTCTTTGCACTCATTAAAAACAGGATTAGTGTTGACCTGACAATAATATTATCAATTTTATTGCCTGCTTATGGTACAAATGCTAAAATAATTCTAATGTATCTGCAGGTTATCACCCGGCAGGACAGGTGGATGCTTTCCCGACCGTTCGCTATTGCCGAAGCTGCAGCACCAGAGCAGACAGCGGAGCACGGACCCGGCAGACTGCCCGCAACGGGTCGCCGCATAAACATTCTGAGGATTCAAATCATGGTGACACCCCTCTCGACCGATACCACATTACCTGATCATGAAATGGGCGAGCCCATCAGAGCCGGAGAAATCGACGAGCTTGCCCAGCAATTGCTTCTGCTGGAAACCGAGCTCAATTCCAATATCCCCACCACGCTCTGGATAAGTGACCTTCATGGTGAAGGAGACCGGTTTAAATCCATTCTGCGCGGCAGGTTCGGTGTCCTCTACCAGACCTGCAGGGAGGCGTTGCCCAATACCTTCAGTACTGACAAGGTACAGTATCTTGTCAGAATTATCAGGAAAAGACAGTATATCGACAGTCCTGACATGAAAATGGATATACAGGACGTCATTCTCTGCCTTGTCCAGGTGCTGAAGTACAAGCTGACCAACGTGCGCTACCGGATAGAAGACATTTTCATGCCCGAATTCCATGATACGATCAGCCGCCTGCTGTCGGGGCTTCCCGTTCCCGACCCGATATTTGAGGAAGAAATCATCTCAACCAGACTGATCGCTCACCTTGCCTATGCCATCAGAAATGTATTGATAGACCGGATCCAGGTGCTCGGTGACATCTTTGACCGGGGCCCGCAGCCCGATAAAATTTTGCGGATCCTCTCTTCATCTCCGTATCGCAGAATTGTCAGCTACGTTCTCGGAAACCACGATATTCTCTGGATGGGTGCTGCTTCAGGAAACCCCTCACTGATCGCCGAAGCCATGCGGATAACCTCCCGATACGACCATTTTGAATTTCTTGACCGGCTCGGCTTTGACACCTCCCTCCTTTCTGATTTCGCTACCTCAACCTACCCCGTCGAGAAGATTACCGGCAATTTTAAAGCGAAGACCGGGAAGGGACGGGCAATGGAAAAGGCTCTTGCCGTTATTCAGTTTAAACTCGAAGAGAAGACAATCAAGGATTTTCCCGAATACGAAATGGAGTTTCGCCTCTGGCTTGACCGGCTGGCTGAAATGCTCTCATCCGGAAAAACAGACGGCCTCAATGACACCTTCTTTCCGACGATTGATCTTGAAGATCCCGGCCGACTGACCCGGGAGGAAGCGGTTGTCATCAAAGACCTGGTAAAGCAGTTTCAGACCAACAGAAAATTAAAGCGGCTCCTGCGTTATCTTTTCTCTGAAGGCAAATCCTACTCGGTACACAACAACATCCTCAACATCCATGCTCTTGTGCCCTCCACAGATGATGGAGAATTTGAAGAGTTTCTGGGCAGAAAGGGCCGCCCGCTGCTTGATTTTATGCAGAAAACCATAGAACGTGTGGGAAAAAACTACCTCGATGAACGCCAGCAGGACCCAAAAGATCAGGCGCTGTTTTTCTACCTCTGGTGCGGTCCACGCTCTCCTTTCTTCGGAAAACACGCGATGAAGACCTTTGAGAGATATTTTCTCATCGACAAGGAGAGCCACGCCGAACATTCTCTGTACTGGAAACAGAACCTTCACAGTCACAAATTCAAGCAGAAACTGCTTGCCGAATTCGACGTCAAACGGGTGGTATACGGACATACACCCGTCAACTACCTGAAAGGAAAGCATATGGCAAGCAATGACGGCGTCGCCATCAACGTTGATGGAGGTTTTGCAGCGGCCTACTACAACCGCGGACATTCGCTCGTGCAGACCCCTCACCAGCTATATGGCATTATTCTGCCGACACCCGATGAAATGAAAGAGGCGACGCGAAAACTTGAATCAGCGCCGCTCGATATAGAACTCATCGACGAGTTCCTGCACCCGATGAAGGTCAAGGATACCGGGGAGGGCCAGAAAATGAAAGAGAGGCGCGATCTCCTGATGGCCCAGATCAAGCAGCTTGCCCAGACCAACTACCACTTAGCCTTTGAATCAAGAGATTAACAGCATGGATACAAACTATGGAATGGAAATTGTCAGGGCGACTGAAATTTCAGCTTTGACCGCGGCCCGCCAGCAGGGGCTCGGCAACCATATAGAAATTCTCAGCAAGGCACGCTCAGCGCTTGCCAAGACCCTCAACCGGCTGAACATAGACGGGGTTGTCATCAATGATCGTTTTAAAAACCGGCCGGAAATCTTCCAGATGCCCGAACAGCTTGGCCAGGGCAGCGCCCGTATGGATGTGATGGCAATGGCCATAGAGGCGCATCATTCGGCGGCGGATGGCGGCACTAATGCGACCTCATATGCAGTCATCGCGCCGCAGGGAATCATTCAGCGGGTTCCAAACCTGAGCATGTACAAGATTGTCGTCGGTCCCCAGGTAGGAAATGTTATCGATATTAACCAGCCGCCGGTAACCAATGTTAAACGGGTTGCAAGAGCCTTGCGGAAATATACTGAAAACGTCACCGTCTGTATTCTTGACCAGGCCCGGCACAAACAGCTCATCAAGGAGATCAGATCGTGCGGAGCCCGCATAAAACTCATTAATGAAGGCGAGATATCAGGTTGCCTCTCCGCAATTACCGGAGAAAAAGCTGACATCTATATCGGTTACGGGTTTGCTCCTGAAGGAAGTCTGGTGGCTGCAGCCATCAACTGTCTCGGCGGCTATTTTGAAGGTAAAATCTTTTATGAAAATGACCGGGACCGCCAGGCTGCGGCCAACCTGGGAATAAACAATTACGACAAGGTCTTTCGTGTCCAGGATCTGATTCGCTCAAAAGAGGTGGCTATCGCCGCCACCGGAATAACCGACGGCGAGTTTCTGCAGGGTGTCCGTTTCACCTCAAACGGTGCGATCACCAGTTCATTTATCGCCAGGGCAGAGACCAAAACATACAGAAAACTCGAAACCACCCACTTTTTTGATTTTAAACCGGTATTCTGATAGATTCCGGCTATCGAAGGACGAAACAAAAACGAATAGCTTCCTGATAGTCACGCACCTTTTCCTTTCCAGGATTATTCCCGCCCTTTTCTGGGGTTTTTTTCCCAGATCCCTAAAGCGCTTTGCCGGAACGGACTATTTGATCAGCAATTGTAACCGCTAACGTTTAAAAAAGATTAGATTATTGGCTGGCCTCAGGTTATATTCGCATGACAAGGTTATACCTTCCAATTTCATGGACCCCATAATGATCGAACATTTCCGTTTCCTCACCCTGCAAACATTTTCCGTTACCAGTAACCTGACAGCAGCTGACAAGGGAAAACGGTTTCGGGTACTGTTTGTTCATCCATTTTAATGAATTGACCTGTCGATTCAAGGAGCTGTCGTCATGCTGAACGCATGGAAAATTTCTATCGTCATACCACTGATCTCACTATTTCTTTTAACCGGGCCGCTGTGCGCTGCCCAGAGATACACCGAAGCGAACCTGCTCGTCGACAACAGCCACCGTGCGCTAATGCAGTTTATTGCCGACCCGAACATGCAGATTGTCAAGGATCTGGCAAAACGGGCGCGCGGCATCATCATCATTCCCCAGATGCTGCGCGGCGGACTGGTGCTCGGAGGAACGTCCGGCTCCGGGATTTTGTTCGCCAGGGAAATGAACACCGGGCTCTGGCACGGCCCGGCATTTTACGCCATTGGTTCACTGACCTTTGGTTTTCAGGTCGGTGCCGAAACCTCACAAATAATCATGTTTGTGATGACCGATAAAGGGTTGAATTCCATGATGTCATCATCCTTTAAACTCGGGGCAGACGTGACAATGGCTGCAGGACCGGTTGGCGGCGGTGCAAAAGCGGCAACAGCAGATATCCTTTCATACTCCCGTTCAAAAGGCGCATTCGGCGGTTTTACTGTTGAAGGCGGCGTGATGAACACCAACGACAGCTGGAATGCACACTACTATAATTCAGCAACAGTGACCCCTCATGAAATACTGATAACACACTCCGTTTCCAACAATTATGCTGATGAATTGATCAAAACGCTCACCGAAATCGGTACACCAACCACCCAGAAAGTAGACTATTGACATGTCCTTCAAACAGGTTTCAATCATTCGCTGTCTTGGCGCCTGCCTCGCTGCAGCTGCGCTGATATTTATATCTTCTCCGCCTTCCCATGCAGGGCCGGTCATTGACCGTATTTTGGCCGAAGGAGAACTGGTTCTTGGCACTCCTGGCGATCTCCCGCCTTTCAGCGCGGCGACAACCAGTGGTGAATTAATCGGCTTCGACATTGCTTTTGCCCGCGAGCTGGCACGGAACATGGGCGTAAACCTGCGCATAAAGCGCTTCCCCTTTTCAGAGCTGACAGAAGAGCTTCTCAAGGGAAATGTCGATCTGATCATGAGCGGACTGTCGATCACTGCCAGGAGCAATATGGAAATTGCTTTTGTCGGTCCATACGGCTCCTCCGGGCAGGCATTTTTCGGCAGAGAAGAGCTCAGCCGGACACTGGAAGACCCCCGAGACCTGAACCAGAGTGGCCTCAAGATCGGCGTTTTGAAAAACACAACTGCTGATACGACGGTCCGCACGCTCTTTCCGAAGGTAACCCCCGTTTATTCAGACAGTCTGGATCAATCACTGATAATGCTCCTTGAAGGCACGATAGACGGCATCATCTCTGACTATCCATACTGCAAGGTTTCCCAGTTCCGCTACAAGGATGAAGGACTGCGGGTATTCGAGAAGATTCTCAGCTTTGAGCAGCTTGGAATCGGAATCTCTCCGGACGATCCACTCTTTTTGAATCTCCTGCAAAACTACATTAACATGATGGCAGGTTCAGGTGCGATACAGACCATGCAGGAATACTGGTTTAAAAACAGCGGCTGGATCGAACAGCTTCCCGATTTGAGAATACTGAAAGATTTCTGATTCCCATCTCTGCCCATCCGCGTTGAAAAATCTGTCATTTCCACAGATATTCATAAGATTTTAAGGACATATATACAACCAATTATTAAAAGGAGCCGGCTATGCAGTCTACAGATGTCCCGAGCGGGGCGATTCTACAACGCGACAAGAAGAGTTTTGCCATCGTCCCAAGAATCCCGTGCGGTCTGATGAACCTCGAGATGTTACAAAAAATCACCTGGGTTGTTGAGAAATATCAAATTCCCATCGTAAAAATAACCTCCGGCCAGCGCATTGCACTCGTCGGCATGTCAGCCGATCAGCTTGACGACATCTGGAGGGACCTCGGCATGGAGGCCGGCAAGGCCAGTGAACTCTGTCTTCATTATGTACAGGCATGTCCCGGCAATACGGTCTGCACCTTTGGTGTTCAGGACTCGCTGGCCTTCGGAATAGAGCTTGAGGAACGTTTTTCCAATCGAGAACTTCCGGCAAAACTCAAGATAGGTGTTTCCGGCTGTCCTTTTTCATGTACCGAAAATTTTGTTCGTGACGTCGGGATCATGGGTAAGAAGAAAGGCTGGACAGTCACCTTC
The DNA here is from genome assembly GCA_965366875.1 of uncultured Desulfobulbaceae bacterium. Lineage (GTDB taxonomy): Bacteria > Desulfobacterota > Desulfobulbia > Desulfobulbales > Desulfocapsaceae > MADRE3. The sequence goes on along the minus strand of CBDUGK010000076.1, from coordinate 2,389 downwards.
GGCGGCAGTTCCACCAGAACTCCGCGTGTCGGAGATGTCCTGGCTGAAGATCTCAGCAACAGCGAAGTAGAAGCCCTTCTGGACAGATGTTTGTCCTACTACGCGGAACATGCAAAGAAAAAGGAGCGGTCTGCCCGCTTTATAACAAGAATCGGAATTGAAACCTTCAAGGCGGCCGTTCTGGACGAGTGATTGCCGCGTTGCCCGACTTTTTTTCCATGCCCCCTTTTGTTCTGAACATTTTCAGCCGATATGTCTAATACAATCACCGTACAGCATCGGCTGAAAATAACTATCTACCCGAACAAGGCATGGCTGAATCGACACAACAACCACCTGATAATCAAAATACCAACACTGTCAGCGATACCGAAATAAGGCCGGCTCCAAAAAGAAGCGTGGAGGTAGTCTCAGGCCACAGCGGTCTCACGTTGTACAGCAGCAGTTTGTTTTTCGCTGATGAGTCTTTCGTCAGGTCAGCACTGCCGAAAGTGTCCCACTGGTCCATCGCCTGGTCTGATCTGATGATGACCATGTTCATTCTCTTTCTGTCGATGTTCGTCTACCAGGCGTCACACAAGGAATTCCTCGTCAGTGATGAGCTGGAAGTAATCGGGGGTGATACGACCGAAGCTCTTGATATAACCCATGACAATAAAAACAGTTTCCCTTTCGTACCGATTGATCCGGCCCGACCACTCATGTCAGGGGGCAGTGTCAAAAAAGTCGAACCGGTCAGCATCCAGGATATTGCCAAGGACAGTCGCTTTTTTGATGAAGACAGAAATGGCGGCCTTGAGCGGATCAGGGAAAGTTTCAGGCAGGCTCAGCAGAAAAATACTCAGGAACCTTCCGTCGACCGGAGCGGGCAGTTCACCGCTGCAGTGGAGCCAACCCTTCCGCTGAAAGACGAAAAGACAGCTCCTCAGCCTACAGAGGAGATGGTTGCCGATCTTCCCGCTGCGGAAGCCGCTGATACAATTTTCACCCTCAGCAAGGATGCCATCGCCAGGCTCGGGCTTACCGATTTCGCCGCAATTGATCTGGTACCCGACCAGACAATGCGCATCATCCTGACCGGCGATCTGCTCTTCGATACCGGCCAGGCAGAGCTCAGCGAGTACTCTAGATCATCCCTTGAAAAAATTGCCGTTCAAATCAGAGAAATCCCCTACATGATTAACGTTGTCGGACATACGGACAACATTCCCATGCATTCAGAAAAATATGCGACCAACTGGGAACTCTCCGTTGCCCGGGCCAGTACCGTTGCCAGGTTTCTCGTTGAGCAGATGGGCATGAATCCTCAACAGTTTGTGGTCAGCGGCTATTCTTCCTACCGACCCATAAAGCCAAACACAAATGCTCCCAACCGTGCCGTTAACCGGCGGGTAGAGATAATTATCAGCAAACGTCTCCCCGCTCCTGTTTCAGCTACTGCCGAGAACCTTAAATAATCTGGATAACCTCATGAAAAATAAAAATCTTATCGGTCTGTTTTTTTTCAGTTGTTGTTTTTTTGTCGGCTTCTGGATTAATGACAACCTTGCGCTCTATTTTAATATTTCCGGCATTCTCATCGTTTTCAGCGGTACTTCCGCTGCTGCCCTGCTGAGCTTTAAAGTCGAGCAGTTAAAGATCGTCTACAAGGTGATGACCGCCTCCTATCGCAGACCGATAAAAGAAGAAGCGGAGATAATCAATATCCTGATTGACCTGTCGATCAAATCCAGGATAGAGGGTATTCTCTCGCTGCAGAAGGAAGAAAACGAGACAACTATTTTATTCCTTCGCCGGGCGGTGGGATGCCTTGTCGACGGCTACGCCCCTGAACAGATAAAGGAAATACTCAATACGGAAATGTATTTTTTCAAACTTCGGCGAGATGATTCGGAGCGGGTACTACGCACGATCGCCGATTTCTTTCCTGCCTTCGGCATAATCGGCTCGGTTGTCGGCCTTATCACCATGCTTGGCGGGATTGGCGACACCTCGGTAATCCTGCGTGCGGTGCCAATAGCATTGACCTCAACGCTCTATGGACTGATTCTCTCTAATTTCTTTTTCCTTCCCTTTGCCGCCAATCTCAGGGAGCGCACGAACCATGAACTGCTGCTGCAGAAGATCATTACCGATGGTGTCATTGCCATTCATTCTGAAATGAACCCGGTAATCCTGAAAACCAAGCTGGAATCCTTTCTGACGCCATCCGCCCGGGAAGCAGACCTGGTCTCATACAAGAAAATACGCGAGCGCTTCAATATCAAGGTCCAGGGTAAAATCAGCGAAGAAAGTATCTAATCGGAACATTCGGATTAAACGTACTTACCTGCCACCGAGAAGGCGAAGACCATTGCTGGAGGATGCCTCACGCAGGCCCGCCGTGGCA
>CBDUGK010000075.1:0-19555 GCA_965366875.1 uncultured Desulfobulbaceae bacterium | reverse complement strand
CCCCCTCCCTGGCTACAGATAAATAGTCTTCATCCGGATGAATCAAAAAAGGGCTGGACAGAAAGACAAAAGAACGGTTGGCGCTGGTTTGATTACAGTGGGCGGGCACTGACCAGCAGGCTGGAGTCAGTGCCGGGAAGAAATGGTTCATCACGGTAGCCGGAGTGCTGGGAAATAATGGCAAAACCGGTACTGCGAATCATCTGGATCCACCGGGCCGGCGAACAGGCGGCCAGGGAAAGAAACTGACGATAATTCCTGTTCAGCCCCGGGTCATTAAATGAGCGGCTCTTGTATCGCTCTTCCAGCAGGATTCTCCCGGCTTCCGGCAGGTATGTCCTGATTGTTTCCTTGACCAGCTTGCCGTTATCCGGAGTATCAAAGAGCGCGAATTGAAACAGCCGTTTACCCGCCTGCTGCCGGAGTCGATCCGTCACGGCAAAAAGCTCGATGACGAGCAGTCCATCCCGGACAAGCACGTTTCGTGTTTCATGCAGGCAGCGGAGTATTGATCGTTTATCACCGAGCAGATTGAGGGTGTTATGGGGAATGAGTGCTGCATCAAAGCAATGTGCGGTAAACCCGAGATCGCACATGTCCATTCCGACGACCGGCGATACGCGCTGGGGGCGCTTATGGAGCAGCATCTCAGCTGAATTGTCAATTCCAACAGCATGGCAGCCTGCAGCGGTGAGGCATTCGACGATTCGACCGGTTCCGCAGCCGAGCTCAAGGACGCTTCGGCACTGATGTTTTTTCAGAAGTTCTGTGTAATAGAAACAATCGTCGAGCTTTTTTGACATCTCGAGGTCAAAAAAGGTGCTGTAGAGCTCGGCAGGAAGCGGGGAAAAATGCTCCTCGGGTTCATTTTCATAGCCGCTCGGCTCCCGGTGGTTCATCGACTGGTGCGGCGGCCGGGAAGTGACAGACAACCGCAGGCGGTCGGTGGGGAGCGGCGGTTTTGGTTAAAACTGGAGAGAGGAGCAGGGGTGTCTGTCTCCGACGCGCTCCTAGTCAACATAGCCGCCATCGATAATAAAACCGGGATTTACCAGCTTGGGATCAATCCTGAGCTTGGCCATGGCGAACATCCTGGCAATCTCGAGATCAAAATTGAGATGCCAGTTCCCGGGTATCGGCCAGGATTTGGGGTTTTGCAGGCCCATCTCCTCGCAGTGCGGACAGTAAACCTTGTCGACGAGTTCGGGGGGCATTGCATGGTGAAAGGTCAGCCCGATGGTGTTGGCACCGCATTCACAGGTAAATGTTTTTTTTACATCCATCATCCAACCGTTCAGCCAGCCTGCTGCTGGGCGGCATAGGCAGAAGCCGCGCATTCGTTCTTGCCGAGATCAAGCACTTCGGCTTTTTCGTCGTCCACCTGTTCCAGGTTGGCATTGACCAACCTGATCTGGGCGTATTCCGGCGGTTGCTCACGCATGTTTTTCTTGATAAAGGTGAGAAAATCTGCCGGATTGTCGATCGCATAGATCGTCTTGTTCAGCTCCCTTGTTTTTTGCAGCGACTCGGCAAAGGTCATCTCACTGTTCGCCTCGTTCCAGTCGATGAAGTGACCGGGAAGAACGACAAGGTTGCCGTCCATCTTGCCGACTGCCTTTATCGTCTCAAATAAAACGCCTGACCATTCATCGACCTTCCCGCCAAGGTCCGGCCGGCCGATTGATTTGACGAAGATGATATCGCCGGTAACGATGTATTTACTGTCGATAACATACATGGTGCTGCCCGGTGTGTGACCGGGAGAAAAACGGACTTTAACGGATGGACCGCCGTTTTTAAAGCCGATCTCCTGTCCGTCCGTCAAGGGGATATAGTCAAGTTTGGCACCGGTAAAGTCACCTTCATTTGCATAAAACGAAGCACCGGTCAGCTCCGAGATCATCCTGCTTCCGGCAATATAATCGGCCTGCAGGTGTGTCTCTGCTGTTCCGATAATTTTACTTTGCTTCTCTTTGGCAAAATCAAGGTAAAATTCATGATTCCGGGAGGGGTCAAAAACGATCATCTTTTGATTGTGGATCAGACCGTAGCTGCAGGAGCCTTTTCCGGGTCTTATAAACTGGTAGAGTTCATACGAAGCGCCGGGATTGAGCAGGTTCGGGATCAGCAGGTTGCCCCAGGATTTTATGCCGCCGGCGAGATATCCGACATCGGTGAAACCATGTTTTTCAAGGATTTCAGCGACGAACTTGGCTGATCCTTCCTTGGCGCAGACAATTCTTATCCGGGTATCTTTTTCAGGAAGCTGGGCGATACATTCGTCTTCGATCTCCATAAAATCGAAATAGGAGATATTGACTGTTTTAATATCGTGCGGACCCTCGACTTTAAACCTGCCGAAATCGGTTGCGTTTCTCACGTCGAGCAGTAAAAAATCATCTTGTTCAATCACCCACTGGTAGAGCTCGTCAGCCTGATATTTAAAAATCGACATGGTTTCTCCTTTAATTCGATCTACTGTGTCGTGGCACTTTTTCAAGCACTCGACATACCATATGTATGCCTTCACACTTGAAAAAACACTTCTTCTTGTTTATAGAATTTTTTACTTCGTCATCGATTCTGTATTTACGAAATTGTCACCGATTCATCCTGTCTATCCACGACTCGTGTTATAAATGATCATGAGTATGACGCATTATCTGTTAATTTTCCAGGACTTTGTCAAGTTGTTTCGATGATCGCTGCAGAATACCTCCTGTCATAGTGTGACATCCGTAATTGTCAGTCGGGGGGTGCACGTACAATCAGAAGGTTACATATGCAGCAGGGCCGCTTCGCGCGGCGTCATTGAATAGCAGTCCAGCGGAACGAGCCAGAAGGTTTCGGGGTTTTTGGCAAGCGCTTCTGTTGTCGCCGGGGAAACCCAGTGACTGTCATCGATCAGGTTATAAAAAGCACTGTCGATGCCGATAAATCCATCGAGAAAATGGGCAATGATATGAAGTACCTTGCTCGGATAGCCCTGCGGCAGGTTCAGCAGGTCCGAGTTCGTTTCAATTCCTGCTGTTTTCAGCTCTTCAATGAGTTTGTTCAAAACGATCCTGTTCTGCTCCAGGGAGTTTTGCAGTTTTTCTGCGAAACAGTCATTGTCTCCATTGACAGCAGCGCTGCTGTCAATGGAGATTCTGTCATATTGTACCAGGGAGGTCTTTTTGAAGAACCCGTATATCTGTGCCTTGCAATCCGAGTAATTGACTCCGCTGACAAGGATTGAGTGGCGGGCAAGAAGCTTCATTCATCCATCCTGTTCAATGCTCTCTTTGATCGATTTACCGATATGACGCCCCATCTCCACGCACTCCTTGAGGTTGTCGTGCGTTGGGACATATTTTATACGCTGGCCTTCGTTTATGATCTTGAGCTTCATTTCCTCCAGCGCACCGATCATCAGCTTGACCGATTCACCGCTCCATCCGTATGACCCAAATGCCGCCGCTATCTTGTTCTGCGGTTTGAGACCGCGCATGTACATCAGGAAACCAGCCATTCTCGGCAGCAGACCGTTATTCAGGGTCGGGCAGCCAAGCACCAGTGCCCGGGCAGTGAGGACCCTGGTCATCACGTCACTGCGGTGGTGGACTTTCAAGTCAATGAGGTCGGCGTAAAGGCCTTCTTTTTCAATGCCGGAAGCAATCGCCTTGGCCATCTGCTCAGTGGAATGCCACATGGTGTCGTAGATGATAAGCGCCTTCTTGCCTCCCTTGTAACTGCTCCAGTCACCGTATGCCTGCAGTATCTGGTCAAAATTGCTTCGCCAGATGACCCCGTGATCAGGTGCGATCATCTTGATGTCGAGGTTCAAATCCGCCACCGTTGCCAGCAGTTTTTTGATCAGCGGAGAGTAGGGGTAGAGGATATTTGCATAATATTTGGCAGCGTGTTCCATGACCAGGGCAAGGTTTACTTCATCGTCAAACCGCTCACTCGTCGCCAGATGCTGTCCAAAAGCGTCGCTTGAAAAAAGAATGCCGTCTTCCCTGACAAAGGTGAACATCGAGTCCGGCCAGTGCAGCATTCTCGTCTCGAGAAATGAGAGGGTGCGTTTGCCAAGTGATATTTCATCTCCGCTCTTCACTACTTCGAATGGCCAGTCTTCACGATGAAAGTGGGCCAGGATGGCATTTTTGCCCATCGGTGAGCAGATCAGTTTTTCCGGTTTGGCTGTCTCCATCATTTCGACAAGACAGCCCGAATGATCAAGTTCGACATGGTTGACAACGATGTAATCGATCTTTTCCGGGTCGATGATATCGCGAATGCGCTGCATCATGTCCTGGCGATGCGATGGTTTAACGGTATCGACCAGGGTAATTTTTTCGTCGATTATTAAAAATGCATTGTATGTCGTTCCTTCCATTGTCGAATACCCATGGAAGTCCCGCACATGCCAGTCGATTGCTCCAACCCAGTGAATTCCTTCTGCTATTTCATTGATGCTCATATTTTCTCCATACTATCTATATGTTATACCAGCGATACCAGGCAGATGTCCTGCCGCTTGAACGTATGGCCGGGGTAAAATAGAGGCAAAACACTGCCACAATAACTTTTCAGCAGAGCATAATAATGAACCATCGTCGTGATTACAAGAAGAGTTCATTATTTACCGGGGAGCGGGGTGCCAGGATTGCTTTTCAGCGCACAATAGTTAGTATGAAAGGTGAGCCTGGACTTCCGGGCAAGATGTAGTCATCACGGTGCACGCCCCATGGGAATCTATTGTTGTCAAAGAAATAGCTGCTGCACGGCAGCTGTTGAATCGGTCAGGCGGTCGAGAAGACCGACCATTGATCTCGGTGCCTGCAGCAGATGCGGAGGCTGTATCGAGGTTGCACCCGATATCTTCAGGTTCAACGAAACGTTCGGTTACCTTGAGGTCTGTAGCCTTGATTCCTATAACCGTGAGCGCGTTGATGAAGCCATTAAAAATTGTCCTGAGGATTGTATCGAATGGGAGGATTACTGATTGAAGGTATCGTTGAATCCTGCAGATAGCACTTGCCCGGTGGTCTCATGAGCAGATCTCTTGTCAAGAAACTGGTGCTGGTGCTCAGCCTGCTCGCCCTTGTTTTTCTCTTTGTTTTTTTTGATCTCGGCCGATTTTTAACCCTTGACTACATCAAGGCTTCCCAGGCCCGTTTCCAGGAACTTTACCAGTCGAATCGGTTCTCGGTCATAGCGGTTTACATGCTTGTCTACATTCTCGTAACCGCACTTTCCCTGCCCGGAGCAGCGGTGATGACGCTGGCCGGCGGTGGGTTTTTCGGTCTTGTTACCGGCACGGTGGTGGTCTCTGTGGCCTCCACAATCGGCGCTACCTGCGCCTGCCTGGTGTCACGTTTTGTGCTGCGGGACTGGGTGCAGACAAAATTCGGGGAAAAATTATCGGCGATCAATGCGGGGATTGAAAAAGAAGGCTCTTTTTACCTCTTTTCCCTGCGCCTGATTCCAATTTTCCCGTTCTTTGTGATTAATCTGCTGATGGGACTGACCAGTATGCCGATCAGGACCTATTTCTGGGTATCGCAGCTCGGGATGCTGCCGGCAACAGTTGTCTATGTCAATGCCGGAAAGGAAATAGCACAAATTGATTCTCTGGCGGGCATCGTATCGCCAAGCCTGCTGGCATCATTCGTTCTGCTCGGGCTTTTTCCGGTTACCGTGAAAAAAATTATGTCCTTTTACCGCCGCCGCCGTATCTCGTCGGGTTCAGGAGACAAAAATGGCACTGTTTGATTATGATATCGGCATTATTGGCGCCGGCGCAGCAGGTTTGACCGTTGCCTCGGGAGCGGCACAGCTCGGGGCAAAGACGCTTCTGGTCGAGAAGGAAGAAGCCCTTGGTGGAGACTGTCTGCATTTTGGCTGTGTACCGAGCAAGAGTTTGATAAAAAGCTCCAGACACTACCATCGACTCGGGCAGGCGGAGCACTACGGGCTGCCTCCGGTAGATGTCGCTCCGGTTGATTTTTCCAGGATCGCGGAGAGGATCGCCGGAGTTATTGCCGAGATCCAGCACCATGATTCGGTAGAGCGCTTTTCCGGGTTGGGGGTCAATGTCCGCTTCGGTAGTCCCGCATTCCTCGATGAGCACAGCATTGATCTGGACGGCAGTCAGGTTTCTGCAAAAAAATGGGTGATAGCAACCGGCTCTTCCGCCTCTGTACCTCCAATCCCCGGACTCCAGTCGGTCGAAATACTGACCAACAGGTCTCTTTTTTCGTTACCGGAGCTGCCCGAGTCTCTGCTCATTCTCGGGGCTGGTGCCATTGCTCTTGAAATGGCCCAGGCCTTTGCCAGGCTTGGCTCAAAAGTAACGGTCCTGCAGCGCTCCAGGCAGGTTCTGAGCAAGGAGGATCCCGATCTTGCCGCCCTGGTGATGCAGACAATGGCTGATGAAGGGGTCAGTTTTCGCCTGGGCTGTACGTTTGTGTCGGTAGAAGAAACCGCTGATGGTAAAACGGTACGTTTCCGTGATGAGGATGATACAGAGCAGGAGATAACAGGGAGCCATCTGCTGGTAGCCCTCGGCCGCTCTGCAAACGTCTCGGGTTTGAAGCTGGAGAACTGCGGCGTCACCTCTCAGCCTTCCGGTATCGAGGTTGACCGCAGGCTGCGTACCAGCTGTAAACATATATACGCAGCCGGCGATGTGATCGGCGGTTACCAGTTTACCCATGCCGCCGGTTACGAGGGCGGGATCGTCCTGACCAATGCGGTACTGCGTCTGCCGAGAAAGGTAAATTACCGCTGGATGAGCTGGTGCACCTATACCGATCCTGAGCTGGCGAGTATCGGCATGAATGAAAAACGGGCCACGGCAGCGGGAGTACAATACAAGGTTCATGAAGAGTTGTTTAAAGACAATGACAGGGCTCAGACAGAAGGGCTGACGGCAGGGAAGATCAAACTGCTGCTCGATAAAAGGGATAAACCGCTCGGAGTCCAGATCCTCGGACCCCACGCCGGCGATCTTCTCGCTGAATGGGTGGCCGCCCTCAACGGCGGGGTGCGGCTTTCAACGCTGGCAGGCGCGATTCATCCCTATCCCACGTTTGCTGAAATCAACAAGCGGGTCGTCGGGTCGGTGCTCTCACCGCGCTTGTTTTCAGGTACGGTCAGAAAAGCATTGAAGCTGTTGTTTCGGTACAGGGGATAACCTGAATGTATAATGAAAAAATAACATAAAACCAGAGATATATAAACAATATATAAGCCATGTCCAAGGTTTTTGCTCTGCAACGTATGACACAGTGTATACCCTTTGGAATCAATGGTGGATGAGGGAAATGAAACGGACAATACCAGGATGTATTCTTGTTCTGCTGCTTTTCATGCACGCGGGTTGGGTGTCTGCAGCCGAAGAAGAATTCTATCAGCAGTATCATGATCTGCTCCAGGCCCACGTGGCGGACGGGAGCGTTGACTACTACGGTTTTAAGAAGGACGAAGCACTCCTTGACCAGTTTCTTGATCGGCTGAATCAGACGGATCCGGAGCAGCTCCCGGACGATCAGCGGCTGGCCTTCTATATCAATGCCTACAACAGCTATACGCTTAAGCTGATCCTTGACAATTTCACTGACAAAGGGCCGCCGTCATCCATCAAGAAAATCGGAACATTTTTTACCAGCCCGTGGAAGATCTCGTTTGCTGGAATCAACGGCAAACCCCATTCACTTGACGAAATCGAGCATGATATTATCAGAACGCAATGGGACGAACCCCGCATTCACTTTGCCGTCAATTGTGCATCCGTCAGCTGTCCCCCGCTTATCCCGGAACCATACAGGGGGGCGGACATCGATGCCCAGCTGGAGCGTGTCACCCGGGCATTTCTCAATGACCCGGCAAGAAATTATCTCGAAGGCGATACGCTCTATGTCAGTTCCATATTCAAGTGGTATGGCGGAGATTTTGATGACGACCCCCTCCAGTTCTTTCTCCATCACAGCGACGGTGATCTCCAGGCACAGCTTGCCGAGCCTGGCAGAAATGTCAAAATAAAATATCTGGATTATGACTGGTCGCTTAACACCACTGCAGTGCGCTGATACTATCGTGAAGGCCGGAAGGCAACTCCGATGTCTCGTCGTTCTGGCTGTACTGTTTCTTTTTTTCATTCCTGCAAACGCAGCTCCTTCCGGGCAGAAAAAGTGTGGTGCTATCACCCTGGAGAAAGGGACAGTTGCCAACTGAGCCAGAGCAGGGACTGTTGTCAATGCCAACATGAAGCGTGAAAATAGTATGGTAAAGCTGTATGATATCCCTTTTTGGTTGACGTAGGCAAAAAACACCTTTTTATTCGATCAACGAACAGCGTATAACGGTTCATGGCAGGAAAAAATAAAGATCTACCGCGGCTTACGGTATATACCGATGGCGCCTGCAGTCCCAACCCCGGACCGGGCGGCTGGGGGGCGGTATACCTTGGCGGCGACCGCGACCCGGTCGAGCTGTCGGGATACGGCGGAGAAACCACGAATAACCGTATGGAGCTGACAGCCGTGGTTTCCGCCTTGTCGGCGCTCGACTGCTCTCATGCAATCACACTCTATACCGATTCACAGTATGTCAAAAACGGCATAACGTCATGGATCAATAAATGGCAGAAAAATAACTGGCAGACCGCCGATAAAAAACCGGTTAAAAACGTTGATCTCTGGAAAGCCCTGCTGGCTGAAAGCAGAAAGCATGAAATCAGCTGGAAATGGGTGCGCGGCCATACCCTCGACACGTATAATGAGCGTGCCGACGAACTCGCCGTGGCGGCGCGGAAAAAAGGCGCCGCCCCTTCGCCTGCTGCCGGAGTGGAGAAGGTGGTCGAGGCCGATGACACCATTCATCTCCATACCGGGGTAACCTGCAGACACTCGACCGCTGTCGGCGGCTGGGCGATCATCCTCCGCTGGCACCATCATATAAAAGTGATCGGCGGCAGAAAAAGTGGAGTAACCGCCAATCAGCTCTACATACATGGTGTTATCGAGGGACTTTCCGGTCTTACAAAACAGTTTCCCGTTGAGGTGCATACCCATTCGGGATACCTTCGCGATGGAGCCGCGACCTGGCTTGCCGGCTGGAAGAAGCGGAACTGGATGACCCGTGAAGGAAGGGAAGTCAGCAACAGGGAGCAGTGGCAGGAACTCTCGCGACTGCTTGACTCCCACAAGGTTCGATTTACTCTTGATGATCGCGATAACCCTCTGTGCCATATGCTTGAGGCCAAATTGCTCGCCAAAGAGTTTGAGCAGGCAGTCTGATGTACGAGCATCTGCCATTTAAACTGGTAAGCCCTTTTTCCGCCTCCGGCGACCAGCCGCGCGCAATTTCCATACTTTCAGAAGGTGTCGGTTCCGGCGTCAAGAGCCAGGTACTGCTTGGCGTGACCGGATCGGGAAAAACCTTTACCATGGCAAGCGTTATTGAGCAGGTTCAGCGGCCGGCGCTGGTCATCGCCCCCAACAAAACCCTGGCAGCCCAGCTCTATTCAGAGTTCAAAGAGTTGTTCCCGGAAAATTCAGTTGAATATTTCGTTTCCTACTACGATTATTACCAGCCGGAGGCATATATTCCGCAATCCGATACCTATATCGAAAAGGACTCGTCAATCAACGAAGCGATTGATAAAATGCGTCATTCGGCGACCCGCGCGCTGCTGACCCGCCGGGATGTGCTGATCGTTGCCTCGGTGTCCTGCATCTATGGGCTCGGCTCTCCTGACGAATACCGCAACATGCATCTTTTCCTCAGGAAAGGAGAGGATTATGCCCCGGAGGATGTGCAGCGCCGCCTTGTCTTCATGCAGTATGAGCGCAATGATATCTCCTTTCACCGTTCCACCTTCAGGGTGAGGGGGGATGTCATCGATATCTTTCCCGTCCACGAGGATGAAAAGGCGATTCGGGTTGAATATTTTGGCGACACCATTGAGTCCATTACCGTCATTGACCCGCTTCGCGGAGTTGTGCTGGATCGGCTGGAGGAATATACGGTCTTTCCAGGTTCACATTTTGTAACCTCCAAAGATCGCATGCAGATCGCCATCCGCACCATACAGGAAGAGCTCAAGGAGCGGCTTGAAATACTGCACAGGGAGAATCGCCTGGTAGAGGCCCAGCGTCTGGAGCAGCGAACGATGTTTGACCTGGAAATGATGCAGGAGCTCGGGTACTGCAACGGCATAGAGAATTACAGCCGCCACCTCACCGGAAAATCAGAAGGTGTGCCGCCCCCCAACCTGCTTGATTATTTTCCGGAGGATTACCTGCTCTTCATCGACGAGAGCCATATCGGCATTCCCCAGTTAAACGGCATGTACAATGGTGATCGTTCGCGCAAGGAAACGCTGGTCAATTTTGGTTTCAGGCTGCCGTCAGCGCTGGATAATCGCCCGCTTCGCTTCGAGGAATTCTGCCAGAGGATCAACCAGATCGTCTATGTCTCTGCAACACCCGGCCCATATGAGCTTGCCGAGGTGGAGGGGAGGATTGTCGAACAGGTGATCAGACCGACCGGGCTTGTCGACCCGCGTATCGAGGTTCGGCCGGCAACCTCCCAGGTTGATGACCTGCTGCATGAAATACGAATCAGAACAGCAAAGAAAGAGGCGGTTCTGGTGACCACGCTGACCAAACGAATGGCCGAGGATCTGACCGATTATTATGAAAAACTGGGTGTCAGCGTCCGCTATCTGCATTCTGACATCAAGACGCTGGAACGGGTGGAGCTGATTCGTGATCTTCGAAATGGAGACTATAATGTTCTTATCGGCATCAACCTGCTGCGGGAGGGACTTGATATTCCTGAAGTCTCCCTGGTTGCCATTCTCGATGCCGACAAAGAGGGATTTCTCCGTTCGGAGCGCTCTCTGATCCAGACCTGCGGGCGTGCCGCCCGTAATGTTGACGGGATGGTGATCATGTATGCTGACACGCTCACCGGTTCGATGCAGAGAACGATCGAAGAGACGGAGCGCCGCCGCGCCGTCCAGAGGGAATACAACCAGCAGCACGATATTGAACCGCAGACGATAATTTCCGCGGTCAAGGATACCATCCACCAGTATCTCAAACAAGCAGGATACGAGACCGGGGAGGGGAGCCAGGAAATGCTGCAGGCGGCAGAGATGCAGTCATTTTACGGCTCGGTGAAGGAGCTTGACAAAGAGATCGTCAAGCTTGAAAAAAAGATGCACGAGGCTGCCCGTGAGCTTGCCTTCGAAGAGGCGGCAGCCTTGCGGGATCGTATCAAGGCACTAAGAAAACTGGAGATCGAGATCGGGTGAAACGGGGTATGACACAGCAGATGGTCGTCCGGGCGGTCGCTTTTTGCGCCGCCTGGCTGCTCAGGATATGGTTTGGCTGCTGCAGGATCAGCGTGCATGGCGCAGATTTCAGGAGAGCGGCAGAGGAGGGCAACAGGGCCGTTATCGCCATCTTCTGGCATTACTCCCTGCTTTACCTGTTTTATCATTTAAGAACGGAGTCGGCAGCGGTTCTCGTCAGTGCCAGCGAGGACGGCGACTATATTGCCGCGCTTGCCCGTCATCTCAATTTCAATACGGTTCGGGGATCTCGCAACCGAAGGGGACTGCGCGCCCTCAAGGAGTTGATCGTCTGCCTCGAACGAGGCGAGCATGTCGGCATTGTGGCCGACGGGTCGCAGGGACCGCCGCTCGTTGTTCAGCCGGGGGCAATCCTGATGGCCTCCAGGACCGGCGCTCCCGTTCTGCCGATGGCCTGGTCGGCTTCCCGCTATGTAACCTTTCGTTCCTGGGATCGCACCGTGCTTCCGCTGCCGTTTTCACGGATTCATTTCTACTATGGCGAGCCTTTTTATGTGCCGCCCGGGATCAGCGGCGATGAACTCGAAGCGTATCGCCTGCAGCTGGAAGAGCGGCTGACAGCGCTCTACCGTCAGTCCTGGTCAATTTACGCTAAGGAAAAACATTGAGATGATCCATTCGCGGGGTATTGTCATCGCCGGGCTCTCCGGGGGATCCGGCAAGAGTGTGGTTTCTGTGGGGCTTGCAGCATACTGGCGGGCGGCGGGGAAAACCGTTGCACCATTCAAGAAAGGGCCGGACTATATTGATGCCGGATGGCTCCAGTGCGCGGCCGGGCGCAGGTGTCACAACCTTGACCCCTATCTCGTCTCAGAGGAGCTTGTCCTGGCCTCCTTTCTCCAGCGTTCCCGGGGAGCAGATATAAGCCTTGTCGAGGGGAACAGGGGGCTCTATGACGGTGTTACCAGCGATGGAGATTACTCTACCGCGGAGTTGTCGCTGCTGCTGAAAATACCGGTCCTGCTGGTGGTAAACTGCAGCAAGACAACACGGACCGTTGCCGCCCTGGTCCTCGGCTGCATGAAGTTTGATGAACGGGTTGCAATTGCCGGCGTGGTCCTTAACAACGTGGCAACAGAGCGGCAGCGCAGCGTTATTTCAGAAGCGCTCGAGCAGACCTGCGGGATTCCTGTTGTCGGCACCGTGCCGCGGATGAAAAAAGATATATTTCCGATGAGGCACCTGGGCATGGTCCCCCACCAGGAGTATGTCGGCAGCGACGATGCCGTCGACTTTCTTGCCGGGACGATGGCTGAGCATATCGATATTGCCCTGGTTGAATCACTGCTGGCGGAGGTGGGAGGTCACGTGCCGTCTGCCACACCTGACTTGCTGGCCAAACCGGATGTCCGCACTGTCAGGATCGGCATCCTGCAGGACGCCGCCTTTCAATTTTATTATTCAGAGAACCTTGCCGCCCTTGAACGATGCGGGGCAGAACTTGTTGCCCTGAACGCTCTTGAAGATGATTCCCTGCAGGGTGTTGACGGTCTCTATATCGGCGGCGGGTTTCCGGAAACCAGTGCCCGTGAACTCTCGGAGAATGAGGGCTTCAGAAACGCCATCCGCGAGGCAGCCGAACAGGGACTGCCGATTTATGCGGAATGCGGCGGGCTTATATACCTGGGAGCAGCAATTGCCATCGGCGGCAGAGAATATCCCCTGGTCAATGTCTTCCCTGTCCGCTACGGGATGTCACACAGACCCCAGGCACACGGTTACTCTGCCTTTACGGTTACGGGCGACAATCCTTTTTATCCGAGCGGCTCCACGGTGAAAGGGCACGAGTTTCGTTATTCGACCGTTGACCACTGGTCGGGGAGTGCAGCGGAGCTGCCCTTTGAAATGACACGGGGAACGGGCTTCATGGATGGTCGTGACGGCTTGATCTATAAAAATGTCCTTGCCCTCTATACCCATATCCACGCAGAGGGCACTCCTTTCTGGGCTCCGGCTCTGGTTGAAAAATGCAGAGCATTTCGCGCCGCCGGCGGCTGGAAGAGCTAGTGAACTGATGGTTGAGCTGTACCCATCACCTTGATTGCTATTTTATCCTTTTCATCCTGATCCGGTTCAGGTTCCTTCCAGACAATAAACTGAGTCAGCGTGCGCATGAAAGCACCCTGGTCGTCCTGGCATTTTTCACAGATTTGTTCGGCGTTGTCCCGGTACATGATGATTTTCGAGGCAGGCTCTCCTTTCCTGCTGACCGCAGCCATCTTGCGGCAGCCGCAGTCCAGTCTCACCACGACAACGCCGATACCGTCAGGGCTTCCTTCAAGGATGCCTTCAACCATCGCTCTTTCGCGTTTTTCAAGCAGGCTTTTGTCTCTATCCGCTTTCTTCTTTTTTTTCGGCATGATCTTCGCCACTCCCTGATGTCTGGGGATTCATGGTTTCTTCATCTCTTGCGAGCCTACACACTAATGCAAAAAAAAATCGGTGCAACAGGGATGAGCGGAAAGTGCTCCCTGCGATCCGGCAGGGGTGTCACTGCATCTCTCATTGCTGGAGGTGCCAAGATTTTACAGGCGGCGAAATGCTTTATTTTTTCAAGCGGACGAGAAATTGTGACTAGTACATTGTGGCATCTTTTTTAGCTTGACAAAAATATGGTGGTACATTATTGGATATTTACACGAAATGATCGATTTTCGATATTTTTTGCTGGGTTGGCTAAGTATATTAAATACTTAGCTTATTTATTTTTCTCTATGGAGGTGTGTAATGTTTGAAGTTATTGTTGACAAAGACAAATGTTCTGGCGACGAAGAGTGTGTTGCAGCTTGTCCTGCCCAGGTTTTTGAGATGGTGGACGGAAAAGCTGAGCCAGTTGAAATGGACGAATGTCTCGGTTGTGAGACCTGTGTAGAAGTTTGTCCGGAAGGTGCCATTACTGTGACCGAGATGTAATTCGACCAGTATATCGCTTCTCTTTAAGCCCATTGCCCCTTTCAGGGGTGATGGGCTTATCTATTTGAGTCATTCGGGATCGTTTATAATGGCGGGAGCCATCGGAAAGTTTAAACCGGGTGTGGCTCGCAAGATCCATATTCTCAGTGCCGCATTGCTGTGGACAATAATCGGCGGTCTGCTCCTCTATCGCGGTGTCAGCTATCTCGTCCAGGGCGGAGGTCTCTGGCTTGTTCTGCCCGGAATTGCGGCAGGGACAATAAAATCATACGTGATACTTGACGGCGCGGCGCGCAGGGGGCTTGAGCGTATCAGAAATTTTTCCGACAATACCTGTATCGGCGCCGTCTACTCATGGAAAACCTGGTTGATAGTTCTGGCAATGATGGCTTTCGGGATAGTTATGAGACATCTCTCAATGCCTTTTTCCATCATCGGGACAATCTGCGTGGCAATCGGCTGGTCGCTGGTATTTTCGAGCAGGCACGGCTGGCGGGAATGGTTTAACTGGAAAACAGCGTCTCATTGATCATGTCGGTTCCCTCATTTAACCGTGTTATTATAAAAAGAGAACACCTTCAGCACAACTTTGCCCTTCTTTCCACAGGGCTCCGTCCCCGGACTGACGTCCTGGCGATGGTCAAAAGTGATGGCTACGGTCACGGACTTGCAACTGCGGCAGAGGCCTTTGCCAGGGGCGGCTGCACCCTCTTCGGCGTGGCAGAGGCCGGCGAAGGAGTCGCTCTGCGCGACAGCGGCTGCAGTGGAGATATTCTCGTCTTTCTGGGGTTTGAGTCGAAATACAGCAGTTATTTTTTCTCTCATGATCTGACTCCTGTAATTTTCAGAAGAGATGATCTGGCCGTAATCGCCGATCAGGCGCTCAGGAACAATCGGCCGATCCCCATCTATCTCAAATTTGACTGCGGCATGAGCAGACTTGGCTTTAAGCCGGGTGAAGCAGGGGAGCTGATGTCACTCGTCTCAAGCCATCAGCAGCTGCAGCTGAAAGGAATAATCAGCCACTATCCCTGTTCCGACGATCGCTCATCGGATAACAGCCGTGACGTCTACCGTCTTTTTAGCCAGGTTCACCAATCAATCGAGAAGAAGAAAAATACAATCGGTTCCATCTGCAACTCCGGGGGCATTCTTTATTTTCCCGAATCCTGCGGCGCCATGGCCCGATCAGGCATTTCCCTGTACGGCTACTGCCCTGATGGAAAAGCCGGAAGAGACACGGAAACCGGGAGAAAGCTGAAACCTGCAATGAGTTTTGTCTCAAGGATACTGCAGCTCAACGATATCCCGGCTGGAACCGGTGTCAGTTACGGACATACCTTTACCGCCGAAAAAGACATGCGGCTTGCAGTGCTGCCGGTCGGCTACAGCAACGGCTATCCGCGGATTATGTCAAATCGGGCAGAAGTAATTATCAGTGGGAAACGGGCACCGATTCGCGGCCGGATCTGCATGAATCTCTGTATGGCCGATGTAACGGGGATAGCAGGTGTAAAAGCAGGGGATGAAGTCGTTCTTCTCGGCAGCCAGGGGAACGAGAGCATCGATGCAGATGAGATCGGCGACTGGGCCGATACCGTCAGCTACGAAATCCTCTGCTCGCTTGGAAACAATAACCAGAGGATTTTTACCTGACATTATGATTCGATCTGTCTTAAAAGGAATAATTGACGACTGTTTCAAGCAGGGCGTCAGGGACGGTGCCTGGTCGGACAACGGTTTTGGAAAATATACCGTCGAGGTGCCAAAGCATGAAAACCAGGGTGATTTCTCAACCAATTTAGCCCTGGTTGTGGCTGGAATAGAGAAACGGAATCCTCGTGAAATCGCTGCCCAGTTTGTCTCCAGGCTGGAGCGGGAGGAAGGTCTTGTTGCCTCCCTCGATATTGCCGGGCCGGGGTTTGTCAATATAACGATCCAGAAGCGCAGCTGGCAGGAGCTGCCCGGTGTGGTTGAGCGGTTGGCAGACCAGTTCGGCAGGGTCGATATCGGCCATGGCAGAAAGGTGATGGTCGAATTCGTCAGCGCCAACCCGACAGGACCGCTGTCGGTCGGCCATGGCCGGCAGGCTATTCTTGGTGATGCCATAGCCAGACTGCTGGAGGCCACCGGGCATGATGTCTACAGGGAGTATTACTACAACAACGCCGGCAGGCAGATGCGTGTTCTCGGTGCCTCGGTGCAGGCGAGATACCGTGAGCTTTGCGGCGTGCCAGCAGCGTTTCCGGAGGATGGCTACCAGGGAGACTATATCGTTGACATTGCCCGTTCGCTCTTTGACGAAGTCGGTGACAGCCTGGTGGAATCATCGGACCTGACGCCTTTTACCCGGAAAGCCGAGGAAGAGATTTTCAGCAATATCTCCTCGACGCTGAAGAGAATGGGGATCGTCTTCGACAACTATTACAATGAACGTTCCCTCTATGATGACGGCCACATAGATGCAGTTGTCAGCGAGTTGCGGGAAAAGGGGCTCGTCTATGAAAAGGATGGTGCGACCTGGTTCAAAACCACCGACTTTGGCCAGGAACAGGACCGGGTCATTATCAAGTCTACCGGGGAACCGACCTACCGGCTGCCCGATATTGCCTATCACCGGGAAAAGTTCAGGCGCAATTTTGACTGGCTGATCGATATATTCGGCTCTGACCATATTGCCACGGTCCCTGACGTGATGGCCGGTGTGACAGCCCTGGGCTACGATTCGTCAAAGGTAACCGTTGTCCTGCACCAGTTTGTCACCCTGATGCGTGAGGGAAAACAGGTGAAGATGTCGACCCGTAAGGCGACGTTTGTCACCGTCGATGAACTGCTCGACGAGGTCGGCACCGACGTGGCGCGGTTCTTCTTTATGATGCGCAAGCCTGACAGCCAGCTTGAGTTTGACCTCGACCTGGCCACCAGGGAGAGCCAGGAGAATCCGGTCTACTATGTTCAGTACGGACACGCCAGACTCTGTTCCATCCTGAACCAGGCAGTTGAAAAATCCATGCCTCCGGTGAAATTTGCCGAGATTAATAGCGAATTGCTGGGGGAGAATGAGGAAATAACCCTGCTCAAGGCAATAGCATCCTTTCCCGCACTGATCGAAAGTGCGGCACAGGAGCTTGCCCCTCATCGTGTTATCTTCTATCTGATGGAGCTTGCCGGTCATTTTCATAGCTATTACAACAAACACAAGGTAATTACAGATGACAAAGAGTTAACCCGGTCGCGGCTCTGCCTTGTCGAGGCGCTCCGGATTGTTTTCAGCAACGGTTTGAATATTGTCGGGCTTTCAGCCCCCGAAAAAATGTAGCTCCATGGCCGCACGGAAACGATCACATGCTAAAATAAAATTTGAATTGACCCGCAGCTCCATTGGTGGTATCGCCATCGTCTGCTTCTGTATTTTTCTCTGGATGTTTCTGCTTGGCGTGTGGACGGGACAATCCCTGCTCCGGCCGTCAAAACCGCTTACTGCCGAGTTTGATGCAGGTACGGTGAAGCACGAGGAACCGGTCGTCAACCTCGAGGCCCAGAAAAAAACCAAACCGTGATAATTTACATTTGATAATAACCGTAATTAACTCTTTTAACGATATTTTATTATGATCAGAAAAGCACGTATGGAGGATGTGAAACGAATCCACTCACTTCTTCAGTTTTATGCAAATAAACGATTGCTTCTTGGGCGTTCCATCAGTTCGCTCTATGACCACCTGCGTGATTTCATCGTCTATGAACAGCAGGACGGCACGATATCGGGTGTATGTTCCCTGCATATCTGCTGGGAAAACCTCGCGGAAATCAGGTCCCTTGCCGTGGCTGAAGAATTTTGCAATACAGGAATCGGCGCTTCACTGGTGAAGCACTGCCTGTCCGAAGCGGCCCAGTACGGGATCAGGCGCATTTTTACGCTGACCTACCAGCCGGCGTTTTTCCGCAAGCAGGGATTCAATGATATCGACAAGAAGGAACTGCCCCATAAAATCTGGGCTGACTGTATCAACTGTGTGATGTTTCCGGACTGTGATGAGGAGGCGCTGATGTACGAGCTGCCCGTATCGTCCTGACGGTGATGAGCCCCGCTTCGATTTTTTCTGGCAAGCGCGTTGAACATGCTGGTATCATGCTTACAGTGCGATCCGACATAGATATATTCTCCCAACTATAATTAAGATGAGATCATGATAGGAAAAGTCCTTACCAAGGTTTTTGGCAGCAAGAATGAACGGTACCTGAAACAGATCCAGCCGCTCGTCGACCAGATCAATGGGCTCGAAGCATCGGTTCAACCCCTTGATGACCAGGCCCTGGCGGCAAAAACCGTCGAGTTCAGAGAGCGGATTGAAAAAGGAGAACCGCTTGACGACCTGCTTCCCGAATCCTTTGCGGTGATCAGAGAGGCTTCCAGGAGAGTCCTTGGAGAGCGGCATTTTGATGTTCAGCTGCTCGGTGGAATTGTTTTGCACCAGGGCATGATCGCCGAAATGAAAACCGGTGAAGGAAAAACCCTGACCTCGACCCTTGCCGTATACCTGAACAGCCTCAGCGGCAAGGGGGTGCATGTGGTTACCGTGAACGATTACCTTGCCAGCCGCGATGCCGACTGGATGGGGAAGGTCTATCGTTCCCTGGGGTTGACCGTCGGACGAATCATCCACGGAATGGATGATCCCGAACGGCGGGAGGCATACGGGGCTGACGTTACCTACGGGACCAACAACGAGTTCGGGTTCGATTATCTTCGCGATAACATGAAATTTGAGCTGGCTGATTACTGCCAGCGTGAGTTCAATTATGGAATTGTCGACGAGGTTGATTCGATCCTGATCGATGAAGCCAGGACCCCGCTGATTATTTCCGGGCCTGCCGATGCATCCACCGAGCTGTACAAGAATGTTGACAAGATCATGGGCAAATTCAAGCGCGAGACCCATTATCTTGTCGACGAAAAATCACGGCAGGTATCCCTGAATGAGGAGGGTATCGCCCTTGGCGAACATCTGCTTAAGATTGACAATCTCTATGACCCGAACAATATCGAGTACCTTCATCACCTGAACCAGTCGCTGAAGGCACATGTGCTTTTTCAGCGGGATGTCGACTACATCGTCAAAAACGGCCAGGTTGTCATTGTTGATGAATTCACCGGGCGGACGATGGAAGGCAGGCGTTACAGCGACGGTCTTCACCAGGCCCTGGAAGCCAAGGAAAACGTCAAGATCGAGCGGGAAAACCAGACGCTGGCATCCATTACCTTCCAGA
>CBDUGK010000074.1:0-19720 GCA_965366875.1 uncultured Desulfobulbaceae bacterium | reverse complement strand
CACATCGGATTTCTTAAAAGCCCTTTTCCTGCCCTGTTAGGTTTTGCTGACCCGGAATGTTGTCATGGCAATACCGGTGAAGATCAGGCCAATTCCCTGCAGGTGATAGGACTGTATGGTTTCGCCAAGGAATAAAACTGCCAGAATGGTACTGAAAACGGGCATCAGGTGGATGAACGGACCTGCCCGGTTGGCGCCGATGGCTCGAACCGCGCGGTTCCAGAAGATGAAGGCGAGTACCGAGGCAAAAAGGGCGATGTAGAGAATCGTTGAAACAGATGCAAGACTTGGTGTGAACCCGCCTACATAAACAAGTTCAAACAGATAGAAGGGCGTCAGGATGAGCAGTCCGCTGATCACTATTCCGGACTGGAAGGCAAACGGGTGCAGCTCCTTGGGGTAGTTGCGGAGATTGGATGAATAGAGCGCCCAGATGAAAGCGGCAAAAAAGACGAGCAGATCGCCGGGGTTAAAGCTCAGATTCCGCAGATAAGCGATTTCCCCATGGGCAATGATCAGCACAACGCCGCAGAGCGACACGGCAACCCCGAAATATTGTCTGAGTGTCATGACTTCGCGGAACATGACCCAGGAACAGACAACGATCAGTACTGGAATGCAGGAGTTGATCAGGACCGCATTGATTGCTGTGGTCGACTGCATGGCCAGGTAGATGAGCGTGTTGAATCCTGCAACACCCAGCAGACCCTGGATGACGATATAGCGAAGGTGAGTGCGAACGAGACGGCGCTGGAGATAGAGATGCCTGACCGCGAACAGGCAAAGAATTGCAAGAGCGACAACCCAGCGCCAGAAAGAAAGAGAAAGCGGCGGAATTTGGGCATGCATGCCTCTGCTGACAACAAAATTGCCGGACCAGAAAAGTGTCGTGAGGATAAGAAGAATATAAGACATAGAGATTGTACGAATGTATCGAGTATTCCTTGAAAAGCAGCGCGATATGCTTCAGCATTTTTAAGAAAAGCCGGGAAAAAATTACAAAGATACCTGTCCTTATAGCGAATAATTCCTTTTATTGACAAGCTATTATTGTCGTTTGAGAAAATTTGTGCATTTATTGTGCATTTGCAAATAAGGGCTGAACTCAGCTGAATAATGGTGTAAAGAGCTTGTAATCAGGAACTAAAATTGTAGTATAAAGCGCATGTGAGAGAATGGAAATGAAAGAAGAACCGTCCCGACCAAACAATAAGGAATTTCAGAAAGGCAGTGTGCTGCTTCTTTCCCTGTGTCATTTTATTCACGATATCTATTCAAGCTTTCTCGCTCCGCTGCTGCCGTTTATCATTGAAAAATTTTCACTGAGCCTGACCCAGGCCGGCCTGCTTTCCACGGTTATGCAGGTCCCGGCACTGCTCAATCCGCTGATCGGGAAACTGGCTGATCGTGTCAGTGTCAGGTATTTCATTATTCTTGCGCCGGCGATGACGGCGATTCCAATGTCTCTGCTGGCAGTTGCGCCCAATTATGTGGTGCTTCTCGCGCTGCTGTTTGTTGCCGGGATCAGCGTGTCGCTGTTCCATGTCCCTGCTCCGGTGATGGTTTATCGGGTTTCGGGAGGCAAGACCGGCAGGGGAATGAGTTTCTACATGACCGGTGGAGAGTTTGCCCGGACACTGGGTCCGATTGCTATTATCGGTGCAGTATCCCTGCTCGGTTTTGACGGCTATTACCCGGTTATGATCGTCGGTATCCTGGCCTCGCTGTTGATGTATTATAAATTCAAAGATATACCGATTACCTCTTCGTCTCCGGAGAAGCCGTCAATTCGAAGAACCATGAGGGAACTCAAAAGCTTGTTGATCCCGCTTGCGGCAATCGTCATTGTAAGCGGTTTCATGCATGCCTCGCTGACCGCTTTTCTGCCCCTGTATATCATGCAGGAGACAGCAGACGTCTGGCTATCCGGCATATCCCTGTCTCTTTTCGAGGCCTCGGGGGTGGCAGGAATCCTGGCAATGGGAAGCCTCAGCGACCGTTTCGGCAGAAAGAATATACTTCTTTTTTCAATTGTCATCTCCCCCGTCACGCTGCTTGCTTTTATTATCAGCCCTGAATGGCTGAAGTTCCCGGCTTTGATCGTTACAGGATTCACCCTGCTCTCAACGACCCCGGTAATGCTGGCAATGATCCAGGAGACGTCCGCAGAAGGATCTTCGTCTGCAAACGGGGTTTTCATGATGATCAGCTTCCTGGCCCGTTCCGCCGTTGTCGTTGTGGTGGGATTTACGGCTGACCATATAGGGCTTGAAAGAACGTATATTCTCAGTGCCGCGCTGGGGCTGCTCGGTATTCCGTTTATTTTTATGCTTCCCCGGAAAAAAGGGGTGGCAGAAGAAACCTGATGACTTCGAATAAAGAAGAGAACCGTTACCTTGATTGATAGGGGAGAAAAAGATGGCAAAGAAAATTATTATCGTCGGCGCTGTGGCACTTGGTCCGAAAGTTGCCTGCCGGCTGAGGCGTCTGGATCCTGATGCAGATATCCTGTTGATCGACCGGGACGATATTATTTCTTACGGCGGCTGCGGAATACCCTATTATGTCGGCGGCGACATTAATGACCTGGAAGATCTCTACAGCACGACCTCTCATGCCGTCAGGGATGTCGCGTTTTTTCGTGACTGCAAAGGTGTGCAGGTGATGACCAGGGTCGAGGCGATTGAGATCGACCGTCGGGCCCAGTCCCTGAAAGTCAAACATCTGGATACGGGAGCTGTTGAATCGTTTGTCTATGACAAGCTGGTCCTGGCAACCGGTGCCAAGGCCTTTCGTCCGCCGTTTCCCGGTGCTGACCTGGAGCGGGTTTTTACCATTTCGGATCTGCACGACGCCGAACGCCTCAAATCACTGATGACAACGGGAAAGGTCGGCAGAGCAGTCGTTATCGGCGGAGGAGCGATCGGGCTGGAAATCACCGAAGCCCTGACCGATCTCTGGGGAATTGAGACGACACTGATAGAAATGGAAGACCAGGTACTGCCGACCCTGCTTGGAAAATGCATTGCCCGCGCCGTAGCGACGGAGTTGCGATCTCACGGGGTAAATCTCATGCTTTCCGAGCGTGTCATGGAAATCGAACAGGACAAGGGTTCATCTTCACTCAGGGTAAAAACATCTCGTGACGTTATTGAAGCCGATATCGTCGTGATTGCCGCCGGTGTCAGACCGAACAGCGAGCTGGCGCGCTCCGCCGGGATTGCCGTCGGTCAGTCGGGCGGTATCCTTGTGGATCGAAGGCTTCGCACCAACGATCCGCACATTTATGCAGGTGGCGACTGCATTGAAACAAGAAACCTGGTCAGTGGAGAGAATATGATGATGGCGCTCGGCTCCCTTGCCAACAGGCAGGGACGCATTATTGCCACAAACATCAGTGGCGGAAGCAGCCACTTCCAGGGGACCGTCGGAGCCTTCTGTGTGAAGATTTTCGATCAGGGCGTCAGCAAGGCCGGTCTGACCTTCCGCCAGGCGAAAGAGACCGGCTTTGATCCGGTCTACGCCGTGGTCGCCCAGGCTGATCATGCCCATTTCTATCCCAGTTCAGAAATGGTCTACCTGTCCCTGCTTGCCGACCGCAAGAGCAGGCGCATATTGGGGGTGGAGGCCATCGGCAGGCATGGCGACGCGGTGAAGGCACGGGTTGACGCAATTGCGGTTCTGTTGAAGCATGGTATTGATGTTGATGAAGTCTGCTGCATGGAAATCGGGTATGCACCGCCGTTTGCCTCGGCGATGGACGTGATCAACAATGCCGGAAATGCCCTTGACAATATCTTGTCGGGTTCAAATCGAACCATCGATGCTGCTGATTTTCTGGATATCTTTCACCACAAGGGTGTAAGAGTTCTCGATATCAGGAGCCAGCGGGAAGCCGAATCGTTTGTCGACAGGTACGGTTCGCGCTGGCTGAACATCCCCCAGTCAGAGCTGAGAACCCGGGTTGAGGACATTTCCGCTGATGAGCCGCTCTACCTGTTCTGTGATACCGGCGCCCGCTCCTATGAGGCACAGGTGTTTTTATCATCAAGAGGCATCACGAACACCCGGCAGGTCCAGGGCGGGTTGGCCATGATTCGTATGACCGACCCGACATTTGGGAAGGAGCGGTAAATGGAAGCGATAGGGGTAATCAGGAGCCCATTTGAAACGCTTGCGGACATGCCGATCCAGCCCAGAGGTGCAGCGGATATCGAAGGTGAAATTGTCATTGATCCCGCTTATGCAGAAGGGCTGGCCGACCTCGAAGGGTTCAGCCATGTGTATCTTATCTATCGATTCCACCGGGCTCAACGGACCGAACTGACGGTCATTCCCTTCATGGATGACAGACCGCGGGGCGTGTTTTCAACCCGTTCACCATTGAGGCCGAACCATATCGGCCTGTCAATCGTTGAACTGGTCTCTGTCAGGGAAAACAGACTTGTTGTTCGAGGGATTGATATTCTTGACGGCACGCCGCTGCTCGATATCAAGCCATATATTGCTGTTTTTGATAGGGTTGCAAAAAGCAGGTCAGGATGGCTCAGCGCGGATGAGGACGAGGTGGTGAAAAAACGCTCTGATACACGTTTCAGCTGATCTTTCAGAGGGCTGAAACCGCCAGGATCCGGCAGGTCGCACGGATATGCAAAAAAAGATCGTGTTCCTTTCTGACAAGGTATTTCGTGAAAATTTTATATATTTACGCAGCAGTTGACACAACCGGATCAAAGAAGTAACTATAGAACAAACCGGGTATATGCCCATAACCTGGGCAGGCAAATTGCGGCATGGAAATGAACTCATGAGAACTACTATCAATAGGATCAAGTATGGATCAGCACCTGCAGGAAATTGAAGAATTTGTTTCGCAGTGGCCGGATTCCTCCGAGACGTGTCGAGACCAGTTTGTCCGGCTCAAAGAGCACCTCCAGGGATTTGAAGATGCAAACATGCAGTTTGTTGCCCGACCGGGCGTCACCTATTCACTCAGGGCTGCGCATGCCAGCCAGCGTGATCGGCCGCTCTTTACGATGATTGATGTGATCGAAGATGAACCGCGCTGGCTCTCCGTCTGCTTTTACAAGGAGATGGTCAGTGATCCGGAGGAGCAGGGAGATTATGTTCCCGGCGGTCTGCTTGGTGAAGACGCTATCTGTTTTGACGTTGAAACCGACGATGAACTGCGATGTGCTTATGTGTTGGACCGCCTTGATGAAGCGTATCGTATGGCGGCATCAGCATGAGCGGACCAGTTAGTAACAAGACGGGGATTGTATGACGCTTTTACAATTTGCTATTCTCTTTGCTATCCTGCTGTTTTTCGTTGGAGGCTGGGCATTTTTCAGTTATTTGCTCACTTCGGAGATGGAAAATCCTGACGGCCAGGCGAGGGTGGCGGGGAATTGCGGTGATACCATGGAGCTCAGTTTCAAGGTTGAGGACGGCAGGATCACAGAAACACACCACTGGACAAACGGCTGTTCCATCAGCGGTCAGTGTGTTGAAGCTGCGGCCCGTCTCGCCATGGACAAGACGCCCTCCGAGATCAAGAGGATTAACATGATTCATATTATGGACCTGGTCGGCCGGCTGCCCGACAGTCATCTTCATTGCGCCCAGCTGGCTGAAACAACCCTGCAGAAGGCCCTTGAGGATTATCAGCAGAAATTGATGGGTGCGGCCCGCACCAATAAAGCCCGAAAGCTTCCTGCTCATCACTGAGCAGAAGGAGAGAAGATGCAGCAGATAGAGATCACCATCCTTGTTGACAACAACAGTGGAGAAGGACTGGCAGCCGAGCATGGGTATGCTCTCTGGCTGAAAAGAGGCGAAAGGGTCATCCTGTTCGATACCGGTGACCGGGGAGTGTTGGAGAAAAACAGTCAGCTTCTGGGCAGGGACCTTGCATCGGTGACAGATCTGGTGCTGAGCCACGGTCATTATGATCACAGCGGCGGGGTTGACCATGTTGTCAACGCGTCCCCCGGCCTGCACGTCTACCTGCACCCGGCAGCAACGGCAGTACCCCGCTATTCCCACAAGGACGGGGGATGCGTTGATGCCCAAATTCCTTCTCACTCTCTGCACTCACTCGAACTGCTGCCGGAAAGCAGACGCCATCATGTTGATGAGTCGCTTGAGATAGAGGAAGGGCTGGGACTGACCGGATACATCGCCAGAAAGAATGGGTATGAAGATACCGGCGGCGTATTCTCCTTTGATCAGCAGAACCTTCAATGCGATCCAATTGAGGATGACATTGCTCTCTGGGTCCGTTCCCCGCGTGGGCTGGTTATCTGTGTCGGCTGCAGCCACGCAGGTATTGTCAACACGCTGGAAAAAATCATGGCGCTTACCGGTGAGTCGGCCATTGACACGATAGTCGGGGGATTGCATCTGAAGAATGCGACGGATGAACGTCTTCGCCAGACGGCTTCGGCACTGAACAAGATGGACATCAATCGTCTGATCGGCTGCCACTGTACCGGTGACTCGGCCTTTGAGTATCTCAGTGAGCACCTGAGCTGTACGGTTGAAAAAGGGTTCGCGGGGCTGTCAGTGACAATCTGATCCGCTGGCGCCTCCATTACCTGCACGGAGCGGGGCATCGATCAGTTGATGATCAGGTTGTGCAGTTCGTCCCGATCGTCTTTTTCATACGGATAAAATTCCTTCAGGATTGATCCGATTCGCTTTACCGCTTCGCAGATGGCAGCTGCCTGCCGCTTTTTCCTGATGCCGCTGGTGACCGCATCAACGATTTCCTGCCACTGTTCCTGGCCGATTTTCTCATTTATTCCCGAGTCGGCAAGAATCCATACCCGACGTTCAAAAACAGAGATATAGAGCAGAATGCCGTTTTGTGCGCTGGTACGGTAGAGCTTTTCAGTAAAAAATGCCTGTATGGCGCCTGCCTCAACCTCTTTTTCCGCCCGTGCCGGCAGCAGAAATCTTCGTTTCAGCCAGCTGATGTTCTGCACCAGCGGATACGAGAGAGCATAGAGGAGGATAAAACAGGCAAGAAAAAGCCACATATTGTCCGGCCCGATCCAGAAAGAGGCACCGAGCAGGTGGGTGACCAGGAGTGCGACCGGCAGTGAGATGAAGGTTGCCCCATATATTGCCGCCGGCGGGTAATGGTGGCTTTCCGAGACAATCATCGGGACGATCTCGCCGGATGTCTGTTTTTCTGCTTCCTGCACGCAGCGGGTGATCTTTTCCTGTTCCGCCGGTGTTAAAAATGATTGCGCGAGCGTTGTCATGCTGAATTACCATCCTCCGGAGGCACCGCCTCCACCAAAGCCTCCGCCGCCGCCGCTGAATCCGCCGAATCCGCCTGATGACCGGCCAAAACCGCCACCGCCTGTGCCGATATGCGTGGTGCCGCCTCCACGGCTGCCCCTGCCGCCGCCGGAGGAAGATGACAGTATGCTGGCAATCAGTCCGCCGATCATGCCGACAGGAATCAGTGCCATGAGTGCCATCCCGGTCAGGCTGAAAACGATAAAACCGACAATCGGTGATACGGTGCCGCCGACAATGGCTGCAAACAGTTTGTTGGTCCTGAACATCGAACCAAAGAAAAACGAAATAAAGACCAGCGAGGCCAGCAGGCCGGGGATGTCGTCACCTCCACCTGAATTCCTCCCGCTGGAGGCTGCGGCCTGAAACTCTCCCTTGACGGCTGAGATCATGGCATCAACCCCGTTGATGATACCCTGGTCAAAATTTCCATTGCGGAACTGGGGGGTAATGACATTTCTGATAATCTGTCCGGCCACCATGTCGGTCAGTGTGCCCTCGAGTCCGTATCCTGTTTCAATTCTCAGTTTTCGGTCATCTCTGGCAACAAGCAGCAGCGCGCCGTTATCAAAACCCTTCTGTCCGATCTGGTTCTGCTCCGCGATTGCAAGTGAAACGCTCCCGATATCGGCCCCCTGCAGTGATGGGATGGTGACAACGACAAGCTGTGTGGAATCAGTGGTCTCAAGCGCTGTCAGGAGTGATTCGAGTTGATTGACTGTTGCCGGGGACAAGATGCGGGCGAAGTCATTCACCCGCATCTTGAGTTCGGGAATTTCAAGCGCCTGGGCCGGCAGAGAAAAGATCAGCGCAGCGAGCAGAACGGATAACAGTGCCGGATAACGCCTGCTTACAGGTAGTGGTGTCATGGCCTACTGGTTAAAGTTGACCTGGGGTACTGTCTGGGCGGCCTCGTCTGCCGTGTAATATTCCTTGCGGTCGAGTTTGAGGATGAAGTTGTTGGTCAGATTCGCCGGAAATGTTCTGATGGATCCGTTAAAACCCTCAACTGCAGCGTTGTAGCGCTGTCTGGCGACATTGATCCTGTTCTCTGTTCCCTCGAGCTGATTCTGAAGATCAAGAAAATTCTGGTTGGCTTTCAGGTCGGGATAGCGTTCTACGACCAGCAACAATCTTGACAGTGCCGAGGTGAGTCCCCCCTGGGCTGAAGCCAGTTGCTGCATGGCCGCTGCATCACCGAGATCCGAAGGTGAGATCTTTACTGACGTTGCCTTGGCGCGGGCATTGACGACTGCTTCAAGGGTCTCCCTCTCATGCGCGGCATATCCTTTTACCGTCGCCACGAGATTTGGGATAAGATCGGCGCGCCTCTGCAAGGTTGATTCAACGTCAGCCCAGGCTTTGAAGACAGTTTCCTCCTTCTGCTGCAGCGTGTTGTATCCGCAACTGCTCAGTAACAGGGTAGTCAGAATTACCAGCATCAGGCGGCCTGCTGTTTTCATGGTTCCTCCTCGGATCACAAGTATTTGTTGTCGTCGTATACGCAGCTGAAAGCTGTAAGCGGCTGTTGGCACAACCATTTCAGAGGTGCTGCCCGTGTCTTTTTAGTCACTTACGATATAGTCTTTCAACTTTTCAGCAAGATCTTCAGGCAGTACTTCGCCGTAGAGAAATGCCCGCGCCTCCTCTCCGGTCAGCTGCTGTTTTATCTCGATGGGGAGTGAGCGAAGTATGTCCATTCGCTCAGGAATGATTTTCTCCTTGTCCAGTTCACTTTTCTTTTCCATGATGTCTCCTCCTATTCCCGGTAAACCCATTCATACAGCTTTTTGCTGCAGTCTATTTCCAGAGTGTCTTCAGGGGGCCGTCCATTCCGGAAACAGGGTCTGCATCCGGCAGAGCTACTCCGGCGATTGCCCGGTCAACACCGGGGCGTTCACCTTCTTTTCCGTATTTCATGTCCCACTCCTGATTCTGCGGGTAGGCTCCGACGACCTTAAAACCTGGAGACTGACCGACATTGCAGTGACTCACCCCGGCCGGGATGATGATCACATCACCAGCCTCAGCCTTCATGACAAGGCCGCCGGGTCCGCCGAAACAGGCCTCAACCCAGCCGCTGTAAATACCGAGAACTTCATGGGCGGTTGAGTGGTAGTGATGAAAATTATAGAGTCCATTTCGCCAGGCGGCAGGCCAGCGGTGAGCGGTGAATAACTGCTCGAACCCTTCGGGCGTTACCCTGCTTTTTTCAAAGACCTGCGCGACAACCAGCAGCGGCAGTCTTGCATTGTTTGGGTATCTCCCGTTTTCCGCCAGCAGGTGAGAAGATACGTTTTCTGCACTCTTTTTCATCGGCCGGTTGTTTGTCGTTTCCAGTAATAACGCGCTTCCTTGCCGAGCTCATATTCGATCTCAAGCAGCCTGTTGTACTTGGCGACCCGGTCGCTTCGTGAGGCGGAGCCCGTCTTTATCTGGCCACCATCCATTGCCACGGCAAAATCGGCGATGAAGGTGTCCTCTGTCTCCCCGGAACGATGCGAGATAATATAGGACCAGCCGGCATCGCGGCAGAGGCGGATCGCCTCGATCGTTTCGGTGACCGTACCGATCTGGTTCAGTTTGATCAGCACAGAGTTCGCTGTCTTCCATTCGATGCCGCGTTCGATGTATCGAGTGTTGGTGACAAAAATGTCATCACCGACGATCTGGAGTTTATCCCCGACCAGGCTGGTCAACTGGCAGAAACCATCCCAGTCAGCCTCTGCAAGAGGATCCTCCCAGGAGACGATTGGGTAGTCATTAAGCCATTTTTGAACCAGATTTATCATCTCTTTGCTTCCCATTGAACCGCCGCCGGACCATTTGAGATCATACTTTGATTTCAAATCGCTCGAAAAAGAGCTTGCGGCGCTGTCAAGTGCGAGGGCAATATCAGATTCCGGCCGGTAACCGGCCTTACGGATCGCCTCTATAATCACATCCATGGCTTCTTCATTGCTGCCGAGGTTCGGGGCGAATCCGCCCTCATCCCCGACACCTGTTGCGAGATTTTTGTCCTTGAGGATTTTTTTCAAAGCGTGAAAGGTTTCCGCTACAGCGCGCAGCCCGTCACTGAACCGTTCAAATCCAAGCGGCACGGCCATGAACTCCTGGAAATCGACACTGTTGTCGGCATGTTCCCCGCCATTGAGGATATTCATCATCGGTACCGGCAGCCGGCAGGCACCGCTGCCGCCAAGATAGCGATAGAGTGGAATGTTAATGGACTGTGCAGCAGCCCGCGCTGCTGCCATGGAAACTCCGAGGATGGCATTGGCGCCGAGGTTTGCTTTATTTTCGGTACCGTCAAGGTCAATCATCAGCCGATCGATGGTGATCTGATCATCGGCTTTGATGCCGATCAGTTCAGGGGCGATACTGTTGGTTACATTATCAACGGCAGTCCTGACGCCCTTGCCGTTGTAGCGGGTAGCGTTATTGTCTCGAAGCTCGATCGCTTCATTCTCCCCGGTGCTCGCGCCTGAGGGCACCGAAGCGGTCCCGGTTGTACCGTCATCGAGGTCGACAAATACCCTGACTGTCGGATTGCCCCTGGAATCAAGAATTTCGAGCGCTCTTATTGAAGATATTCGGGCTGTCATGATTATTTTCCTCCTCGGAAATGATAATGAATTGTTACCTGGATGAGTAGTTTGAATTCGTGATGTTCTGCACGGCTTTATAATAGTGCAATGATATACACACCAGACAAGAGGTCAAGCACTGATTGAGCTCAGCTGGAGTCACCCGACTATTCAAAGATCGCCGCCCGCAGTTTCACCTGGCAGCGTATCATCCTGAAACACATGGCCAAGGAGAAATGAGAGATACTCGAGGTGCGGCCTGGCGCAGGGAGTTGCGTTGAACCGGTAGAGGAGCAGTCCGGCGGCCTCCGCTGCAACCGGAGAAAAATAGATTTCAGTGGCTTCAGCCCGCTCTTTGAGCCAGACGGTGAAGCCTTCGAGAGCACCTCTTGCGATCCAGATCTCTTCCAGCTCGCCCCTGATTATATCGACAAACCCGAATTCCACCTGTTCCGGCGTCAGGGAAAGACGACACCAGCGGGCATCATTTTCTGGAGGTGTAATCAACGCTCAGTCCCCCGTTTATCGCTGGCATTTCGGGCAAAAAAAGGAGGCCCGCCCCCCGAGCCTGAGCGCCTTAATCGAAGCGGCACAGTGCGGGCATTGCTCACCGGTTCTGCCGTAGACGCAGAAGCGTATCTGGAAATAACCCTTCTCACCGCTCGCACCGATAAAATCACTGATGGACGAGCCGCCGCAGCAGATAGCATGCCTCAGCACCGCTCTTGTTTTAACGATCAAAAGTTCCCATCTTTTCAGGCTGATTTTCCCGGCCGGTCTGCTGGGGCGGATACCTGCGGCAAAGAGGCTCTCGTTGGCGTAGATATTACCAATTCCGGCAACGACACTGCTGTTCATGATAAAATTCTTGACCGGGACCGTTCTCCCTGCTGCCCTGCGGTAGAGGTAGTCGGCGTTAAAATCCGCGTCAAACGGTTCAGGGCCGGTCGTTTTGAAAAAAGTATCCTCGAGGGTTGAGAGCTGCTCTTTTTTTATAAGAGATACTGAACCGAATCTCCGGACATCGTTAAATCTCAGTTCCAGACCGTTGTCGAGTTGCCAGGCGATATGGTCGTGGACCAGAGCAGGAGAGGATTTTTCAAAGAGCCCAAGTTTTCCTGTCATGCCGAGATGGATGATGAGCAGGGTGGTGTTGCTCATCTCGATGAGGAGATACTTGGCCCTTCGTTTCAGGGCGACAATCGAGTTTCCGGGAAGAAGGGTCTGCATGTCCCGGTATGGCACTTCGCTGCGCAGTTTCTTGCCGTCATGGCGGACAGCAGTAATTATTCTTCCCGGCAGGTGTAATTCAAGCCCCTTTCTGACAACTTCAACTTCAGGCAACTCCGGCATTACATGTCTCTTACGCGGCAGTGCAGATTGCTATTGCATACGAATTGTCATGGTGGGCGGTCACTGATAACGTGTGGTCAGCTGAGAGGGTAATGCCTTCCAGTTCCGGCTGAAATTGAAGGCGGTAGTACCCGTGATCCTCCATTGCGCGGGTAAGTTTCAGCTCCCGAAAGCCGACAATTCTCGTTGCGCTCAAACATTTGCGGACTGCCTCTTTTGCCACCCAGAGCAGCCCCAGCTGTACGATTTCGTCTACCGGCAGCTGGTCAAGCGTTGCGGCCTCATCATCTGCACAGAAGCGATGCTTGACTCTGAAAAGTGTCTCGTTGAGCAGCTGGATGTCGATGCCGCAGCGACCGTGTCCGGCAAGTCCGACGGCCATGTCCTGAGAATGGGATATCGAAATATCAATGTCTGCCGAGGTACCGGCAATCTCTTTGAGGCTCAGA
This sequence comes from uncultured Desulfobulbaceae bacterium, assembly GCA_965366875.1. Lineage (GTDB taxonomy): Bacteria > Desulfobacterota > Desulfobulbia > Desulfobulbales > Desulfocapsaceae > MADRE3. The sequence continues at coordinate 7,023 of CBDUGK010000074.1, read as the reverse complement.
AAGGGGCGCCCGGATTTACTGGAAATAATCGAAAAATCACGTGCAGAAAGCGGGTCGGTCTGCCCGTTGCCTTCCAGCAGGTCAATGATAGCCTGTTTAACGCAGATTCGGCCCGAGAGCCACTCATGTCTCCGCTTGTCAAAGGTATAATGACCGAGCTGGACCTGTTCCTCATCGGTGAGCCATAATTCGGCGAGCTCATGTGCTGCGCCGTTTAAGACTGGCGGAATAGGGATCATGGATACCGCAAGCTTTTCTCCCGGGGCCCGTGAGCAGAGCAGTTTTTTCAGGCTGGCGGGAAGAAGTGGATGGACCGGGTTGTCTGTGGATAATGATAACATATGAATGATTAGAAAATTATTGCAATTTCAAGCTGTCTTGCTAACTAGAGTGTATGGTGTAAAGCCAGCAGACAAAGTAAACCTGTTTTTTATGTTCCGCAAGAGGACAATATGGAAAGTTTGCAGTTGAGTGGCTATGACTTTGTAGTAATTGGAGTTTTTTTATTGTTCATTATCCGCGGTCTGTGGATTGGCCTGCTGAAACAGGTCGTGCCGCTGCTGGCACTTTATCTCGGTTATTTTGCCGCAAGCCGCTACCACGGAGAGCTGCTGCCGTTTCTGTCCGACTATTCCGATAACGGCAAGGTCGTTTTTATCGGGGCCTATGTCATTCTCTTTGTTGTTACCTATGTGGGTGCGGCCCTGCTCGGAAAAGTCGTCGCCAGGGTTATTCAGGTAACGATCACTCCCTGGTTTGACCGGGTACTCGGCTCCGCACTCGGGTTTGCAAAGGCCTTGATCCTTGTTGTCATTGGCCACATGATTATCGGGGCGGTGGTTGCACCCGAAAACACCATGCTGCTCTCCTGTGTAACCTGCCCGATACTCAATGAATGTGCTGACGTTACCAGGGAGGCTATCAGGGACGAGAAAATCAGGGAAGCGCTTCGTCAGCAGAAGCCGGCCATTGCCATTGACAGTGTAAAAGAGCTGCTGGCCCGAAAAAACGGCGGTGACCCCGGTGGAACAAAAAAAGATGACTCCGCTGAGCAACAGAAGCAGAGTCCTGCGGTCAATCAATGATGGCAGGGTAAAATTGTGTTGAATTGCCGCCTATAGCGGCACATGGTATGAAAAGAGATCTGCAGCGGACCCGCACTCCGCAATCCTACAGAAAAAGAACGTATCGGGGCGTGGCCGAGAAATCCGCTCTCTGCTCCACCTATGTAAAGATCAGGGAGACCGATCTTCATATTCTCGCCGAAGCCGATGTCTCGGTAAAGGCCCGGGAACTGGCCGCGCAGTTTCGTCTGCAGATCGAGCGCCATATCGCTGCCTTCCCTGAATTCGCCGCATCCCTTGTACCGCTGCCGGACGACATGCTTGCCCCCCCGATTATCCGGGCCATGCTGGAAGCCGGCAGGCAGGCATCGGTGGGGCCGATGGCCTCTGTGGCCGGGGCTGTTGCGGAATTTGTCTGCAAAGGATTGATTGACGGTGGATATAATGAGGTTATTGTAGAAAACGGCGGTGATATCTACCTGCAGCGCAGCACGGACTGTACCGTTGCAGTTTTTGCCGGACAGTCACCGCTGAGCAACAGGGTTGGCTTGAAGCTGGCCGCAGACGAGATGCCGGTCGGGGTCTGCACGTCCTCGGGCACGGTTGGCCATTCGTTGAGCCTCGGCAGTGCGGATTCGGTAACGGTTCTTGCCGATTCGGCAGTCCTGGCTGATGCAGCGGCGACCAGGATCGGCAACGAAGTCGGCAGTTGCAGGAATCCGCGGGATGGAGTAGATCGGGCACTTGAAGCGGCTGCAGGGTTAACCGGCATCCGGGGAGTTCTTGTTATCTGTGCGGAACTCCTGGGGGCCACGGGCAGGGTGGAGCTTATTCCACTTGATTGAGGCAAGGAATGGAAGACACAGTGGAGAAAACAGGAGACCACCAGGAACGAAGGAAGATTGCCCGCAGGCATCTCGTTTTTTATCTTCGTGTATTTGATGGAATGAGCAGCTGTGTTCTCGGTCATCTTGTCGATATATCCGCACGGGGGGCGATGCTCGTCTGTGATAGCCCGGTACAGGTGAATCAGGAATTTCGCCTGAGGATGCGGCTGCCCAAAGAGATCGGCGGGCGAACGGAGCTTGTAATCGACGCCGGAAGCAGATGGTGCAGGCCTGACAGCAATCCGGATTTTTTTATCGTTGGATTCCAGTTGACCGGACTGCAAGAGGAGTACGAGAGTTATATCAAGCGCCTGATCACGGATTTCAGCATTGAGGAGACAGCCACGGCTCATGAAACACCAAATCCGGCCTGCAGCCTCAGCAGCGTGGCTCGTATCTAAAGGTACAATCAACTGTCAATCAGGGCCAGAGTCTCCTCGATAAGTGCTTCGCGGAATCGATCAATAAATTGATCCACATCCTCCTGCCAGGATTTAAATACCGACATATGTTTTTTTTCCAGCACGCTGTTTTCAAGAATTGAGTTTGCCGGACGATGCGCAGGCGTGGGATAATCCGCTGTTGTGCAGGGGATAAAGGAATGAGGAACCTGCATTTTTTCCAGGAAATAACAGGCGGCCTGATACCATGAAGAATAGCCGGTCGAAGTCGTGTGTATCACCCCCTTCAGCGAACTTTTCAGCAATTGTTCAATCTGGCGGGCAAGGGTGTGCGACCAGGTCAGCGACCCGAACTGATCGTCGACGATGGGGAACGGGTGATGCGGTTTTGAGAGGGCAAGGCGCAACATGGTCTTGAGAAAATTGGGGCCATGTGCGGAATAGAGCCATGCGGTTCGCAGGATGAGAAAATCCTCGGTATACCTGGCGGTTGCCAGCTCCCCGGCCAGTTTGCTCCGGCCATATTCAGAGAGTGGATTGACCGGGTCACCTTCCCGGTAGGGGGCCGGTACCTCTCTGTTGCCGTCGAACACATAATCGGTTGAGATGTGGATAACTCTGCATTTTGCTGCCGCTGCAATCTCTGCGATATAGCCGGGCCCGTCGCCGTTGATTTTCCAGGCGCGTTCTTTTTCCGTCTCACAGCTGTCAACAGCGGTATAGGCGGCGCAGTTTACAACACAGTCGGGATCGTTGTGCTCAAGGGCTTTTTCAACGCTGCTCCGCTCCCCGATGTCAATATCGGGAAAATCGATGCCGGTGACCTCGTGACTGCCACCCAGGATCGCCACACAGTCGGTGCCCAGCTGGCCGCCGCTGCCGATAATCAGTATTTTCATGACAAATTGTTCTCGTGAGGAATTTTATCACGAATAATATCCATAATATACTGGCCGTACTGGTTCTTCAGCGTATCCCTGGCAAGGGCAGCCAGTTCGTCAACGGTTATGTAGCCAAGCTGATAGGCGATTTCCTCGATACAGGCAACCTTGAGCCCCTGCCGTTCCTGTACCGCCTGAATATAGCTTGAGGCCTGCTGCAGCGATTCGTGGGTGCCGGTGTCGAGCCAGCAGAAACCTCTGCCGAGCGGCTGCACCTTGAGTTTGCCCCGGCGCAGGTACTCGAGATTGACGTCGGTGATCTCCAGCTCCCCACGTTTTGACGGTTTCACCTGTTCAGCGATCGCGCAGACATCGTTATCGTAGAAATAGAGTCCGGGCACTGCATATTTCGATTTTGGCACGTTCGGCTTCTCTTCAATGCCGAGCACGTTGAACTGCTCGTCAAATTCGACCACTCCATAGCGTTTCGGATCACGAACAAGATAGCCAAAGATCAGCCCGCCCGAGGACAATTGCGAGCTTTGCCTGACGATGCCGGTAAATCCGGGGCCGAAAAATATATTATCTCCAAGGATGAGGCAGACGGAATCTCCACCGATAAATGACTTGCCGATGATAAAGGCCTGGGCGAGTCCGTCCGGCGTCGGCTGCACTTCATAGCTGATCGACAACCCCAGGTGAGAGCCGTCAGCGAAGAGTTCCTGGAAGGAAGGCAGGTCATGGGGGGTGGAGATGATCAGGATATCCCTGATACCGGCAAGCATCAGCACCGAGAGCGGATAGTAGATCATCGGTTTATCGTATACCGGGATGAGCTGTTTGCTCAATACCCTGGTCAACGGATACAGCCTGGTTCCTGAACCTCCGGCGAGTATTATTCCTTTCATGAATCCCTGAATTTGTCAGTATATCTTTACATTATCAGTCTCTTGCGGGTACACTGGTAGGCAGATGTGCCCGAGGATAGACAGCCTTCAGGAACCATTGATATTACTTTATCGGCCGGAGGGCAAGCACTAATTTTTCCCGCAAGGTTACCATGACAACGACAAGACCTGCCTGTTTCAAAGCATATGATATCCGGGGACGGGTGCCGGCTGAACTCAATGGTGACCTGGCGCAGAAGATCGGCAGGGCCTACGGTTCGATCTATAAGCCCCGCAGCGTCGCCCTTGGCCATGATATACGGCTGTCAAGCCCGGAACTTACCGCGGCCGCCGCCCGGGGACTCAACGAAATGGGGGTCGATGTCCTGCATCTCGGCCTCTGCGGAACCGAAGAGGTCTACCATGCGGCTTTCAGTATGGTAGATCAGGGCGTTGACGGCGGAATCATGATCACCGCCAGCCACAATCCCTCCGATTACAACGGCATGAAGTTTGTGACCAGAGGTGCCCGGCCGGTTACCGGTGAAAACGGTCTTTTTCAGATGGCTGAAATGATCGCCTCAGGCACTGTTCCCGAACCTGCCCCCGAACGGGGCGGGCAAAATCGTGTTTTCGATAAATCAGGATATATCGATCACCTGCTGGGCTATATCGATCCTTCCCGTCTTTCACCTCTGAAACTCGTGGTAAACAGCGGAAACGGCTGTGCAGGAAGCGTCCTTGACCTGCTTGCAGAGCGGTTGCCGCTTGAGTTTGTCCGCCTGCATCATGAGCCGGACGGCACCTTCCCGAACGGTGTCCCCAACCCCCTGCTGCCGGAAAACCAGACGCAGACCGGACAGGAGGTGCTGGCGTCAGGCGCTGATCTCGGAATTGCCTGGGATGGTGATTTTGATCGCTGCTTTTTCTGGGATGAAAACGGTAATTTTATTGACGGCTATTATATCGTCGGCCTGCTCGCCATGGAAATGCTTCAGCATGAAAGGGGCGGCAAGATCCTCCATGACCCCCGACTGATCTGGAACACCCAGGATCTGGTCATTGCAGCGGGGGGGCTGCCGGTAATGACCAGGACAGGTCATGCGCTGATCAAAGAGCGGATGTGGCAGGAGAACAGTATCTACGGCGGCGAGATGTCTGCCCATCATTATTTTCGAGACTTTGGGTGCTGTGATTCCGGCATGATCCCCTGGCTGCTCGTCTGTTCGATTATCAGCAGAACAGGAACGACGCTTTCAGCGCTTGTCGGCGAACGCATGGAGCTTTATCCGGTGTCAGGCGAAATCAATTCACACGTTGATGATCCGGATGCGGCGATAGCGCGGGTGGAGCACCATTTTCCAGGCGGAAAGAAGGATGAAATCGACGGGTTGAGTCTTGCCTTTGAGCGGTTTCGTTTTAATATAAGAAAGTCAAACACGGAACCGCTGCTTCGCCTCAATGTTGAGAGCCGGGGTGACAAGCGATTGTTAGAAGAAAAAACCGGCGAACTCCTTGAGCTGATACGCCGATAATCGTTGCCGAATCCAGCCGGACAGGGTTTGAGCGACGTTGGAGAAGAAAGACATGCAGACAATTCAACCGGTAATTCTGGCCGGCGGCACCGGCTCACGCCTGTGGCCGCTGTCCCGCGAAATGTACCCCAAGCAGCTGCTGTCATTGACGGAACAGAGCTCGCTGCTGCAGGCGACCATCAGGCGGGTCAACGCAGTTCCCGGGATGCTGCCCCCGATCATTGTTGTCGGTGAGGAACATCGTTTCATCACCAGGTCGCAGATCGATGAGCTTGGAATCGACAGCAATTACACTATCCTCCTTGAACCGGTGGGCCGAAACACCGCCCCGGCCATCGCGGGAGCCGTACACTACATTGCCCAGACGCAGGGCAGTGAAAACCAGGTAATCCTCGTGCTGCCGGCTGACCATCTGGTAAAAGATGCCGGGGCCTTTGGCAAAGCCATGCAGGAAGGAGCCGGGCGTGCCGCCGAGGGGGCTGTCGTGACCTTCGGCATAGATCCCCAGCGCCCTGAAACCGGTTACGGCTATATCGAACGCGGCGCTGATGGACGGGTAAAATCGTTCAGGGAAAAGCCGCCATTTACCGTCGCTGAAAAATATCTTGCCGAGGGTAATTATTACTGGAACAGCGGTATGTTCGCCTTTACCGCCAAGACCTTTGTCGAGGAGATGAACGTGCATGCCCCTGCTATCCTGGAATGCATGCAGGAGGCGGTCGCCAGGGGCCGCCGGGACGAGCGCTTCTTCAGGTTTGCACTGGACGAGATGGAACGCTGCTCCGAGGATTCAATCGACTACGCACTGATGGAGAAAACCGTCCGTGCGGTTGTCGTGACCGCTGATCTTGGCTGGAGCGATATCGGCTCGTGGCAGGCACTCTACGAGGTACTGGGAAAAGATGCGGACGGCAATGTCTGCCAGGGCGATGTTCTTCTCGAAGGTACAAAAAACTCCATGATCCGTTCTGAGGACATGCTGGTTGCGGCAGTAGGCCTCAGCGATATGCTGGTGGTCGAAACCTCTGACGCTCTTCTGGTGGCGCCGCTTTCACGGTCCCAGGATGTCAAGACCATTGTTGCCAGGCTGAAAAAAGAAAAACGGGATGAATTTCGCTTTCACCAGACGGTTTATCGCCCCTGGGGGAGTTATACAGTATTGTCGGTTGAACCACGATACCAGATCAAGCGGATAACGGTCGACCCTTCCCAGGTCCTGTCTCTGCAGATGCACCATCATCGGCATGAGCACTGGGTTGTGGTGAAGGGAACGGCAAAAGTGACAAACGGAGACCAGCTGATACTGCTGCATGAAGATCAGTCAACCTATATCCCGGCCGGCAACCGGCACCGGCTGGAAAACCCCGG
>CBDUGK010000073.1:0-19933 GCA_965366875.1 uncultured Desulfobulbaceae bacterium | reverse complement strand
CGGTGGTCGATTCAATCTATATCGATGACAAGATCAAGGAATACATCGTCTCCCTTGTCTGCGCCAGCCGGGATCCGCAACTCTATGGCCTTGATCTTGCCGACTATATTGAAAGCGGTGCCTCACCCCGTGCGACCCTCAACCTTAAATCAGTCTCCAGGAGCCTCGCCTACCTCGCGGGCCGGGGATACGTGACTCCCGATGACGTGAAGAAAGCCGCCGGCGACGTCATGAAGCACCGCATCAGGATCAGCTATGAAGCAGAAGCGGAATCAATCACCAGTGAAGATATAATCAGGAAGATTCTGGACACCGTTCCCGTCCCCTAAACCCTCAGAACCAATGAACCAGGACAAAACCAGGGAAATACTCAAGAAGGTCAGACAGATCGAGGTACGGACCAACCGACTGGTGACCGACAGCCTTGCCGGCAACTATCATTCCGTTTTCAAGGGGAGGGGCATGAATTTTGACGAAGTCAGGGAATATGTCGCCGGAGATGAAATTCGCACCATCGACTGGAATGTGACAGCTCGGACCGGAACACCGCATGTGAAAAAATTCACCGAAGAACGCGAGCTCACCATCATGCTGATGATTGACATCAGTGCCAGCAATGGTTTCGGGTCAGGACAGCGCTCGAAACGGGAAATGATGGCGGAACTGGGCTCAGTCCTTGCCTTTTCCGCGGTGCGCAACAATGACAAGGTGGGCCTAATCCTGTTTACCGATTTTGTCGAGCTCTATATTCCACCAGCCAAGGGGCGCTCGCATATTCTCCGGGTAATCAGGGACATTCTCTATTTTGAGCCACAGGGTAGAAAAACCGATCTTACCATTCCCCTGGATTTCGTCAGCAAGGTCGCCAAGCGTAAAGCCGTTGTCTTTCTGATCTCAGATTTTTTCTTTTCAGGCGACCAGGATGAGCAGCTTTCGCGCCTGCAGCCCAAACTCAGGGTCTGCAACCGTCACCACGACCTGATCGGTGTGATTATTTCAGACCCCCGGGAACATCAGCTTCCCGACTGCGGCCGGATCACGCTAGAAGATGCTGAAACGGGTCACCAGGTTGAACTGAACACCTCCGATCCAGCAATACGGCGCGTCTGGTCAGAACTGGCTGGACAGTGGAACAAAAAGCTGCACCGAACGCTCGGAACAGCCGGAATAGATGCGCTTGATCTGTCAACCGACCGTTCATACCTGACGCCGCTTCTGTCATTTTTCGGCGCCCGGAAACGGAGGCATGCCCGATGAACAGGAAAATCATATTTTTTTCTCTTGTCTGCTATGCAGCAGCACTTCTCCTCCCCCCTGTTCTCCTGCACGCCGCCGCGCTCCGGGCGCCGAATTCTGCTCCTGCACTCCAGGGTGATGCCACCATGCCCGCCGGCGCGGCTGATACTGGAGACATCCTGGATATCTACGGGCCGCTCCCGCTCGCTGAACCGTTTCCCTATCTTCTTTATGGGGCCGGGCTTCTGCTGCTGGTCATGCTGGTTATTGCCCTCTGGCTTTTTTTGGCATACAGAAAGAAAAGAATGAATGACAGGAAACCGGACCCGGCAAGCCTTGCACTCCACTCATTACAGGAGGCAGAAGACGGACTGCAGCGCTTCGGCATATTCTTTTTTGCCGGTGAAGTCTCCCGGATTCTCAGATCTTACATCGAAGCACGGTTTTCCCTTCCAGCGACCTCCAGCACCACCTCGGAATTCTTTTCCAGTCTGGAGACATCGTCCGGCCAAGTGGAAATGCTGTCACAACACGACAACCTTCTCAGGCAATGTTTGCTGCTCTGCGACAGGGTAAAGTTCAGCCGTTTCCTCCCAGAACATGAAGCGGTGGGATCACTTGCCGGGAGTGCTCGTAATTTTATTGAAGCGACCCGGCCCACAACAGCTGAAGAGGGATAGAACCATGCGCTTTGTTCACCCCGAGATGCTCTGGCTGTTGCTGCTCATTCCATTGCTCGGCCTGCTCAAAGGCAGGCGTGGACCGGCGCCTGCCCTGCTTTTCTCGTCAACACACTTTGCCGCCGCCATCGCAGGCGGCAGGAAAAACAAGGCTGGTCAAATACTTGCCGCCGTTAAACTTCTGGCGATCAGCTGCCTGATTATCGCACTTGGCCGCCCGCAACTCGGAAATACAACGACCGAGATCGAAGCAAGCGGCATCGATATCCTGCTGGCTGTTGATGTTTCCGGTTCCATGCAGGCGATGGACTTTACCCTCGGCGGCAAACCGGTAAGCAGGCTTAAAGTTGTCACATCCGTCGTAGACCGGTTTATCGAGGAACGACCAAATGACCGCATCGGTTTGGTTGCTTTCAGTGGCAAACCCTACCTGATAAGCCCCCTGACCCTTGACCATGACTGGCTCAGAAAGCGCCTGGAAACACTTTCGGTCGGAATGATTGAAGACGGTACGGCAATCGGTTCGGCAATCGGCACCGGGGTGAGCAGGCTCCACAACCAGAAGGCGAAATCCCGGATTATGATCCTGCTCACCGACGGCATGAACAACAGCGGCAAAGTGCCGCCAATCGCAGCAGCTGAAGCGGCCCAGGCCCTGAAAATAAAAGTTTATACCATCGGGGCGGGCACGCGGGGCGAGGCGCCGATGCCGTTTACCGACGCCTTTGGCCGAAAACGGCTGATGAACACCAGAGTCGATATTGACGAAGAGACCCTGACCCAGGTGGCCGAGCTCACCGGAGCCCTTTATTTTCGGGCAACTGACACCTCATCACTTGAAAAAGTATACCGTGAAATCAACACGCTGGAGACAACAACCCGGTCAATCAAACAGTTTGAGCATTATCGCGAGCTTTTTCCAATTTTTATTGGAGCGAGCCTGCTTTTATTAACCGTCGGCATGCTCCTGCGCCGCAATCATTTACCGTAAGTGAATGTGATGATCACTTTCGCTCACCCTCTCTGGATACTCGCAGGTGCTGTCATCAGCCTGCTGCTCTGGTTTCTCTGGGGCTATTTTGAGGCAAAAAGAAACCTGCAGCTGCAGCGTTTCGTTGCCGCACCCCTGTTGAAACAGTTAACGCCAAACATCTCTTCAGGTCGCCGGCTCTTCAAAAAGATTCTGCTGCTCACCGCCGTCTTCTGCTGCTTTGCTGCGCTGGCACGCCCCCAGTACGGTTACCAGTGGATTGACATCAAACACAAAGGTATCGATATCCTTTTTGCCCTGGACACCTCAAAAAGCATGCTGGTTGAGGACATTCGCCCAAACCGTCTTGAACGCAGCAAACTGGCCATCATGGATTTTGTTTCACAATTGGGCGGTGACCGGGTCGGTCTGATGCCGTTTGCCGGAAGCTCCTACCTGATCTGCCCGCTCACCGCTGATTATTCTGCCTTTGAACAATCTCTTGGCGCCGTCGACTCGTCGATTATCCCAACCGGCGGTACAGATATCGGACAGGCGATCGAAGCCGCTGAAAAAATACTCAGCAATGAAGCTAATCATAAAATTCTCGTCCTGATAACCGATGGTGAGAACCTGCAGGGAGACGCCGTGGCGGCGGCGGTCAAGGCCCAGCGGCAGAACATGACCATTTACGCCGTCGGTGTCGGGACCGGTGAGGGCGAGCTTGTTCCGGATAGTGCCAGCGGCGGCTTTATCAAAGATAAAGGTGGTTCCTATGTCAAATCACGACTCGATGAAAAAGGGTTGAGGGCTATTTCTGCGGCGACCGGCGGAATCTATGTGCCTCTTGGCAGCCAGGGGCAGGGGCTGGAGACAATTTACCAGCAGAAGCTGGCCCTGATTCCCAAAACTGAACTGGCTGAAAGGCGAAAGAAGGTGCCGATAGACCGACTCGAGTGGATCATTGCTGCCGCCGTGCTGCTGCTGAGCTCAGAGTTTCTGCTTTCAGGACGAAAAACAGAGCAGCGCCGGTCCCTTTTCTCCCGGCTAACCGGCAGAAAGTCAAAAACCGGCGCATCGTCGCTCGGAATTATTGCCTTCTGTTTTCTTCTCGGCGTCATCGCGGTCAAACCGCTCACGGCTTCCGAGGGAGAAACGGAATATGCGGCCGGCAACTTCCTCAAGGCCTCGGAATATTACCGGCAGCGCCTTGAAAAAAATCCCGATAACCCTTTGCTGCTATTCAACAGCGGGACATCCGACTATAAGAACAACATGCTTGCGGAAGCCGCTGAAAAATTTAAAAAGACCCTTGTTTCAGAAGACCTCGCGCTCCAGGAGAAAGCCTACTATAACCTCGGAAACGTTCATTACCGGCAAGGTGAAGAAGTCCTCAATGGCGATCCTCAGGCAGCAGTCAAGCAATGGGAGCAATCACTCAAATCATACAAGGACGCCCTCTCCCTCAACCCGGAGAACCAGGATGCCCGGCACAACCACGACCTTGTCAAATCACGGCTTGAACAGCTCAGGCAACAGCAGCAGGAGTCTTCCGGCCAGCAGGAAAACGATGAGAAATCGGAAGAGCAGCAAGGTGAACAGGAGGGCGGAGACGCAAACCAGCAGCAGGGTGAACAGGAAAATGGAGACAAAGACCAGCAGCAGCCCGGACAGCAGGATCAGGAAGGTCTGAATCCTGATAATTCCGGCACACCGGAGCCTGCTGATGGTGGCAGTCAGGAGCAGCCGGAACAGGAACAGCCAGCGCCAAAACCCGAAGAAAAGGGCCAGGATGAGAATAACCAGACAGCTTCCGGCGAAGCGGCAGCACAGCAGGAGGGGGCTCAACCGTCTGCTGCCGGCAATGCTGATTCGGGTCAGCAGGCCTCACCTGCACAGGCGGACACAACGACTCAGGCAATGAGCAGGGAAGAGGCAGAACACCTCCTGCAGGCGATGCAGAGTGAAGAGGGCAGGCTCCATCTTTATATTCCCAGTCAGAAAACAACAGAAAACGCAACGGGGAAGGACTGGTAATGATGAGATTTTTCTTCAAGACGCCACTCATTTACGGCTTGATCTGTATTGTCAGCCTGCTGTTAACGCAGACGGTGGACCTGCGGGCAGAGGAAAGCACGGTCTCCGCCGTACTGACCCCGAAAACGTTCTCGACCCAGCAGCCTGCCCGGCTTGCCATCACCGTTGAAGGAAGAAAGGACGCCCAGGTCACAATGCCGGAGGTCAAAGGGCTTATTTTCCATCGCCGTGGACAGAGCAGCCAGTTTCAAATGATAAACGGAACATCGTCCTCTTCCGTTACCTATACCTTTCTCGTCCAGGCGACAGAACCCGGAGACTATACAATACCGCCGATTACTGTTTCCACCGGCAGCACTACCCAGACGACAGAAGAAATTTCCTGCACGGTCAGCGACACGCCTCCGACACTCCCGAAAAATCAACGACCACAATCAGCGCCGGTTCAGAGAACGATCGAAGAACCAGATGAGGCTGTCGCTTTCATCAGGCTGATCCCTGAAAAAGAAAATGCCTACGTGGGTGAATCCATTTCAACGACGATAAAAGCCTATTTTTATCAGGGAGTTAAATTTAAATTCAATGCATTGCCTGAACTCAAAGGTGACGGTTTCCTGATAGATGCACTGAGCAATGAACCGCAGCAGCAGCAGGAGGTCATAGACGGAAAACAGTATCTGGTCCTCATTTGGGATACCATGCTGACTGGAATAAAGGAGGGTCCAAATGATGTAACCATGGAAATGGATGTCAGCATGCTTGTCCGTTCCCATCAGCAGAGCCGCCGCCTGCCAGGTTTCGGGGGAGGTCTGCGGGATGATTTCTTTGATGATTTTTTCTCCACTTACGAAAATCAACCGATCAAGGTTACCGCCAGTCCGGTCAGCATGCATGTGAGCGCTCTGCCCGAAGAAGGCAGGCCCGATCAATTCTCCGGAGCAATTGGAACCTTTCGCCTTGCTGTTGAGGCTCAACCGACGACGATTGCTCCGGGAGACCCGATAACAGTAACCATGTCGATAACCGGGACCGGTAATTTTGACAATGTCTCGGCCCCCCTCCTTACCGACTCGGAGGGGATCAAGACCTATACGCCAATCAGTTCATTCCACCCGGGCAATCAGGGTGAAGAAGACCGTAAAGTTTTTGAACAGGCCCTGGTCATCACCGATGCGAAGATAAAGCAGATTCCGCCGGCTGTATTCAGTTATTTTGACCCGCTCAGAGAACAGTACCAGAGTCTTTACAGTGATCCGATTCAAATACGGTTAAGCAGCCCAATTCCCGCTGCCAATACGGCTCGTACGCCAAACACATCACCGGGGCAGGATGAAGAGGCGCCTTCATCAGAGCCCGGTCTGCCGTTTGCAGGGCTTGCACCGGTAAAACTTACAACCGGTCAGTTCATCGGCACCATCAGGCCGCTGTTCAAGCAGCCCCTGTTTATCTTCACTGCCGTTCTTCTCTTTGCCGCAATAGCCGGAATTAGCGGATATCGGCTTCGCAGCCACCTCCTTGCCCGAAATCCCGGGGCCGTCCGACGTAAACGGATTGAACGCGAAAGGGCGTCATGTCTTCGTTCATTTGATGGGATGACTTCTCTTGACCAGGCTGCATACCTCAGCTCCGCTCAGCAGAAGATAAGAAATCTTCTTGCCCTTCTCTGGGAGTGTGAAGCCGCCTCCATTACAACCGCCGATATAAAAAATCATCTGGGCAGCGATCATCCGCTGACCAGGCTCTTTAGCCACTGCGATAACGCCTCCTATGGCGCGTTTGAGCTTAAAGAGACAGAACGGGACAAGCTTCATAAAGAAATTACAGAGACACTTGCCAGCCTGACATGAAAAAAATATCCTGCCTTATTCCTGTTTTCCTGATCCTGCTGACCTGCTCACACTCCATGGCAGACGGCAGCCGGCAGGATGTATCGATTGAAGCGTGCAACGCTCTCTACCACGAGAACGATTTTGAAGATGCCATTGCCTGCTACCAGAGTCTCTCCGACAATGAACATTCCGCCAATATCCTCTACAATATCGGCAACAGCTATGCACAGCTGGACCAGCCCGGCTACAGCGTTCTCTATTACCTCAGGGCATTGTCTCTTGATCCGGGAGATTCCGATTTTTCCGGAAACCTGGCAATGGTCAAAAAAGAAAAAGGCTTGTTTCCTCCGGAAAAATCAGCCGTGCAGCTGTTCTTCAGCCTGCTGACGCTTGGTCAATGGTCAATCCTCTGTCTTCTCTCGGCAGCAGGATACCTTGCTTTTGCCTGTACCAGGCTGAGAAGAGAGAAAAATATGGTGCTGGAAATATTCGTTATTCTGCTCTGTGCGATCTTGGTAACCGCAGGAGGCTTTGGCGCCGGAATACGCTACAGGGAATGGCATCAATCGGTGGTTGTCAAAGACAGCCGGCTGCTCGTTTCACCGTTTGAAAACGGTGCCTCGCTTGGTTCAATCGAACAGGGTGCTCTGGTTTCCCCCCAGAAAGAACACGGCGATTACTGGTACGTCACTGATGAGAGAGGAAGAAAAGGATGGCTGAAAACAGAGGCGTTTGAGCCTATCCTGCCGCAATGATCACATTTCTACGCTACATGTTGCCAAGATGATGCTGAACAATTGAGATTGCCGCAATTGTCGCCGTTTCCGCCCGCAGCACCTGTTTCCCGAGACTGACTGTCTGCCAGCCCTGCTGCTGCGCCTCGAGGATTTCCTGCTGGGAAAAACCGCCTTCAGGACCGAGCATGATGCAGACGGTGTCAAATGACTGCCCCCAGTCAACATCTGACAAAGAAAAATCCCGCTCCCCTTCCCAGAAGAGCAGTTTTGGTCCCACCATCGGGGAAAGAATTGCAGCACCCAGGGCCGCGGTCATTGACATCTCCTCCTCGCATTTCATCAGGGTCAGCCGCATGCTCTGTTTGCAGGCGCCTTCAATCAACTTCTGCCAACGCTCTGTTTTTCTCTTCCGGCGATCCTCTCCACTCCGTCCCTGGCTGCGGCTGGAGACAAAAGGAACAATTCCATCAACGCCAAGCTCTGTTGATTTCTGCATGACGAGGTCCATCTTTTTTCCTTTGAGATCAGCCTGGAACAGCCAGAGAGCAGGTCCCCGGGGACTGCTGCTCTGCTGGCGGGAAAGCAGGCGAACAGTGACCCTGCGGCCAGCCTCCTCGATCTCGGCAGAAAAAAGATTGCCACAACCGTCAAAAAGTTCCACCCCTGTGCCTGCAGCGAGCCGCAGTACATGAGTGATATGATGAGATTCTTCGCGGCACAGCGTGACGACTGAACCCCGGACCTCAGCCGGATCAAAGAGGAAACGTCGCATTATACATTCAACTTTTGTTTTTCCACGGCCACGCACCGTCGTCTTTTATACCAGAATGGTACCAAAGATGATCGGAAGCACTATCGTTTGACAATCAATTCTATTTCAACTATTTTTATATTTCTACAGTATACGAGTAACTTAAATCATTTGAAGAGGGCGTCATCATGTCACAGCATACCCCGGATAACAATTTCACAGAGCAACGTCTCAGGGAACGCTTTTCGATGAACCTGCCGGTAAGGGTTTCAACGGAAACCAACGGCGAAGTAAAGGTCCGGTATGAGGGCGTCATTGCCAATATCAGCTCAGGCGGCGCGTTCATCGCCACCGACAAACCACTTCCCGTGTCATCCTGCGTTTATCTGGAATTTCTGATCTCGCTTGAAGAGTTGAAAGCGCTCAGATTTATCCTCTCCTTTGAAACAATACGCCATTTTGAGGGCAGGGCCGCCTGGGTGAGAGCATCCGGTATCATTATCAGGCATGAAAATAGAGGCATGGCAATCATTTTTTCCGATGACTACCAGCTCTCTCCGCTGCAGGCTGCAAACGACTAAACCTGCTGCGGTAAAACACGCGGTTGTTTTTTTAACGCCAGCGCCCCCCACTCTCCCTCCTGTTTTTCCTGAAACAGCCGAAAACCAAGACTTTGGAAACAGTCACCGATGCTCCGCGTCTGATCACCGTAAATCAGCCCGGACAGGATCAGCACCCCTCCGGGGCTCGTCACTTTTTCCAGATCTTGTGCCAGCTCGATCAGTACATCATGAACAATATTGGCAACGACCAGCGAATAGCTGCCCGCTACCTCGTCCAGGGGTATCCGAGAAACACGCATCTTCTCCTGGAGCTCGTTTCTCCGGACATTCAGCTCGCCGGCAGCCACCGCTTCATCGTCATTATCAATCCCCAGGACATCGTCAGCTCCCCACAGTGCCGCAGCCATGCCCAGGATTCCGGTACCGGTGCCCACATCGAGCACCCTGCCATCTTGAAAACTGTCTTTTTCTGATCTGATCAGCTGCAGGCAGAGTCTCGTGGTTGCATGATGTCCGGTACCAAAGGCCATACCAGGATCCATGACGATCACCTCCTCATGGTTTTGAGGCATGTAAGGTTCCCAGCTCGGGGCAATAACCAACCCCTCCAGGATTTCGAAGGGCGTAAAGTACTCCTTCCAGTTTTTTGCCCAGTCCTGATCAGAAACAATCTCGCTTGCAACGGTTGGTTTTTCGACCCGGAATACAGCAGCCATTTCATCAGTGAATTGTTTTACGCTGGCTTCCAGAATCTTTCGTTCTTCATCCCGCCAGCTGTCGGCTATGATAAATGCGTGTATTGCATGTGCCTTCCGTTCATCGTCAACGCTGTATTCCACTGCCGCGTTCAGCACACCGACCAGGTAATCACTGATCGACTCGGTGAGGATCACATCGGCATTGATTGTCACTTTGGTAATCTGCATACGTCCTTCCTAAACCTCGAAGAGAATATCCCGGTGCTGTTGAAAGCCTGAGCCGCCTTCGCCAGGTTCATTGTCTTCTTTGTAACCCGAACGAAATCAAATACCAAATACAAACGAGCGAACGCCACTCCAGTCGATAACAATACAGCAGTAGTAAGATGACATCATCCCACTTTTCTGCAGATTCGTTATTTTTAGTGATTATCTTTGACTGTAATTGTTCACCCGAACAGTTTTTTATTGACACGACTGTTGATTCTCAACATTATCTTCACTGCGGAAGGAAATGGCCGAACATCTATCTCACCATCTGGTTTACGGTACACTGCAGGATTATCTGACCGGCATTGAGCTGACCGATACTGACGATGAGCGTCTTCGCCAGCAGATCAGTAAAATGATGGTTGAAACACTTGGCTATGGCAGGCAGGACCTTGAGCCTCGCCTTTTTATTGATACCCTGTTCACCCGTAACTTCGTCAGGTCAACGATTGACCTGACGGTAAACATTGACGGCAGACAGTTCATGATCATCCGCTACGGACCCGGATCGCTCGTCAGCCGTGAACGTTCGGCACTCGCTGCGGCACGCCTTCTCAACAGCAGTTACCGGATTCCGCTGGCGGTGGTTACCAACGCACGTGATGCCCTGTTGCTGGACACCGTCACTGCAAAAGTATTAGAGGAAGGAATGCAGTCCATTCCTGATCGGCAGGAGGCTCTTCGTCTTTTGCCGCACCTTGTTTTTCTCCCGCCCCAGGATAGAGAAAAAAGGATCCGGGAACAGCGCATTCTTAATGCCTTTGACCTTGAACGCTGCTGTATTGGCATTTGATAACCACATTTCTCTTTATTATCGAGGTACGAATTTATGACCACCCCTGAACAAAACTGGACCACGTCAAGCTGGAAAAATTTCCCCGCCCGTCAGCAGCCGACCTGGCCTGATCAAGCTTCGCTTGACAAGGTACTGAAAGAACTGAACCGTCTTCCGCCCCTCGTTTTTGCCGGCGAAATACGCTCGCTGAAGGCGCTTCTTGCCAAAGCGGTTACAGGGGAGGCGTTTTTGCTGCAGGGAGGCGACTGCTCGGAAAATTTTTCCCAGGTGAGTGCGCCAAAAATCAGGGAAACCCTGAAGGTGCTTCTGCAGATGGCCATTACCCTCACCTATGCAGGCGGGGTGCCGGTCATCAAGGTCGGCCGTATTGCCGGGCAGTATGCCAAGCCGAGATCATCCGATACCGAGAAAGTCGGCAACCTCGTACTGCCCTCCTACCGTGGGGACATGGTCAACGATGCCAAGCCGACAAAAACAGCCAGGAACCCGAACCCAAAGCGCATGCTGACCGGCTATAATATGGCAGCCTCCACCCTCAACCTTCTGCGCGCTTTTACCCGTGGCGGCTTCGCCGCTCTTCACCGGGTCCAGGCCTGGAACCAGGAATTTGTCGCACAATCACCAATGGGCCGTTCCTACGATCGGCTGGCAAAACAGATTGACCAGGCTATTCAGTTCATGGATACCATCGGTATTTCAATGGATAACCCGCAGATAACCCAGGCGCAGTTATTTACCTCACACGAGGCCCTGCTCCTCGGTTATGAAGAAGCGCTGACCAGAATCGATTCAACCACCGGCGACTGGTACGACTGCTCCGCCCATATGCTCTGGATTGGAGAACGGACCAGGCAGGCGGACGGGGCCCACGTTGAATTTTTTCGCGGTGTCCTCAATCCCATCGGCATCAAAGTCGGGCCCGACCACGATATCGACGATATAAAAAGAGTTATTGATATTTTAAACCCGGAGAATGAAGCGGGCCGCATCACCTTGATCACCAGGCTCGGTTCGCAGAAAATAGAAAAAGTTTTACCGCCGCTTCTCAGGGAAATGAAACGGGAGGGACGAAATATTGTCTGGAGCTGCGATCCGATGCACGCCAACACCTATACCGCCGAGAGCGGTCATAAATCGCGCAACTTCAACGAAATTCTCTCTGAAGTAACCAGTTTCTTTGAAACCCACTGGGCCGAGGGCACCATACCGGGAGGAGTCCACTTTGAGCTGACCGGAGAAAATGTCACCGAATGCACCGGAGGGGCCCGCGAGCTTGCCGACGACGACCTTAACCTCAACTACCAGACCAGCTGCGACCCGCGACTGAATGCGGAACAGAGCCTTGAAGTCTCCTTCCAGATCGCTGAAATGATTAGAAAATAGCAAGACAAACCAGGGCCGCTTGACCGGGGCCCTGGTTTGCAAGATTACAATTCAGTAATCTTGCTTGACCCGCCTTTCGATCCGCTTACTGTTTCATCATACCGATTCACCGAACAACCAAACACATAACGGAGAACCCTATGGAAAGGACAAAAAAATTCTATTTCCCAGCACTATTTGTTTTTGCGATGGCAGTTCTGATGGCAATAAATGTTGCCGCGGTGCGGGCTGCTGACTCCAAGAACGGCATTGAAATTCTCGACCGCTCCGCAAAAGCTTTTGCAAGCGTGGTTAAAGATGTAAAACCGGCTGTTGTGCACGTCAAGGTGACCAGTAGTGTCACGGCAAGTCAGGATATTGAACAGTTTTTCAATCACCCGTTTTTTGAACGCTTTTTTGGACCCCAGTTTCAGCCGCCGGATTCCCAGCCTCAGCCCCGTAAAAGGCAGCAGTACGGCGCTGGCTCGGGCTTCATAATCAGCAAGGAAGGTCACATCCTTACCAACAATCATGTTGTTGAAAATGCAGAGAAAATTACCGTTACCCTAGCAGACAACCAGGAAGTTGACGCCGAACTCGTAGGAACTGACCCACAGTCGGATGTCGCCCTGATAAAAATAAATGTACCTGACGTCCTGCCGACCATCACGCTCGGAGATTCCGACGCGCTCGAGGTCGGCGAGTGGGTAATTGCCATCGGCAACCCCTTCGGCCTGGAACAGACGGTAACCGTCGGGGTCGTCAGTGCCAAAGGGAGAAGCAGGGTCGGCATCAACGAATATGAAAATTTTATCCAGACCGATGCAGCTATCAATCCTGGCAATTCCGGTGGACCGCTTCTCAACATCCACGGCGAGGTTGTCGGCATAAACTCGGCTCTTTACAGTCGGACCGGCGGCTACATGGGGATCGGCTTCGCGATTCCGATCAACATGGTAAAATCAATTGAAGATCAGCTGCAGAAACACGGTAAAGTTACCCGTGGCTGGCTCGGTGTTGCCATTCAGGATGTAACAGAGGACCTGGCAAAATCATTCGGTCTGGAAAAAGCAAAAGGTATACTGGTCAGTGAAACCCAGCCGGACTCTCCTGCCGATAAAGCGGGAATCAGGCAGGGCGATGTTCTCCTGTCACTAAACGGCATTGAACTGAAAGATGTCGCCGACCTGCGCAACAAAGTTGCACTGGTCATTCCGGGAACCGAGGTTGCCGTGCAGCTCATGAGAGAAGGTAAGCCGCTCGATATCAATGTGGAAATCGGCGAACAACCTGCTGATTTCGGAAACCTCGCCCAGAAACAAACCAC
Organism: uncultured Desulfobulbaceae bacterium; assembly: GCA_965366875.1. Lineage (GTDB taxonomy): Bacteria > Desulfobacterota > Desulfobulbia > Desulfobulbales > Desulfocapsaceae > MADRE3. The sequence goes on along the minus strand of CBDUGK010000073.1, from coordinate 6,677 downwards.
CAATAGTGTGCTGGGTAAATTCGGGCTCACGGTTCAGGATCTGACCCAGGATCTTGCCGAACAGTTCGGTTACCAGGATCGTCAAGGTGCCATCATCAGTGAAGTATCGCCGGACAGCCCGGCAGGACAATCGGGTCTAAAAACCGGCCAGCTGATCGAAGAGGTCAACAAGATCAGGATTTCTTCAGTGGCCGACCTGCAGAAGGTAATCGGCCAGTCGGCCGACAGCGAACGGGTACTGCTGAAAATCAGGTCAGGCAATTTCAGCCAGTACGTTGTGCTCAGGGCCAACTAACCTCAACCCCACGCTCCGGTGCCGCTATCAGGACGGTACCGGAGCCTCGTTCTTTCTCTGGGAGGCAATGCGCTTGAAGATTTTCTGTATGACAGGAAATTTCTCAAAATCCGTGGTGGATATTTTCCTCAGTACAACATCACTTGCGCATACCACCGTTGCATTTCGTTTCCGCTGCCTGGAAAAATAGGCCATCTCACCAAAGATACTGCCGGAGCCGAGGGTTGCAATAACGTTTTCCTCTTCGTCCAGGGTAATAACCGTACCGCTGTCGATATAATAGATACCATCGGCAATGTCATTGACGGTAACAACCACATCTCCCTGTTTGTGCCATTCAAGGGTGAAATAGTTTTCCCATTCGGTATCGACAACAAGGGCATCGTAAAATTCCTTATCGACCGCCTTTAACAGCTCTTTTGAAAGATGGAGCAGGCGGGCACCGAGAGGATCATTCTTGTAACCGTATATTTTCATTCCCATGCGCTTGAATTCGCGGAAGGAATACGGTGTTTCACGGATATATTCAAGTATCCGTTCTGTCGCGATATCGACCGTTCCACAGAGATCCTGGTATATTTCTTTAGCCCTGGAAAGAATCTGCCGCACCTGCGGAAAATCAGGCTCAATCGACAATAATTCATTGCCGCAGAACAGCTCCATCGCTTCATTTTTCAGAGAAATAAACTCCGCCAGCTTGACGGTATCAACATCATCGGGTATACGATGCAGGCCCGGCATGTAGACGGTCTGCAGGTGGACGGGATGATTGATATTCTGGGGAGTGACCTTGCCAACCAGGACCAGGTACTGTTTCATCTCCTCCTGGTTGGCGGCGACATCCCGGTCCATCAGTACCGAGGTGCCGAAATAATCGCACAAGGCTTCAAGCCGGCTGGCAATTGCAAATACCGTCCCGAATTTCGCTGTTTTATTACCGATAGGGGCCTCAAGAATATCCCCCATAAACAGCCCCATCCTGGTAGCCACTATTTTTTTACTGTTGATGGCAAAGGCCAGCTCGGTTGCCGCCGCCAGGGCCCGGCGACACATTGGTTTTGAGTCTTCTCCGGGACGTTTGCCGAAAATAATCAGGGCACCGTCGCCGGCAGACGGTTCTATTTCAATTGGTTCGAACGCTGGTTTGTTAATAAGGCCGTGGAGGGTCTGGTGATACCCCACCACAAAATCTCTCACCTTGTCAGGTGTCATTGAGCTCGTTCTGCGCGAATAGCCGACAATGTCGGTCAGCATTATGGTAACTTCCCGTTCAGCCTCGCTTCTCTGATTCTCAACCATGGATACTTTCACCTCGCCAGACCAGCCATTGCAGGCGGACGTATGCCCTGTCATCTATGATCACTCTACCCCCACGCCGCCTTCAGGGTGCAGTCATAGTCATTGTATACATGGAGCGTTGGAAATGTCAAATTGTACCGCACAGTTACTAAACTGCACGGTACCGTCTGAATGTCAACCTCCGTTATGGCTTATCGGGAAAACAGATCTTCAGAACATCGGAGAATGTAGCGACAAAAGAGGCAGAAACCCCCTCTTGTATATGGTCAGGCAAGAGCTGAAAATCTTCCTTGTTGTCTTCAGGAAGAATAACCCGTTTAATTCCGACCCTGGTTGCTGCAATTATCTTTTCCTTTACCCCGCCAATCGGCATCACCAAGCCGCTCAACGTCAGCTCTCCGGTCATGGCAGTATCGGGGATCATCGGCTTGCCGACGGCAAGTGAATAAAGCGCGCAGGCCATGGTTATACCGGCCGAAGGGCCGTCTTTCGGCGTCGCCCCGGCCGGAACATGAAGGTGAATAAAATGCGTGCGGAAAAATTCCAGTTTCTTCTCATCATTATCAAACAATGACTGAACATAGCTGTAGGCTATCTCCGAAGATTCAATCATTACCTTGCCGAGCTGCCCTGTCTGCTTGAAGCCCGGGGTACCGGTGGACACGGACCCTGCCTCTATATGAAGGGTGGTGCCCCCCATACTGGTATAGGCAAGCCCGGTTATCACTCCGACCCTCGGTTTGCGGAATATCTTCTCGTCGGAAAACACCCGCCTACCCAGCATTTCCGGGAGATCACCTTTCTTAATCCTGATCGCCTTCTTCGGATCAGTGACAAATTCCTTGGCGACCTTTCTGAGGATTTTTTTTATTCGGTTTTCCAGTCCCCGAACCCCTGCTTCCCGTGCATAGCCTTCGACAATGGCATTGATTACCGGTTTGGGGATACTCACCTGGCTTTTGGTCAGACCATGAAGGCGCAGCTGTTTCGGAATCAGGTGGCGTCTGGCGATTTCAACCTTTTCAGCCTGGATATACCCCGGCAGCCGAATCACCTCCATGCGATCGATAAGCGGAGCGGGAATTGTCTCCATCTGGTTGGCCGTGCAGATAAACAGAACCTTGGAAAGATCAAAGCGAACATCAAGGTAATGATCGAGAAAATCCTGGTTCTGTTCCGGGTCCAGCACCTCAAGAAGCGCCGAGGCGGGATCACCGCGAAAACTTGCCCCGATCTTGTCGACCTCATCGAGCATGATGAGCGGATTGGCGGTCTTGCAGGTCTTGATTGCCTGAAGGAACTTGCCGGGCAAGGCCCCGATATAGGTTCTTCGATGCCCCTTGATTTCAGCCTCGTCACGCATACCGCCAAGGGAAAAACGAAAGAACTTCCTGCCGACACTCCTGGCAATAGACTGCCCGACCGATGTCTTGCCAACCCCCGGCGGGCCAATCAGCAAGATAATTGATCCTGACAGGTCACCCTTGACGATGCCCACTGAGATCAACTCGAGAATGCGCTCTTTTACCTCGTCAAGGCCATAGTGATCCCGGTCCAGTATACGGGCCGCCTTGGCAATATCGTAACTGTCCTTGCTGTAAACACCCCACGGCAATACGGTAAGCCAGTCCAGATAGGCCCTGGTTACATTAAATTCAGCCGAAGAAGGTTCAAGAAGCCTCAGCTTTTCCAACTCTTCGTTAATCCGCTCCTGGGCTTCTTCAGAGAGTGTCAGGGGTTTCAAGCGTTTTTTGAATTTTTCAATTTCACTTTCGGAATCGTCCTTGGCGATACCGAGTTCCTTTTTTATCTCCATCAACTGCTGTTTGAGAAAAAATTCCCGCTGCTGTTTTGATAAACGCTCTTCAATTCTCTTGGAAATATCAGCTTTGAGCTTCGATATCTCTATTTCCTTTTTCAGCAGGACAAGTACGCTCTCCAACCGCTTTCTGATACTGGAAGTTTCGAGGATTACCTGCAGCTCAGACCCCGAAGAGGTGGTCATCGAGGCGGCAAAATCAGCAAGGGCACTGGGATCGCTGACATTAATCCGCTCGAGGAGCAGCCCCAGCCCTTCCTTGAATAACGGGTTCAGGGTAACCAGCTCCTTAATGCAGTCAATAATGGCAACCGAGTAGGCCTTCAACTCGTCGCTTGATTCCCGAATACCCTCGAAATGATAACTGACCAGCGCCCTGAAAACCGGCTTTTCCCTGATCAGTTTCTTTACGCTGAAACGTTCCTGGGCCTGGGCAACAAGCTGAAGCGGTTCCCCCCGTGTAATCGTTGAAATTTGTACAACTTTGGCCGCCACGCCAACGGAAAAAAAATCCTCCATGGTCTTGGGGATGCTGGCAATTCCATCTTCAGTAGGCTTGACCAGAAGCAGCCCGAGGTATATCGGTGCTCCCTGCTGCTGTGCTTCAAGAATTGTTTTCTGGATGCGAGGGTCCTCGACAATAATCGGCCCCATCATTTTAGGAAACATCGGCCGATCAAAAAGTGGGATGATCAGCAGGGTTTCCGGTAATATATCTTTGGCAAGAACAAGGGAGGTCTCATTGTCCTTCTTTTCCTTTTCCTCGTCAGGTTCCACTATGCCATCGGCTGTAAGAACAGTCGGCTTTTCAGACATTGCTATCTATCTCCTTTCAATTAAAGACGATTTTTGTATTCGCATTTCAGCAACAGTAAATCCGCTTTCAGATTTGGCAATAGTGATCGAAAACGAAAGACCCCGTTAACGGTAACATGCATCAAGGTTAAAAAACGTTTGGCAGCGGTCTCTCAGAGAGCCGATCACTGCAAGAAACCAATGACAAAAAGAGCTGCCAGCACAGCAATAAAAAAGAGACCGACGCTGAAGTTGGCCTGCTCCTCTTCGTAATGATCATGATTGTGGTTTTCCATGTATTCCCCTCCCCTTTTTTTCGATAACAGGCAGCAATGAAACTACTTCTGCTCCCCGCTGTCTCCGGACGACACCCCGTGATCAGTCCCTGCGCCGATGTCATCCCTGCCAGACTCCATGATGCCGTCATCCTCGGTAATTTCCGGAACAACCCGTTTCAGGTAGGCACCGACCATCAGAAACGTCGCCATTGGCTGGGTGAGCAGAAAGGCAAACGGCAGCGACGAGCCAAGAGACATGATCACCACATAAAGAATCGCCACAACAAGATGATCAGACAACGGGGGTTTGACGGCCTGATCCCACGACATTTTCAGGGCATCAAACAAGCCCATCTTTTGATCCGTCATCAGCGGAATCAGGTAAAAAGAGGCAAAAGCAACAAAGCCGATGACGGCAAAACCGGGTAAAACAAGAAGCGTAAAGCCAATTACCGCAACAACGGTCACCAGCAAAAAAAACAGGAACAGCGGCAGAAAAAGCCGCATCTCCGAAAACAGATCACCCACCTGCGGCTGCCGCCCTTCCCTGACTGCCAGCAGCAAAGACTGAACATAGCCGGCCGTGGTGACCGGAGCAAGAATCCCAAGGCTTATGATGATGACAAGGAGTTGAACTAATGTCACCAGCAACACGGGACCGATAAAGTTCAGTGTGTGATTCCAACTCTGTACGATCAATTTTTTAAAATCCATCCCCTCCTCCTTCTGTTTTATTCAAATAACAGTTCAAGAACCTCCTGGATTGTCGCAACACCCGACAACTGGATCGAAGACTGCGATCTCAGTCGATCAGCATTTGATTTCGGCATCACAAATCTGCTGAAACCAAGGCGCTCGGCTTCGCGAAGACGCATTTCCATATTGCCGGCAGCGCGGATCTCGCCGGCAAGACCGACCTCTCCGCAGACCACGGTGTCCGCGGCCACCGGTTTTTCCTTCAGGCTCGAGGCCAAAGCACAGATCACCCCGAGGTCCAGTGCCGGTTCGTCAATCCGAATACCTCCGGCAATATTTAAAAAAATATCATGTCCGTACATATCCATGCCGGCTTTTTTCTCCAGCACCGCGCAGAGCAGCGCCAGCCGCTGGGGATCGGCCCCGATTGCCGTTCTCCTGGCAGTGCCGAGATTGGTGGGACTCACCAGCGCCTGTACTTCAACGAGAATCGGCCGGGTTCCTTCAACGCTGGGAAGAACCACCGAGCCGGGAACATCGAGCGGCCGCTCCGCCAGAAAAAGTTCCGACGGGTTGGTTACCTGAACGAGTCCCTCCGCCTTCATTTCAAAGACGCCAAGTTCGTTTGTGGACCCGAAACGGTTTTTAACGGTTCTCAGCATTCGAAAGGCATGGCTGCGGTCTCCTTCAAAATAAAGAACCGTATCCACCATGTGCTCAAGAATGCGGGGGCCGGCAAGCGTCCCTTCCTTCGTCACGTGACCGACGAGAACGATTGGAATATTGTCATGCTTGGCAACCTCGAGCAATCTGGCGGCAGACTCCCGCACCTGGGTTACCGACCCCGGTGCAGACGTAATATCCATGCAGCTCAGCGTCTGGATTGAATCGACCGCCAGAAAAGCGGGGCGCATCGCACGCGTCATGGCGATGATCTTCTCAACCGCGTTCTCTGTTGCCAGAAACAAATTACTGTCCAGCGCGGACAGCCTGTTACCTCTCATTTTTATCTGGTGGGCCGACTCTTCTCCGGAAACATATAAAACCTCGTTTCCTTTTTCCGCAAGAGAGGAGAGCATATGGAGAATAAGGGTTGACTTGCCGATTCCCGGATCTCCACCGATCAGGATAACCGAACCGGGCACAATTCCGCCCCCGAGCACGCGGTCAAGCTCCCCAAGTCCTGTTACCAGCCTCTTTTCACCGTGATCAGGTGCGTCGACAAGGGAAATGGGCTGAGTAAAGGACAGCCCCGAAAGATCCGAGGCCAGCGTCGGACGTTCCTCTACGAGGCTCTCCCACTGGCCACAGTCAGGGCATCGGCCAAGCCATTTGATACTCTGATAGCCGCATTCCCGGCAGGAATAGACTATTTTCTCTTTTTTTCTCGACAAGGACATCTGGGTGCACTCCCGATCTGCAAAAAACAGCTCACCAACCTTGATGGCGTCGTAAAAACTCTCCATCTGCTTCGTTGCTACAAAATTTCTATCAT